>SVLP01000044.1 GCA_015067895.1 Oscillospiraceae bacterium | reverse complement strand
ACATCATCTCCGCCGCTTCCTGCACCACCAACTGCCTGGCTCCCATGGCTAAGGCTCTGAACGATCTGGCTCCCATCGAGGCCGGCATCATGTGCACCATCCACGCCTACACCGGCGACCAGATGACCCTGGACGGCCCCCAGCGCAAGGGCGACCTGCGCCGCTCCCGCGCTGCCGCCTGCAACATCGTTCCCAACTCCACCGGCGCTGCCAAGGCCATCGGCCTGGTCATCCCCGAGCTGAACGGCAAGCTGATCGGCGCTGCCCAGCGCGTTCCCACCCCCACCGGCTCCACCACCATGCTGAACGCTGTGGTCGCCAAGGAGGTCACCGTTGCTGAGATCAACGCTGCCATGAAGGCCGCTGCCACCGAGTCCTACGGCTACACCGAGGACGAGATCGTCTCCTCCGACATCATCGGCATGCGCTTCGGCTCCCTGTTCGACGCCACCCAGACCATGGTCAACAAGCTGCCCGACGGCAAGACCCAGGTTCAGGTCGTCTCCTGGTACGACAACGAGAACTCCTACACCAGCCAGATGGTCCGCACCATCAAGCACTTCGCCAAGCTGCTGTAATTCTCGGTATACCGAAATTCGAGGCCGCTCCCGCAAGGGGGCGGCCTTTTTGTGGCGAGTCGCCGCTGACAAGCTGTTCGAACTGCGAAGGGGGTCGTTTTGTTGTACGTGGGGTCGTTACATGGTACGCCAGCATTTTGGGCAATTCCCTACAGGTTGCGTCTATCTATGAGGAAAGCCCGCTGCATTTCGCAGCGGGCTTGTCTTATCCTTCGCTCAATTGTTCCAGCGCCTTCTTGTCGATCAGCTCCACGGTGCCCCGGGTGAGCTTGACCATGCCGTCGCTCTGGAAGTAGCGCAGCATCCGGGTGACCACCTCCCGGGCGGTGCCCATGTGGGAGGCGATCTTCTCGTGGGTGATCTTCAGCGCGTCCGTCTCCTCGATCCGGGCTTCCTCGATCAAAAAGCCCGCCAGACGCTTGTCAAAGCTCTTCCACATGATCTGCTCCATGAGCCACATGACCTCGGAGAAGTGGTTGGTGATGAGATCCCGGGAGTAGGTGCTCAGGGGTAGGCTCTCGTCCATGAGATTCTGGTACAAACAGGCGGGGATGACCCACATCTCGGTGTCCTTTTCCGCCTCGATGAACACATCGAACATCATATTGGGCATGACGCAGGATGCGGAGAACAGGCAGATGTCCATCTCAAAAAAGCGGCAGATGGTGATCTCCCGGCCCTCCTCGCTGAGCAGGTACGCCCGCAGCTGGCCGCTCCTGACCAGCACCATGCCCTTGCACTCGGGACTGCCGTCGTGGACGACGGTGCCCGCCTTGATCTTCTGTAAATCCGTAACATTACGCAGCCGCTCCTGTTGATCGGCTGTCAGCTTGTTCCAAATGGGGAAGCACTGAGAAAATTCCATGATTCATCCCTCCTTAAGACAAGTATAGTGCCGGGAGGGGCTGTTGTCAAATGGAGATTTGATATATCTCGCCCCCCTCATTTATGAGGGGGGATGGCCGCAGGCCAGGGGGGAGTATACAACATCGACAGGCGGACTCCCCCCGCCCCTTCGGGGCACCCCCCTCATAAATGCGGGGGGCAAGAGTCAGTTGTGCTCCGAAAGATACGCCTCCGCGAAATGGGCGGCGTTGGCGCCGTCGGCGGCGGCGGTGATGATCTGGCGCAGAGCCTTCGTCCGGACGTCGCCCACGGCGTAGACGCCGGGGAGATTGGTTCGGGTGGATTCGTCGGCGATGATGTAGCCGTTGTCCAGCTCCAGCTGACCGGCCACCAGCTCCGTGGCGGGCTTCCGGCCGATGCTGACGAAGATGCCGTCCACATCCAGGACTTCCTCTTCGCCGGAGATCAGATTCTTTACTTTGACACCGGACAGCCGGTCGTCTCCCAGAAGCTCGGTCACCGCGCTGTTCCACTTGAATTCCAGATTCTCCAGCTTCATCAGGGGCTCGTGGTAGATCTTCGTGGCCCGGAGGGTGTCCCGGCGGTGGATCAGGATGACCTTTTTCGCGATGCGGGACAGGTACAGGGCCTCCGCCGCTGCGCTGTTGCCGCCGCCCACCAGAGCTACGGTCTTGCCCCGGTAGAACATGCCGTCGCAGTGGGCGCAGTAGTTGACGCCCCGGCCCGTGAGCCGATCCTCGTGCTCCAGACCCAGCTTCCGGGCTCCGGCGCCGGTGGCGATGACCACGGTCTTCGCGTAAAAATCGCCCTCGGTGGTGTGCAGAACCTTGGGGTCGGCCTTCAGCTCCAGCTCCCGGACTTCGGCGTATTCCGTCACCGCGCCGAACCGCTGGGCCTGCTCCTGGAATTTCATTCCCAGCTCGAAGCCGTCCACCCCCTCGGGGAAGCCGGGGTAATTGTCGATCTGGCTGGTCAGGGCCATCTGGCCCCCGGCACTGAGCTTCTCCAGCACCGCGACGCGCAGCCCCGCCCGGGCCGCGTAGAGGGCGGCGGTGTAGCCGCCGGGGCCGCCGCCCAGAACGATCATATCATAAACGCGCTTCATGTCGCTCACCTCAGTTCCCTAAAAAATCCTCCAGAAATTCGTCGATCCGGGCCTTGGATTCCGGAGCCACGATGGAGCCCAGGGCCTCGCCGCCCTGATAGAGCACCAGGGTGGGGACGACCTCGATCTGCTCCCGGCTGGCCAGCTCCGGGTGGTCGTCGATGTTGACTTGACCCACGATCAGGCCCTCCCGGTTCTGCTCGGCCACCTTCTGCATGGCCGGGCCGATCCGGCGGCAGTACACGCACCAGGGTGCCCAGAATTCCACGAGGACGGGCTTGCCGCCCTCCAGCACGTTTTCCCGATACAGCTTCTCATTCATGGCGATCATAGCGTTCGCTCCTTTCGTCTTTCTTTGTCTATAGGATACCCAAAAAGGGGAATTGATTCCGTGACGATGTCACATTTGAATGTGATACATTTTATACTAACTCTTGATTAAACCGTTTAATTCTTTCCGGTCTAAATTGCGCCATAATGCGTTCTCGTCCTAGGTGGGCGACAGCCCACCGTCGTCCTCGGCCTTTTCTGGCACAATTTATCCTCGGAAAGCTCTTAAACCATTTAACCAAGAATTAGTATTAACTGTATGGGCGGGGCATTGACCCGCCCCTACAGAAGTCGATCAGGGATATTGCTGACCTCCCCCTCATACACTTCCCCCAGGAGGGATGCGTATGAAACGGATGAATCTTGGGGTGCTGTGCGGAGCGGCGATCCTCAGCGCGGTACTGCTGATCGCGTCGTTTTTCACCGACGCCGTGCCCACGGGGAGCTGGGGGCTGTCCTTTCAGAATCAGGGGATGGCTCCGGCGGGGCCGGTGAGCCCGGAGAAGCTCCGGGAGCTGGACGGGGCCTATCTGGACGCGGACGGGGGGAAGGTGCTGTATCTGACCTTCGACGCGGGCTATGAGAACGGGTACACGGCGGACATTCTCGATGTGCTGAAAAAGCAGGAGGTGCCCGCAGCCTTTTTCCTGGTGGGGGACTATCTGGAGCGGAACGCCGACCTGGTGCGCCGGATGACTCAGGAGGGCCACATCGTGGGCAACCACACCATGAACCACCCGGACATGAGCGCCGTCCCCAGCCGGGCCGCCTTCGAAAAGGAGCTGCGGGGCGTCGAAGACCGCTACACGGATATCACCGGCCAGACCCTGCCCAAATTCTACCGCCCGCCCCAGGGGCTGTACTCGGAGGAAAACCTGAAGATGGCGAAGGACATGGGCTACAAGACCGTCTTCTGGAGCCTGGCCTATGCGGACTGGAACAACGATGCTCAACCGGATCCCGACGCGGCTGTGGAAAAGCTGAACAGCCGGGTACACGACGGGGCCGTGGTGCTGCTCCACGCCACATCGAAGACCAATGCGGAGATTCTGGATCGATTGATCTCAGGCTGGAAGGACATGGGCTACCGGTTCGCGCCGCTGACGGAGCTGTTTTCCTGAAAGACATCAACCCTGCGGGAAGAAAAAAGAGCGGCACCGGTGCCGCTCTTTCCTCATTTACTTGCCGAACAGCTTGCCGATGCCGCCCAGGACGTCGCCCACCTGATCCAGCTTGATCTTGGCCTTGATGGCCTCGACCACCTGGTTGACCTGCTCATCGGGCAGGTCGATGCCGATGAACTCCTCGATGACGGACGCGGGGTTGCGCTCGAAGCGGGCCATCAGAGTCTTGTCGGACAGCAGCTTCTTGACGATTTCCTCGATCTTTGCTTTGAGATCCATGGTATCTCCTCCTTTTTTGGATGGAACCAGTGTACCACACGGGGCAACGGTTGTCAAACATCGCCGGACATGCTATCATGGAGAAAAAGGAGGAATGGCCATGAAAACAGGTATTCAGGTATCGAGTCTCAAGCCCCTTCTGGGGACGCCGGAGCAGGTGGACACGGCCTTTGCAAGGCTCGCCGCCATGGGCGTGGACACGGTGCAGCTGCAGTGGATCGACCCGTCCGTCCCCATCGAAGCCATCGGCGAAGCCCTGGAGCGCCACGGAATCCAGTCTGTCTCCATCCAGGATTTTTCCACAGAGATCTTGCAAAACCGACGGTATTACTGCGATCTGAACGCAGTTTCCGGCGGCACCTGGCTCTGCCCCAGCCGCATCCCCGAGCAATGGAAGAGCCGGGAGGGTCTGGAAGCCTTTGCCCAGGCGTTGGAACAGCTGCGCGATGAGCTGGCTGCGTTGGGGCAGAAGCTCTGCTTCCATCCCGTGGCGGCGGATTTTGTCCCCATCGGCGGCGTCTGCCCTGTGGATTTTCTCATGGAGCGGCTGAAGTGGCTGGATCTGTGCCTTGACCTGTACCACGTGGACAAGGCGGGGCTGTCCATGCCCGATTGGATCCGCAAATATCCCGGCCGGGTGTGCATGGTGCATTTCAAGGAGGGCAAAAAAATGCCCGACGGCACCGAGATCCTCGTCCCGGCGGGACAGGGCGACATCAACTGGAGCGGCGTGGCTCAGGCCTGTCTGGAGACGGGCGTTCCCTACGCCTTCGTCGAGCAGGAGCGATGGGAGCGGGATCCCTATGCGTGTCTGGGGGAAGCCCTGGAGTGGCTGCGGGCGCAGCTGTAATCCCCTACAATGAGGATTCCCAAACCGCCAAAAGACCGCACCGGAGCCGGTGCGGTCTTGCTCTTTTTCAGAATCTTCTCTTGGTCAGGGGCTCGCAGCGCTCCTGGATCAGCTGGAGCTCGGAGATGATGGAGTTGGAGACCATCATGCCCTTGGGGGTCAGGTGCCAGCGGTCGTTCTCATAGACGGCGTGGCCCCGCTCCTGGCACCGCTTCAGCTCCGCTTCCAGGGGGCCAAAGGGCAGCAGGTACTGCCGCTCGTATTCCTGGGCGGAAATGCCGTGGTTGGTGCGAAGCCGGAGCATCAGGTAGTCGCCCGCCCGCTCCCGGACGGGGATCTCCAGCACGTCGGCGATGACCTGTCCGCCGCTGCGGATGCCGTCGATGTAGGCCTGCAGGTCGCCTACCATGGTGAAATACTTGCCGGCGAAATCGCTGGCGGCGTTGGGGCCGAAGCCGATGTACTCCATCCCCGTCCAGTATTTCATATTGTGCCTGGAGATCCTGCCCCGGCGGGCGAAGTTGGAGATCTCATACTGGCGGTAGCCGTTCTCCTTCAGGATCTCACAGGCCGCCAGATACATATCCACCTGGGTGTCGTCGGTGGGCAGGAAGACGCTGTCCTGATACTCGTACAGGGGTGTGCCCGGCTCCACCTTCAGGCCGTAGCAGCTGATGTGCTCCGGGTGCAGGCTCAGGACATTGGTCAGGGTGTCCCGCCAGGTGAACTCGCTCTGCTGGGGCAGGCCGTACATGAGATCCACGGAGATGTTGTCGAAGCCCGCCTTGCGCAGCCGCTGGAAGGCGGCGACGGCCTGACGGTAGCTGTGGGGACGGCCCAGACTCTGCAGGATCTTGTCGTCGTCACACTGGATGCCAAGAGATGCCCGGTTGAAGCCCTCGGCCTTCAGCCGCTTCAGCAGCTGGTCGGTGACGGAGTCGGGATTGGCTTCGAAGGTGATCTCCGCATCGGGCGCCACATCGAAGTTCTTGCGCACAGCGGTCAGGATGGTGGCCAGTCCCTCGGCACCGAAATAGCTGGGGGTGCCGCCGCCAAAGTAGATGGTATCCACCCGATGGTTGGGAGCCAGGGGGCCCGTCTCCTTGATGTGCCGGCAGACCGCGTCGGTGTAGTCGGCATAGAGCTCCTCATGCTTTCCGCCGATGGAGTAAAAGTCGCAGTACTCACACTTGCTCCGGCAGAAGGGGATGTGGATGTAGATGCCCAGAGGGGTCTTGTTTTTGTTGGTTTTGATGATTGCCATAGATATCTCCTTTGAGAGTGGAGAGTTGAGATTGGAGAGTGGAGATCAGAGCAAAATCTCCACTCTTCACTCTTCAATCTCCAATCTGTAACGGTTAGTCTTCGTCCAGCTTCAGCACAGCCATAAAGGCCTCGGAAGGCACACTGACGGTGCCGAAGGTGCGCATACGCTTCTTGCCCTCCTTCTGCTTCTCCAGCAGCTTCTTCTTACGGGTGATGTCGCCGCCGTAGCACTTGGCCAGCACGTCCTTGCGGACGGCCTTGATGGTCTCGCGGGCGATGATCTTGCCGCCGATGGCCGCCTGGACGGGGATCTCGAACTGGGCCCGGGGGATGTTCTCCTTGAGCTTCTCGCAGATCTTTCTGGCCCGGGGATAGGCGTTGTCGGCGAAGAGGATGAAGCTCAGGGCGTCGACGATGTCGCCGTTGAGGAGGATGTCCAGCTTGACCAGCTTGCTCTCCCGGTAGCCGATCAGCTCGTAGTCCAAAGAGCCGTAGCCACGGGTGCGGGACTTCAGGGCGTCGAAGAAATCGTAGATGATCTCGTTCAGGGGCATATTGTAGTGCAGCTCCACCCGGTTGGCATCCAGATACACCATGTCCTTGAACTCGCCCCGGCGGGAGGTGGCCAGATCCATCATGTTGCCCACGTACTCCTGGGGGGCGATCAGGTTGATCTTGACGTAGGGCTCCTCGGCCTTGGCGATCTCCATGGGGTCGGGGTAGTCCAGGGGGTTGTCCACCATCAGCACGGTGCCGTCGGTCTTGGTGACCCGATAGACGACATTGGGGGCGGTGGTGATGAGATCCAGGTTATACTCCCGCTCCAGACGCTCCTGGATGATCTCCATGTGCAGCAACCCTAAGAAGCCGCAGCGGAAGCCGAAGCCCAGGGCGATGGAGCTCTCGGGCTCATAGACGAAGGATGCGTCGTTCAGCTTCAGCTTTTCCAGAGAATCCCGCAGATCCTGGTATTTCGCGCCGTCGGCGGGATAGACGCCGGAGAAGACCATGGGCATGACCTCGCGATAGCCGGGCAGGGGCTCGGCGGCGGGACGGTTCAGCTCGGTGATGGTGTCGCCCACCTGGGTGTCGGCCACGGTCTTGATG
This sequence comes from Oscillospiraceae bacterium, assembly GCA_015067895.1. Next base: position 11,101 of record SVLP01000044.1, on the reverse strand, counting down.
GAGGCGGTGATGTAGCCCACCTCGCCCGCGCCCAGGGCTTCCGCGGGGATCAGACCCCGGGGGCTCATGGTGCCCACCTCGACGACCTTGTACTGGGCGCCGGTGGCCATCATTTTGATGTCCATACCGGCCCGGACGGTGCCCTGCTTGATTCTCGTGTAGACGATGACGCCCCGGTAGGAGTCATACTGGCTGTCGAAGATCAGAGCCTGCAGGGGAGCCTCCCGGTCGCCGGTGGGGGGCGGTACCTGCTCGACGATCATTTCAAGCACGGCGGGGATGTTGATGCCGTTCTTGGCGGAGATCTCGGGGGAGTCCTCGGCGGGCAGGCCGATGATGTCCTCCACCTCTGCCTTGACCTCGGCGGGCCGGGCGGAGGGCAGGTCGATCTTGTTGATGACGGGCAAAACCTCCAGGCCTGCGTCGATGGCCAGATAGGTGTTGGCCAGAGTCTGAGCCTCCACGCCCTGGCTTGCGTCGACCACCAGGATCGCGCCCTCGCAGGCGGCCATGGAGCGGGAGACCTCATAGTTGAAGTCCACGTGGCCCGGGGTGTCGATCAGGTTCAGGACGTAAGTCTCGCCGTCGGCGGCGGTGTACTCCATGGTGGCAGCGGTGGCCTTGATGGTGATGCCGCGCTCGCGCTCCAGCTCCATGGAGTCCAGGATCTGGCTCTCCATCTCCCGCTGGGTGATGGCCTTGCACTCCTCCAGAAGCCGGTCGGCCAGGGTGGATTTGCCGTGGTCGATGTGGGCGATGATGGAAAAATTACGGATCTTGGATAAATCGGTCATAGGTGCACCTCTTGGTATTTCGTAAAGTTCGAAAATCCCGCAGAATGTAATGTAGGGAACGGTCATGACCGTTCCGCAGTACAGCGTCACGAACCGAAAGCACCTCCGGCGAATTCGTAGCATTGTCGGTTTTGAGCCCATCGAGGTCTCAAAACCGACCGGAACGGTCATGACCGTTCCCTACACTGCCGCTGTACAATTCTGAGAAACAGAAATTTACGGATAGTTTCATACCATATAATATACAAAATAATTTCCAAAAAGTAAACCGTATCTTTTTGTTTCTTCCGGGGATACTGGCTGTGGTGAGAAAGGGGTCGAATCGAAAAAAATTCTCAAAAATTTCACCGAAAACCCCTTGCCGAAATCGAAAAAACGATATATAGTCTACCCGGATAACAACAACAAAGAAAAGTTGAGGAGATACTATGGCCAACGAGAAGAAGAACAAGAACAACACCGAGGAGCTCCAGGCCGCCATCCAGAGCCTGATCGCCAAGGGCAAGAAGGAGGGCATGATCCGTGCCGCCGACCTGCAGGCCCATCTGGACAAGCTCGACCTGAACCCCGAGGTCATCGAGAAGATCTACGACCAGCTGGAGGCCATGAACATCCAGGTGGTGGCTGCTGAGCTGGATCTGGGCGACGATCTGGATCTGGTGGACACCGACGGCGACATCGACCTGAACGGCATCGACGAGGAGGATCTGATCGATCCCGTGGATCTGGCCGCCGAGTACAACCTGGACGATCCCGTCCGCATGTACCTGAAGGAGATCGGCCAGGTGAAGCTGCTGAGTGCCGAGGAAGAGGTGGAGCTGGCCAAGCGCGTGAGCGAGGGCGACCAGTACGCCAAGAACAAGCTCACCGAGGCCAACCTGCGTCTGGTGGTCTCCATCGCCAAGAAGTACTCCGGCCGCGGCCTGCACATCCTGGATCTGATCCAGGAGGGCAACACCGGCCTGATCCGCGCGGTCGACAAGTTCGACTGGACAAAGGGAAACAAGTTCTCTACATATGCCACCTGGTGGATCCGGCAGGCCATCACCCGCGCCATCGCGGATCAGGCCCGCACCATCCGCGTCCCCGTGCATATGGTGGAGGTCATCAACAAGGCCACCCGCTGCAACCGCAAGCTGGTGCAGGAGCTGGGCCGTGAGCCCACCGTGGAGGAGATCGCCAAGGAGCTGAACCTGCCCGTGGAGAAGATCATCGAGGCCAACCGCACCGCCGCGGACACCCTGTCTCTGGACACCCCCGTGGGTGATGAAGAGGATACCTCCATCGGCTCCTTCGTGGAGGACGATCACACCCCCGGCCCCGCCGACGCAACCTCCAACGCATTGCTTGCCGAGGCCCTGAAGGAGATCCTGGACACCCTGACCGAGCGTGAGGCCGACGTGCTGCGCATGCGCTTCGGCATGTACGACGGCCGCACCCACACCCTGGAGGAGGTGGGCCAGATCTTCGGCGTCACCCGCGAGCGTATCCGCCAGATCGAGAACAAGGCCATCCGCAAGCTGCGCCATCCCAGCCGCGCAAAGAAGATCAAGGACTTTTATTGTTAAACGAAACCGCCGCTTCCACACCGGAAGCGGCGGTTTTGCTGACTGTTGAAAAAGGTCATGCTCTTGCCCCCCGCATTTATGAGGGGGGTGGCCGCAGGCCGGGGGGAGTCCGAATATTTGCGGAGCAAATATTCGGAAATGCCCGCTTTTCCATGAAAAGCGGGCAGAACCCCTCCGACCCGGTGGCTCCGGGCTTTGCCCGAATCCACCGGCCCACCTCCCCTATAAATAGGGGAGGCAAGAGTTATTTACCGCACGATCATGCGGATGATGTACTTATCCTCATCGTCATAGGTCACCTTGGGGGACATGAGTCCCGACAGGGGATTACTTGCTTCGTTTCGGATGGCGATCCGCTCGACCCAGACCTTGCTGCCGTCGAAGCCGTTGTTCTTCAGCAGGGGCAGCAGCGCCTTGGCATAGCCCTCCGCCATGGCCCGATCCTTGTAGATCAGGATGTCCCCGAGCTTGTCGCCGGGAATGACCCAGAGGGCCTTGTGGATCACGCCCCGCTGGAAGGTGAGCTTGCCGTAGAAATCCCGGTGGCCCTTGCTGCACAGGACGGCGTCCTTCATCTTTCCGCCGCCCGAGGCGCTCTGCTCCTTGACGAACTCCTCGAAGCGGAGCTTGCGCTCCTCCACCACATGCGTCATCAGCAGCTCCTTGTCGATCATACCCATGATGTTCCCCTCCCAATGTGGTTTTTCAAGGATATTATACGGTTTTTCGGGAAAAAAGGCAACCGCCGGAGGTAACTCCGGCGGTAAAATTTTTCACTTTCGCAGGGCGGAGCTGCTGTTGAGGATCAGGGTGCTGTAGAGCATCAGCACATCCTGATCGGAAAATTCCACGAACTGGCCCAGCATGGCGGGACTGACATACCGGGTGTCCAGCACCCAGACGGTCTCGTAGTCGTTCACAAGCAGGGGCACCATGGAGCTGCCGAAGGAGTCCCGGAAGACGATCAGCTCCTTCCCCGGAGTACCGGCGGGGTTGGAGATCTCCAGCACCGCAGCCGGGCCTGAGAGGAAAATATCATACAGATCCCGGCTCTCCAGCTTGGTCAGGTCGCAGACCTGGGACTGAACGCCGTTGTCATGGCAGTAGACGGTGCAGTTTTCCAAAAAAAGCTCGTTGGTCAGGTAATACATGGGCTCGGGCTCCATGGGCAGAGCCGCCTGGCCGTAGTAGACGCCGTAGAAGGGCCGGTCGATCTGGATCTGCGCAAACGAGGGAACGATGACACCCAGGTGCTCCGCGATGGCATTGGCAGCGCGCGGGAGCTGCTCCTGGCGCCAATGGGTGTCGGTGCGGTAGTAGTCCCCGATGGAGAGGTGCTCCCGCAGGTCGATGAAGTTTGCCCAGGGCAGCTCTGCAGCCATCTTTTCGTAGAGGGCGTCGTAGTCCATGCTAAGGGCCCCGGCGTACTCGGCCAGGTAGTAGTTCTTGTCGGGGACAAGGGCGAAATGGACATTGCAGTCCGCCAGGTACATGTCGTACAGGTCATTGAACCGGTCAATGGCGAAGTTGACGGAAACTTCATCCATGGGATACTCCATCTTGGCGGCGTAGCCGTCGTGGAGGTAGATGCCGTTGTTGTCCTGCTTTCCCAGCAGATAGTAGGTCAGATAAGCATTCAGGGTGCGGAAGCCGTCCCGCAGGGGGAACTGATCCACGGCGTAGTCGGCAAAATCCGACATGAATTCGCCGGAGAGCAGGCTGTCGCTGCTGATCTCTGGGAACTGCTCCAGGGGCCGCCGCTCAGCATCGGAGCTGGCCGCCGGGGATTTGACCCATGCAAAGGCCGCCAGGGAAGCCCACAGAGCCAGGATCAGGATCAGAGAGATGGTACGTTTCATATCGTTCTCCTAAATCGTAAATAGGTGTGATCTCGCCCCCCTCGTTTACGAGGGGGGATGGCCGAAGGCCAGGGGGGAGTATACAAAGTACGGGCTCCCCCCGCCTCTGCGGGGCACCCCCCTCATAAATGCGGGGGGCAAGAATGCACAGCATCAGAACCGGAAATACAAAAACGGATTGAAGCTGCCGTCCACCAGGCTGGCGGTGCAAAGCAGCAGCAGAGCCGCCATGACGATGGTGTCCACCAGGGGCTGATCCTGCTTCAGCGCCCACCGCTTGGGCCAGGGGGTGGCACCGATCAGCGCCAGCAGGAATACCCCCGCATAGCTGCGCAGGTAGTACAGGGTCTCGGCAGTCACCAGGGGCGCACCCCCGATGCCGAACATGCCGCCGATGTCCGAGGCCGCCTGGCTCAGGCTCGCCGCGTTGAAGAGCACAAAGCTGATGGCGATGACGAGCAGCACATAGCCGTGCCGGAGAAGGCGGGGCAGCTTCGTCACGTCCACGAACTTCTCCATCAGCAGCAGCGCCGCGAACATCAGACCCCAAAGAACGAAATTCCAGGCCGCGCCGTGCCATAGACCGGTGAACATCCACACGAACAGCACGTTGCGCAGCCATTTGGCCTTGCTCACCCGGCTGCCGCCCAGGGGGATATACAGGTAATCCCGGAACCAGCCGCCCAGGGTCATGTGCCACCGCCGCCAGAACTCCTGGATGGAGCCTGAGAGGAAGGGGTAGTTGAAATTCTCGGGGAATTTGAAGCCGAAGATCCGTCCCAGGCCGATGGACATGTCGGAATAGCCGGAGAAGTCGAAGTAGATGTGCAGGGAAAAACCAATGGCGTAAAGCCAGTAGAAGAGCAGGCTCTTCTCGCCGGAGCTGCGGAAAAGCTCGATGAACTGACCCAGCTGGTTGGCGATGAGCACCTTCTTGCCCAGGCCGAACAGGAACCGCCGCAGACCCAGCCGGAAATCCTCGGCGGTGGTTTTCCGCTCCTTCAGCTCCCGCTCCACGTCCACATAGCGGACGATGGGGCCCGCGATCAGCTGGGGGAAGAGCACCACGTAGCAGCCGAAATCGACGATGTCGTACTGAACCTGCGCCCGGCCCCGGTACACATCGATGGTGTAGCTCAGGATCTGGAAGGAGTAGAAGCTGATGCCGATGGGCAGCGCCAGCTTCGGCAGAGGAATTTTGGTTCCCAGCAGGGCGTTGATGTTTTCAAGGGCGAAGTCCGCATACTTGAACCAGCCCAGAAGTCCCAGGCAGGTCAGGCAGGACAGCACCAAAAAGAACCGCTTCCAGCCCTGCTTGGTGCTCCGGCCAATGCCGATGCCCCAGAGCCAGTTGAGCACGATGGAGGCCAGCATCACCGCCACCAGCTTCGGCTCGCCCCAGGCGTAAAAGAACAGGCTGACGATCAGCAGCCAGCCGTTTCGTAAGCTTTTGGGCAGAAGAAAATACCCGATGAGCACAACGGGCAGGAAGTAGTACAGAAATTCAATGCTGGAAAAGAGCATGATAAATCCTCACAAATGATCGATTTCTTGCCCCCCGCATTTATGAGGGGGGTGCCCCGCAGGGGCGGGGGGAGTCCGAACGCAGGTCGAATTCGCCGAAGTGCCGATGGAGAAAGCAGTACCTACTGCATACTCCCCCCTGGCCTTCGGCCATCCCCCCCTCGTAAACGAGGGGGGCGAGAATACAGTGCTTACGCAAACATCGCCTTCACGGCAAAGACCCGGTGGGACTTGCTGCCGTCGGCGGGATCGGGACGGGTGGCATCCACCTGTAAGATACCGTCAGCCAGGCCGTGGCGCAGGGTGACCCGGTCGCCCTCCCTGGCTTCGTTCAGGTAGCAGACGGTGAACTCCTTCAGGGGGTGCCCGCCGTGGAAGGAGCCGGGCAGCAGATCCATGGCCCACTCCAGATACTTGGTGTTGTTCATGTGGCCGTTGCGATCCAGCTGACCAAAGCGCACCTTCCGCTCGGTGGTGTTGGGCAGATCCTTCGGCGTCAGGGACTTCGGTGTAGGCAGCTCGCCGCCCCGGATGCAGCCGGGGACGTCCACATCGCTCCTGCCCGGCAGCACCATGGCCCGGCTGTTCAGATCCATCAGGATCCACAGGGCGATGCAGCGGAAGAGCTCGTTTCCTTCCGCATCATAGGCGATGGTGGCACGGGGGTAGGCCACCCGGGTGGCGGGCATGGGCCAGGTCTCGATGGTGATGGTCTCATAGGCCCTGGGCAGCCGGGTGATCCGGACGGTCTGGCGGGTGATGGCCCAGAACAGGCCCTTTTCCGCCATCTCCTCCCAGCTCATGTGCAGCCCGGCGCACTGCTCCCCCGCCGACTCCTGCATCATGCCGAGAATGGTGGAGGGCTTGACCCGGCCGAAGCAGTCGCAGTCGTTGCCGTAGAGGGTGAATCGTTTCTGAAAAATGGGTTCCATTTGTGTCCCTCATTTCAATACAAAAAGTAGTAGCCTGTAATACCGAAAACGCGCCGTCACGTAGGGCGGGGGCATGCCCCCGCCGAACACGTTGGTTGATTGCCACGGTAAATTTGTTCCCGGAACGCAGCAAAACACTGTCATTGCGAGGAGAGCACAGCCCGACGTGGCAATCTCCTGGCACTGCGTTCGTATTCGCACCCGGTTCCAGGAGATTGCCACGCCTTCGGCTCGCAATGACATGGTAGTGGGAGGCTGGATCCCCTGTTTCATATATCACATCATCGAACCGGGGCGGCGGGGGCATGCCACCCGCCCTACAAAGGTGTTCGTTCAGTAGAGCTTCTCCAGCTCGCTGACCACGATCTCTTTTCCGTGGATCTTCGACCAGTCGAAGATCGTCGCCAGCTCCCGGGCGGAGATGGGCTCCGCAGTCTCGGTCAGTCCAGCCGCGTGGGCCAGAACGCCGATCAGCTGCTCCGGCTTCAGCCGGTTCCGCAGAGCGCCCATGTCCAGATCCTGATCCCGCTTGCTCAGGCGGCGTCCCTCGGGAGCCATGAGCATGGGGATGTGGGCGTATTCGGGATGGTCGAAGCCGAAGAGCTCCTGCAAATACATCTGCCGGGGCGCGGAGCTCAGCAGATCCCAGCCCCGCACCACCTCGGTGACGCCGGACTCGCCGTCGTCCACGGTGACCGCCAGCTGGTAGACATAGACCCCGTCGGCCCGGCGGACGACGAAATCGCCGCAGTCGGTAAGCAGGTTCTCCCGGTAGGGGCCCTGAACGTGGTCGGTAAACGAGAATTCCCGGTCGGGAACCATCACCCGCCAGCTGGGCAGCCGCTTCTGGGCGGCCCGCTGCTCGGGGGTCAGGCTCCGGCAGGTTCCGGCGTAGACATAGGTTCCGTCCGCCAGATGGGGCGCGTTGACATTGTGGAGCTGACTGCGGGTGCAGTAGCAGGGGAAGAGGAGTTTTTTCTCCTCCAATTGGGCAAAATACCGGTCATAGACCGCACTTCTGGCACTCTGGGGCTCGGTCTCCTCGTCCCAGCTTAGGCCCAGCCAGCGCAGGTCGTCCCGCAGAAGCTCTGCGTATTCCGCCCTGGTGCGCAGGGTGTCCAAGTCCTCCATCCGGAGGATCCAGTCGCCGCCCTTGCTCTTGGGGCTCAGCCAGCTGAGCAGGGCAGCGAAGACGTTGCCCAGGTGCATCCGTCCGGAGGGGGTGGGGGCGAAGCGGCCCACGGGTCGTTTTTCCATGGCCTTACTCCGCGATGTCCAGATCGTCCACGTCCACATCCACGGTGTAGGGATTGTAGGACTCGTTGATGAGCTCTGCCACCTGCTCGGGGTACAGGACGAAATAGCTGGCGCCGCCGCGCATGTCGGCGTAGCCGGGCAGGGTGTCGCTGGTCATGTCGCCCATGCCGGTGAGGATGGTTTTGCCGATCCAGAGGTAGTTGTTGACGGACAGGTCGGTCAGGCTCTCCTCCTGGATCAGGTCGAGGGCCTCGGGCAGCAGGGCCAGCTTGGCCGGGTGCACCCACTGCTTCATGCATTCGGTGATGACCATCCGCTGCACCTGGACGCGGCCCAGGTCGGCGTTGGAGTAGCCCGCCCGGTAGCGAAGAGTCGCCAGGACTTCCTCGCCGTTGAGGTGGGCGTCACCGGCGGGGACGTAGACCTCCACGCCGTCGGTATGGACACGGATGTGGTGATCCAGATGGACGTCCACGCCGCCCATGAGATCCACGACCTTGGGCACCAGCTCCATGTCCACCAGGATATAGCCGTCGGGACGGAAGCCGATGATCCGCTCCACATAGTTGAGCGTCCACTCCATGCCCTCCTCCCCGCAGCCGTTGCGGCCGTAGGCGGAGTTGAGCTTGGCCCGCTTGCCCTCGCCGGTGATGGTCAGGGTGTCCCGGGGCAGGCTCAGCAGGCCCACTCTGCCGTCGTTGCCGTCCAGATAGAGCAGCATCATGGTGTCGGTGCGGGTGCCGTCCTTGTCGGTGCCGCAGAGCAGGATGGTGGCGGTGTCGTCCTTGCGGGGGCCCAGGCCGTAGTCGGCGGTGGGCATCTCGAAGAGACTGCCCAGCACGATCATCACGCCTGCCACCAGCGCCGCCAGCAGCAGCGCCACCGTGGCACAGCCGCAGCCGCAGCAGCCGCCCTTGCGGGGCTTTTTGACGCGCTCGGCGGACTTCCGGGCGGCGATGGTGGGCTGCTTGTCCCCGCCGTAGTCCCGGTATTCGCCGTGGTTGGGCTCCTTGCGGCTCTGCTCCCGGTGGAAGTCCTGGTTGTAGGCGGGGATGGAGCCCTGGGAGACGGGCGCCTTGTTGACCGCAGGGGCGCCGGGGTTGCCGTAATTGTTGGAATAATTGCGCACAGCGGCTCCATAGCCGTTGGAAAAGTTCTGGAAAACCTCAGTATCTGCCGTGGCGGTGTCCGCCGGGGCAAACTGAGCCAGGTCGATGCCGTCGTCCTGGGTCACGATCTTTTCGCCGGAATCCTCCAGCAGATCATCGATCTGACGGGACAGTTCTTCGAATTCCTGGGCGTTGTATTTCTTGGAATTTCGCATAAGCCACACTCCTTTACGCTATAGTATATCGCAAAATGGCTTCCATGTAAAGGAAATCCCGGAAATGTTCAAAGAAACGTAATGATTGGACACCGCTGCCCGGCTGACGCGCAAAAAGCCCGCTCTTCCGAGCGGGCTTGCGGATATGTCCTTATTCCTGGGTACCTCTTCTGACGCCCTTGCGGTCGAAGTGCAGGATCACCAGGGCGTTGATGAGGAAGGTGCTGACGATGACGAACAGCAGCTCCACGATGACGCTGATGAGGGCGGACAGCAGCATGGCCTCCCAGGCCATGTCCCGGTAGCTGTTGCAGATGAAGGCCATGGCCACGGTCATCACCGCGCCCAGACCCGTCCAGACGAAGCCGGCGGTCTTCTGGGTGAACTGCCAGGCGTCCACGCTGGACATGCCCCAGAAATGGCGGTAGCCGAAGATGTGGTTGGCCTCGCTGGGGGGAGCCAGCAGGTACAGCAGTCCCAGACCCAGCAGACACAGGGGGCCCGCCAGCACCAGGATGCGCAGTGCCACATCCAGCTTGTCGAAGATCGCCCACAGATCGGGCAGCAGCATAGCCGGATCGAAGTCCGACATGAGGGATTTCAGAAAATCTACCATATCACTTTTCCTCCAGGATCTTGGTCAGCTCCCGCATGAAGCTGTTGACGTCCTTGAACTGGCGGTACACCGATGCGAAGCGGATGTAGCTGACCTCGTCCAGGGGCTTGAGCCGCTCCATGACCATCTCGCCGATGTCATTGGTGCTGATCTCCCGCTCCATGGAGTTCATGACCGCCTGCTCGATCTCGTTGGTGATGCGCTCCATCTCGGCGATGGGCACGGGCCGGTTGACGCAGGAGCGCTGCAGGCCGGTCAGGATCTTGCTCTTGTCAAAATTCTGCCGGGAGCCGTCCTTCTTCACCACCACCATGGGCAGGGATTCCACCATCTCGTAGGTGGTGAACCGCCGCTGACAGCCCAGACATTCCCGCCGGCGGCGGATGGACAGATTATCGTCGGAGTGGCGGGAATCCACCACCTTGCTTTCCTGGAATCCGCAGAAGGGACATTTCATGGGTATCAGCTCCTTGAATCGAGTTTATCCATAACATTATAACAGAGGAAATATGCCATGTCCAGAGGATTTTTCCCCTTGCCAACCGACTATTTCCGCAGTACAATGAGTCTATTGCTACGCGAATGTAGGGAACGGCCTGCGTGCCGTTCCCCAACGCCTGCCCTGCAAAACGTGGAACGGCACGCAGGCCGTTCCCTACACCGATAAGGAGGAATCCTATGAAAAAGCTTTCCTGCAAGACCCTGTACACCCTCTGGGCGGCCATGTTCGCTCTGACGGCGGTGCTGGGCTTTGTGTTCCCCACCGCTGAGGGTGCAGCCGCTCGGCTGTGCCTGATGCTGGTGTCCGTCCTGTTTTTCCTGCCCCCCTGGGCGATCCTGAGCAAGGGGGAGCGAAAGCACGTGCTGCTGGTGCGCTACCTGTCTGTGGCCTCCATCGTGCTGACGGTGGTGCTGCTGTGCCTGAATCTGATGTCTGCCCGGTGGAGCGAGGCCGTGGGTATCGCCCTGAATGCCGCCCTGACCGTGGTCTCTGCCCCCATGCTGTGCAGCAATTTCTATGTGCTGCCCCTGTTCCTGTGGGGAACCCTGCTGATGAGCACCTTCAGGAAGAAATAAACCGCATAAAAAACAATGAAGGGGCTGTAAAGAAACGCATAGGTATCCAAACAACATACAGCAGCAGTGACACACAATCAAGTGGGACACTGCTGCTGTTTTCTATGTTGGATCAATCGGCTCAGGTGACCACATCCATGTCATCGCGAG
>SVLP01000043.1 GCA_015067895.1 Oscillospiraceae bacterium | reverse complement strand
TGCCGAACAGATGCTGAATCAGCACCATCTTGATAAGTACCACCGGGTCAGTACCGGGTCTGCCATTGTCGTGGCAGTACAGCGGGTCAAGCCGTTCATACAGCCAGTCGTAATCCATGACCTTTTCGATCTTACGAAGCAGATGATCCTTGGGCACCAGCGTGTCCAAATCGATAATGACCGGCTCCCGCCGTGCGTTGTTTTTCCATGCTTCCATAAAAACACCCCCGTTTCGTCTAGTATACACGAAACGGGGGCGTTTGGATAGTTCTTTGACAAGCTGTTATCGAATATTTGCAAAGCAAATATTCGATATTTCTGGATTTTCTTCGAAAATCCAGAACCCTCTCCGACCCGCTGACGCGGGCCACCTCTCCCAAAGGGAGAGGCAAGGGACTTTTTCGACGCGCTGAAGCCCAACCTTTCGGTTGGGCTTTTCTCTTTCCCAAGCGATCAAGGCCCCCTGTGCCTTGCGGCACAGGGGGCCTTTTGGGTCACTTGGGAAGGTCTCCCCTACCGGCGCTTACTTGTAATGCTAATTCTTGGTTAAATGGTTTAAGAGCTTTCCGAGGATAAATTGTGCCAGAAAAGGCCGAGGACAACGGTGGGCTGTCGCCCACCTGGGACGAGAACGCATAATGGCGCAATTTAGACCGGAAAGAATGAAACGGTTTAATCAAGAGTTCGTATAAGTGCGGTACAGGAAGGTGACGACCTGGGCACGGTTGCAGGCGGTGTTGGGGCCGAACTGGGTGGCGCTCAGACCGTTGGTGATGCCATTCTCCACGGCCCAGGCGATGGGAGTGGCGTACCAGGTACCGGCGGGAACGTCGGTGAAGGGCAGCTCCAGGCTGGCGGGAGCGGGAGAGTCCTTGGCCCGGTGCAGGAAGGTGACCACCTGGGCGCGGTTACACACGCCGAAGGGGTTGAAATGGGTGGCATCGGAGCCGTTGGTGATGCCATTCTCCACGGCCCACAGGACGGCCTTGAAGTAGAAGTCGCTTTCCTTCACATCCACGAAGGGATTGCTCAGGCTCTTGGGCTCGGGGCAGCCCTCGGCCCGCCACAGGAAGGTGACCACATGGGCCCGGAGGCACTGGCCGTCGGGGTTGAAGGAATTCGCGGAGGCACCGGTGGTGATGCCATTCTCCACGGCCCAGGCCACGGGCTCAGCGTAGAAGGAGCCGGCGGGAACATCGGTGAAGGGGGAATAGACAGGCTCCTTACCCTGCTCGTAGGGGATGTAGGTGTAGTACGCATCGAAAATCTCAGGCTCTGCCCAGCTTTCCAGCCAGCCGGGATAGTAGACCGTCAGCTCATCGACTTCGTCGAACCAGCCGTCGAAAGCGGGCTTTTCGCCGGTGAACAGCATCCATCTCAGATCCAGGGATTCGAAGAAGGCGTAACTTTCGATCTTCGTCAGAGAAGTGGGGAAGCGCAGGGCCTCGATGGATGCACTGGCAAAGCTCCCACCGCCGAGGTAGGTGGTGCCTTCGGGGATCTCATAATAGCCGGTGCGGCCCTTGGGGAAGCACATGAGTGCAGTTCCGGCGGGGTAGAAGGTATCGACCCAATCGCCCAGTTCGAAATCATATCCGCCCACGGTCATATCCTGATTGAAGACCACGCCCTCGCTGTCGGAGCGGAACTCGGGGTGGCCGTCCTCGATCCAGATGGCCTCAACGCCGCTGTAATCGAAAGCCTCCGCGAACATCTCGCAGTCCTTGTGGATGGTAACATTCTTCAGAGCGGCGCAGCCCTCAAAGGCGTGGCTGCCCACGCACAGGACGTCCTTCGCCACGGTGTAGTCGGTGATGGCCTTCTTGGCGGGAATCTTAATCAGGGACAGCACCTTGCCATTGCCCGTCTCGGGGTTCTCATCCATATAGCCGTAGAGAACACCGTCCACATCGTACAGCGCAGGGTTGCCCTCGGCCACATAGACGCCGGTCAGCGCATCGCTCGTCAGGGAATGGCCGAACAGCTGCTTCAGCGTGGTGGGAACATGGATCTCGGTGATCTTCTCGCAGCCCTCAAAGGCGGAATTGCCCGCGCCGTAGGGATGGCCGTCGGCGTAGAGAACGCCCTCGGGGATCACGAACTTGCCCCGGAAGCCCCTGGGAACCAGCTCCAGATAGGTCATATCCTTGCTGTACATGGCGCCCTGGGCGTCGCTGGCGTAGTAGGAGTTATCCTTGGAAACGGTGATCTTCTCCAGGTTTTCGCAGAAGTCGAGGGAGTAGTTTTCGGTCAGATCGGTGACACCTGCGGGGATGTAGATGCGCTTCAGGCCGGAATTGCCGAAGCAGTACCAGCCCAGGCTGGTGATGCCGTCGTGGAGGACGACCTCCTCCAGGCTGGTGCAATACTCGAAGCACTCGGCAGGAATACGGGTCACCTTCTCGGGGATGACAACGGGGCCGGTCAGCTCCGAGCAAAAGGAGAAGACAGCTTCCCCCATCTTCTCCAGGCTCTGGGGCAGGGAAACCGTCTCGATGGGCATAAATTCGAAGGCATTTGCAGCCAGGCTGGTGATGCCCTCGCCGATCACCAGCTTGGTGGCCGGCAGATCCGCCCAGGGATACATCCGGAACAGGTCGTCTTCATCATACTCGGCAAGCGCCATCTCGCCCTTGCCGGTCAGGGTCAGGGTGCCGTTTACATAACTCCAGGACAGATTGTCGCCCCAGGTGCCGGAATTGTTCTGTGCCGCCATGGTCACAGGGAACAGACTGACCACCAGACAGATGGCGATCAGCAGGGATAATGCTTTGATTTTCATTGCTTTGTTTACCTCCTTTAATCGTTATCCGCATATTAGGGTATCCCACATGATTCGCAAAGTCAAGGAAGAAGAAATGCAATTTATCCGCAGGTGATTTGTGGAAAATCACAACATAATGGTAATATTTCCCAACAATATCAACTTTTTAATTGTATGCGATCAGCGTTGATAAAACGGGTCTTTCCCCAGCACGAATGAACCACATCCCGTCGATTCATGTAAATAGGCCCCCTGTGCCTTGCGGCACAGGGGGGCTTCAGACTGTCAAAAAACTGATTCTTGGCTCCCCCTATGGGGGAGCTGTCACGCGAACAGCGTGACTGAGGGGGTGTCCTCCCGTCTTTTGTGGACGAGAAGTTCTGTAATCAGAGAAAACCACCGACACCCCCTCCGACCTCGCTGCGCTCGGCCACCTCCCCCTGTGGGGGAGGCAAGCGTTTTTTGACACGCTCAGGCCCCCTGTGCCTTGCGGCACAGGGGGCCTTTTGGGTCACTTGGGAGCTTCTCCCCTACCGGCGCTTACTTGTAAGTGCGGTACAGGAAGGTGACGACCTGGGCACGGTTGCAGGTGCCGTTGGCGTCGAAGAAGGTGTTGGTCATACCGGTGGTGATACCATTCTCCACAGCCCAGATCACGGCGTCGTGATACCATGCATTATCGGCCACGTCGGTGAAGGGGTTCTCCGCGTTGGCCTCGGGCTTGCCCTCAGCGCGCCACAGGAAGGTGACGATCTGGGAGCGGCTGGCGGTGGCGTAGGGAGCGAAGGTGGTGGTAGTCAAACCGGTGGTGATCTCATTCTCCAGAGCCCACAGAACTGCCTTGTAGAAGAAGTCAGTCTCGGCCACGTCCTTGAAGGGGTTCTCGGTGGTGGTGGGCTCGGGGCAGCCCTTGGCGCGCCACAGGAAGGTGACGGCCTCGGCACGGGTGATGGTCTTGTCGGGGCTGAAGGTGGTCTCAGAGGTGCCGGTGGTGATACCCTCCAGCAGAGCCCACTTGACAGCGTTGTAGTAGAAGGAGTCGGCGGGCACATCCACGAAGGGCAGCTCGTAGCCGATCATGTCGATGGCAGCCAGGGCGGCGGCCAGAGCCTCCTGAACGGCTTCGACGGTCTCAGCGGCGTTGATGGCCTCGATGGCCTCGGCAACGATGGCCTCCAGCTCAGCCTGACCGGCGGCGTTGTAGTCATCGGCGTCGGCGTACTTGGACAGGCGGATCAGGGCGTAGTACTTGGCGCAGGCCAGCTCGGCAGCCTCGGCAGCCTTGCGGTGCTCCTCGGCCTCCTCAGCGGACTTCTGGGCGTCCTTCAGGTACTCAGCCATCTGGGCCTTCATGGCGGCGATCTCCTGATAGAGCTCCGCGACCTCCTGGGCGTGCTTGGCAGCCTCAGCGGCAGCGGCAGCAGCGGCGGCATCGTTGGCCTCGGCAGCGGCGGCGGCAGCCTCAGCGGCAGCCTGGGCATCCTCGGCGGCCTTCTGTGCGGCCTCGGCGGCAGCCTGGGCCTCAGCGGCCTCCTGCTGTGCCTTCTCGGCGGCCTCGCGATCCTCGGCGGCGGAAGCGGCGGCCTCCTCAGCAGCGGCCAGAGCCTCCTCGGCCTTGCGCTGGGCCTCCTCGGCGGCAGCCTGGGCAGCCTCGGCGGCGGCAGCGGCCTCGCGGGCAGCCTCGATGGCATCGTTGTCCACAAAGTCAGCGGCGAACTCGGCGGTGATGGTGACATCACGGCCGGGCATGGTGAAGGTGTTGCCCTCGATGGCGATGTCGTTGACGTACAGAGCCTTCAGGGAGTAGCCCTCATCGGGAGTCACGGTCAGGGTGACCAGCTCGCCCTCCCGGGCAGTTTCCTTGTCGGCGATGACGGTGCCGTTCTCCATGTCGGAGACGAAGATGAAGTAGCTGGGAGCGTTCTCCAGCATCAGGATGGCGCTGACCAGCAGCTCGGTGACCTCGTCGACCTCCTCCTGGGTGGCGTCGGGATCGGCGTAGACAGCGCGGGCGTTCTCCAGAGCTTCCTCAACGGCGGCCCAGGACTCGTCGGTGTAGTTGTCGGGGTTCATCTCCTCGGCGTAGTCGATGTAGGTCTCCAGCTGGGACTTGTCGGCGGGCTCGATGGGCTCGATGACCTCGCCGCCACCGTTGATGGTGCCGTCCTCGTTGAAGCCGCCCTCGACGACGCCGGTGTTCATGCCGTCCAGAGGCAGATCGTCCATCCGCAGGGCCATGGCGCGCAGGGCCAGACGGATATTGGCAGCGACCTCAGTCTCGGTCTCCGCGAAGGGATGGTCGCCCCAGATGCAGAACATGCCGCCGACGGGATCCTCCACGGTGGAGCCGTCCATGAAGCGGGTGATGTCGTAGCTCTCGGCGGGCAGGTACACGCCGGGAGTATGGGAGGTGGAGTTGCCCTCGGTGAAGGCATCGTTGGCACCCAGGATGAAGTAGTAGTCACCGTGGGTATTGATGAGGCCGTTGCCCTTCTCGATGAACTTGGAGGTCTTGGCCAGGTTGTAGCCCCACCAGCCGGAAGACCAGTAGGTGATCTCGATGTCGGGATCGAACTCGGCGGTGTAGCTGCCGTAGTAGATGCCGTCGTTCCAGGCGCGGGCAGTCATGCCGCAGCTCTCGACGATGGCGGCGTTGCCGTTGACGAACTCAGCGAACTTGGCGTACAGAGCAGAGCCCATGGAGGGGAAGCCCATGTTGCCGCTGTAGGCGTCGTTGCCGTACTCGTCAGCGCCGATGTGGAAGTACTTGCTGCCCTTGGCAGAGAAGTACTCGGCGTACTTGGCGATCAGAGCCTGCAGGAAGGCCACGGCCTCGGCGTTGTTCAGATCCAGGGAACGGTCGGAGGTGGTGTAGCCGGTGAAGTGGGCACCGGAGATGCCGAGCTCCACCATGGCGTCCAGCAGGGCGTCCATATGGCCGGGCATGTTCAGGTGGGGGATGATCTCGATGCCGACGCTCTCGGCGTGGGCAATGATCTCGTCCATCTCTTCCTCGGTCAGGGCGTTCTTTTCGAAGGCCTGACCGGCGCAGAAGGAATCACCGGAGTTGTCGGTATGGGTCTTGTTGTATTCCTCGTTGCCCAGCTCGATGGCAGCCTTGACGTCGCTGGATGCGTAGGTCTTGCCGTTTGCCTCGATGGTCATGTCGTCCAGGACGAAGCGCATGCCGTCGTTGCCGAAGGCCAGCTGCAGGTGGGTGTAACCGGCGGCGGCCATCTCGTTCAGCAGAGCGATGGTCCAATCCTTGGAGTAGTAGGTACGGCCGGAGTCCAGATGCAGGATCTTCTGGACGCCCTCACCGGTGTTCTCCTCCAGACCGGCCAGCGCATTGCGCAGGTTCTCCAGAGCCTCGTTGACCTTGGTCTGGGAAGCGTTGGGGTTGGCGGCGACCGCGCGGGCAGTCTCCAGCGCGGACTGGAACTTCTGCCAGCTCTTGTTGGTGTAGTTGCCCTGCTCGATCTGCTCGCACTGGGCGATCAGCTCGTTCAGCTCGGTCTTGTCGACACTGCTGACGTCCCGGGCCCAGCCGGTCAGGCGGATCTCAGCGGCGGAGGCGAAGACGTAGCTGTTGTCGGTCTCGGCATCGATGGCCACCAGACGGACGAACTTCACGTTCTCGGAGGGGAACTGGGCGATCTTCCAGCTGGAGTCGCCTGCCCAGTTGCCGGTGACGACGGAGGTGAACGTCTCGCCGTCATTGGAAACCTGGATGTCATACTCGGTGATGTTGCCGTTGGTGCTGTTGCCGCCGCGGGGCTTGTAGCGCAGGCCGTCAACGGCGTAATCCTCGCTCAGCTCGAACTGGATCCAGTGGTTGGCGCGGCTGGTGCCATACCAGTCGGTGTGCCACAGGGTGTTGTAATCGTTGTCCAGAACCAGGTAAGCGGGGCCCTCGGTGGTCTCGTAACCGGTCTGCCAGTCACCGGCAGTGGCGGTCAGGATGGACACGGGGATATCGCGGCTGTCATCGTTGGCCTCCATTTCGGGAGGAACGATGTGATCGGGGACATGGACGTCGCCGGTCAGGCGGATCTCAGCGGCAGAGGCGACGACATAGGAGACATCGCTCACGGCCTCCTTGGACACCAGGCGGACATACTTGACATTCCGGCCCTCGAAGCTGGCGATCTTCCACTGGCGGCTATTCTCCCAGTCGCCGGTGAGGATCGTCTCGAACTCGACGCCATCGTCGGAGACCTGGATCTCGTACTTGGTGATGGTGCCGTTCTCGTTGCCGGACTGACGGGGCCAGTAACGCAGGCCGTCCACATCGTACTCCTCGGTCAGTTCGAACTGGAACCAGTGATTCTCGTTGCTGGTGCCGTACCAGTCGGTGTGCCAGATGGTGTTGGGGTTGTTGTCCACAGCCAGCTCGGCGGGGCCTTCGGAATCCTCATAGCCGGTCTGCCAGTCACCGGCGGAGACCTTCAGGACGGACAGGGGGATGTCCCGGCTGTCGTCGGAGGGATCCAGAACGGGATCGGTGGGCTCAGGATCGGTGGGTTCGGGATCGGTGGGATCCGTGGGCTCCACGCTGCCCTCGGGGATGGTGACGGTGTAGGTGGTCTGCCAGCCCTCGATGCGGGCGATGGCGGTGATGGCACCGGCCAGGCCGTAGCCCTCGGGGGACTCGGTGTTGCGGATGGTATAGGTGCCCAGAGCCACGGTGGACTTGGCACCGGAGTCGGAGGTGGTGGACATCTGGGACACGGTCTCACCGGCGGCGTTCACAACATCAAAGCGGACGCCGGTCAGGGTCTCGCCCCTTGCGTTCTCGGCGAAGACCTGGATGGTGGCGGTGGGCTCGGGGAAGACGGGGGTGGTGACGGTGTAGGGATCGGAGATAATCTGGCCCACCCGCTTGACCTGCAGCTGCAGCTGGCCGCCTGCGCGGACAACGCGGACGCCGTCGATGGAGACGCTGTCGCCGGTGGCAGGCAGGGAGGTCTTGGACTCGTCGCCCAGGACGTAGACCACATCGCCCTCGGAAAGGCCCTTGACGGTCAGGGTGGTGTAGATGTCAGCGCCGTTGGAGGAGCTGACGGAGCCGGGATGGGAATACTTGACGAACTCCACATCGGTGGCAGGAGCGGACTTCTCAGCGGACTCGGCCTCGAAGGGGGCAGACAGCTTGGCACTCTCTGCGGCGGAGTTGCTGGTGGTGGTGTAGTAGACACGTCCGGCCTCGGCGGTGCCGAAGTCCAGACCGGTCAGGGTGACGGTTTCACCGGCGGAGACAGCCTCGCCCAGCTGGTTGCCCTCGGCGTCATAGACCTTGACGGTCTGGCCGGTGGGAACCTTGTCCAGGGTGAAGGTGTCGGCTGCGCCAACACCATTGACGGCAGCGGCGAAGTGCATGGGAACGACCGCAGTCTGGGGGAACTGAGCGGTCTCGAACATCTGCCACTCGTAGATACGGATGCCGCCCCAGGGGGAGGAACCGTCGTTATAGACGTACAGTCTCCACTCCTGCGCGGTGACGGGGGTATCCAGCAGGACGTCGGTAACTGCATCGTGGTTGTTCTGGATGCGCTTGACCTGGACCCAGGTGTTGGAGTTCTTGTCCTTGTACTCCAGGGCGAAGTCGATGGTGTTCATGTCGTTGGACTCGCCGCCGTACTCAGCGTGCTCGACGCGCCAGCGGCGGACGGTGACCTCGCGGCCGATGTCGATGGACATCCAGCCGGAAGACATGTTGGTGGCGCACCACTTGGAGTTGTTGGCGGCGGTGCCGTCCAGAGCCTTGGAGGCGGGCTCGCCGGAGTTCTCGAAGGAGACGCCGGTGACGGGGGCATTCAGACACACGTTCTCGAAGACCAGATCCAGGACTTCCTCGGTGTCGCCGTTGGCGTAGGCCCAGTCGATGGTGAACTCCTTGCCGGTGCCGCGGACGCCGTTGCGGTTGATGGGGACGATCTCCAGGGTCACGTCCTCTTCCTCAGCGGCGCGCTTCAGGGTGGGCAGGTAGAAGGCGGTGGAGGGGGTGGCCATGATGAGGCTCTTGGAGCCGTCAGCATTGACCTTGTAGATCTCGTAGACGTCGGCGCCGGTGACCTTGTCCCAGTAGATGCGGGCTTCGGCGGTGTAGGCGTCGGTGTACATGATCTCGTCCAGGGTGACGGAGGCGGGGCCCTTCAGGGCGGCGCGGGTCTTGTCCAGGACGGTGATCCGGCCCAGGTTGATCTGGTAGTTGGGATCGGAGCCCTCGACCTTCAGGCCGATGGCCTTCAGGGTCTTGCCAGCGTAAGCAGACAGATCGACAACGGTCTCGACCCAGCCCTCGCCGGTGGCCAGGGCGGTGATGACCTGCTCGCAATCGGCATAAGCAGCGGCGGAGCCGTCGTCCAGATAAGCGACCAGAGAAGCGTTCTCCAGGCCGCCCTTGGCGGTCAGCGCCAGGGTCATCTTGTTCTCCACGGCGATGTCGGTGGAGTAGATCAGGATGTCGTTGGCGGCATCCAGATTGCCGTAGAACTTGATGGAGGTGCCGCCGTTGTAGGCGTCGGTGAAGTCATAGTCACCGGAGAGCTTGGAGCCGTTGGAGTCGATGATCCAGGTCCAGGTGGGCATGACGTCCTGGTTGGACTGGTAGCTCCACTCGGCGTCGCGGCTCAGAACGCCGTCCACATAGTAGCCGGTGCCGTGGCCGGAGTTGAAGTCGGAGACGAAGGGGGCGGAGGTGATGGGGGTCTTGTCGGCGAACAGACGGGACATACCGGCCCAGTCGTACTCGGAGGAGCTGGTGATGTCGATGCTGGTGTCCCGGGGATCCTCCACAGCGTTGGTGTAGAAGGTACGCTCGACCTCATGGAACTGGGCGCCGTCAGCAGACAGACCCAGGGTGGAGTTGGGGCAGTACAGAGCCAGGGACAGTTTGGCCAGACCGTCGGCATCCACCAGCAGGTGGTCGTTGAACCAGGTGTCCATGCAGTTCTGCTGCACGTCGATACCGGCGAAGGCGTCGAACTGGCTGCGGCCGATGGACTTCATCGTGGAGATGGTGGTGGAGATCTTGGAAGCAGTCCAGTTGTAGTTCATGAAGAACTCATCAACGCCGCGGACGCCGTTGGCGTCGTCCTCCATCCACAGCTTGTTGTAGCTGTTGACGCCGTCACCGTAGCTGACGCTGCCGCCCTCGGTCATGGAGTCGTACCAGCTAATCAGCATATCGGGGCGCTTGGCGTGCATGTAGTGGATCATTTCCTTCAGCCGGAGGGCCACGGCGCCGGAGCAGCCGGAGGACTCCTGGTTGAAGAAGTAGCCGTCGAAGCCATAGTAGTCCATGACCTCGATCATCTTGTCAGCAACGGGGAAGGTGCCGTCAGCGGCCTTCTGGCAGAAGGCGTCGACTTCCTCGGCATAGCCGGCGCCCCAGCCCCAGGGGAAGCCCAGGGTGGCGACAACGGGAACGCCGTTGGTGTGGGCAGCATCGGTGAACTCACCGGTGGGCACGACGACCAGGCCTTCCTGGGAGCCGGACCAGTAGACGAAGGAGTCCACATACTGCCAATAGTTGAAGGAGTAGCTCAGGAAGGATTCGGTTCCCTGGGCACTGGTGTGGTCATGGTCGGAGTTGGCCAGGGAGCAGAGCATCAGCTTTGCCTCGGGGTTGGCCAGGGGATTGACCACAAAGCCGCCCACGCGCTCCTTCAGGGGAATGCTGGCGCGGCTGTAAACGGCGTCGGGGTCGGATTCAGGGGTCCACTCCAGCAGCGTGTAGGTGCTGAAGGAGGGGCCGATGGGCATCAGTGTCTCTTTGGCGGCGTAGGCCTCGTTCATTTCGGCGGAGCCGTCCTTGCCTGCGGTGCGGGCGAAGGCGACGGTGGGAAGCATTCCCATCACCATGACGAATGCCACAGCCAGCGCAATGATGCGGCGGGACAGACGAATCTTCATGTGTTTTACCTCCTTGTTATTTTCGGGGGATATGCGCATACGGCAGACGCAGCACTTCAGAGCCCTTTCAGTGTATACAAAAATCCGAATCCTTTTTGTGCATTTCTGACAAAGCCATAGTGATGCCTTAGCCGGTTTGTATTCATTTTAACGAAAGCATCCCCCCTTGAAAAGTCTATAGAGGATACATTTCAGTTGTCTTAGGATAGGTGACTTTGGAAACCATCCCCAAAATGTCCATATAATACGGACATTCCTCCCCCACCTGTACATCTGTCCGTTTTGGTAGAATTTGTGCATAAGTACGACAAGCTTGTCAGCGGCGGCTCGCCGCATACAAAATCCCCCGCAGCGCCTGCAAACACTGCGGGGGACTTTGCCATACTTAGGAGATCTGACAATCAAATTGGGAAGGTGTTCACTTTGGAAGTGGTAGTTAGTTCTAACTAACTAGAGGATACCATAGAAAGCCTCCTTTGTCAATAGGCAAATGCCGGTTTTTCCGTGGATTTGGAAAAAGTAAAAAAGGTATTGATTCCGGCGGAAAGCTGTGCTATAATACCCCGTGTGTCCAGGTCATGGTGCATATATTGGGATGTCGCCAAGCGGTAAGGCACCAGACTTTGACTCTGGCACTTCGTCGGTTCGAATCCGGCCATCCCAGCCAAATATGATCCGTTAGCTCAGTCGGTAGAGCAACTGCCTTTTAAGCAGTGGGTCCGGGGTTCGAGTCCCCGACGGGTCACCAGAAAACCCTCCAAGCACATCGGCTTGGAGGGTTTTCGTTTCTCTTATTCTTCCCTTTCCAGCTTCCGAATCATATCCCGCACTTCTTCAGCTTCTTCATGACGATCCAACAAAGCGAGAACTTCAGCCTTTTGGCGATAATGGTTGATATACTTAGGATCTAATTCAATCGCTTTATCAATCGCTACAAGTGCCTCTTCATTACGACCCAAGCGACTCAGTGCCTTGCTCACTCTTTGATACGACAAGCCCCATACAGGATTAACCTCCACACACGTCTGGTAATCTTCCAACGCACTATCATAGTCATGCTTAGCCATCCAAAGATCACCACGACCCAAATATGCTACAGTTAATTGGGGATCTATTTTCAAAGATTGATTATAGTGATCTATGGCTCGATCAACTTCACCACGTTTACGATAGATTTCACCCAAACAATAATGACTAAGAGAATCTTTTCCATTCATTGAAATAGCTTTTTTCAAAACTTTTTCCGCTTCTTCATACTTATCTGCCATAAACAGATTATAGCCATATTCGGACATATAACGTGCATTCATCGGATATCTTTCCACAAGCTCTCCCAAAATCACGCATGCTTTCTCGTAATCACGTTTGTCACGCAACACAGTTGCTTCACGGAAGAGTCTTTGTTCATCCGTCTGTCCCGCGATAAGATCGATGGCTTGATTCACGCTGTTCCTGTCTTCCCTCTGCTCTTCGCTAATCTGTGTTTCTTGATCTTTAGCATCCTCAGAATTGCTCTTTCGCTCTTGTTCTTCTTTGCGCACAACCGCCTTATCGCGTTCCCGTGTCGAATATTCATCGATTGCATCCTTGAGCTTCGCATATCTCTTGCGGGCATCTTCCAGAAAGTCCTCTTCCTGTGGGATCCTGTAGTCAAAATTTGCCCCCAATGCTATCATGACATCATCGAAGCCTTCATGCTCAACATAATATCCCTGGCTTTTCTCCAGAAACTCCTTTACTTTTCCCTCAATTGCGTCTCCGCGGTACAGCATCCAATATGGGAACTTCCACTCGTCGTCTGCGAATTTTCTTCCATTTTCAACCAGAAAATCCATGAGACTCTTATCATTGCCCGCATAGCCAATAAATACAGGGTGATAGTTCTCAAAAACCCGTCCCAATGCATGCTTCCAGCTCTCCGGCAGTGCTTCCAGTTCGTTTGTTCTACTCTTCGGATCAAAAAGCAGATCCCGATGGATTTTGATGATCGTAGGCCGAACAGGCTGTCCGGAAATATAGTGCGCCAAAACCTCATGACCGATCACAAGAGGGGTTGCATTCGTGTAGTAGTTGATTGTATCTTCCGTCAGATGGTCAAAATTCGTAGTGATGACAACATTATGCGGTGTCTTCGTCAGCATATGAGAAAGCATCACATAACCAACACTTGGAGTCGCAGTATCCATTATTTTTTCGATGTAGTTGTAACCATCGGCAGGACAACGCTGAAACCGCTTCTCGTAGTATTGACTGTAGAAGCTTGACATATTTTTATCCGTGATTCCCAACTCGGATCGCCATCGAAGATAATCCTCTTCGTTGCGTTCACGCAGTTCCCTATCCCAAATCTGTACCAGTTCCTGTCCAGATTTAATTCCAGAATTTCTGGATGTGCCAGCCCCCAATACAAAGCAAAACTTTCTGGGGTGCGCACCACGGGTAACATCTTTCATTTCATTTAAGAAACCAGTCAAGGATAAACGTTCATAACTCATATGCTAAAACCACCTTCTGCATATGTTTTTTTCTCTTACAATTATACATTCTTCGACAATAATACGCAACACCAAAAAAGCAAAACAATCTTAACAAAAAATCGGACTATACATGAGCAAAACAGAAGGAGCATCTGCCGTCCATCACTGTCATTGCGAGGAGCCACCAGGCGACGCGGCAATCTCCTGGTACTGCGTCGCAAATTCGCATATTGTACCAGGAGATCGCCACGGGCTAACGCCCTCGCGATGACACGGTTGTCGAAGCCTGCTCCTTTTCACCCAAACCACAGCAAAAAGGAGCATGTCCGTTTTGCGGACATGCTCCGTGTTTTCTGGGGCGAATATTACTTGTGTGGCTTTGCGTTTCTTTACAGCCCTTTTGCCTTATTTCGCGTACTGAGCCACCCATTGGCGTACCGCATCCAGGGCGGCGGGGTCATCCTCGCCGGTGGTCTCCATGAGGCAGGTGTTGGGGTCGTTGCGCAGGTGCTCATGCAGGGCCCGGCGGGCCAGCTCGTAGCGCACCGTCAACCCCATCATCTCCACCAGCTTACCGGCAGGGCCGGGGCCCTTCATGACGCCGATGCAGGGCTGGCTGCCCTGTAAGTACCGCGCCAGCTCGTCCACGAAGGTCTCATCCAGCAGCTCCACGCCGCCGATCTCGTCCAGCACGGCGAAGCTCCGCTCCCCCGCCCGGCGCAGATAGTCCACACCGGCCCCGGAGAAGACCTCCAGACTCATCCTGGGCTTCTCGCCGGTCAGATCCAGGAACCGATCCCGAAGACCATAGCCGTCGGCGGACATGATCTCGAAGCCCTGGATGGTACCATTTTCATCCCGATCCCGAATGGTTGTGAAGCCGCCGGCTCTGCATGCCAGCTCACCCAGCTCCCGGCGGATCATGCTGCTTTTACCGCACCCCGAGGGGCCTGTTAAAAAAAGTCTTGGTTTCATGTTCCGCGCAACCTCCAGAATCTCGACAGTACGTACAAGTATACACCAGTCACGGACTTTTGTCTACAGAAATTACGTGGTGATTTTCGCCAAAGAAACAGGAGCGGCCAAAGCCGCTCCTGTCTATTTTATCTTTTCCAATTATTTAACTCCCAAAAGCTCCTGTATCAGGGCGATTTTGCCTGGATCCGGCGAGCTGTTTTCCACGATCAGCTCCCCGTCGCCCTCCTCCTGCAGCAGCCCCGCCTCGGCCAGCCGCCGCTTCGTCTCCCGGGCCGTGCCCTCGCCGCCGTCCAGCAGCTCGACCGCATCGCCCAGAACCCTGCGCATGGCACCGCGCAGGAAGGGATAATGGGTGCAGCCCAGCACCAGGGCATTGAGTCTGCCCACATAGGGGCCCAGGATCTCCTTCATCAGCTCCACGGCCTCCTCGGTGTCGGCTCTGCCCGCCTCCACCAGCTGCACCGCACCGGGAGCGCCCACCCGCAGGACGGTGCAGTCCCGCTTGACCCGCTCCATCAGGGCAGCCAGCTTTTTCTCCCGCAGGGTCACGTCCGTGGCCATGATGCCGATGGTGCCGCCGGGGTTGCGGTCGCAGGCCAGCTTCAGGGCTGGCTCGATGCCCACGATGATCCGGTCGGGATACTGCTCCCGCAGATCGGTGATGGCGGCGGCAGTGGCGGTGTTGCAGGCCACCACCAGGGCCTTGCAGTCCAGATCGACGAGCAGCTTCCGGCCCGCCGCCAGGGTCAGCTCCCGCACCTGCTCGGTGGTCTTCAGACCGTAGGGGGCATTGGCACTGTCACCAAAATAATAGTACCGCTCCTGCGGGCACAGAGCCCGCAGCTCCCGCAGCACGCTGACGCCGCCCACACCGGAGTCGAACACCGCGATATAGGATTCTCTGTTCATAAAAACCTCCGGGAGTTGGAAGAATTACGAATTACAAATTACAAATGACAAATTACTGATCCGGGCAGCCCCAATTTGTAATTTGTAACTTGTAATTTGTAATTTCACGATGCTATTATAGCAAATCCCAACGCAGGTTGCAACGGCGATTGACTTTTTTCCCGGAATTTGATATGTTGGATATACTATATAAATAGGAGGAACCGATATGGAACGTTATCTCTTCGTCATCGACTATCAGAACGACTTTGTGGACGGTGCCCTGGGCTTCCCCGGCGCGGAAAAGCTGGACGCGGGCATCGCCGCCAAGGTGCGGGCCTACGGCCCCGGCCATGTCCTCTTCACCCGGGACACCCACTTTGAAAACTATCTGGACACCCGGGAAGGCAGGCTGCTCCCCGTGACCCACTGCATCAAGGGAACGAAGGGCTGGGAGCTCTACGGCGAGACCGCTGTCGCTGTCGCCGAGGTGGGTGCTCCCGCCATCGACAAGCTGGTCTTCGGCATGGACGTCACCGACCCTGCCACCGCAGCCGTCCTTCCCGCCCACGCCGACGAGATCGAGCTGGTGGGTCTGGTCAGCAACATCTGCGTCGTCTCCAACGCCTGCGTCCTCCAGGCCAGGTATCCCGAGGCCCGGATCATCGTGGACGCGAAGCTCACCGCCTCCATGGATCCTTCCATGCACGAAAAGGTGCTCGATGTGCTGGAGGGCTTCCAGGTCAAGGTCACGGGCCGGTAAAAGAAGTGGAAGAAAAAAGTGGATATTTGCAACTTAATACTTTTTTCACATCTAACCCCTTTTTTTCTTCATAATTTCCCGGTACTATAAAGGTACTAAATCACTTCTTTTTCATTTTTTCCTCTCCTTTTTGCAATAATCCGCAGCTCGGTCGGCTGCGGATTTTGCATTTTCTGGAAGTTCCTCCTGCATCCCCTGCCGCCCGCCCTACATTCATGATCGATCCCATAAAAAACAGCCCGAAACCATTCATCACGGTTTCGGGCTGATTTTCATTTGTCTTCCTCGGGATTGACCCGCTTCTCGATGCGCTCCAGGGCGTACTCCATATCGCCGTAGGCCTCGTCGGTGATGCGGCCCACGAAATTGGCCTCGTAGCGCTCCATGGCCTCCTTGATGCGCACCACCCGGTGGCCGCCGGAGAGACTCTCCTCGGGCTTCAGGGTGTAGATGGGGGTGTACCCGTAGCCGGAGAGGTAGGTCTCGCCGGTGGAATTGACCCGGGTGATCTCCAGATCCAGCAAAATGGAGTAATTGCTGCCCGCCATCACCGCGTCGCCGAAGAAATCGCCCAGGGAGTAGGCCACCAGGGTCTTGGCGATGGGATCGTGCTCGATCTTCTGCACCAGATGGGGATGGCTGCCCACGATGATGTCCACGCCGCCCTCGATGAGCTGCTTCTTGATCTTGGTCTGGGTGTCGCTGATCTCGTCGTTGTATTCGCTGCCCCAGTGGAGCATGGCAATGGTGATGTCCGGCTGCTCCTCGGCCACGTTGCGCAGAACTCTGGCGATCCGGTCGGTGTCCACCTTTTTGTAGTCGGTGGAGTAATCCTCATACAGCAGGTTCACGCAGTCCTCGCTGCCTGCGGGCAGACCCAGGTTGTCCATGCCCTTGGTGAAGGCGATCAGGGCGATGCGGATACCATTCACATCCACGATCTCATATCCGCCGGATTTACGGAAATCGGCAGAATCGGCATAGGTGCCCAGGGTGGTCAGGCCCACGTGCTCAAAGGCCTCCAGGCTGGCCACCAAACCCTTGACGCCCTGGCGGATGGCGGCGGAGTTGGCGGTCTGCACCGCGTCCACGCCGATGGATTTCAGAGCCTTGGGCAGCTCCAGGGGGGCCGCGCCGGTTTTGTAGCCATAGCTGCCGCCGCTGAGGTTGCCCTCGAAATTCAGCAGGGTCAGATCTGCGCCGCTGAGGATGGGGGCCACATCCAGGAAGGTCTCGGAGAAATCGTAGCCATTCTCATGGGCCGCGTTCTCCAGCATATAGTCCGTCACGTTCAGGTCACCGGCCACGCTGACGTGGATCACCGTGGTGCCGGTCTGGGGCTTGGGCTCCTCGGTCTGCATGGGCTCCGTTTCCGCGGGCGCGGTGGTCTGGATGGGGGGCTGCGTGGTCTCGGCAGGGTCAGCGGGCTCCCGTCCCGCAAAGACCAGGATGCCACCGGCCACCGCCAGGATCGCCGCCGCCATCAGCAGCCGCATCCGCAGCTGCCTGCGCTGCTTTGCCTTCTTCGCCAGCCGCGCCTTGCGCCGCCGCTGGGCTTCGTTTTGATAATCTGCCATAGTCGTTCCTCCGGGGAAAGTCGAAAAGGGTCACAATGGGCCCCGATGATTTATGTTAACATTTCCATTATACACGAAACCCGCCCGCTGTACAAGGGCAAATTAAATATCCCCGTTGGCGGATCCGACATTTTATGCTATACTATCCTATATTACCCCACGGAGGATCCCCTATGGACGAAACCAGACGCGCGCGCCGGGAAGCACGGCGAAGACAACGAGAACGACGGACGGCAGGCTGCTGCGGCCTGATCGCCCTGGCGGCCGTTTTGCTGGCGGCCTACGGCATCGCCCGGACGGTGGGATTCTTCGACCGGTTCCAATGGCCGGACTTCCTGTCACCGGATCCCCGGCCCGCCCTGGAATTCCGGATGGAGGACGGCTACCTGACCTGCACCACCGTCCCCACCAGACGGGGCATCGATGTCAGCGAATATCAGGAGGACATCGACTGGGAGCAGGTGCGCGGCGCGGGCTTCGACTTCGCCTTCATCCGCATCGGCTACCGGGGCAACTCCACCGGCGACATCTACCCCGACGACCTGGCCCGGCAAAATCTGGCGGGCGCAAAGGCCGCGGGACTGGATGTAGGCGTCTACTTCTACGCCCAGGCCGTCTCCCCGGAGGAGGCCGCCGAGGAGGCCCGGTGGTGCCTGGACTTCCTGGCGGGCGAAACCCTCGATCTGCCGGTGGTCTACGACTGGGAATGGGTGGGCGGCAGCGCCCGGACGGCAAATATGGATAGGGAGACCCTGACCCAATGCGTCAAGACCTTCTGCGACACCGTGGAAGGGGCGGGCTATCGGGGCATGGTCTACTTCAACAATCACGTCAGCCGCGACCTGCTGGAGCTGAGCGAGCTGCAAAGCTACCCCTGGTGGCTGGCCCAGTACAAGGATCAGCTGGACTACCCCCACCAGGTCGATTTCTGGCAATACACCGAGGAGGGCACCGTCCCCGGCATTAAAGGGGATGTGGACATCGATCTGATGTTCTTACATGATTGAAACAGCAACGCCGCCCAGACGGGCGGCGTTCGCTTATTTTGGCGGCTTTAGCGACAAACAACCCCCGGTTCTACCGGGGGCAATAAAATACTTTAGTATATGAAAAAATAACCTCCGATGATAAGATGGTAAAGGTTTGGCGACCGCATTACCAAGAATCAACGGAGGTTATAAACATGGAAAGAAATACAATCAATCACAGTGCCCATTCCAGCTGGAGATGTCAGTATCACATCGTATTCGCACCGAAATACCGCAGAAAAGTAATATATGGACAGTTAAAAGCGGATATTGGGTACATCCTGAGAAAGCTGTGTGAGGAGAAGAAGGTGGAGATCATCGAAGCAGAAGCCTGTGCAGATCATATCCATATGCTCGTGAGTATCCCGCCGCATTTAAGTGTAGCACAGTTTATGGGATATCTCAAGGGGAAAAGTTCGCTGATGATCTTCGATCGACACGCCAATCTCAAGTACAAATACGGCAGCCGACATTTTTGGTGCCGTGGCTACTATGTAGACACGGTTGGCAAAAACAAGCAGGCGATCTCGGAGTATATCCGCAACCAGCTCATGGAAGATGAGATGATGGATCAAATGACGATCAAGGAATACGTGGATCCGTTTACGGGTAGCAAGAATAAGAAGGCATAAAAACAGGCCGCTTTAGCGGCGGCCTGTAATTGTAATGCGGTGCCAAACTTTTCGATGCCCCTTTAGGGGCTAAGCCTGTAATGACCCTTCTAGGGTCTGTGCAAACCACCACTTTAGTGGTGGTTATGATTATTGCTGCAAAAATTCCAAAAACCTAGAAATATCCGTGTTTTTAACCGAGCCTCTATCAGCCGAAAGAACATAATTATTGTCAACACCTACATATTGAATTCCACTAACGAAAACCAACGAAGCCTTGTTGACCATCCGATTATTTCCGCCAACAGGTGCTCTGCAATAAATCAATCGTACAAAACAATCAAGAATGCACCCCTCAACAACACCGGAATTCGCAACTTGATCCAAAAGCCAATCCGCGCCATCACCATCTGCAAATAAATCTGTATCACCGTTGTCATCTATAATGTTATTTCCCAACTGTACAGAAACCTCAGTAGTAATGCAATCACCTACTGTACATCCAACCGCCCTAATGAGCTCGTCCTTTACTTTCCAGCCGCTAAACTTTTTGTTTATGCGCAACCGTACTGGCACAATTCGACCAGCAAGTCTCTGCGGTCTTAACCAAAATCTTTCAAACTTATCAGCACCGTCCCTGAGTGCTGCATCATCAACCGAACTTGCGTCCACCCCGCTTCGTGTAGTAAATTCATCAATAACTGATAATTTTTCAAGTTCGGCAGGGACATCATGCGCAATACGCTTACCCAGGTCATCGATGGATGTAAACCTAGAAATAAGATGCGCACCTTCCACTTTCTCCTTAAATGCGTCTAAGCGGTTTTTGTTAACATAATCAATCGCATCATAAGGAATTCCTAAGTTAGGTGAGGACAAGTCTGCCTCATACGCCAAAATAGGAATATTTAGTTCAGTCGCATAATCATACTCTAACTCCGTATAAGACTTACCCGAAGTTGCCTCAACACTTCCATACGACACACCAAGCAGAAGAATCATCAACTTGCATTCTCTTAACTTCGCTTTGCATACAGCAAGAGGAGTGTCAGAACTAGATCCAAAATACTCCATACCCTTTACTGCTTGCTCAAGAGATACAAGTTGCTTTTCAACCTCTGCTCTGCAAGACGCTAAATCTTTGTAAGTTGAACTAACAAAAATAGAAATTGGCTTTTTCTCTTTCTTAGTTGCCATCATTATCACCTCTAATAAGATGATATCATCCCAAATAAGTAAAGTCAATAAAAAGAGAGAAAAACCGCACACATACGTGTGCGGTCATTTGTGTTGGCATTACCTATTTTCACGGCCCGTCACCAGGCAACTATCGTCGGCGTAAGTGAGCTTAACTTCTGTGTTCGGGATGGGAACAGGTGGACCCTCACCACAATCAATA
>SVLP01000042.1 GCA_015067895.1 Oscillospiraceae bacterium | reverse complement strand
CACCACCACCGTCAATCCCTTCGTGGATGTGGCCGAGACCGACTTCTTCTACAAGGCTGTCCTGTGGGCCAGCGAGAACGGCATCACCGACGGTGTGGATGCGACCCACTTCGCACCTCTGACCACCGCCAACCGTGCCCAGATCGTCACCTTCCTGTGGCGTGCCATGGAAAAGCCCGCCGCCGAGGCTGAGAATCCCTTCGCCGATGTGGCCGATGATGCCTGGTATCACGACGCCGTGATCTGGGCCGTGGAGAACGGCATCACCTCCGGTATGACCGCCACCGCCTTCGGCCCCGATGGCCTGTGCAACCGCGCCCAGATGCTCACCTTCCTGTACCGCGCTTACAAGTAAGCTCTGGCAGGGGAGAGATCCCTGATTGACCCACGATGCCCCCTGAGCGAAAGCTCAGGGGGCAAATTTATAAGGAATATGGAATTATGAGAATAGTCGTGAGCGCCTGTCTGCTGGGGCGAAACTGCAAATACAGCGGAGGCAACAATTATAGCGAGCGGGCTGTGGAATTCTGCCGGGGACACGAGATCGTTGAGGTCTGCCCGGAGGTGCTGGCCGGGCTGGGCATCCCCCGGACGCCCATTGAGATCGTCGATGGTATCCTGCGGGACAAAAACGGGCATGATGTGGACGCGCCCCTGCGCAAGGCAGTTTCTGACATTTTGGAACGACTGCCCGAGGTGGACTGCGCGGTGCTGCAATCCCGAAGTCCCACCTGCGGTGTCAATCAAGTTTACGACGGGACGTTTTCCGGCCGCCTGATCCCCGGCTCCGGTGTCTTCGCCCAGGCGCTGAAGGCAAAAGAAATTCGGGTAATTGACGCGGAAGACCTTGCGTAACCGGTTGCGCTGTGGTATGATAGGGAAAACTTTCAAGGAGGAATCCACCATGCCCTTTGACACTTCCAAGCTCGTCTGGACGCGCCAGCCGAAGCACTTCACCATCGGCCCGGACACGGTCACCATCACCACCGAGCCCCACACCGACCTGTGGCAGCGAACCTACTACGGCTTCCGCAACGACAACGCCCCGGTGCTCCAGATGGAAACGAAGGAGGAATTCTTCTCCTTCGCCGTCAAGACCGAGTTCCCCACCAGCCATCATCGCTTTGACCAGTGCGGCGTGGCGGTGTATCTGGACAGCGACAACTGGCTCAAGGGCTCCATCGAGTATGAGAACGACCAGTTCCAGCGGCTGGGCAGCGTGGTGACCAACCACGGCTACTCCGACTGGGCCACCACCGACATCCCCGCCGGAGTCAAGGAGATGTGGTACCGGCTCAGCCGCCGGAAGTCCGATTTCTGCATCGAGTGCTCCGCCGACGGTGAGAATTTCAAGCAGATGCGCATCTGCCACCTCTTCGAGGGCGCGGGCACCATCCGCTTCGGCATCTACGCCTGCTCCCCGGAGGACAGCAGCTTCGTGGCGGTGTTCAGCCATATGGAGCTGGGCGCCTGCAAGTGGCTGCCCCATGATGGACAGAAGCCCGACGCCGAGGGCTGACCACCATATTGACAGCCTCCCTTCCCTTCGTTATCATATAGATAACGTTGGAAGGGAGGCTTTGTCTATGAAAAAATGCGCGTACGTTGACAAGCATATCTGCGTGGCCTGCGGGGTCTGCATGAAGACCTGCCCAAAGGGGGCGATCTCCATCCACCGGGGCTGCTGGGCCGTGGTGGAGGAAACCAAATGCGTCGGCTGCGGCCTGTGCGCCAGGGCCTGTCCCGCCGGGTGCATCGAAACAAAGGAGAGGAGCGGGGTCAAATGAAGAAAAAGCACTGGTATGACTACCTGTGGATCTGGACGATCCTCTATTTTACCCTGGGATTTTTCAACATCCTCTTCGCCTGGCTGGGGATGATCGACTTTCTGGTGCCGCTCTTCATCGCCATCTTCGGCGGCGGCAAGGCCTTCTGCAACCGCTACTGCGGCCGGGGCCAGCTCTTCGGCCAGCTCGGCGGCTGCTGGAAGTGCTCCCGGAACGCGAAGGCACCCCGGTTTCTGGCATCCAAGTGGTTCCGCTACGGCTTCCTGGTCTTCTTCCTGACCATGTTCGGCAATATGGTGTACCAGACCTATCTGGTGGCCGCCGGGGCCGAGTCCCTGGGGGAGGCCATCAAGCTGCTGTGGTTGTTCCGGGTACCCTGGGGCTGGGCGTATACCGCCGGAACCGCTGCGGACTGGGTGGCCCAGTTCAGCTTCGGCTTCTACAGCCTGATGCTGACCTCCACCATCATCGGCCTGGTGGTCATGGCCCTCTATAAGCCCCGCACCTGGTGCAGCTTCTGCCCCATGGGCACCATGACCCAGACCATCTGCAAGCTCAGAGAAAAGGAGAAGCTGTGATGAAAAAAGTTGCATTCATCTGCGTCCACAATTCCTGCCGCAGCCAGATCGCCGAGGCCCTGGGCAGGCATCTGGCCGCCGATGTCTTCGAAAGCTATTCCGCCGGCACCGAGACCAAGCCCCGGATCAATCCCGACGCCGTGCGCATCCTGAAACAGACCCACGGCATCGACATGGAAGCGACCCAGCGCAGCAAGCTCCTGTCCGAGATCCCGAAGGTGGATGTGGTCATCACCATGGGCTGCAATGTCAACTGCCCCTTCCTGCCCTGCGAGCTGCGGGAGGACTGGGGACTGGAGGATCCCAGCGGGAAAGAGGATGCCGCCTTTTACGAGACCATCCGCCGCATCGAGGAGAAGGTGCTCGATCTGCGGGAGCGGCTGCGGTAAAAACGAAACATCCGTAGGGAACGGCTATGGCCGTTCCCTCAGCGTGTCGAAAAACGTGTCATTGCGAGCCAGTGCGCACACTGGCGTGGCAATCTCCCAGATTCTTGAACATTTTCAGTTGGTAATCTGGCATTTTTCGCTCTTTTTAGGAGATCGCCAGAAGGTGAATTGCCCCGAAGGGGCAAGAGAAGCCACCCTGGGGTGCACCAGTCTGAGGACTGGTTCGCGATGACATCCAAATTTTGAGGTTTTTCTGCAATCTGAGGGAACGGTCATGACCGTTCCCTGCATGGGTTTGCCCAATCATAGAAAAAGCGCAGGACTGCAAGGGTCTTTCCTCCAGTCCTGCGCTTTCTTTGTTCTATCAATGAGAAGTGACCCCTGAGCTTGTCAGCAGATGATTCCGACAATCCCGGGGGTCACTTCATGAAGTTGTTGGGCTCCAGCATTTTAAGTAACCTCTCTTTCTGTAGTTTAGAGCTTTACTTGTACATTGGACTCACTCCTTTGTGGTAGCTTTATAGTAGCGCACGGGGGAGGATTTTTCAAGATGGGATGTTCCATAAAAAGAACTGCGGAAGTTTGGATATTCGGCGGATTTACAAGGGAAAGACGATATGGTATGATGATTATGTTAGGCGGCTCAGACGAGCCGCCTTTTTTATTCGCTTGTGACCTCCACCTGCTTGCCGCTGAAGGCAACGCCGTATTTGAAGATGGTGGTGACGCCATGGTCACGCATATCGGTGTCATAGCGGTTGTTTTTGATCTGGGCCAGGGCGGTGCGGGAGAGCTCCCGGAGGACGTCGCCGGTGCGGTTTTTCGCGGCCTTGAGCTCGATGAGGATGCCGGGCTGACTGGGATCTCGCGGCATGAGCTGGATGTCGTACCGCCCCTCACCGGATTCCCGGTTGGAGGTGATGTGATAGCGGTTGTCCATCATGGCGCACAGGCCCAGCACCAATCCGTGGTAGAAATTCTCCCCGGCGGTGTCGTAGCAGCTGACGGTCTGTAAAAGCAGCCGCCGCAGGTGCTTTTGCAGGGAGGCGGCATTTCCGGTGTAGACCGCCTCCTGGATGGCGATGGCCGTGCCCTGGGGGATGATGGGGGAGAGCTTCTCCAAGATCTCCTTGTTGTAGACATAGGCGATCTCCCGGTTGGGGATGGAGACCTCGCAGAGGTGGTCGCCGCTGAAGGAGGGGGCCGTTTTGCCCACCTTCAGGTAGCCCGCCACCAGCAGGAAGCTGTAGATGGAGGCGGGATTTTTCCGGATCTGGGGGTAGATGACGCTGGTGTCGATGAGGGTGGTGAAGGACTTGCCCTGGAGCAATGAGCACAGCCGCTCGTAGATGTCCTCGTCGGCCTGGGCCAGGATCTCGCCGATGATGTCGTTGCTGCCGGTGGAGAGCCAGTAGGCCTGGGGCTCGCACTCCCGGTAGAAGTAGTTGATGACCGACCAGGGGTTGAAGATGTCCGTCCGGCCGAAGCGGTAGCCGTCGTACCAGGCGCAGAGCTCGTCGTATTTCTCCGGGGCGCCGTAGTAGGCGGCCATCTGCCGCACCTCCTCGGGGGTGAAGCCGAAATACTGGCTGTACTTGTGATCCAGGATGGAGTTGACGCAGAGGTTGTTCAGGCCGCTGAAGATACTCTCCTTGGCGATGCGCAGGATGCCCGTCAGGAAGCCGTAGCTCAGGTGCCGGTTGTCCTTCAGGCCGCCGGAGAAGAGGTTGCGCATGAACAGGATGATCCGGTCGTAGAAGGCGCAGACATGGCCCTGCTGGATGGGGGTATCGTACTCGTCGATGATGATGATGGGGGCCACGCCGTGGTGCTCGTCCAGCATCTGGGACAGGTACATCAGCGACATCATGTAGTCGTTCTCGGTGGCCTCCTCCCGGACGATCTTGTGGTAGAATTCGGGGCTGGTGAGTCTGGTGCTGGAGGCCAGCTCCCCGTGGCGCTTGAACTCCAGCCGGATCAGCTGGGAGAGCAGGTCGTAGGTCTCCTCCCAGCTTTCGCACTTGACATCCTTGAAGCTCAGGAAGATGACCGGGAACTTACCCTGATACTTCCGGTATTCCTCGCCGCAGGCCCAGATCTTCTTGTTGTAGAAGTAGCGGGCGGTGTTCTCGCTGGTCTTTTCGAAGAATGTCCGCAGCATATCCATGGTCAGGGTCTTTCCGAACCGCCGGGGGCGGGTGAAGAGGGAGACCATGGGCTTTTCGTCGATGAAGTCCCGGATCAGCAGGGTCTTGTCAATATAATAGTATTGATCGCAGGCCACCCGGAAATCGGACACGCCGATGGGCAGGGGCCGCTTGACGGCGGCAGGGGCCGTGCCGCCCTTGCGCAGATCCTGGGGCTTCGGTGCGCAGGCGGGGATCAGCCAGGCCCGACCGTCCTTCACCGCGCCCTCGATCCGTCCGGAGCGGCAGTAGCGGGTGACCAGGGTCTCCGGGACGCGCCATCGCTTCGCGGTCTCCTTGACCGTCAGCATCTTCTGCATGGCAGCACCTCCTTTGCTATGTTTGTTATAGTATATCCGATTTGCGGAACAAATGCAACCCCAAAAGAACAAATGCAGAACTTTTGAAGAACACGATATGCGCACATCGGCACATTGGGCACAGGTTCAGTCGATACTTACAAACATAACGCTCATTATTTTACACAAAAACAACTGACAACTGGAAATAAATGTGGTATACTTTGACAAAGGGCGTTTGCCCGTGTCCTGCGTGACCTGCGGGACGCAATCCTATGCCGTCAGGCAGAAATGAGGTATTTTGTATGAAGCACACCCATCGTCCCCTACGCGTATTCGCACTGCTTCTGGCACTGGTCATGGTGATCTCCATGCTCCCGGCCCGGGCCTTTGCAGCCGAATCGACCATCGTCGGCAGCCCTGAGACCGTCAAGCTGGGCACCGACGCCGCTGCCCAGCGGGAGAACGACTTCAACAAGGGTTGGAAGTTCTATCTGGGCGACAACTCCAGCGCCTCCAACCAGAGCTTCGATGACTCCGGTTGGGACAACGTGGATCTCCCCCACGACTTCTCCATCACCCAGCACTTCACCTCCTCCGGCGAGGCCGAGTCCGGCTTCCTGCCCGGCGGCACCGGCTGGTACCGCAAGAGCTTCACGCTCAGCGAGGAGCATGCCGGTAAGACCTTCCTGCTGAACTTCGATGGCGTTTACATGAACGCCTACGTCTATGTCAACGGCACCTTCGTCGGTGAGCACCACTTCGGCTACACCGGCTTCGCCTTTGACATCACCGACTATCTGGTCTGCGACGGTGCCACCCAGAACGTGGTCGCTGTCAAGGCAGTCAACGAGCTGCCCTCCTCCCGCTGGTACTCCGGTTCCGGCATCTACCGTGACGTGACCCTGTACGCCCTGGAGGACATCCATGTGGATCTGCACGGCGTCACCGTCACCACCCCCGACATCGCTGACGGCAGCGGCCTGGCCGAGATCAAGGTCGATGTGGTCAACGACGGCAGAGCCGCCGCCAACGTCACCGTCAAGGCCACCGTCCTCTTCGGCGGCGAGGCCGTGGCTGAGGGCACCACCGAGATCAACGCCGCTGCCCGCTCCGTCACCGAGGCCCAGCTGGGTGCCGAGGTGGAGAACGCCAAGCTGTGGTCTCTGGACGATCCCAACGTCTACACCCTGAAGACCGAGATCCTGGTGAACGGCCAGGTCGTGGACTCCAGCGAAGACACCTTCGGCTTCCGCTGGACTGAGTGGAAGTCCACCGGCTTCTATCTGAACGGCGAGGCTGTCAAGCTCAACGGCGTCTGCATGCACCACGATCAGGGTGCTCTGGGTGCCGCTGCCCACTATGACGCCATGTACCGTCAGCTGTCCGTCATGAAGGACATGGGCGCCAACGCCATCCGTATCACCCACAACCCCGGCGACGAGCAGTACATCGACATCTGCAACGAGCTGGGCCTGCTGGTCATCGAGGAGACCTTCGACGGCCTGGTGGATCCCAAGAACGAGAACCGCAACGACTTCTCCAAGTGGTTCGAGTCCGCCGCCAGTGCCGGTCTGTATGGCTTCGAGAGCGGCATGACCTGCGCCGAGTATGCCTCCCGCTCCGTCGTCAAGCGCGACAAGAACGCCCCCAGCATCATCGCCTGGTCCTTCGGCAACGAGATCCAGGAGGGTACCTACTGGAACAACGTTTCCCGCTATGACGACATCTGCGCCGACTACATCGAGTGGGTCAACGACGAGGACGGCACCCGTCCCGTGACCTCCGGCGACAACAACCGCGGCGGCAGCCAGGATCTGGTGAACGTCATCAACACCATCACGAATGCTGGCGGCATCGCTGGCTTCAACTACGCCAACTCCGCTTCCCAGCTGTACAACCTGGCTCAGCAGTTCGGCGGCAGCAAGGGCGTCATCATCGCCTCCGAGACCTCCTCTGCCACCAACTCCCGCGGCCAGTACCGCAACCAGAACAACAACTCCAGCTCCGACAATGCTTACCATCTGACCTCCTACGACACCTCCAAGGTCAACTGGGGCATCACCGCCCACGATTCCATCTACAATACTTACCAGTACGACTGCATCGCCGGTGAGTTTGTCTGGACTGGCTTCGACTACATCGGTGAGCCCACTCCCTGGAACGGCACCACCGCCGGCGACTCCGGCCGCGGCGCCATCCCCAACAGCTCCTACTTCGGCATCGTGGAGACCACCGGCTTTGCCAAGGACTCCTTCTACCTGTACCGTGCACAGTGGAACAAGAACGATACCACCGTCCATCTGGTCACCGCATGGGATTCCGACAACATGATGACCTCCGGCGGCAAGACCCCCGTCTGGATCTACTCCAACGCAGCCAAGGTCGAGCTGTACCTGAACGATGCTCTGATCGGCACCACCGTCCGCACCCCCGTCACCTCCGCTGCCGGTCACACCTACTACACCTACTCCGCCACCTCCAACAACGCCTCTGTCTGCGCCGAAGCCAACGGCTCCGGTTCCACCGCTCTGTACTCCGTCTTCAACGTGGCCTACACCGCCGGTACCCTGACCGCCAAGGCCTA
This sequence comes from Oscillospiraceae bacterium, assembly GCA_015067895.1. The sequence continues at coordinate 12,714 of SVLP01000042.1, read as the reverse complement.
CGACGAGTCCGGCAACGAGATCGCCCTGGATGATTCCATGGGTCAGTACACCGTCTCCACCCCCGGCTCCGTCACCAAGCTGGTGGCCACCGCCAACAAGACCGAGGTCAACGCCAACGGCTACGATCTGGTCTATGTTGAGGTCGATCTGACCGATGCCAACGGCAACCTGAAGACCACCGCCACCAACAACATCACCTTCTCCGTCGATGGCCCCGCCGTCATCGCCGGTGTGGACAATGGCGACCAGGCCACCGTCCGCAAGTATCAGAACTCCCACGTCCTGACCTCCAAGACCACCGCCAACATCGATGCCTACGCCGGTAAGGCTCTGGTCATCCTGCGTACCACCGACGAGGGCGGCGAGATCACCCTGGATATCGCCTCCAACGGCCTGGCTGGTCAGACCATCACCATCAACGCCGTTGGCGGTGAGAGCGGCGACAACGCCGGTCTCGTCTCCTACGAGATGGTTCGCGACTACACCGTCATGGCCGGTACCGCTCCCGAGCTGGGCACTGCCATCACCGGCACCCTGGCCGACGGCTCCACCGTCGAGGGCGTCATCGCCTGGAACGAGGTCTCCGAGGAGCTGTACAGCACCGCCGGCGACCACACCATCACCGGTGTCGCCTCCTTCCCCGGCTACGCCGATGTGAAGGTCTCCGCCCGTCTGCATGTCATCCCCAACGTGGTTGCCCTGCGCAACGTTTCTGCCGCCACCATGGAGGGCCAGCTGCCCGTCCTGCCCGCCACCGTCTCCGGCGTCCTGGCCAACGGCACCCTGGCCGGTGAGTTCGCCGTCGAGTGGGACATCCCCGATGCATCCGAGTTCGATGTGGTCGGCGAGATCGTCACCATCACCGGCACCGCCGTGGTCTTCGCCGAGGAGACCCGCGATGTCACCTGCACCGTCCGCGTGGCAGAGGCTGTCAACACCGAGGCTTCCAACGTGGCTCCCATGGCCGACTCCCTGACCCAGGACATCCCCGCCGGCTACGAGTCCGACGTGCTGACCTCCATCACCAACGGCACCCTGAAGCCCGGTGACAACACCAGCGAGCGTTGGACCAACTGGAACTACCGTACCCGCAGCGACAACGCCACCCTGACCCTGACCTGGGCCACCGCCCAGACCGTGGGCAGCGTCAACCTGTACTACTACTACGACAACTGCTGCGCCTACCCCGAGGCTCTGGAGTTCAGCTACTCTCTGGACAGCGAGAACTACCAGGTCATCGGCCACACCGCCGAGCTGATCGAGGCTTACTCCCTGGGCGAGATGTGGACTTACACCTTCGACGAGCCCATCAACCCCGTTGGCCTGAAGGTCAAGCTGACCCAGCAGGGCGGCACCTCCGGCCAGCACTGCGTGGGCCTGACCGAGCTGGAGGTCATGACCTATGCAGCTTCCATGGAAGTCCAGACCGGTGCTCAGCTGTCCAACATCTTCGTGGACGGCACCGCCATCGAGGGCTTCGATCCCACTGTCTACGCCTACGAGATCGCCTCCGGCGAGATCACCGTCGAGGCCGCCGAGAACGTGGGCGTCACCATCCTGCCCAAGCACAACGGCTACATCCGCATCCTGACCATCTCCGAGGACGGCGCTTCCGCCAACCTGTACGAGCTGGCCATCGCCGGTGAGGCCTGCTACCATGAGCAGACCGAGGTCATCCCCGGTGTCGAGGCCACCTGTACCGAGACCGGTCTGACCGAGGGCACCAAGTGCGCCCTCTGCGGCGAGATCCTGGTCGCCCAGGAAGAGATCCCCGCTCTGGGTCACACCGAGGAAGTCATCCCCGGCACCCCCGCCACCTTCGACGAGGCCGGTACCACTGACGGCGTCCGGTGCTCCGTCTGCGGCCTGGTTCTGGTTGCCCAGGAGGAGTCCCCCATGCTGGACTACAACGAGGGCATCATCCCCATCCCCGTCCTGACCGCCACTGCCGGTGACTGGCAGAAGGGCTACGAGGCCACCGAGGGCCCCGCAGAGCTGGTTCTGGACGACGACTTCAGCACCATCTGGCACACCGACTGGTATGGCACCAGCCGTGAGAACCACTGGATCCAGTTCGAGCTGTCCGAGAGCTACATCGTCGACGGCCTGCGCATCAAGCCTCGCCAGGGCGGCGGCTCCAACGGCATCATCACCGAGTACGACATCCAGGTTTCCAACGATGGCGAGAACTTCACCTCCGTCGCTTCCGGTGAGTGGGAATCCGACCGCACCTGGAAGGAAGTCAAGTTCAACGGTCAGGTCGTCAAGTATGTCCGCCTGGTCGCCCTGGACGGCGTGACCGATCAGTCCTACGTCTTCGCCTCCGCCGCTGAGATCCGTCTGACCGGCGAGAAGTTCGACGATGGCTCCCATGTCCATAACTATGAGGCTGTTGTCACCGAGCCCACCTGCACCGAGGGCGGCTACACCACCTACACCTGTGAGTGCGGCGACAGCTATGTTGCCGACGAGACCGATCCTCTGGGTCACACCGAGGAGATCCTCCCCGCCGTCGAGCCCACCTGCACCGAGACCGGTCTGACCGAGGGCAAGAAGTGCTCTGTCTGCGGCGAGATCCTGATCGCTCAGGAGGTCATCCCCGCCACCGGCCACCAGAACACCGAGGTTCGCGATGCCGTCGAGGCTACCTGCACCACCGAGGGCTACACCGGCGATACCTGGTGCCAGGACTGCGGTGAGAAGATCGCCGAGGGTGAGGTCATCCCCGCCACCGGCCACCAGAACACCGAGGTTCGCGGTGCCGTCGAGGCCACCTGCACCACCGAGGGCTACACCGGCGATACCTACTGCCTGGACTGCGGCGAGAAGATCGCCACCGGCGAGGTCATCCCCGCTCTGGGCCATGGTGAGACCGAGGTTCGCGGCGCCGTTGAGGCCACCTGCGATGCCGACGGCTACACCGGCGACACCTACTGCACCGTCTGCAACGAGAAGCTGACCACCGGCGAGGTCATTCCCGCTCTGGGCCATGACTGGAACGGCTCCAGCTGCTCCCGCTGCGACGAGAAGCGCGAGAATCCCTTCACCGACGTGGCTGACAACGCCTGGTTCGTGGATCCCGTTCTGTGGGCCGTGGAGAAGGGCATCACCAACGGTGTCACCGAGACCATGTTCGGACCCAACCAGACCTGCATGCGCGGCCATGCCGTCACCTTCCTGTGGCGCGCCGCTGGCTGCCCCGAGCCTGTGAATGCGGAGAATCCCTTCGTGGATGTGAACGAGGGCGACTACTTCTACAAGGCTGTCCTGTGGGCCGTGGAGAAGGGCATCACCAAGGGTATGGACGAGTCCCACTTCGGCCCCGCGCTGGAGTGCAACCGTGCCCAGATCGTCACCTTCCTGTACCGCGCCATGGGCGAGCCCGAGGTGACCGACCGCAACAACCCCTTCGTCGATGTGGACGAGACCGCCTACTACATCCAGCCCCTGCTGTGGGCCCTGGAGACCGGCGTCACCAACGGCATCGATGATACCCACTTCGCACCCAACGCAGCCTGCAACCGTGCCCAGATGGTCACCTTCCTGTACAACGCCTACGAAAAGTAAGTTGATCCTCTGAGCCAGGAATCCCTGACATAGCAAGCCGCCCCCGCATCCAAACGGATGCGGGGGCGGTGTTCGCCTTTCGAGATCCTGTGCCAAAACAGAACGGAGCAACAAAATAGAATCCATGTAATGTAGGGGACGGCTATGGCCGTTCCCTTAGTGTACCGAAAAAAACCCTTGCCTCCCCCATTTATGGGGGCACCCCAGGGTGGCCTCTCTTGCCCCTGCGGGGCAATTCACCTTCAGGTGGCCCGGTGGATTCGGGCAAAGCCCGGAGCCGCCGGGTCGGAGGGGGTCTGCCCGTTTTTCTGTGAAAAACGGGCTTTTCCGAATATTTGCGTTGCAAATATTCGGACTCCCCCCGCCCTGCGGGCACCCCCCTCATAAATGCGGGGGGCAAGAAAATTACCTTTCTCGACAATCTGAGGAAACGGCTATGGCCGTTCCCGGAATGATGGCATCATAATACTGCGAAAAGGAGAGACTCGCCTGAGTCTCTCCTTCGCATTTTTAGAGCATTTCGATCAATGCCTCGGCGTACTCGGCGCCGGTGGCGGCGGTGCCGTCGGACTTGACCTCCACGGTGCATTCCGCCATGGCCTTCTCCAGGCGCTCTGCGGCCTCGGTGCGGCAGATGTGGCGCAGGAGCATGGCGGCGGCCTTGATGATGGAGGCGGGGTTGGCATAGGCGCCCATGCCCCGCTCGATCATACGGGGAGCGGAGCCGTGGATGGCCTCGAACATGGCGTAGCGGTCACCGATGTTGGCGGAGCCTGCGGTGCCCACACCGCCCTGGATCTGGGCGGCCTCGTCGGTGATGATGTCGCCGTAGAGGTTGGGCAGCAGCACCACCTGGAACTTCTCCCGGAGGGGCTCCTTGATGAGGTTGGCGGTCATGATGTCGATGTAGTAGTCCTCCACGGTGATCTCGGGATAGTCTGCGGCGATCTCGTGGGCGATGGCGGTGAACTTGCCGTCGGTCTTCTTCATGATGTTGGCCTTGGTGACGACAGAGAGGTGAGTCTTGCCGTTGTTGCGGGCGTACTCAAAGGCGGCCCGGGCGATGCGGCGGGTGCCGAGATCGGTGGTGACCTTGAAATCCACGGCCATGCCGTCCAGCTCCACGCCCCGGCTGCCCAGGACGTACTCGCCCTCGGTGTTCTCCCGATAGAACATCCAGTCAATGTTTTTCTCGGGGATGCACACGGGACGGACGTTGGCGTAGAGATCCAGCTCCCGGCGCATGGTCACATTGGCGGACTCCAGGGTGCCGCCGTGGGGGGTCTCGGTGGGGCCCTTCAGGATCACGTCGCAGGTCTTGATCTCGGCCAGCACATCGTCGGGGATGGCCTTATTCTGGGCCTTGCGGTTCTCGATGGTCAAACCAGCGATTCTCTTGATGACGATGGTGCCCTTGGCGATCTCGTCGGCCAGGAGCTTCTCCAGAACGCGGGTGGCGTGGGCGGTGATGTAGGGGCCGATGCCGTCGCCATCGACGACGCCGATGGTGACGACGGCCTTCTTGGAAAAGTCGGTCTTTTCGGTATTCATGTTGGCGATGCGCTTCTGCTGCTCCTCCAGGAGCACACGGAAGGCTTCGCAGGCCTGATTGATGTCCATATTACTTGCCGCCCTCCTTGGTGTAGTTCAGCAGACCACCGGCCATGACGATGGCCCTCTGGCGGTCGGTCATATCGCAATTGACGTTGAAGCGGAAGCCCGCGATCTGGTCGGTGACGGTCAGCTGGCCCTGCTTCATGCCCGCTTCGATGTTGTCGATGTAGAGCTGGGTGTCCTGATTGATGGCGTCGTAGTCACCGGGATCGGCGAAGGTCAGGGGCAGGATGCCGGCGTTGATGAGGTTTGCGGCATGAATTCTCGCAAAGCTCTTGGCGATGACGCAGCGGACGCCCAGATACATGGGCACCAGAGCCGCATGCTCACGGGAGGAGCCCTGGCCGTAGTTGCTGCCGCCGACGATGATGCCGTTTCCGGCCGCCTTGGCCCGCTCCGCAAAGCTGGGGTCGCAGACCTCGAAGCAGAACTGGCTCAGGTAGGGGATGTTGGAGCGGTAGGGCAGGATCTTGGCGCCTGCGGGCATGATGTGGTCGGTGGTGATGTTGTCGCCCACCTTCAGCACCAGCCGGGCGGACAGGGTGTCGGCGAAGGGCTTGGACTTGGGGAACTCCTTGATGTTGGGGCCCCGGAGGACTTCTGCGTTGGCGGCCTCATTTTCGGGCAGGGGAGCCAGCACGGCGGAGTCGTTGATGAGGAACTTCTCGGGCATGGCGATCTCCAGGGGCTCAGCGGTGGTGGTGGGATCGGTGATATAGCCGGTCAGGGCGGAGGCCACGGCGGTCTCGGGGGAGACCAGATAGACCTGGCCGTCCTTGGTACCGGAGCGGCCCAGGAAGTTGCGGTTGAAGGTGCGCAGGGAAACGCCGCCGGAGTTGGGGCTGAAGCCCATGCCGATGCAGGGGCCGCAGGCGCACTCCAGGACACGGGCACCGGAGGCCAGGATGTCGCTCAGCGCGCCGCAGTTTGCCAGCATGGTCAGCACCTGGCGGGAGCCGGGGGACACGGACAGGGAGACAGAGGGATGGATGGTCTTGCCCTTGAGCATGGCGGCGACCTTTAATAGATCCATCAGGGAGGAGTTGGTGCAGGAGCCGATGCAGACCTGATCCACCTTCACATCCTTGAGGGAAGCGACCTCCACCACGTTGTCGGGGGAGTGGGGGCAGGCGATCATGGGCTTCAGGGCGGACAGGTCGATGTCGATGATCCGGTCGTACTCGGCGTCGGGATCGGAAGCCAGGGGAACGTAGTCCTCGCCCCGGCCCTGGGCGATCAGGAAGGCCTCGGTGATCTCGTCAGAGGGGAAGATGGAGGTGGTGGCGCCCAGCTCGGTGCCCATGTTGGTGATGGTGCCGCGCTCGGGAACAGAGAGGGTCTTGATGCCCTCACCACCCCATTCGACGATGGCGCCCACGCCGCCCTTGACGGACAGGATCCGCAGCAGCTCCAGGGAGACATCCTTGGCGGTGACGTAGGGACTGAGCTTGCCGGTCAGGTTGACCTTGAACATCTTGGGCATGGTGATGTAGTAGGCACCGCCGCCCATGGCCACGGCCACGTCCAGACCGCCTGCGCCGAAGGCCAGCATGCCGATGCCGCCGCCGGTGGGGGTGTGGGAGTCGGAGCCGATCAGGGTCTTGCCGGGCTTGCCGAACCGCTCCAGATGCACCTGATGGCAGATGCCGTTGCCGGGGCGGGAGAAGTAGACGCCGTGCTTGGCGGTGACGGTCTGCAGGTAACGGTGGTCGTCGCCGTTTTCGAAGCCGCACTGGAGGGTGTTGTGGTCAACATAGGCGATGGACAGCTCGGTCTTGACCCGGGGGATGCCCATGGTCTCGAACTCCAGATAGGCCATGGTGCCGGTGGCGTCCTGGGTCAGGGTCTGGTCGATCTTCAGAGCCACCTCGGAGCCGACCTTCATCTCACCGGCCACCAGATGGGCGGCGATGATTTTCTGTGCGATTGTCATTCCCATATTACTCTTGTCCTCCGATCATATGCTCCTTGGCATGGATGATGTGCTTGGTGGTCAGCTCCTCGGCCAGCTTGGCGTCGCCGCTGGCGATGGCCTGGAAGATGGCCTTGTGCTCGTTCATGGTGTTGGTGGTGCGCTCCCAGTTGTCGATGGCTACCCGGCGGTAGCGGCGGGTCTTGCGCATCAGGGGGATCAGGGTGTCGGAGATGACACTGCGCTTGCTCAGCTCGCAGATCATGTCGTGGAAGGCGTCGTCCACCTGCCGCAGGTGCTCCTTGTCCTGCTTGGAGAAGTAGAACTCCTGGAGGTCAACGATGTGGGTCAGCTCCTTCAGACCGTCCTCGGTCAGGTTGACGGTGGCGTAGTAGGCGGCCAGACCCTCGATCCGCTGGCGGATGTTCATGATGTCCTCCAGATCCTCCATTGTGATGCCCAGGACGCGGCTGCCCTTGCCGGTGTCTTCGATGAGCCGCTCCTGCTCCAGACGGCGCAGAGCCTCCCGGATGGGGGTGCGGCTGACGCCCAGCTGCTCCACCAGCTTCAGCTCGGTCAGCAGCTCGCCTCTGGCGTAAACGCCCTGGATGATGTCATTTTCCAGCTTCTCAAATACCTGGTCTGCCAGGGAAGTGGTCTTGTAGGTTCTCATGGCTGCATCTCCTTACACGTGATGGTAACGACCGGGTGCCAATTCCTGGATCATCTCGTCCAGCTCACGGTCGGTCATGACGGTCTGGCGGCCGTCCTCGTATTCGGCATCGATCTTCTCCTTCATGGCGACGACCAGATCGTCCCGCTTGGAGACCATATCGTCACCGGTCAGACCATAGGTCTGGTTGATCCAGTAGGCAATGCCGGCAAGGCCGGAGGTCTTGCTGATCTGGACGGCGGCGGGCTTGCCCAGGATCTTCTTGGTGTCGAAAATGGTGTAGATCTCCTCGTCCTTCATCAGACCGTCGGCGTGGATACCGGCCCGGGTGGTGTTGAAGGCGGAGCCCACGAAGGGGGTCATGGGCGGGATATCGTAGCCGATGTCGTGCTTGAAGAAATCGGCGATCTCGGTGATGACGGTGGTGTCCATGCCGTCCAGGGAGCCCCGCAGGGAGGCGTACTCGAAGACCATGGCCTCCAGGGGCACGTTGCCGGTGCGCTCACCGATGCCGAGGAGGGAGCAGTTGACGGCGCAGGCGCCGTAGAGCCAGGCGGTGGAGGCGTTGGCCACGGCCTTGTAGAAGTCATTGTGGCCGTGCCACTCCAGACACTCGCTGGGCACGTCGGCGTAGTGCTGCAGGCCGTAGATGATACCGGCAACGGAGCGGGGCATGGCGGCCTCGGTGTAGGGAACGCCGTAGCCCATGGTGTCGCAGGCGCGGATCTTGACGGGGATGCCCGCCTCCCGGCTCAGCTCCTGGAGCTCGTTGACGAAGGGCACCACGAAGCCGTAGAAATCGGCCCGGGTGATGTCCTCTAAGTGGCAGCGGGGGATGACACCGGCATCGAAGGCGTCCTTGATGACACCCAGGTAGTGATCCAGGCACTGCTGGCGGGTCATGTTCATCTTCTTGAAGATGTGGTAGTCGGAGCAGGAGACCAGAACGCCGGTCTCCTTGATGCCTAAGTCCTTGACCAGCTGGAAGTCCTGCTTGCTGGCCCGGATCCAGGAGGTGATCTCCGGGAACTTCAGATCCAGCTCCATGCACTTCTCGATGGCCTGGCGATCCTTCTTGGAGTAGATGAAGAACTCGGTCTGGCGGATGATGCCGTAGGGGCCGCCCAGCTTACTCAGCAGCTTGTAGATGTTGACGATCTGATCCACGGAGTAGGGCTCCACGGACTGCTGACCGTCCCGCAGGGAGGTATCGGTGATCCAGATCTCCTCGGGCATGGCCATGGGCACGCGCCGGTGGTTGAAGGCCACCTTGGGGATGGTGCCGTAGGAGTAGATGTCGCGCTGGAGGTTGGGCTCCGCCACATCCTGGAGAGAATATTTGTAGGATTTCTTTTCCAACAGATTGGTCTTGGAGGAAATTTCGAGCATGGTGTAGGTCTCCTTTCCAATGATGTTTTCGTGTACGAATGTATACAATGATACTTGCACGGAGGACAAATGTCAATGCGGCAGACTTACCGAAAACATTTGCCCGCCGCACGAAAACATTGTTTAGTCTGACATGGTTTTTTTCGTTGACAAGACCGCGCCACAAAAACGTTTGACCCCGCTGCGAGGACTCGCAGCGGGGTCATTCTAAGAGGAAAAGGGAGAGAATGAGGAAGAATCGGGGATCAACGGAGGGTCAGAAGTTCGGCTCCTGCCCGGATGCTGCCGCCTGCCAGGGGCTCCACGGCGGTGTAATCATCGGAGTTGCAGACGATCATGGGGGTGGTCAGGGGGAAGCCCTCGGCTCGGATGGCATCCATGTCAAAGCTGACCAGCAGCTCTCCCTTGCGGACAGACTGACCGGGCTGGACATGGGCGGTGAAGTGCGTTCCGCCCAGCTTGACGGTGTCGATGCCGATGTGCATCAGCAGCTCCGCACCCTCTGCGGTGGTCATGCCCACGGCGTGGCGGGTGTCGAAGACCATGTCGATGGTGCCGTCGGCGGGGGCGCAGAGTCTGCCCTCGGCGGGCTCCACGGCGATGCCCAGACCCAGGGCACCGGAGGCGAAAGCCTCGTCAGCCACATCGGACAGGGCGACGACGGTGCCGGTCAGGTGGGAACCCAGGACGGAGGCGGTCATGGCCTTGGGAGCAGCCTGGGACTTGGGAGCGGGAGCGGCGGCAGAGGTCAGCCGGTCCGCCTCGGCGGATTCCATGAAATCCACCAGATTGGACTTGATGACGGCCACCTGGGGGCCGTAGATGACCTGGATGCCGTTGCCCTTGTGAACCACGCCGGAGGCACCGGAGGACTTGAGCTTCTTGTCATCGACCTGCTTTTCGTCCACGACGGTGACCCGCAGACGGGTGGCACAGCAGTCCACATCGGAGATGTTGCCCTTGCCGCCCAGAGCCAGCAGGATCAGAGCGGACACATCGTCGCCGGCGGCATTCTTTTCGTTGTAGTCGGAACGGGTATAGAGCTTGGGCTCCTGGTCATCGGACTCGCGGCCGGGGGTAGCCAGATCCATTTTGGTAATCATGAAGCGGAAAATGAAGTAATAGAGGATGAAGTAGACCACGCCCACAATGGGGATCCAGATCCAGTTGGTTCGGGCGTTGCCCTGGAGAATGCCGAACAGGGTCAGGTCGATGAGGCCGCCGGAGAAGGTCATGCCCACGCCGACATTCAGAATGTGCATCAGCATATAGCTCAGACCGGCCAGGACACAGTGGACGGCGTACATCAAGGGGGCGACGAAAAGGAAGGTGAACTCCAGGGGCTCGGTGATGCCGGTGAGCATGGAGGTCAGGGCAGCGGACAGCAGCAGGCCGCCCACCACCTTCTTCTTCTCAGGACGGGCAGTGTGGTACATGGCCAGGGCAGCGCCCACCAGGCCGAAGATCATAAAGGGGAACTTGCCGGACATGAACCGGGTGGCGGAGACGGAGAAGACCTCGGTGGCCTTGGAGGCCAGCTCGGCGAAGTAGATGTTCTGGGCACCCTGGACTACCACCTCGTCGATGACGGCGGTGCCGCCCATGGCGGTCTGCCAGAAGGGCATATAGAACACATGGTGCAGGCCGAAGGGGATCAGGGCGCGCTCGGTGATGCCATAGATCCAGGTACCGATGTAGCCGGAGCCCAGAACCAGATTGCCGATCAGGGCGATGCCCTCCTGAACCAGGGGCCAGATGTAGAACATGGCGATGCCGACCACAACATAAACGGCGGTGGTGATGATGGGGACAAAGCGGGTGCCGCCGAAGAAGCTCAGAACGGTGGGCAGCTGGATCTTATAGAAGCGGTTGTGCAGCGCAGCCACGCCCAGACCCACGATGATGCCGCCGAAGACACCCATCTGCAAGGTGGTGATGCCCAGGGAGGAGGTGGTGGAGTTTGCGGGCATGGCCTCCACGCCGCCGCTGGCAGTAATCATAGCGCTGATGGCGGTGTTCATGACCAGGTAGCCGATGGCGCCGGCCAGAGCAGCGACCTCCTTCTCCTTTTTGGCCATGCCGATGGCCACGCCCATGGCGAACAGCAGGGGCAGGTTGGCGAAGACCGTGTTGCCGCACTGGTTCATGATGTCGAGAATGGTGTAGATCAGGCTGCCGGGATAGATGATGCCGGTCAGGCCGTAGGTCTCCAGCATGGTGGCGTTGGTAAAGGAGCTGCCGACGCCCAGCAGCAATCCGGCCACGGGCAGCAGGGCAATGGGCAGCATAAAGGAACGGCCCACACGCTGGAGAACGCCGAAAATCTTGTCTTTCATTTGATGTACCTCCAATATATATGTTTTTCATAAAAATATGGTGTTAGTCAAAAAATGTGGACTTGCTTGAAAAACTACATTAAATTGCACAAATAGCGGTCAGATACGCACCAAATCCCCTCCCCCGGGGGGAGGGTGGCCCGCCCGTGCGAAGCACGGAAAAGCGGGTCGGGAGAGGAATTCGGGCAGAAGCCTGAATTCCAGTACCACATATCAGACCTGCGGAAAGGTTGGTTGCGGAACGAAACGCCGGAATAAGTCTATACATTTCAGGTCATCGTACATTATCGCCCGCATTCCTCTTCAGTCAGAAAAACGGTTCCGAAGAGCCGTTTTTCTGACAGCTTCCCCCCGGGGGAAGCGATTGGGGCTGCGCCCGGTCATTTTCACGGACAAGTCCAGATTGATTAACTTACACTAAAAATATATAAAAACCCATACCGGAACCGTAATATGCATCTTACGGCTCTGGTATGGGTCTCGCCCACAACTCAATGCGGTTACGATCCCATCGCCCCGTGCTGGGGGAGAGATATTCAGCTGTCGCCCTGGAGATTGATGCGCTTGAGGTGGATGGTCAGGTAAGTCAGCTCCTCGCCGGAGAGATCCTTTTTCCAGGTATTGCGGACATACTGACCGATGCACTGGGCGCATTTGTAGTGATCCGCGCAGTTTCTCATAATGAGCTGGCGGAACAGGATGTCATGCTCATCCTCCAGATCCGGGAGCATCTTCTCCTGAAAGAGCCGCTGGGCAAACCAGCGCAGATGAACCACGAACCGGCTGAAATCCAGGGATTCCCGGTCAAATTGCTTTCCGTAGAAGTATTCTACCAGCCTGGTCACATCCTCGATGAGCCGGGTGATGTCGTACATCTCCGTCATGGAGGTGTTCAGCTCTGCGTTGACGATGTGCAGGGAGATGAAGGCCGCTTCGTCCTCATGCAGCGCGATGCCCAGCCGTTCCCGGACAACCTGAAGACACTGCTGTCCCAGGCGGTATTCTGTGGGATAGTAGGCCATGATGGAGCCCTTGAGGGGGTTTGAGAATTCCACACCGGCGTTTTTCCGCTCAATGGCGAAGCTGATATGATCGGCCAGGGTGATGAGCAGGCTTTCGTTGAGCTTCTGGGGGATCTGATTCTTGATGGTGCCGATCAGCTCCTGGGTCAGAGCCAGATGCTCCGCCGGGATCTTCTCCACAAGATCCCGCAGACTCCGCT
>SVLP01000041.1 GCA_015067895.1 Oscillospiraceae bacterium | reverse complement strand
TGAAAAAGCTGGCAAATTGGAGTTGGAAGAACTCCTTATTTTTATTTCTGGACAACTGTTTTCCAATTTTCTATACCAAAACCCCTGTTTTCCTTTCGAGAAAACAGGGGTTCTTTGACAGACTGAGCCGCCGCTCCAGTTGGAGCGGCGGCTTTTGCTGATGCAGAAGCAGAAGCAAAAAGCGGGCCACCGAAGTGACCCGCTTGTGCGTTCGAGAATCAGGTGGGGCGACACTCCCACATCTCCTAACAAGGGCGACGGCTGCCCGTTCCGTCCTCTAATCCTCATTTCTAAGTATATTATATGTGTTGTGTCGAAATTTGTCAAACTTTTTTTAATGTGCCTTTTCTGATGAAATTCTGCACACGATTCGGGTTGAGTATGTAGACAGAACGAGCGTACAGCTTTCCTCCGCCGGATAAGCGTACGGCGACCTTTACATATTCTCCGTCGATTTGAAATTCCTTGACATATTCGATGAAATCATCTTTAGGGTTTTTGCCAACATAGTCCGGGTTTTTCAGGATCATGGGAATATACGCACCGTATTTATTATAGTCTGCAGGATGGCGGCTTTGCATATGTGCGATATTGCTGCAGCCCAGAAAAATCGGCTGATTCTCTTCGAGAGGTAATCCCAGCAGAGATATGACACGCGCAGAAACGTGGCCGATTAATTGTGTACATTGTTCCATGAAGGCGTCACCCCAATGTTCTTTCCTTTTGGTGCCCATCATCGATCATCCTTCTGTCATGCATTGTATGGATACAACGCATGATACCAAAAAAAGAAGCTAACCTTTCTAACCGATGCAGGAAGAAAAAAAGGTCGGACACCCGAAGGTATCCGACCTGGTACGCCGAAAGGGACTCGAACCCCCGACCTACTGATTCGTAGTCAGTCACTCTATCCAACTGAGCTATCGGCGCATATGCACTCTCAAGTGCCTAGATATAGTAACACGCACCTCCGAAAATGTCAAGCACTATTTTTCGCTTTTTTGAATTTTTTTGTTGGTTGACACAGTTCGCCGGACATGGTACGCTAATCGCAGATTTGGGGAGGTGAATGCATGGATCTGAAAGCTTTGCCGGGGGCGTTGATCCCCTGGTATCGGCAAAACCGGCGCGAGCTGCCCTGGCGGGTGGATCGGGAGCCCTACCACATCTGGGTGTCGGAGATCATGCTCCAGCAGACCCGTGTGGAGGCAGTCAGGGGCTACTACGCCCGGTTTCTGGAGCAGCTCCCCGACCTTGAAGCCCTTGCAAACTGCGACGACGATGTGCTCCACAAGCTCTGGGAGGGTCTGGGCTATTACAGCCGGGTGCGCAACCTCAAGAAGGCCGCCCGGGTCATCATGACGGAGCACGGCGGAGCCTTTCCCTCCGACTATGCATCCGTTCGCGCCCTGCCCGGCATCGGCGACTACACCGCCGGGGCCATTTGCTCCATCGCCTTTGACCAGCCCCGGGCGGCGGTGGACGGCAACGTGCTCCGCGTCCTCTCCCGGCTCCGTGCAGATTGGGAGCCCATCGACCTGCCCGCCGTAAAAAAGCGGGTGCAGAAGGAGCTGGAAGCCGTCTATCCCACCGACTGCCCCGGCGAATTCACCCAGGCCCTCATGGAGCTGGGTGCCACGGTCTGTGTGCCGAACGGCGAGCCCAAATGCAGGCTTTGCCCCTGCTGCTCCCACTGCGAAGGCCGGGAACGCTGGCAGCAGCTTCCCGTAAAGCTGCCGAAAAAGGCCAAAAAGCAGGAGGATCGCACGGTATTCCTGCTCCGCTGCGGCGACCGGTGGGCCATCGAGAAGCGCCCAAACAAGGGCTTGCTGGCGGGGCTGTGGCAGTTCCCCAATGTGCCCGGCCATCTGGAGGCAGAGGACGCCGTCCGCTGGGCGGAGGAAATGGGACTGCACCCGAAAAATGTGGAGCGGCAGATCCAGCGGCACCACATCTTCACCCACATCCGCTGGGACATGCGGGGGTTCTTTTTAGAGACAGACCGGGCCGCCGGCGGCTTCACCTGGCTGACCCTGGACGAGATCGACGGACAGGCGGCGCTGCCCACGGCGTTCCGCCAATTCCGGGAGGAGATATAACGATGTTTGACTATCATATGCACACGACGGTGTCCTTCGACGGACACGATTCCGGCCTGGCCATGGCCCAGGCGGCGAAGGAGCGGGGCCTGACGGAAATCTGCTTCACCGACCACATCGACTACACCCCCGAGATGGACATGGTCTTCGACACCGCCGTCTACAATGCGGAGTACGATAACCTGGAAGTCCCCGGCCTGCTGATCCGCCGCGGCATGGAGTTCGGCCTGACTCCGGACAACCCCGGCCAGCTGAAAGAAGATCTGAACCGCCGCCACTTCGACTTCGTACTGGGCTCCGTCCATCTGATCGACGGCGTGGATGTGTATTTTTCCGATTACTGGGAGGAGAAGGGTTACGAAAAGGGCCTTCAGCTCTTTCTGGAGCGGACGCTGGAGAGCGTTCGGGTGCACGATGATTACGATGTTCTGGGCCATCTGACCTACGTATCCAAGGCCCGGGGCAACCCCAACCATTCCCTGATCCCCTACGCCGACCATAAGGAAATCATGGACGAGATCCTGCGGGAGCTGGTCAGGCACGGCAAGGGCATGGAGCTGAACACCAGCGGCATCGACCGCTGCGGCGGGCCGCTCCCCACCCTGGACTACTTCCAGCGGTTCCGCGACCTGGGCGGCAGGATCGTCACCGTGGGCTCCGATGCCCATGATGTAGGCCGCGCCGGTCAGTACACCCACGAAATGGTGGCCGAGCTGAAGAAGATCTTCGGCTACGTCTGCACCTTCGAGGATCGCAGGCCGATCTTCCACAGGTGACAGGCTCCCTTTTGTGCTGCAAATCATAATACGAACTCTTGATTAAACTGTTTCATTCTTTCCGGTCTAAATTGCGCCATTATGCGTTCTCGTCCTAGGTGGGCGACAGCCCACCGTCGTCCTCGGCCTTTTCTGGCACAATTTATCCTCGGAAAGCGCTTAAACCATTTAACCAAGAATTCGTATAAAACACGGGACTGTAAAGAAACCTGTATCAGGATTCGGGTTATGCATTTGTGAAACAGAGGAACGACCTTACGCCTACCACCGTCATTGCGAGCCCGTCAGGGCGCGGCAATCTCCTGGTACTGCGTCGCAAATCTGCACATCGTATCAGGAGATCGCCACAGGCTCCCGCCCTCGCGATGACATCCTTGTGGTCACTTGGTTCTTTTTATCCTACATAGAAAACAGCAGCAGTGTCCCACTTGATTGTGTGGATACTGCTGCTGTATGTTATTTGACGTTTCTTTACAGTCCCGTGGCGTTTTATTCGGCTTCCTCCACGGGGGCTTCCTCGATGGCAGGTTCCTTCTCTGCCTGGATGAAGGCCATCAGCTCCTCGCCGGTGATGGTCTCCTTCAGGAGCAAATGCTCGGAGATCTCGTCGAGAAGTGCCCGGTTGTCGGTCAGCAGCTGCTTGGCACCTGCGTAGGCCTCCTTCAGGAGCCGCTGCACCGCGCCGTCGACGATGGCGGCGGTGTCGTTGGAGCAGTCCATGTGGGCCTGACCCTCCAGGTACTGGTTCTGCACGGAGGCGGCGGCCATCAGACCCAGCTCCTCGCTCATGCCGTACAGGGCCACCATGTTCCGGGCCAGACCGGTCGCCTGCTGGATGTCGTTGGCGGCGCCGGTGGTGACGGTGCCGAAGACCAGCTCCTCGGCGGCCCGGCCGCCCAGCAGGCTCTTGAGTTTGGTCAGCAGCTCGGCCTTGGTGGACAGGTATTTCTCCTCCTCCGGCAGGTACAGGGTATAGCCCAGGGCGCCGTCGGTATGGGGGACGATGGTGATCTTGGTGACGGGGGTGGCCTCCTTCTCGATGGCGGAAACCAGGGCGTGGCCGATCTCGTGGTAGGCCACCAGCCGCTTCTCCATATCGGAGAGGACGGTGTTCTTCTTCTCGGAGCCGGCGATGACGGTCTCGAAGGACACCAGCAGATCCTCCTGGTTCACCGCCTGGCGGCCGTTGCGGACGGCCCTCAGAGCGGCCTCGTTGACCAGGTTGGCAAGATCCGCGCCCACGGCACCGGCGGTCTGCTGGGCGATCTTGTTCAGATCCACGTCCTCGGCAAGGCGGATCTTCCGGGTGTGCACCTTCAGGGTGTCCAGTCTGCCCTGGAAGTTGGGACGATCCACGATGATCCGCCGGTCGAAGCGGCCGGGGCGGAGCAATGCCTTGTCCAGGATCTCGGGACGGTTGGTGGCGGCCAGACACACGATGCCCTTGGTGGAGTCGAAGCCGTCGATCTCCGCCAGCAGTTGATTCAGGGTCTGCTCCTGCTCGGAGTTGGAGCCGAACCGGGAGTCGCGGCTGCGGCCCACGGCATCGATCTCGTCGATGAAGATGATGCAGGGAGCCACCTTTGCCGCCTGCTGGAACAGGTCACGGACGCGGCTGGCACCCATGCCCACGAACATCTCCACGAAATCGGAGCCGGAGATGTAGAAGAAGGGCACATTGGCCTCACCGGCCACGGCCTTGGCGATCAGGGTCTTGCCGGTACCGGGGGAGCCGACCAGCAGCGCACCCTTGGGCAGCTTGGCACCGATCTCGGCGTACTTGCCGGGGTTGTGGAGGAAATCGATGATCTCCTTCAGGCTCTCCTTGGCCTCGTCCTGGCCCGCCACGTCGGTGAAGCGGACACCGGTGTCCTTTTCCATGTAGACCTTGGCCTTGGATTTGCCGAAACTGCCCATGCCGCCGTCGCCCATGCGCTTCATGAGCATGCGGATCATGAAGAAGGTCAGCATCAGCATGCCCGCGTAGTAAAGGATCATGATGATGGCGGAGTTGTCCTCCACGATCAGTCTGTCCACCTTGGCGCCCATGGCGTCCAGCTCATTGGCCAGGGTCATCTGGTCGTAGGTGCTGGGCAGGCCGGTGAAGCAGGCCTTCTGCTGGCGGGGCTCCTTTTCGGCCTCCTCCCGGGTCATGTACACGACCCGGTCGTGGCGGATCTCCACCTCGCTGAGGTTTCCTGCCTCCATGGCGTCCCGGAAGTCCGACCAGGTGGTCTGGGTATACTGGCTGTTGCTGATGTTGTTGAAGATGGTGCTGAAGGCCAGCACCACCAGAATGGCGATGGTCAGAGCCACCCAGCCGTTGGTTTTGGGCTTGTCGCCCTCGCCGCCGGGGTTCGGACGGTTCTGATCCGGCTGATTGCGTTTTGGATCCATAATAGGGGTACACCTCCTGTTTTGGTGTGGATTCTCAGTGTATTATGCATCATATCACAAAAAACAAAACCAGGCAACGGACAATTGCCATTTTCCCGTAAACAATCTATGAACCAGGCAGGGCCTGGAGCCAAACTGTTCGCAGTGCGGTGGAGGTCGCTATATGGTACGTGGGGTCTTTCTGTTGTACGTTGGCGGGTCGGTGCTGACAAATTGTTCGTGGTGCGGTGGAGGTCGCTATATGGTACGTGGGGTCTTTCTGTTGTACGTTGGCGGGTCGGCGCTGGCAAATTGTTCGTGGTGCGGTGGGAGGCGTTATGGGGTACGTGGGGGCTTTCTGTTGTACGTTGGCGGGTCGGTGCTGGCAAATTGTTCGTGGTGCGGTGGGGCTCGCTATATGGTACGTGGGGTCTTTCTGTTGTACGTTGGCGGGTCGGTGCTGGCAGGCTGTTCGTGGTGCGGTGGGGATGTCATGTAGTACGTGCTTTCGAAGTGGGATGCCGTATGGCCCGAAGTGGGATGCCGTATGGCCCTTTCCTCTTTACTTTTCTCCCGATATCTGGTAAAATGAATCAGAAAGAGGTTGATATCCATGGAATACATCACAAGATCCCCGGCGGAAACGGAAGCCGTGGGCGCGGCCCTGGCTCGGGTGCTGATGCCCGGCGCGGTCATCGCCTACCAGGGCGACCTGGGCGCAGGCAAGACTGCCTTCACCCGTGGCCTTGCAAGGGGACTGGGCGTGAAGGAACCCGTCACCAGCCCCACCTATACCATCGTAAATGAATACCTGAGCGGCCGTATGCCGCTGTTCCACTTCGACATGTACCGGCTGGGCTCCGAGGATGAGCTCTTCGACATCGGCTGGGAGGACTATCTGGAGCGCGGCGGTGTCTGCGCCGTGGAGTGGAGCGAGAATGTCTGGGGGGCCATGGAGGACGCCATCGTCATCACCATCTCCCGCCTGGACGAGGATACCAGAAAAATCGAGATCGAAGGAGGGGACGCACTTGCTGATCTTAGCCTTTGAAACCTCCGCGAAAAGCTGCTCCGTGGCTCTGCACGACGGCGCGAAGCTGCTGGCGGAGAGCTATCAGAATACCGGCCTGACCCACAGCCAGACCCTGATGGTCATGGCGGAGGATCTGCTGAAGGCCTGCGGCAAGACTGCCGCTGACGTGACCCATCTGGCGGTGGCCGCCGGCCCCGGCAGCTTTACCGGTGTACGCATCGGCGTGGCTGCGGCCAAGGGCTTCGCCTGGGGCGCAGAGCTGCCCGTGTACGGCGTGAGCACCCTGGAGTCCATGGCCCTGAGCCTGGGCGCCTTCGACGGTCATGTCTGCGCCTGCATGGACGCAAGAAGAAAGCAGGTCTACAACGCCATCTTCCTGGCGGAGAACGGCGAATTGACCCGCGTCTGCGAGGATCGGGCCATCTCCCTGGAGGAGCTGAAAAACGAGCTTCAGCACATCGACGGCCCCATTTATCTGGTAGGCGACGGCGCGGAGCTGGCCTACAAGACCCTCAGCGCAGACATTCCCGAGCTGCGTCTGCCCCCGGAGCACCGGCGGCACCAGCGGGCCTCCGGCGTGGCGTTGGCCGCCATCGAAGCCATGAACCGGTGCGAAAATGCCGACGGTGCGGCATTGCAGCCCAATTATCTGCGTCTGAGCCAGGCCGAACGGGAACGGCTTGAAAAAATGCAGAATGCATAATGCATAATGCAAAATGAACGGAACCACAAACACACATTCTGCATTCTGCATTCAGCATTATGCATTATCGGAAAAGGAGAAAATTATGAGCACTGTTACCGTTTTTGACCATCCTCTGATCCAGCACAAGCTCGCCATCCTGCGCAATGCCGAGACTCCCGTCAAGGAGTTCCGTGAGCTGATCGGCGAGATCTCCGCCCTGATGTGCTTCGAGGCCACCCGGAACCTGCCCACCGTGGAGGTGGAGGTGCAGACCCCCGTGGCCGTGGCCAAGTGCAGGATGCTCTCCGGCAAGAAACTGGCCATCGTCCCCATCCTCCGGGCGGGCCTGGGCATGGTGGACAAGATGGTGGATCTGATCCCCTCCGCCAAGATCGGCCACATCGGCCTGTACCGGGATCCCGTGACCCATGAGCCTGTGGAGTACTACTGCAAGCTGCCCGAGGACATCGGCAGCCGCGTCACCTTCGTGGTGGATCCCATGCTGGCCACCGGCGGCTCCGCCGTTGCCGCCATCGACTTCCTGAAGAAGCACGGCTGCAAGAATATCATCATGATGAACATCATCGGCTGCCCCGAGGGCATCGCCGCCGTCCAGAAGGCCCACCCCGATGTGGACATCTACATGGCCGCCTGCGACGAGCGTCTGAACGAGCACGCCTACATCATCCCCGGCCTGGGCGACGCCGGCGACCGGATCTTCGGCACCAAGTAAGCCGGGAGCCCCGGCGGGCAAACTGTTCTTCGTACGGTTGTAATCGCTTTGTTGTACGCGGGGTCTCCCTTGCGGTACGACAACAATTTGGATTAGAACGAGATAGGGACTGTAAAGAAACGCATAGGTATTCAAACAACATACAGCAGCAGTACCCACACAATCAAGTGGGACACTGCTGCTGTTTTCTATGTTGGATCAAAAAGACCAGGTGGCCACAACCATGTCATCGCGAGGGCGAGAGCCCGTGGCGATCTCCTGGTACGATGTGCAGATTTGCGACGCAGTAGCAGGAGATTGCTGCGCCCTGGCGGGCTCGCAATGACGGCGGTAGGCGTAAGGTCGTTCCTCTGTTTCATACTAACTCTTGATTAAACTGTTTCATTCTTTCCGGTCTAAATTGCGCCATAATGCGTTCTCGTCCCAGGTGGGCGACAGCCCACCGTCGTCCTCGGCCTTTTCTGGCACAATTTATCCTCGGAAAGCTCTGAAACCATTTAACCAAGAATTAGTATCACAAATGCATAACAGTCCCTCTTTTTTATGGGTATCCCATGCAGAGAACGGTCATGACCGTTCACAGGTATTACAGCAATAAAAAAGAGGCCGCACAGCAGCCCGCCCCCACGTACCATGAAACGACCACCACAGCACCACGAACAGCTTGTCAGCGGCGACTCGCCGCAAAACAAAAAGACCACCCGGGGGGATGGGTGGTCTTTTTATCCGGTTCCGGCGAGGGGGGCCGGAGCCGATCGGAAGAGGCAATCACAGTCAGATCTTTTTCACCTGACAGTGCACATTATAGCACAGGGCCTTTGATTCGACAATCTTTCGTAAGTAAAATAAATGAATCGTTTCCAAAGTCACTGGTATCACGAAATTACCGAAAAATGGAACAAAATGGGACGCTTTTGAAAAAGCATCCCATTTGGATTATCGGTTGTCCCGGTACTTTTTGGGGGAAAGGGAGAATCGTTTTTGGAAAATCCGGTGGAAATAGCTGACATTCTCATAGCCCACCGACAGGGCGATGTCGGAGACCTTCTGCTTCGTATTCGTCAGAAGCCAGGCCGCCTGCTGGAGTCTGCGCTCCTGCAAAAGCTCCGTATAGGTGCGTCCCGTGCGGCGCTTGATCTCCCGGCTGAGCCAGGCCACGTCGCAGTGGAGCATCCGCGCCGCATCGGTCAGACTGCCGCCTGCGTAGTTGGTCTCCAGATAGCGCAGCACATCCAGAATGGTCTGCTGCTCCCGGATGCCCATGGTCAGCTTGTCGCTCTCCTCCAGAAGCTGGACAAAGAGGAGTCCCACGGTGTACAGCGGGATGGGACGGCGGCTTTCCGGGTTTTCCAGCAGGTGCAGCAGCAGATTCTCCATGAGGTTTTGGATCTGCCGGACGGTGCCCACATGGTAGTGCAGATACCCATAGGGGGTCTCCTGCCCCAGGCATCGGAGGACGAACTCCCGCAGGGGGGTCTCCTCGGTGCCGAGAAAGGCCAGGATATCCCCGAACAGCTCCGGCTTGATGAAGAAGCTGACGGCAACGGCGTCGGTGCCCATGGGCAGAAGCTCCTGGGGGGTGTTCTGGCCCAGCAGGAGCAGCTCGCCCTCCGCCAGCTCCACCGCCGCGTCCGCGATGCGGTGGTGGGAGATGCCCCGGCACATGTACAGCAGCTCCACATACTCCCGGCTGTGGGCGCTCACGCCCACGCCCCGGGGGTGGCGGTACAGGACGATGCGCCGACCCGCCGGGAATTGCTGGCCCGGCCCGCCCTCAGAAAAGGCCGCCAGCCGTTCCAGGAGCCCCTCGTCCATCACTTGCCGGAGACGGCCACGTCGGTAAACAGGACTTCGGGTGCGCCGTAGTCGCTGCCCACGCCGAACTTGACCTCAGAGGAGACGGCGTCCACCTTCTTCAGCAGCTGGAAGAAGTTGTCGGCCACGGTGAAATTCTTGATGGGGGCGGCCTTGACGCCATCCTTGACGAGATAGCCGTCGGCCTGGAGGGAGAAGTCACCGGACTGGACATTGGCACCGGCGTGGAGGCCCTGGAGACTGGTCAGGTACAGACCGTCGCCCAGCTTTTCCATCAGCTCCTCGTTGCTAAGCTGGCCGGGGGCGATGTACAGGCCCTTGGGCTCGATGTGGGTGGCGGAGGCGGCGTTGCCGGTGGTCTCCCTGCCCAGCAAGCTCGCATACATCCGGTTGTAGAGGAGGGTCTTCAGGACGCCGTTTTCGATGATGTTCTTGGTATAGACGGCGACGCCCTCCCCGTCGAAGGGGCAGTGGCCGAACTTCTCGGGGTAGAACGGATCGTCCACCAGGGTCAGCTTCTCGCTCGCCACGACCTCGCCCTCCCGGCCTGCCAGCAGGGTGGTCTTCAGATAGGCGCTGCGGGCGGAGAAGACGGAGGAATACCGCTCAAACAGGCTCTGGACAGTGGCGGAGTCCATGATGATGTTGTACTTGCCGGAGGGCACGGTGTCCGCGCCCAGCTTGCCCAGAGCACCGGAGACGGCCTTCTCCACGGTGTATTCCACACTCTTCTTGGAGACATCGGTCAGACAGAACTCGTCGGCGGCCTCCTCACCGTCCTTGACGGCGGCGGCCAGACCCTGGTACACGAGACCGGTCTCATAGTGGAGCTCCAGACCTGCGGAGTTCATCACATCCTGGACGATGTTCATGCCGGAGACAAAGCTCTGGGTGCCGTCGACGATCTTGTCGGATGCGGCATAGGCCAGCTCCTGCAAGCGCAGGGCCCGCTCCTTCAGCGCATCGGTATCGGGCAGCTCGATGGCCTGATCCCGGCTGACCTCGTAATGCTCGCTGCCGGGGAACAGACCCACCTGATCGGCATCGTCCACCACGCCGGCATTGTCACAGGCGGTCTCCACGATCAGGGCGGCGGCCTCGGGAGTCACCAGCTCGGATGCGGCGTAGCCGGACTTGCCGTTCACCACGCAGCGCACCACCATGGAGCCGGAGCGGGAATAGCTGACGCCGGTGATCTCCTTCTTCAGGGCCTCGACGCCGGTGTCCTCCTTGGCGGAGATGGTCAGCTCATATTCCTCCGCGCCGAACTGCTTCGCAGCCTCGGCCACGGCATTTTTAATGATATCCATGTTCATCTTGCTACCTCCTTATGCCTGGCCGCCCACGGTGATGGAGCTGACGCGGATCATGGGCTGGCCCACATCGGTGGGGATCATGCCGCTGGACGCGCCGCAGTTGCCCTGGGCGGTGTCCAGATCCTGACCCACCATGTCGATCTTCTGGATGACGTCGCCGCCGTTGCCGATCAGGGCCGCACCGCGAACGGGCTCACAGATCTTACCGTTACGGACGCGGTAGGCCTCTCTTGCGGCGAAGTTGAAATCGCCGGTGAAGGGGTTGACGGAGCCGCCGCCCATGCTGGCGCAGTAGATGCCGTCCTCGATGGAGGCGAT
Organism: Oscillospiraceae bacterium; assembly: GCA_015067895.1. The sequence continues at coordinate 9,496 of SVLP01000041.1, read as the reverse complement.
GATCTCCTCGTTGGTGTCGGGGCCGTTGTCGATGAAGGTGTTGGTCATGCGGGAGGTGGTCTCGAAGGCGTAGTTCTGACGGCGGCCGGAGGCGGTGTGGGGCACACCCATGCGGCGGGAGCCCAGCCGGTCGACCATATAAGACTTCAGGATGCCGTTCTCGATCAGGACGCGGCGCTGGTTGGGGTTGCCCTCGTCGTCGATGTTGCAGGAGCCCCAGGCGTTGGCGATGGTGCCGTCGTCGATGGCGGTGACCTTGGAGCCGGCCACCTGGGTGCCCAGCTTGCCGCACATCTGGCTCATGCCGATGCCCACGCAGGCGGCCTCCAGGGAGTGGCCGCAGGCCTCGTGGAAGATGACGCCGCCGAAGCCGGAGGCGATGGCCACGGTCATCTGGCCGCTGGGGCAGGGGATGGCCTTCAGATTCACCAGAGCCTGGCGGGCAGCCTCGGCGCCGATGTCTCTGGGCTTGAACAGGTCAAAGACCTCCAGACCCATCTGGCGTCCGGGGGAGGCGGTGCCCTGCTGGTTCTGATGGCCGTCGGAGCCGATGGCGGTGACCATCATGCGGGTGCGGATCTGGCGGTCGGAGGTATACAGGCCCTCGGAGTTGGCCACGGTGAAGCTCTTGTCGGAGGTCAGCAGCATACCATCGACCTGGATGATCTCGTCACCGGCATTCCAGGCAGCGTCGGCGGCCTCCCGCACCAGATTGCTGCGCACCTTGGCGCAGACGTCGAAGGGGTTGGTGCGGATGGGGTGGATGTTGGGATTGATCCGCTCCACCAGGGAAAAGTCCTGGATCCGATCCACGGGATGGCCCACGGCCTGGGCGACCCGCTGGGCGCACTCGCGCAGGCCGGAGGGGGTCAGGTCGGTGGTGGAGGCGAAGAAGGTGCGCTCACCCAGGAAGCCCCGGATGCCCACACCGCTGATGATCTTGTTGGCGACAGTTTCGATCTTCTTGTCCGCGTAGCCGATGCGGTTGTCCTTGGAATACTCTGCGTAGACCTCGGCAAAGTCCGCGCCGCCGTGGAGCACGATGGCGATCAGCTCGGACATGGTCTTCTTGTCAAGCATAGTGTGATCCTTTCTGTGCTTTGGATTTGCGGGATGCCCGCAAAGCTTACTGGCTACATCATACCACAGTTTTTTGGGGGTGTCAAAAGAATTGCGGTCGCAACCAATTTTTCGTCCGATTTCCGTTCCCAAAAGGGACAAATGTCCTTGAAACAACGCAAGTCCCCTTGTTATGATTAGGATGATCGGGTAGATTTGTCTTTGGAGGTGTACCATGACCGAAAAAACCATCCTGGAGCAGTTTCCCATGCTGTCGGAGCTTCCCGGCGACAAGCTTCGGCAGGTCTATGCGCATTTCAAAACGGCGCCGGATTGGCTGCTGGAGCACATCCAGGTCGTCCGTTTCCCGCCGGACACCATCTTCATCCGGGAGGGACAGCCTGCCCGGGATATCTATGTGGTGGCCAGCGGCAATGTCAAGGCCATTGAATACCGGGTGCTGGGCGTTCAATATGACTTCATCCAGTTCACAAAGGTCTATGCCCTGGGCGGCATGGAGGTGCTGATGGATCTGAGCCGGTATCGCACGACCCTGAAGACCATGGAAGCCTGTGTCGCCATCCGGCTGCCCAGAGAGGCCTTCGAGCAATGGCTGGCCACGGACATCGAGGCTCTGCGCTACGAGGCCAAGCTGATGGGCGAGTACCTGCTGGAGCAGGGACGGCTTGCCCGGGAGTATATGTTCCTGCCCGGCCCGGAGCGGCTGGCGAAGCTGCTGGTGCAGAAATACGAGGTCAGTGCCGTCGATGGGCTTCTGACGCTCCAGACAAGCCGCCAGGCTTTGGCAAACGAGACCGGCTTTGGCATCAAGACCGTCAACCGGGCGGTGAAATCCCTGACGGACGGCGGCTATATCACCAGACGGGAACGCGCCATCCTGGTCAGCCGGGAGCAGTACGAGAGCCTGAAGCGGCTCATCAGCATGATTATCGCCCCGGAGTCCGGGGAATAGGACGGGAATCACTGCCCCGGCAGTTTTCCATAGAAATAAATATTGGAGGAAGCATCTATGAAAAAGCTTTTGGCACTGCTGCTGAGCGCGGCAATGCTCCTGTCCCTGGCTGCCTGCGGCGGCGGTGGGGACGAGACCCAGCCCCAGTCCGGCGAGACCGGCTATCAGGTCGCCATGATTACCGACTACGGCGATATTACCGACCAGTCCTTCAACCAGACCACCTACGAGGCCTGCAAGGCCTACTGTGAGCGGGGTGGCATCCCCTTCACCTACTACAAGCCCGTAGGCGACTCCGATGCCGACCGCATCGCCATGGTGGACGCCGCCGTGATGGACGGCTACAACATCATCGTCCTGCCCGGCTTCGCCTTCCCCGAGACCATCAAACAGACCGCCGACATCTATCCCGAGGTCAAGTTCATCGCCCTGGATGTGGGCCAGAACGAGCTGGGCGACTATGAGCTGCCCGACAATGTCTACTGCGCCATTTACCAGGAGGAGCTCTCCGGCTACATGGCCGGTGTCGCCGCCGTCAAGCTGGGCTACCGGCACCTGGGCGTCCTGGGCGGCATGGCTGCGCCCGCAGTCCAGCGTTTCGCCTACGGCTTCCTCCAGGGCGTGGATGACGCCGCCGCAGAACTGAACGTGGTGGACCAGGTCAAGGTCGAGTATGTCTACGGCAACCAGTTCTTCGGCGATGCCGACATCACCGCCGTCATGGATACCTGGTACAGCTCCCTGGGCGTGGAGCTGGTCTTCTCCTGCGGCGGCGGCATCTGGTCTTCCGCTGCCGAGGCCGCTGCCAAGGTTGGCGGCAAGCTCGTCGGCGTGGACGTTGACCAGGCTGCCATCATCGACCCCGTCTACGGCGAGGGCATGACCATCACCTCCGCCATGAAGGGCCTGGGCCCCACGGTGGAGAACACCATCGCCGATGTGGTCGAAAACGACAACTGGGCAGCCTACGGCGGCAAGATCGCCAACCTGGGTCTGATCTCCGCCGAGCCCACCGAGAACTATGTCCAGCTGCCCCTGGAGTCCACCCAGTGGAACGACGGCTTCACCCAGGCCGACTACAAGGCTCTGGTGGCCGCCATGTTCGACGGCACCATCACCGTCTCCAGCGACATCTCCGCCATGCCCGAGACCCAGGTCGCCGTGACAGTCCACCCCAACATCAAGGGCTGATCCCTCTCTTCTGCCCGCCTGAACCTCCGGGCAGAGACAACTCCAAAGCCCCTCCAAAATCGGAGGGGCTTTTTTGGTATTGTGCCACAATTGACTTTGTCCCTTTTGGGGTCTAAAATCGTCGTAGAACCAAACTGAAGGAGGAATTACCCCATGCAAGTGGATCGCAGTGCGTTACAGATGATCCGGGAGCTCTCTGATGCCCCCGGTGCTTCCGGCTTTGAGGATGCGGTGGTGGAGGTAGCCCGGCGCTGGTGCGCCCCCATCGGTCAGCTGAAGGAGGACTTCCTGCGCAACCTCTACATCCACCGCAAGGAAAACAAGGGAAATCGCCCGGTGGTGATGCTGGATGCCCACTCCGACGAGGTGGGTCTGGTGGTGCACTCCATCAAGCCCAACGGCACCCTCCGCTTTCTGATGCTGGGCAGCTGGAACAAGAACGCCCTCATCGGTACCCGGGTACTGGTGCGCAACGCCGACGGCGACTACCTCCCCGGCATCATCGCCGCCAAGCCCGTCCACTTCATGACCGCTGCCGAGAAGGAGACCGCCGTCAATGACATCGCAAACATGGTCATCGACGTGGGCGCGACCTCCTACGAGGACGCGGTGCAGAATTTCCGCATCCGCATGGGCGAGCCGGTGGTGCCCGACACGAAATTCTACTACGACGAGCAGCGGGATCTGATGTTCGGCAAGGGCTTCGACTGCCGCATGGGCTGCGCCGCCCTGATCGAAGCACTTCGCCGTCTGGAGGGCCGGGAGCTGCCCTGCGACGTCATCGCGGTGCTCTCCACCCAGGAGGAGCTGGGCCCGAGAAACTCCAAGGTGACCGTGCACCACATCCACCCGGACATCGCCATCGTCATGGAGGGCTGCCCCGCCGACGACACCTTCACCGAGCCCTACGCCATCCAGACCGCTCTGAAAAAGGGCCCCATGTTCCGGCATCTGGACGTCTCCGCCATCTGCGCCCCCCGGTATCAGCGGTGGGCCCTGGATCTGGCGGCGAAGAAGGGGATCCCCGTCCAGGAATCCGTCCGCCAGGGCGGCGGCAACAACGCGGCCTCCATCCAGACGGCCCTCGTCGGCGCGCCCAGCATCGTCTGCGGCGTCCCCGTCCGCTACGCCCACGCCCCCAACTGCATCAGCACCTACTATGATTTCGAAAAATCCGTGGAAATGGTCATCGCACTGCTGGAGAATATCACGCCGGAGATGATCGCGACCCTGTAAACGAAAATACACCCCCCGCCGTTGGCGGGGGGTGTTGCATTGCGCGATTTACTTGACGCGGGTGTAGACCTCTTCGCCGTCAGCGTAGATGAGCTTCAGGCTGTCGCCGTTGAGCTCACAGCCCAGACTCTCGGCCTCGGTCTCGCCGGTGATGGTGCACATCAGGGTGTCGCCCACGATCTTGAAGGTGCCGGTCTCCACGGGCACGGCCAGGGACTCGTAGTCATAGGCGTACTCCACGAAGCGATCCAGCAGGAACTCGTAGCTGGCCACGCCGTAAATCTCCACGTAGAACTGGTTGAACTCCTCCCGGGTCATGGGCTCCAGGTCGGTGCCGTAGGCAGTGCCCAGGGTGGCGCGGCCCTCGTACAGGGCATCCATCACGCCGGTGAAGAACTTCCGGACGCAAGCCTTGTTGGCCTCAGCGTCATAGGTGAAGCTGTAGCTGCCGTCGGGGCCAAACTCGGCGATCAGGACATTCTTCAGGGAGCTCATGTCCACCAGAGCCCGCTCCTCGGCGTACAGATCCATGGTGTCGAGCATGTAGGCGACCTCTTCCTCGGGACTCTGGGAGACCATCTCCCACTTGCCGGTCAGCTCCTCCATCTTCACGCCCGCGCCGCAGCCGCAGAGCAGCACAGCCACCAGCAGCACAGCCACGATAGAACGAATGTGTTTCATGAAAAATTACCTCCTTTTTTCATCTGAAGTTAGGATATCACATCGGAAAGGAAAAATCTACTGCTATTCGCTGTTTTCCGTCAAAAGATTCCACAGGCCGTCCTCACTCAGGACGCCGCGCTTCAGGTTTTTCGGCAGCTCGCCCCGCTCGTCGGCCTGATAGTCCAGGAGCCATTGGCCGCCGAAGTAGTATTCCAGCAGCTCCGGCGGGATGACCCCCGTCTCCCTCGCCCGGTCGTAGAGGGTCTCCATGTGTTCGATGCGTTCGATGATTTCCAAGTATTCCTCCTTTTGGGTATGTAGGGAACGGTCATGACCGTTCCGCAGTATGCACTTACCAAATCGACGTATTTGGGCGAAGTGGTAACATGCTGCGAATTCGCCGGACATGGTATATGGATGCCAGCTTTCACTGCGGAACGGCCATAGCCGTTCCCTACACGGGCTGAGCAGCGGAAACACCCCTCCGGGACGGAGGGGTGTTTCGCATCAGACGAGGATCATGCCGTTCTCGTCGGGCTTCATGGGGATATACTCGATGATGTCCACGATGGTCATGCAGACGGGGAAACAGGTCCAGCAGAAGGCCAGGTAGACAAAGCCCAGGATCTTCTGCTTCAGCAGGAAGCGGTGGCCGCCGCACCAGCCCAGCAGCACGGCGGTCCAAATCAGCTTCTTCTTGCTGATGAGGATCTTCTCCCGGGCATCCTTGCGCTCGAAGTAGCTGGAGATCAGGCGGGAAATGCCCTTCTCCTCCTTGATTCCGGCGGCCTTTTCCAGCTCGTCCAGCTCCCGCTGGAGGGCCACATACTCATCGATGTCGATGCCTTCTTCCACGAAGGCGGTATTCATCTGGGAAATTTCTCTTCTTTCGTTGCTCATGGGTAAAACGTCCCTTTCTGGATTGGGAAAAAGGGTGCCGCAAGCGGCACCCTTTTGCTTGTGGAAAATTGCTGGTGAGGGATCAGCAGAATGTGCAGATTACTTGTTGGCAGCAGCCTTGATGGCAGCGACCTTCTCCTGGATCTCTTCCATCTTCTCCTTGGTCAGGGGGTAGAACTTCATGGCCACGATGTTGCAGATCAGGCCGATGATGATCATGCCGAAGGCCAGGAAGCAGACGGCGATCTTCAGCTCGGTGGTGACGGGGTCGCCCTGAGCGGGGTTACGGGTGGTGTAGCCGATGGCGGCGAAGACCACGGAGGTGATCATGGGAGCGAAGGAGGAGATGATCTTGTCCACGAAGGAGAACAGGGTGCCCATCAGACCGGGCAGGTACTTACCGGAACGATAGACCTCGTAGTCGGCGCAGTCGGCGGTCATGGGGATGACGATGTTGCCGGCGATGCCCTGGAAGCCGCCCTGGATGATGGTCAGGATCAGGTGGGCCCACAGGAACAGGGAGCCGAAGTTCAGAACGCCGGTGGTGACGTCCTTGGTCATGGTGGTGGGATCACCGAAGAACCACAGGAAGATGAAGATGCAGTTGACGATGATGCCGCCCCAGGAGCCGATCAGCATGGCCTTGCGCTGGCCCAGCTTGGTGGCGATCAGGGAGATGGCCAGGAAGGTGGCGATACAGGTGGGAACGGTGGTGAAGGCGCTGACGGTGCCCTGCAGCAGAGCACAGCCGGCCATGGTGCCGAACATGGCGACGGTGACGGCAGAGGTCTTAGCCTGAGAAGCCAGCTTGTCGGAGGAAGCGGAGATAACCAGCATCTGGATGGCGCGGTTGTTCTTCAGAACCTCCCAGTAGTCCTTCAGACCGACCTTGACAGCCTCGCCGGTGCCGAAGAACTCGGAGCGATCCTTGGGGGCGATGGAGATGACAGCAATGGTGGTGAAGATGCCGGAGACAACGGCGGTGAACAGCCACATGTCATGGAAGAACTCGGTGGTACCGAAGCCGCCCTGCTGGGTGGGGTCGATGGCCATGTACTTAACAGCGGTGCGGGAGTAGACGATGCCGATCAGAGCAAACAGAACAGTGTTGTAAACGGCGTCGAAGGAAGCGAACAGGGGACGCTGCTTGGGGTCGTTGGTCAGACAGGTCTGAGCAGACTTGGTGACAACGCACTGGCAGGTGTAGCCCAGGTAGTAGACAGCGGCGACGATGATGAAGAAGGTGTAGCGGATGGCGACGCCCTCGGGCAGCAGGTGGGTCACATGGAACAGAACGAAGCTGGTGACAGCCAGGATCACGTTACCGATGACCATGAAGGGGCGGTTCTTACCGAACTTGCCGTTGGTCTTATCGACCATGAAGCCGACGATGGGGTCAGTCACGCCGTCCCACAGACGCATCATCATGGCGAAGGAGCCAGCGGCGACCTGAGCCAGGCCGACCCAGCCCATCAGGTAGAAGGACACGTAGCCCATCAGCATCAGGTACAGGTTGGTGGCGGTGTTGTTCAGGGCGAAGCCACCGATGCGCCACAGGGGCACGCGATGGATACCGTTTTCGCCCAGATACTTGGGGTTAATAGGTTTGCTCATTGCAGATTTCTCTCCTTATCAAATATTCGTCCGTACTTTTTATGTAAATGCGCTATTTGATCCCTCATTGCACTACATAAACAGGACGGACTGTACTTCCTGTATTATAAAGGATTTGTGAACAAAACGGCAGGGACAAAACGACTTTTTTGTGACACCTTGTGAAGATTTAGAAGGTTAAAATTTATGAATTGTTTACAATATGTATGCGAACTGTTCATAACCCACCCCGTATTTGTTGTTAAAATCCCAGCATTTTCCACAAAAACAGAGCAGGGAGCCGGAGCCCACAATGATACGCGTTTTATCTTGCCTTCGGCTCCGGATCGTGGTAAAATCATGAAAAAACCGGAAGGAGATCAGAATATGGAGCAAGTACGCTGTCTGAATATGGAGGTCATTCGGGAGTGCTTTGGCGCAGACAGAAAGCGCATCCGGGGATCGTTGGGGTTCTACCTGGGTGCTGCAGCCCTGCTCCTGCTCATGGCGGGTCTCCTGTATGGGCTGTACCTGCGCATGGAAACGGGGAAGATCCTGGTCGTTGCACTGTTCTTTTGCCTCATGGGTCTGTTCATCCTCATATTGGGCTGGCGGCAGCTCCGGGTGCAGCGGGGGATCGACCGCCTGGCATTCTACCTCGCGGAGGATGTCTGCACGGGAAAGAGCGTCGCTCAGGATCACACGGATACCCCCTCCAGGTTCTACTATCTGCATTTCAAGTATTTCGGAAAAATGGAACTGCATTTTCCCCACGTCCATCTGACCAACCGATTTCGCGTCAACCCCAACGGAGCCTACAACAGTGCGGAGGAGGGTGACGGCTTTTACCTGCTTTACATGAACAAGGGCAAGAAGCCCGTCTGCATCTTCAACAAGAAGGAGTGGACGCTGGACGCATCTGAATTCCAGACGGAAAACGGCCGCATCCGACCCGTTGGCTCCGGAGCCGGACGATAATTGAATCAAGCCAGGGGGCAACGCCCCCTGGTTTCCTTTTATCCCGCCGCCTCCAGCATCGTTTCAATAAAAATCCCGTACCCGGTGTCAGGCTGATTCACCAGCACATGGGTCACCGCCCCTGCCAGTCTCCCGTCCTGGATAATGGGACTGCCGCTCACGCTGATGTCAAGTAGGGGACAAAAGAAATTTGCAGAAAAATTGCGTTTTTATCCCAAAAATACACAAAAAAGGAGGTTTTTACATAGGTCAACCAGAATCCCTTAGTTGACATAGATGAAATGTCGAAAATACCGTATTTTAAGACTTCTCGCATTTTCGACAAATTCTGATTTTGGGGGGTGCGCAAGTGTCTACTCCCCCGAAGGCTCAAAAATCACTGATTAGAGCCAAGGCGGTACTGCTTATAGGAGCGTTTCTTTGCTTCAGGCCATTCTTCGCCCGTAAAGATGTCGAGATGTTTCAGGAACGTAATGCTGTTGTTAATCTGCTGGAGTATCTTTTCCATAATCATTTGGTCATGTGCCGGCCAACTTATCGTTTCCTTATATTTGAAGATTCGAATGTTGTTCCAATAGTTTGTAAACCACACAGAGTATATAGTCTTCTCGGGATCCTCAGGATCTGCCGCATATTCTACATAGGTTGAGGTGTCATGGCTTCGCGTCATTCCACCTGGCACGTGAAAGGTGAAAGCACAGACGGGCGTGTACTTTGTTGTGTCCAGCTCGATCTGATACCATTCGTTTGTTTCTTTCATTTCAGTTGTCTCCTTTTCGGTTAAATAGATAACCCTCCACGGTGGTGGAGGGTTTGATAATATATGAGCAGGTTAATCCTGCTTTTTCTTCTGCTCAATCTGGGCTTGATACTTTTTGCCTACATTCAATTTTGACTGCATGC
>SVLP01000040.1 GCA_015067895.1 Oscillospiraceae bacterium | reverse complement strand
CATTGGGATTCTCCTTTGCGGTATCTTACAGAACGCCAGCCTTCTTCAGCAGGCCGCGAACGGTGTCGGTGGGCTGAGCGCCGTTCTTGATCCAGTTCTGGGCCTTCTCCACGTCGATGGAAACGACAGCGGGGTTGGTCAGGGGGTTGTAAGTGCCGATCTCCTCGATGCAGCGACCGTCACGGGGGGAGCGGGAGTCAGCGACGACAACACGATAGAAAGGAGCCTTCTTGGCACCCATTCTTCTCAGTCTGATCTTAACCATGGTATTTTCACCTCCATAAATTGCAGATAGTAGTCATTTCATATATCGCAAAGCAATTTGCTGTTACGAACTGTTTTTTTGAGATATAAGATATGAGTTATGAGATATTAGATAGGCCTTTGTCTTACGCTTATCTAATATCTAATATCTTTTATCTCATATCTTCGCTCACATGCCCGGGAAGCCGGGGAATCCGCCGCCGAAGCCCTTCATGCGCTTCATCTTCCGGGTCATGCCGGGAGAGGAGAACTGGCGGATCATTTTGCGCATCTGCTCAAAGGCCTTGAGCAGCTTGTTGACCTCCTCCACGCGGACGCCTGCGCCGGCGGCGATGCGCTTCTTGCGGGACGCGCCGATGATCTCGGGGTTCTCCCGCTCCTTGGGGGTCATGGACAGGATGATGGCCTCCTGACGGGCCATGGCCTTATCGTCGAACTTGACGCCCTTCAGGCTCGCGCCGCCGGGCATCTGGGCCAGGATGTCCTCCATGGAGCCCATGGACTTCATCTGCACCATCTGGTCGTAGAAATCCTGGAGGGTGAAGCGGTTGGACTTCAGCTTTTCCTCCATCTCGGCAGCCTTCTTGGCATCGAATGCCTTCTCAGCCTTCTCGATCAGGGAGAGGATGTCGCCCATACCCAGGATCCGGCTTGCCATACGGTCGGGATGGAACTGTTCGATGTCCTCCAGCTTTTCGCCCATACCGGCGAACTTGATGGGCTTGCCGGTGATGGCCTTGACGGACAGGGCCGCGCCGCCACGGGCGTCGCCGTCGAGCTTACTGAGCATGACGGAGTCGATGTCCAGCCACTCGTTGAAGCTCTGGGCCGCGTTGACCGCGTCCTGGCCGGTCATGGCATCGACGACCAGCATGATCTCGTTGGGCTTGACCTCGGCCTTGATGTTCTTCAGCTCATTCATCAGAGCCTCGTCCACATGCAGACGACCGGCGGTGTCCAGGAACACCATGTCGTGACCGCGCTGGCGGGCGTAGAGGACAGCCTCCTTGGCGGTCTGAACGGGGTTCTGGGTGCCCTTCTCGAAGACGGGGATGCCCAGCTTCTCGCCGCAGACCTTCAGCTGGGTGATGGCGGCGGGACGATAGATATCGCAGGCGACCAGCAGGGGGTTTCTGCCCTGGCGCTTCATCAGACCAGCCAGCTTGGAGCCGTTGGTGGTCTTGCCCGCGCCCTGCAGGCCGACCAGCATCACAACGGTGGGGCCGTTGGGATTGGTGGTGATATGCTTTGCGTCGGAGCCCATAAGCTTGGTGAGCTCCTCGTTGACGATCTTGACGATCATCTGGGAGGGAGTCAGAGACTCCAGAACCTCGGTGTCCACACACCGGGCGGTGACGGACTTGATAAAGTCCTTGACGACCTTGTAGCTGACGTCCGCCTCCAGCAGTGCCATACGGATCTCGCGCATGGCCTCCTTGACGTCGGACTCCTTCAGGCGGCCCTTGCCGCGCAGCTTTTTGAAGGTCGAGCCTAATTTTTCAGTTAAGCCTTCAAATGCCATATATGTTACTCCTCCAGTCCCCGGGCGGCGGCGATGATCTCACCGGCCAGCTGGGACACAGCGGTGTCGGAATGGTTGCTGAGCTTCTGTGCAGCAGCCAGGATGGCGGCAGCCGCAGCGCGGCAGCTCTGATCCCGGCGTGCGCAGCCGGTCTTTTGCTCCATGTTGCGCAGGAGGGCTTCCGTTCTGCTCAGGTTGTCGTGAACGCCCTGACGGCTGATGCCCAGCTCCTCGCCGATCTCACCCAGGGAGAGATCCTGATAGTAGCGCAGCTCGAAGCATTCGCGCTGGCGGTCAGTCAGCAGGTTGCCGTAGTAGTCGTACAGCAGGATCAGTTCAAGTCCATCCATGGGCAGGTTCCTCCGTCAAGTATCACACCTTGATACCTGGAGCATTATAGCATGGAGCACCGTGCTTGTCAAGTGTTTTTCCGTTACACCGCAAAATTATTTTATCAGATTTTGTGCAGATTGTTCTTTCGATTCCGGATCCACATGGCCAGCTGATAGATGCCAACCGCCAGGCCGCTCATGAGCATCACCTTGGTCTCCTCCACCAGGGCCACGGCGTTGATGACATCGACGGCCTTGACGTCACCGGTGGTGCCGCCGACCACGGTCAGGGTGATGGCCACTGCCACCAGCAGGGTAGGCAGATACTTGAGCACCTTGTGCCTGACGAAGATGCAGCACAGCAGCTGCGCGATGAATACGATCAGGGAGAGTGTCGTAATCATATTTGTTCCTCCTTAATAGATGGTATACCAGCTCCGGGCCTCCCCCCATTGGAAAAAGCCCAGTCTTTCATAAAGTCGGATGGCCCGCGTATTGGTCGAAGCCACCTCCAGGGTGATCCGGTCTGAGTCCGCCACGGTCAGCAGGGTCCTCAGCACCCGCTCGCCGCTTCCCGGCTTCACGGATGCAATGCACAGCAGCTCGCTTCCCTTCATCCAGCCGATGCCGAGAAGCGCTCCGCGTTCATGGACGAAGTAGGCTCCGCCGGAGAGGATCTCCTTCTCGTCCCGGGCCGTCATGGTGGCACTGTTGTCCACGGGAGCCATCTTCTCATTATAGATGTCCCGCCACTGCTTCACGGTCTCCTCCGTCACCGGGAACAGGTTCGCGCCGGGATCGCCGTCATCGACCCAGCTCAGAGCCATGGGGAGCACCTGGCAGTACTGCGGCCACTGGGCCAGCTCCTCATGACCGGCGGCATAGACCCGCTCGGCTCCGCACATCCGGCAGAAGCTGACGCATTCGGTCAGATGCTCCCGAAGCCCGCCGGGCTGCACAGACTGCACCCGGACATAGGCGACCTGCTTGTAGGGTATTTCCTTCAGCACCAGCGTGGATACGCCGGTCTCCGTGTCGAACAGGGGGATATCCTTCAAACCAAATCACCTCATGATATAGTATAGCACACGGAATGCACAGTTGCAACGGGAGAAAAAATATGTTATGATGGCTCACAAGAGGTGATACCATATGAAATGCTCCATCTGCGGCACCGTGCTTGCTTTGAATGCCGACCGCTGTCCCACCTGCGGCTGCCGCTGCCGCACGGCCTATACCGCGCCCCGGGACTCCTCCGCCGAGTACCGCGGAACCCATACCCCCTACGATCCCCCCAATAAGACGAAGGGCTCCAAGGGCTGCTGCTGCGCTCTGGCAGTCGTGATCCCTGTGGTGGTCTTCCTGGTTTTCCTGATCGGGGCGGCGGTGAATTATATCGTCAGTGACATCGAATTCGCCGTCCCGGAGCCCGGCTTCCACGAGGATACCCCTCTGGAGGACTGGATCCCCGAATCCCTGCCCGCTGTGGCCGACGAGGGCTGCTTCGCCGTGGTGGAGAACACCCTGATGTTCCTGCCCGAGAAGTGGGACGGAAGCCCCATCCTTCGGATCCCCGAGACCATCGGCGGCGAGCAGGTGACCCACATCGGCCCCGGCTGCTTCCAGGACTGCACCGATCTGACCACCATCCTGCTTCCCGATTCCGTCACCACCATCGGCTCCATGGCCTTCTCCGGCTGTACGAATCTGCGGGGCCTGTTCCTGCCCGACGGGGTGACGTCCATCGGTACGGACGCCTTCGACGGCTGTGTCAATCTGGAGGCCATCTATGTCCCCGTCTCCGTGGAGCACATCGCAAGCGGCTGCTTTGACGACTGCGCCAGCCTGCTCTACATCTTCTACGGCGGCATCTTTGAGGACTGGAACGCCCTGTACAGCGGCTACATCACCCCCTTCACCACCGCCGTGTGTCTCGATGGCAATTACTACCACGGCTCAGAGGGCTGAGATTCTCCCTCCGTGACAAAGGGATCTGCTCCCTGTTTTTCCCTTTTGGGAAATCTGTACAATTCTGCCCACAAAATATTCCAGTATTTCCCAGTCGTAAGCTGTGCAACAGGCAAAAAGTTTTCGCTTTAGCGAAAATTTTCCTTGCATTTTGAACAGAATTGTGTATAATACATCCTGTTATCTCACTGTAAAGGAGGTTTGTTCTGTGAAGAAGATCATCTGCAAGAAGGAGTACGACACCGAGACCGCTACTCTGGTCAAGAAGACCACCCATGGTTACTTTGGCGATCCTGCCGGTTTCGAGGAGACCCTGTACCAGACTCCCGGCGGACTGTACTTCCTGTACTTCTGCGGCGGTGAGGCATCCGGCCACGCTGGCGAGGACATCGAGCGTCTGGCCAAGACCAAGGTCAAGGACTGGATGGCTGCCCACGAGTAAGCTCAGTACATACCAAGAGGATCGCTGTGCGATCCTCTTTTTCTTGACTTTTTCGGCCCGTATGTGTATAGTTGGTTCACCTTAATCAAGACAGGATGTATCCCCATGAAAAAAATCGTACCCATCCTACTCTGCGCGGCATTGCTGCTGTCCGCCTGTGCCCCTGCGCCCCAGGCTCAGATCGCCGCCACCACCCTGCCCGTTTATCAGTTCACCGCCCGGATCGTCGAAGGCTCCGGCCTGACCGTGACCCGGCTGGTCACGGAATCCGTCTCGTGCCTGCACGACTACACCCTGACCGTTCGCCAGATGAAGGCCATCGAGGGTGCCCGGGTCGTGGTGCTCTCCGGCGCGGGGCTGGAGGAATTTCTGGGCGATGCCCTGAGCTCCGCCCACCGGGTCATCGACTCCTCCGAGGGCATCGCGCTTCTGGAGGGCGGCCACCATCACCACCACGAGGGTGAGGAAGAAGAGCATCATCACGAGCATGAGCACGACCCCCACCTCTGGCTCTCCCCTGTCTGTGCCATGGCTCAGGCAGAGAACATCTGCGCCGGGCTTTCCGATGAATATCCCGAGCATGCAGAGCTTTTCGAAGAAAATCTCGCCGGTTTGCTCCATGACCTTCAGGAGCTGGAGGACTACGGCAGAAAACAGCTCTCGGGTCTTACCAATCACGAGATCCTGACCTTCCACGACGGCTTCACCTATCTTGCCCACGAATTCGGCATCGAGATCGTGGAAGCCATCGAGGAGGAATCCGGCTCCGAGGCTTCGGCAAAGGAGCTGATCCATCTGGTGGAGGAGGTTCGCCGCCACGGCATCCGTGCCATCTTCGTGGAGGAGAACGGCTCCGGGTCTGCGGCCTCCATCATCGCCGCCGAGACCGGCGCAAACCTCTCCATCCTCTCTATGGCCATGTCCGGCGACGACTATTTCGCCGCGATGTATGCCAACATCGACAACCTGAAGGAGGCACTGCAATGATAAACCTGTTCCACAGCGGCGGCTGTCACGACTCCTGCTGCCTGAAGGTGCAAAATGTCTCCGTGAAGATCGGCGGCGACAAGATCCTCAAGGATGTGAACCTCCATGTCCACTGCGGCCAGCTGGTGGCCCTGATCGGCCCCAACGGCGCAGGCAAGTCCACCCTCCTCAAGGCCCTGCTGGGCGAGCGGGAGTTCGACGGCAACATCATCTTCTCCGTTCCCGGTGCCCGCCGGGCCAAGGCCCGGATCGGCTATGTGCCCCAGTCCCCCAACTTCGACCCCGGCGATCCGCTGAGCGTCAGCGACCTCTTCGCCTGCTGTCTCAGCCGCCGCCCGGCCTTTCTGGGTGCGTCGAAGACTGACCGGGAACTGATCCTGGAATGCCTGGATCGGGTGCACGGCGAGGAGCTCATCGACAAGCGGGTGGGCACCCTCTCCGGCGGCGAGCTCCAGCGGGTGCTGCTGGCCCTGGCGTTGGAGCCCATGCCCAACATCCTGATCCTGGACGAGCCCCTGTCCGGCGTGGACATCGAAGGTCAGACCGGGCTCATGGACATGCTGGACGAGATCCGCAAGGACTACGACCTGTCCATCCTCATGACCACCCACGATTTTTCCATGCTCCCGCGGTATGCCGACCGGGTGGTGCTCATCGATCACGAGGTCAAGCTCCAGGGCACGCCGGAGGAGGTTCTGGATTCCTCCGAATTCCGCACCGCATTCCACATGAAGGAGGGCAAGTGATGAACATCTGGTATACCCTCTGGGACGCGCTGCCCTTTGAGATGCTCCACTGGGACTTCATGAAGAACGCCCTGCTGGCCCTGCTGCTGCTCGCTCCCCTCTTTGGTCTTTTGTCCACCATGATCGTCACGGGCCGCATGAGCTTCTTCTCCGATGCCCTGGGCCACTCGGCCTTCACCGGCATCGCCATCGGCTGCATCTGCGGCCTGGCGCCCACCCCGGTGGCGGTGGCCTTCTCCGTGGCCTTCGCGCTGCTGTTTTCCTACGTCCGCAGCCGCAGCAATCAGGCGGCGGACACCCTGATCGGTGTGTTCTCCAGTACTGCCGTGGCGTTGGGCATCTTCATCGCGACGCTGGGCGGCGGCAGCTTCACCAAGTACAACAAGTACCTGATCGGTGACGTGCTCTCCGTGACTCCCGCCGAGATCGGTGTGCTGGCCTGTGTTCTGCTGTGCGTGGCAGTGTTCTGGGTGCTCTTCGGCAACCGCCTGATCCTGGTGTCCGTCCATCCCCAGCTGGCCTCCTCCCGGGGACTGAAGGTCAAGACCACCCAGACCGGCTTCACGGTCTGCATCGCGGTGGTGGTGACCCTGGCCATCAACTGGGTGGGTCTGCTGATGCTCAATTCCCTGCTGGTGCTGCCTGCAGCCTCCGCCCGGAACGTGTCGAAGAACCTGCGCCAGTACCATGGCTTCAGCGTGCTCTTCGCCCTGCTGGCATCCATGCTGGGCCTTACGATCTCCTATCATCTGGGCGCGTCCACCGGCGCGGCCATCAGCCTGTGCCTGGCCGCCATCTTCTCTGTTTCGTTCGTTTCCCGCAAAAAGGTTTCCTGAAACCGCCGATACAACCAATTGTTGACATGATTTTTCTGTTATTTCTTCTGATTTCACATTATCGACAGGCCCACGCCGGGAGGTAAAACCATGACCAGGCAGCTCTATTTTGAAGCGATCCTGAAGTTCACCGCCGGAATCTTTCTGATGATGGTGCTGTTATTCCTGCCCGCGGGCACTGTGGATTTTCCCGGCGGCTGGCTTCTGATGGGCGTCCTGTTCGTCCCCATGTTCTTCGTCGGTCTCGTCATGATGGCAAAGAACCCCGACCTGCTGCGCAGCCGTCTGAACGCCAGGGAGCGCGAATCCGAGCAGACCACGGTCGTCAGACTCAGCGGCCTGATGTTCCTGTGCGGCTTCGTTCTAGCGGGGCTGGACTTCCGCTTCGGCTGGTCGAGTTTGCCCCTGTGGGTCAATTACGCCGCAGCTGTCGCCTTCCTGGCCGCCTACGGCCTCTACGCGGAGGTGCTCCGGGAGAACACCTGGCTGTCCCGCACCATCGAAGTCCAGGAGGGCCAGAGGGTGGTCTCCACGGGACTCTACGGCATCGTCCGGCATCCCATGTACGCATCGACCGTGCTGCTGTTCCTGAGCATGCCCCTGGTGCTGGGCTCCGTCCCTGCATTCCTTGTCTTCCTCGCCTACCCCGCCATCATCGCAAAGCGCGTCCGCAACGAGGAGGAAGTGCTCGCACGGGAGCTGCCCGGCTACCGGGAGTACATGCAGAAGGTTCGCTGGCGTTTGATTCCCTATATTTGGTAATTTACCCCCCAATTCCACGGAATTGGGGGATTTTTCTTGCAAATTTGCCATCCATCGTATACAATGGATTTTGACACGCGGCACCGCCGCAACATTGGAAAGGGGAAAATCACATGAAGAAACTCAACATCGCCATCATCGGCTTCGGCCGCTCCGGCTGTGACATCCACGGTGCTTTCCTGCGCACTGCGGACAACGACATCTGCAACGTCAAGTACGTGGTCGAGGCCGATCCCAACCGTGCCGCCGCTGCCCGGGAGATCTTCGGCTGCGAGACCATGAGCGACTACCGGGAGCTCTTTGCCCACGTTGACGAGCTGGACTTCGTCACCAACGCCTCCTACTCTGACCTCCACTACCCCATCACCAAGGATCTGATGGAGCACGGCTTCAACGTCCTGTGCGAGAAGCCCCTGTGCAAGACCCCTGAGATGGTTCAGGATCTGATCGACACCGCCAAGCGGAACAACGTCATCTTCACCATCTTCCATCAGTACAAGTTCAACGACTACTTCATCCAGATGAAGCGCCTGCTGAAGGAGGGCGTCATCGGTGATGTGAAGCTGGTCCGCGCCTGCCAGAATTCCTTCGCCCGCCGCTACGACTGGCAGACCCTGCTGTATCGCGATGCCGGTACCATGCGCAACAACGCCGCCCACTCCATCGAGCAGATCATGGATCTGGCCGAGAGCGACGAGCTGCCCGCCATCACCTCCCACATGGCCATCTGGAACTCCGTGGGCGATGCCGAGGACTACATGTTCTGCCGGATGCACTACTCCAACGGCACCATCTACGAGATGGAGGTCAACCCCTCCGATGCCTACGCCGGTGAGCAGCCCCTGTTCAAGATCTTCGGCACCAGGGGCACCATGAAGGTCTACAACGCCAAGATCGTCTACAAGTACTACCTGGACGAGGAAGTCCCCACTCCCGTTCTGGAGCACAAGTCCATCCACAATGAGAACGGTACCCCCGCCTACTGCAACAACAAGCTGGTCTGGCACGAGGAGGAGGTCGCTCTGAAGGCCGACGTGTGGAATGCCTTCGGCATGTGCACCAACCGCTTCTACCACGCCTGGTACGAGACTCTGGTGAACGGCGCGGAGCTGTTCATGAAGCCCGAGCACATCAAGGCCCAGATCGCCATCTTCAACGAGATCGAGCGTCAGAATCCCCTGATCTACAAGTTCGACAAGCCCGAGGACGTTGTCTGATCCGTGAGACATCTCCTTAGAATGCTCGCCTTTGGGCTGTGTCTGATGCTTGCGGGTATCCTGTTTGCCATCGGCAATGGCCCGACAAGTCTGGAGTGGCTGAAGATCGCTGCCATCCTTCCTTTGGGCTGTGCAGCCGTTATCAAGATTTTCTACTGGCATTGCCCCCACTGCGGCGAGGACTTCGGAAGAATCCCTCCCCTCAAACGCTGCCCCAAATGCGGCAGACCCCTTCGCTGACAAAATAGAAAAGTCGCGCGTGTTCCAGGACACGCGCGATTTCTGTTATGTGCCGCTTAACCACAATCATGTCATCGCGAGGCCCGACGGGCCGCGGCGATCTCCTGGTACGGTGTACGAATTCGGAACGCAGTACCAGGAGATTGCCACGCCCTTACGGGCTCGCAATGACAGTGCTGGATGCTGTGTAATGCTTCTGATTCTATAAATGCATCATCTGAATCCTTTTCCCGTCAGGGAAAATTTCAATCACTTGACTCCCCACCGCTTATGTACCTTCTTCAGCTCCTCGGGGATGTTGATGTGCTGGGGGCAGGCGGCCACGCAGGCGCCGCACTCGATGCAGCCGGACTGATTCTTATCGCCCAGGGCCCGGTACTCGTTCTGGGAACGGACACCGTCGCCGTCCAGCTGGGCCCGGTTGTACATGGCGAAGATGGCAGGGATGGAGATCTCGTTGGGGCAGACGCTGCAGTAGCCGCAGGCGGTGCAGTTGATGCTCACCTTGGCGCGCATCAGATCGCCGGCGGCGATCATCCGGGCGTACTCCTCGTCAGAGAGCATCCCGGCGGTGGCACGGCTGGCGTACTCCATGTTCTGCTCCACCTGCTCGGTGGCGGACATGCCGGAGAGGACAACATTGATCTCCTTGTGGTGCCACAGGAAGTCCAGGGCGCTCTCGACAGGGCTCTTGGGCAGCATTGCGGCCACATCGGCGGGGACATTGGCCAGAGCACCGCCCCGCAGGGGCTCCATGATGACCACAGCCAGCCCCTTCTCATGGGCCAGACGCATACCCTTCAGACCAGCCTGGTAGTTGACATCCTGGTAATTGAGCATGATCTGGCAGAACTCCCAGCCGTCGTAGGCGTTCAGGATCCGCTCGAAGGACTCGTAGCTGTCGTGGAAGGAAAAGCCGATGTGGCGGATCTTGCCCGCGGCCTTGGCCCGCTCCATGTGCTCCAGGACGTTGTACTTGACCACGCAGTTCTCCCAGCGGTCGTCGCTCAGGGCGTGGAGCAGATAGACATCGATGTGGTCGGTCTGGAGCCGCTCCAGCTCCTCGTCCAGGATCCGCTCGAAGTCCTCTTCACACTTGAGCAGGGAGACGGGCATCTTGGTGGCCAGGGTCACCTTCTCCCGGTAGCCGTCCGCCAGACACAGGCCGGTGACCCGCTCGCTGTCGGGGTAGACATAGGCGGTGTCCACGTAGGTCAGGCCATTGTCGATGGCACTGCGCAGGGTCTTGATGGCCCACTCCTCATCGATGGAGCCGTCGGCGCGCTTTTGCAGGCGCATCATGCCGAAGCCCAGAATGGAGGGTGTCAGGCCGGTGTTTCCGAATTTCCGATTTTCCATAATTAAATCACCTCTTATCAAATCATAGCAAAAAGCCGTTGCGTTTGCAACGGCTTTTGCGATTATTTCAGATCTTTTTTGATCCCGTCGATGATCTTCATGGCTTCCTCGATGGTGTTGATGGCGCAGATCTCCTTTTTATAGTAGGCCGCGTGGCTCACGCCCCGCAGGTACCAGGCCAGATGCTTTCTTGCCTCCAGGCAGGCGATGTGCTCGCCCTTGTCCTCCAGGGCCAGCAAAACCTGTCTGCGGCCAAGCTCCATCCGCTCGTTCAGACTGGGTCTGGGCGTGAGCTCCTCGCCCCGCAGAGCCTGCTGGATCTCGGTGAACAGCCAGGGATCGCCAAAGGTGGCCCGGCCCACCATCAGGTAGTCCGCGCCGGTGCGGCGCAGACACTCCACCGCCTTGGGGCCGGAGACGATGTCGCCGTTGGCGATGAGGGGGATGCTTAAAAGCCGCTTGACCTTGCCGATGGTGTCCCAGTCGGCAACGCCGGTGTAGAGCATGCTTCTCGTCCGGCCATGGACGGTGATGGCGGCCGCACCGTTGTCCTCCATCCGCTGGGCAAAGCTTTCCACATTGATGCTGCCCTTGTCCCAGCCCAGGCGGCACTTGACCGTCACGGGGATACTGAGCTTATCGCTGACGGCCCTGACGATCTTCCCTGCCAGCTCGGGCTTCTTCATCAGGCCGCAGCCGTCGCCGTTGTTGGCGATTTTGGGCATGGGGCAGCCCATGTTGATGTCGATGAAATCACAGCCGGAAATTTCCGCCGCCATGACGGCGCTTTCTGCCATGATGGCCGGGTCGTTGCCGAAGATCTGGGCACCGCAGATGGAGCCCTCGTTCTTTTTCAGCAATCCCCTGCTCTTCTTGTCCTGATATACCAGCGCGCGGCTGGAGACCATCTCCGTGATGGTCATGTCCGCGCCGTTCTCTGCGCACACCGTCCGGAACGCCAGATCAGTGACTCCCGCCATGGGAGCCAGCGCCAGCATGCCGGGCACTTCCAAATTACCGATTCGCATATTCTCGCCTCCAGTTTGTGCTATTCTAGCACAAACTGCTGCAAGATGTCAAATGGATGTATGTAGGGAACGGCCTATGTGCCGTTCCCCGATCACCGCGGTGGGCAACCGGAACGGCACACAGGCCGTTCCCTACAGAAGAAACGAAAGAAGCGCACCGAGCCCCGCCCCCGCAGCGCCCCACACAGGGCCGTTATGGAGCCATTTCGCCTTGCGCTTGCCCGGTACCTCCAGGTACCCTTTCGCCTCTCTGAGCAGAGCCTCGTCGCTGACGCCGCCCTCCCCTACCGCGCCGTCGCGGAGGATGAAGATCGCCTGATCGAAGAGCTTCTCCTCCGGCGCGTGGACGACGATGACCTGACGGGATGTTCCTTTCACCATAAAAAACCGCCTCCTTTGCTGGGAGTGTAACCCAGAGGAGACGGTTTTATACAGTGCTGAGTTATAGATCATTCAGCACTCAGAACTCTATATTACTCCAAGTCGATGATCTTGGTCTGGGAGACCTCCTTGCCGGTCTTGCGCAGCAGGGAGAACACGCCCAGGCCCGCGAACAGCAGACCCATCAGGATGTTGCTGGCGGTGGCCCGCAGGTACTCAGGCTCGCTGACAAGCAGCAGGACGATCATGCTGGGGATATCCACCAGACCGAAGCCGGGCAGCTCACCGGCGGAGATCATAGCAGCCAGAGAATAGGCATCAGCGGCGAAATTGCCCAGCAGGACACCGAAGATGACGGCCAGGATCAGGATGAAGACCTTTGCCTTGCCCTGCTTGCCCTTGAGCAGGTTGTAGCCCTTCTCCGCCAGCCAGCCGATGACCAGACCCACGATGGAAGCCACATAGCCGAAGCTCAGGACGACCGCCCAAAGCACCGCACCGATGGCAGAGCCTGCGAAGGCACCCAGCAGACCGGTGAAATAGTTGCCGGTGTCAGCTTCCTTCCGCTCGGTCTCCTCGGCCTCGATGCCCCGCACCATCCGGTCGGCGCAGCTGTCGTGGAGGTAGAAGGCGATACCGTCCACCAGCTTCCACTTGCCGGCGGTGACCTGGCTGCCGCACTCAGTGCAGAAATCCCAGCGGGTGGCACCGGCCTGCTCCAGCAGGGGCCAGAACCACTCGATAAATTCTTCGATCTTCTTCATGGTGCCGGGATTGTCCAGGAAGACGATGCTGACACCGTTGGGGGCGAAGGTCAGGTCGCGGACGCGGAGCTCCCGCTGGATGTTGCGGGAATTGACCTGTGCCTGAAGCGCATTGAGCTTGGCGGGGTCGGTGAACTTGGTGGTAAGTACGATCTGCTTGTAGCCGCTGCCCTCGCTCAAAGTGGCGGCGTAGCCCCGCAGGCTGCCGTAAGCCACACCGTGGGCGACCTTCATACCATTTTCATTGGCCAGTTTCTTCAAACCGGAACCGATCATAGAAAACACCTCTTTCTTTTTTCTAATACAATAGTTTACTACACTATTTGCGAAATTGCAACAACTTAATTATTTTACTGGCAATCCATCCTGCACATTATTTAGAGCCAGATCAATAGCACTCTCACAAATGAACGCATCTTCAGTTAATTGGAAATACTAAGATTTTTATGCGTTATTTGCAATATTATTCTTCCAGTAAATACGTTTTAAGGCTTTACTTTGAGGTTCCACTTTATAAATATTCTTCATTATTGCACAAGTGAACATCGTTGCAATTTGAATCAGTACATTCGTACTCTCGTGAAGATAATTCTGATCAATCGCAAGAACTTTATTGAAATAATCAGCATTTTGTCTCGTCTCTCGAATATATTTACTATCTACTTTTCCTCCATTATGAATATGAATATTTCTACGTGCGAATATTTCTAGCATCATAGCAACAAGCTTTCTGCCATATTCGTTGGTAAATGTATCCTTTAGTTCCATTCTAGCTTTATCCTTTATAAAAATGTCAGCGATATTTCCATAAAAGAGCTTGCGTAGTTTTTCTTCAATAAGGCGATTAATGATTTCTTGTTTATCATCAGACGAAAGTATAATATCTATTACTTTTTCTTCACCCTCATATTTTTCACTGGCAGGAAAAGCCTTCTTCGGGAATTCTTGATAGACTAACTCAATTACACTTGATATGTAGTGTTCGAAAATCAATGCAATTTCTATGAGTGACACGCGCGGGTTTTTCTTATCTTTAATATGTGTCAACGTCCCATATGCATTATCTTTTGCAATTTTTCTAAGTTTTGCGGTACTATCCGATTTAATTTTAAGTATAACTGGCGTTTCAATACGCCCTTCTCTCAAAAGCACATGTAATCTTTCAGCATAAAAATTTATAGTTTCGTAGGATTCCCATACAGTGTTCATTTCTTGAACAAAGTGCTTATGTTTAATGGCGATACGCTTATATGTTTCTGTTTGCATGATGTTCAACAATCCTCTCTTGGCTCTCTTTTACCTCATCTCAAACTTCATCCTTCGGCCGCTTATACCGCCCCTGGGGCCCCCATTCGGGCAGGGGCAATCTCTGCATCGCCCCAAAAATGCGATCCTTGAAATCGGGATAACGTCCCTGCATCTCGTAGACCAGCTCCTTGATCTCCTCGCGCTTGGTATGCTTGTCGGCGGGGCAGCGGTTTTCGATGACGGGCAGGTCGAACCGCTGGGCGAAATTGTCTGCGGACTTCTCCGAGATATAGAGCATGGGCCGGATCTGGATGACACCCATCCGGTCGAGATTCGTCACCGGCTGGAAGCAGCTGATGCGGCCCTCGTAGAGCAGCGACATCACGAAGGTCTCCACCGCGTCGTCATAGTGGTGGCCCAGGGCCAGCTTGTTGAGTCCCCGATCCTTGATGGCCTGGTTCAGGGCTCCCCGGCGCATCTTGGCGCACATGGAGCAGGGGTTCTTCTCCTTGCGGTAGTCGAAGATGATGGGGCCGATCTCGGTCTTTACTATCGTATAAGGAACCTCCAGCTCTGCGCAGAGCTTCTCGATGCCGGAGAAGTCCATACCCAGCCCCATGTCGATGGTGATGGCCTCCAGCTCGAATTTTTTGTTGTGGTACTGACGCAGGGCAGCCATCAGCTTCAAGAGCACCAGCGAATCCTTGCCGCCGGAGACGCCGACCGCGATTTTATCTCCATCAGCGATCATATCATAATCCTCCACACACCGGCGGAGCAGGCCCATGAGCTTTTGCATGGTTCGAAATTCTCCTTTTTGTTTCAAAAATCGGATTTCAGAAAAACGGAGGAAACGCGAGCATTTCAAAGCTTTCAGAAGTTCGTCCGGTATTTCATAAAATCACGCGAAAAAGTAGTTGACATTTGAATTTTGTTGTGGTATAAAAATCAAGCGTTCTGAAGACATTGTACTTCGAACACGTGAATTTGTCAAAATAATTTATCTTTATAGATGGAGGAAAACACCATGACTTCTACCCTGGCTAAGAAGGAGACCGTGGAGCGCAAGTGGTATGTCCTCGATGCAGCCGGCAAGCCCCTGGGCCGCACCGCTGTCATCGCTGCCAACCTGCTGCGCGGCAAGCACAAGGTCGACTTCACCCCCAACGTTGATTGCGGCGACTACGTCATCATCATCAACACCGACAAGGCTGTTCTGACCGGCAACAAGGCCGAGCAGAAGAAGTACTACCGCGTCTCCGGCTGGATCGGCGGCCTGAAGGAGACCAAGGCCCGCATCATGATGGAGACCAAGTCCGACTACGCGATGCAGGTCGCTGTCAAGGGCATGCTGCCCAAGAACACCCTGGGCCGCAACTGCATGGGCCGTCTGCACCTGTACAAGGGTGCTGAGCATGTCCACGCCGCTCAGAAGCCCGAAGCCTGGACCCTGGACTAATCGGAGGTAACGAATTATGTACGAGAGCAAGAGAAAGTATTTCTACGGCACCGGCCGCCGGAAGTCCTCCGTCGCCCGTGTCCGCGTTTATGAGAACGGCACCGGTTCCATCACCATCAACGGCCGTGACATCGACAACTACTTCGGCCTGGACACCCTGAAGATGGTCGTCCGTCAGCCCCTGGTCTCCACCGACCTGCTGGGCAAGGTTGACGTTGTCGTCACCGTCTGCGGCGGCGGCGTTACCGGCCAGGCCGGCGCTATCCGCCACGGCATCTCCCGTGCCCTGCTGCAGGTCAACGGTGAGTACCGTCCCACCCTGAAGGCCGCCGGCTTCCTGACCCGCGACCCCAGAATGAAGGAGAGAAAGAAGTACGGTCTGAAGGCCGCCCGTCGCGCTCCCCAGTTCTCCAAGCGCTGATCTCAAGATTCGGAAGATCTTTGCTTCAAGCTTTTCAAAGCCTGTATCCATGCGTTTTGCCTGGATACAGGCTTTTTTCTTTTTGTTTCGAAATTCGCTGTTGCTTCCTTTGTAAAATATGATAAAATGAACCCATCAGAGGCAAAGTAATTTGTCTAAATATGATACTGCAAAGGAGCGTAGAAACATGATATCCCGATTAAAGAAACTATTATGTCTCATGCTCTGCTGTGCCCTGGTATTTTCAAGTGTACCAATTGCACATGCAGAGGAAGCGGAAAAAACCTACGACATCTACCCAATCGTAAGACAGATCGCTTACGACGGCACACAGTTCGTGCTGGCCGATCAGGTGAATGTCGTATACGAAACCGGGATCGATGACGCCACCAAGGCTTATCTTTCCGAAATTCTGGAGGAAAACGGCATCAGCGCGACCGTCGTGGACGAGCCTGCGGAAGGTGCATCCAGCATCCTTCTGGGCGTGAACGGCTCCGGTGAAGGCGTCGATGCCTATGAGGACACCCTCACCCTGAACACGGAGGATCTTTACGACAATTACGATGCCTATGTGCTGGAGGCGAAGGAAGATCAGATCACCATCGTGGGCCGTGACACCGATGCCGTTTATCGCGGCGTGGCCACCCTGAAGATGATGCTGTCCTCCTTTGAGGAAAACCTCCTTCTGGGCGCACAGATCGAGGACTACGCGGGCATCGAATTCCGCGGCTTCATCGAGGGCTTCTACGGCGGCTGGGACTACGAGACCCGGGCCGAGCTGATGGAGTTCGCCCGCGATGTGAAGATGAATATGTATGTGTATGCCTCCAAGACCGACGCATATCATACCAACCGCTGGGCCGACCTGTATCCCGAATCCGACATCCGGCAGATTGAGGAGCTGGTCAAGATCGGTCAGCAGACCAAGTGCTACTATGTCTGGAGCGTGCACCTGGGCAGCTTCTTCAGCGGCCTGAACATCTCCACCAATCCGTCCCTTTACGAGCAGCGTTATCAGCAGCTGGTGGCCAAGCTGACCCAGCTTTACGATGTGGGTGTCCGGAAGTTCGACATCCTGAACGACGACTTCGGCAGCGGCTCCCATGCAGACGTCGTCACCGTGCTGAACCGGCTGACTCAGGAATTCATCATTCCCAAGGGCTGCGACCCCATCACCTACTGCCCCCAGGGCTACAACAAGTCCTGGTCGGGAAATGGCGCGGAGCTGGATGCCCTGAAGGCGCTGGATGACTCCATCATCCTCTACTGGACGGGCGATGACGTCAACTCCCCCATCACCCAGAGCACCGTGGATTATGTGGCGAACAGAACCGGTCAGAGCGTCTCCTTCTGGCTGAACTATCCGGTCAATGAGCATGCAAAATCCGGTATCTTCCTGGGCAACATCACCCACTACGCCCGGGACGGCGTGACCGGCCTGAAGGCCGCCGTTTCCAATCCCTCCCGCTTCGGTCAGAGCAACAAGGTGGCCCTGTTCCAGCTGGCAAGCCTGTTCTGGAACAACTCGGACTACTCTGCCCACGCTGAGGACGTCTGGCACGATTCTTTCAATTATCTGGAGGAGGGCGTGGAGGACGTCTACAGAACCATCGCCCGGAACGTGGCCAACTGCCCCGGCTCCAGCCGTGTGGGCGCGGGCTTCCCCGAATCCGAGTACATCAAGGCCAATCTGGAGGCCGTTGCCGCAGCTGTCAACAACGGCGAGCCCATTTCGGAGCTGGAGGACACCGGGATCCTGCTGGAGGAATTCGCCAATATCCTCAGCGCCATCGAGATCTTCCGCAGAGACTGCGTCAATACGGATCTGGTCAGCGAGCTGGAGCCCTGGCTCAAGTCCCTGGAGGGCGTGACCACTGCCGGTCAGGCTGCCCTGAACGCCATCATCGCCCTGGAGCATGATGACGTCGCAGCCGTTTGGACGAATTTCGCAGCCGCCGGCAAGGCCCTGCAGGAGTGGAATGCCTACCTGACCTGCGATGATCCCTCCATCACCAACAAGGCCCTGGCGGGCAGCAAGCGGCTGCAGCCCTTTGCCGCAAGCATGGTCGCCTATGTGGAAAGCACCCTGACGCCCCTGTTTGACGCCAATTACACCGGTCAGAATCTCTATGCCGTCCTCGGCGGACAGAAGCAGAGCATGGACGACAACGCCCGGAAGATGTTCGACGGCGATCTGAACACCTATGCCCAGTGGAACGTGGTGCAGCAAAAGGACGATTACTTCGGCGTGGATCTGGGTGCTGTCAGAACTGTGACCGACATCAGCATCGTCCAGGGCAATTCCGATACCCACCACGACTATTTCCACAAGGCGGTGCTGGAGTATTCCGAGGACGGGAAGACCTTCACCCAGCTGGGCGACCGGTATAACGACACCTACCGCATCGAGCTGGATGATTTGAACATCCGGGCCCGCTATGTCCGGCTGCGTCTGGCGGAAGTGGGCACCGCGACGAAGCCCGATTACTGGACTCATGTCCGCGAATTCACGGTCAACAAAGCGAAACCCGATGGTGACCGGGTCTATACCAATGTGCAGGCGTATGCACAGCAGCCCCTGACCATCGAAGGCAGGGAGTACGGCCTTCGCGATCTGGACGTGACGCTGGCTGCCGGGGAATATATCGGCATCAAGCTTATGAACCTGAGTCTGGTCTCCTCTATTGCCAGGGAGGGAACCGGCCTGGAGGGTCTGCGCTTTGAATACTCCGCCAACGGCGGCCAGTGGAACGCCGCTGACGCCCTGGAGGGCACCGCCGTCGTGAAGTATGTGCGGCTGTACAACGACTCCGAGACGGAAGTCACCTTCGACCTTCAGAAGCTGGGCGTCACCGTGGAAGGCGCGAAGGCCGATCCCAAGTTCCTGGAGACGAACCTGACCAACGGCCTGCAGGAGGGCAAATGGACGAACGTCTTCGACGGCGACGAAAGCACCTACATCTGGACAAACGAGGGCCAGACCACCGGAGATTACATCACCTTCGACCTGGGCGCCAATATCGCCCTGCATGATGTCACCGTCGTGACCGCCGACGGCAATCCCAGACTTTACAATGCCGAGATCCAGATCTCCGCAGACAAGTCCGATTGGGAGACCATCGCCACCGTCGTGAACGACAACTCCGAGTTCGTCGTGCCCTACCGCTACGTCAGAGCCAATGCAGGTGGTGCGGATGCCAGATATCTGCGCATTTACTTCACCGGCAGTACCGGCTATTACCTGAAGCTCCATGAGATCTTCCTGAACACCACCGTGGATTCCTCTTCGGAAACCGAAGAGATCACCGCGACCTTCGGCACGAATATCCAGAACGCCATCGACGGCAATCTGGCCACCCTGTTCAGCGGCACGGCAGATGCGGAAGATTCCATCGAGTACAAGTTCACCGAGGCCACGAACTTCAAGGCCATCTCCATCCTCCAGGATCCCAGCAGCGTCAGCAACGCAGTGGTGTGGCTCCTCAAGGACGAGGGCTATGTCCGGCTCGGCAGGCTCGACGAGAGCGCGAAGAAATTCGCCCTGGACAGTGCCGAGGGTATTTACGGGCTGAAGCTCACCTTCGAGAAGGAGACCGATATCGCCATCTATGAGATCTATCTGGACGATGACAAGGCCGCAAAGGATGATATCGGCGAATATGTGGATCCGATCATCCTTGTCACCAGGGAAGATCTGACCGAGCCCGGCAACCTGGCCCCCGGCAAGGAAGTGACCGTTTCCGGCACCTCCGACGGCAACAAGGACAACGTCAACGACGGCGACACCTCCACCAAGTGGGACAGCGATTTCATCAAGGGCAGCAATGCAAAGGACAACTCCTGGATCTACATCGATCTGGGTGCAGAGCAGACCAGCATCTTTGATGAAATGACCATGCATTATTTCAACAAGATCTATCCCACCGTCATGAGCATCCAGATCTCCAACGACGCGAAAGTCTGGACGAACATCAGCGATCTGACCAGCGGCCACAACGGCCCCACCCATCCCGTCGTAACCGAAAGCTACGACACCCCCTATACCGCCCGCTATGTCAGACTGTTCTTCGAGGAGCTGAACAGCGTGGCCGCCGGTAACGGCGTCGGTGTGACCGAATGGGAGATCACCGGCATCGCCCTGTCCAATGTGGCCCTGAAGTCTGTGTCCCAGCTGGATGATATCCACAAGGAACTGAACGAAGCGCTGACGGAAGCGGAATTCCCCCGGTTTATCAAGGCCGTCCTGACCCAGGAGGTTGCCGGTGATATCGAGGTCATGGTTCCCGTGTCCTGGGATCTGTCTTCCTATGATGCCAGCCGGCCCGGTGTCTATGAGGTGGTCGGAACCCTCGATCTGCCTGCATCCGTTGCCGACGCTGACAGCACCGTGACCGTAACTGTGACCGTTGGCTCCCCCACCCACGAGCACAGCTTCGGCGAGTGGGTCGTCACCACCGAGCCCACCTGCACCGAGAAGGGCGTTGAGACCCGCACCTGTGCCTGCGGCGAGACCGAGACCCGCGAGGTCGCCGCTCTGGGCCATACCGAGGAGATCATCCCCGGCAAGGACGCCACCTGCACCGAGACCGGTCTGACTGAGGGCAAGAAGTGCGCTGTCTGCGGCGAGATCCTGGTCGCCCAGGAGGAGATTCCCGCTCTGGGCCACACCGAGGAGATCATCCCCGGCAAGGACGCCACCTGCACCGAGCCCGGCCTGACTGAGGGCAAGAAGTGTAACCTTTGCGGCGAGATCCTGGTTGCCCAGGAAGAGATCCCCG
The DNA here is from genome assembly GCA_015067895.1 of Oscillospiraceae bacterium. The sequence goes on along the minus strand of SVLP01000040.1, from coordinate 171 downwards.
CACTGGGCCATGACTGGAAGGGCACCGGCTGTACCCGCTGCGATGCCACCCGTGAGAACCCCTTCACCGATGTCCCCGAGGATTCCTTCTACATCGATCCCGTCCTGTGGGCCGTGGAGAAGGGCATCACCACCGGCGCCACCGAGACCACCTTCAACCCCAACGGCGTCT
>SVLP01000039.1 GCA_015067895.1 Oscillospiraceae bacterium | reverse complement strand
TGGCGGACACGGTCAGGGTGCCGTCGCTGGTCAGCGTCCAGGTGGTGTAGCCGGACCAGCCGCTTGCGATGACGGTGGGCTCGGCAGCGGCGGTGCAGACCACGTCCTTACGGTCGCGGACGCGGATTCTGGGAGCGGGGCCGTCGAAGGAATTGTCGTAGGAGGCCAGGCCGGTGACGGTGATCTCGCAACCGACGGTCAGGTTCTCCACATCGTAGGAGGTGGTGATGTAGCCGTCGATGAAGATGCGGCCGGTTTCGCCCTTCTCATCCTTGACCATGATGGTCTGGATCAGGCCGTTGGCGTACTCGAAGGACTCCACGATGCCCTTCAGGGTGACCAGGGAGCCCAGGACGGAGCCGTCGTTGAGCTCAGCGGCGGTGATCTCGATGGGGGCGACCTCATTGCCCTCAGAGATCAGGGTGATCTCGGTGACGGAGATCTGGCGCTCGCCCTGATAGGAGGAGGTGGTGCCGGTGATGCGAACCTTGTCGCCGATCTTGAAGTTGCCGGCCACGGGGAAGGCGTTGATACCGGCGGTCTCGTCCTGCAGGTAGATGCAGTCGAAGAAGGCGGTGTCCTTGTCATAGCCGCTGGCATTGGAGGTGATGACGCCCTCGATGGTGTACTTGACGCCCTCCTCCACCTGGGCCTGGACGTCGGCGATGTCGGTGACGGTGACGGGGTTCAGGTGATTCACCAGATTCTCACAGATGCGGTAGTTGGAGTAGTTCTTCTCGGAGCCGGAGTCCTCGATGGTGGCCTGCACCTCGAAGTTGCTCATGAAGGCGGCACCGGAGACGATAATCAGGCCCTGTCCGTCGAGCTGCTCCATACCCATGACCAGCAGGCGGTCATCACCCTCGGTGTAGGCATACTTGGGGATGTCGCTGCCGCCCAGGCCGTCCTTGTCCACGTCCACGGAGTAGGTGGAGGCATGGGCGAAGACCACGGGGCTGACAGTGGCGGGCAGGGTGGAGGTTGCGGTTCCGGTCTCATCCACAGCGTAGACGGTGGCGCCGCCGTAGTGGCTGAAGACCTCGGTGTACATCCGGTCGTAGGGATGCTCGGCATCGTACTCAACGCCCTCGGTCAGGAAGTTGTCGCCGTAGGTGTTGAAGTAGAGTCTCCACTTGTCCACGCCGTCGGCGGCGGAGCGGACATCGTCGTAGGTGGCGTCGTCGCCGATGCGCAGGGAAGAGCCCAGAGCCTCCAGAACGGCGTTCTGGGCGGCGGCCATGTGCACGATAGCTTCGTTGGACTGGATGACGTCGTAGTTCTCGTAGTTGTCAGACCAGCCGGCCAGGATCACGGTGCCGCCATTGGCGTTGAAGGCGGTGATGGCCTTCAGCTCATCGGCGGTGTAGACCTTGGGATCGGCCTGGGCGGCGGCCAGACGGCGGGAAGGAGCGGTCAGGATCAGAGCCACGTACTTGTCGTTATCGCAGGCGGCGATCAGATCCTCGCTGGTGTTCAGCTGCACGGTGCGCACGGAGTAACCGGCGGCCAGATTGCCGAAGTTGCCCATGGAATCCTTGTAGTTGCCGTTGACGTACTCGTTGTAGTGGGAAGCGTCGATGCCGATGTAGACCAGCTTGCTGGCATCCTGGACATCCAGCTCCACGTCCATGGAGAAGGTGTACTCCACGCCGTCCAGCTCCACGATGGCGGTGACGGTCACGTTCATGACCTTGGCGACCTCGGGGGTATAGTTGAAGGCGACGGTGGTATTGCCGGAGGCGGGGATGGTGTAGCCGGTGGTGTCGACGGCCAGAACCTGGGAGCCGACGGTGTAAGTGACGGACTTGACGGAGGCCTCAGTGACCTCGGAGTTGAACAGGGTGGTGGAGATGGTCAGCTCCTCGCCGGTGACGGGGGTGGAGGTGCCGCACTCGACGGCGGAGATGCCCAGCTTCAGGGTCTCGCCCACCCAGACGGGAGCGGTGACCGCGATGTCGCCGTCGCCCTGGGTGACGCGCAGGTAGTAGTAGGAATAGTCGGGAGCCAGAGCGGCAGTCAGCACGCCGGAGGTCAGCTCAGCGGGATCGTCCCAGACATGGGCGACCTTACCGGAGTTGACGATGACCTCGACCTTGGAGATGGAGTCGGAGGAATCGGGATCGAAGACGGTGACCTCGAAGTTCAGCACCTCGGGGACTTCCTCGATGATGGAGCCCAGAACGAAGCCGTTGACGGTGTAGCCCAGCTCCAGATTTCTGTCCTCGGTGGCGTAGACCCGGTAGGCGCGGATGGCCTCGTAGATGCCCTCCTCAGAGAAGTCGTCGGTCAGAACCACATCACGGGCGTCGTTGGCGTTGCCCCACTTGCCCTTGTGGTTGTCCTGGTTGTTGGTGGGAGCCACGTGCCAGCCCTTGTCCAGAGCCATGGTGTACTGCTCGTAGCTGGGGTAGTAGCCGCCAGCGCCAACCTGGCCCTCGCCGTTGCCGACCTCCACCAGCTGGATGCGGGTGTCGATCAGGGCATCCCAGTAGGCAAAGTCGGTGAAGTTGCCGAAGGTGGTGCCGGGGTGGTTGAACTGGCTGATGGAGTCGATGCCCTCCGGCTGGCTCAGCAGGGCGTAGTAGGCCTTCATGCCGGCGTCGGCGGTCTTGTTGTTCAGGACACTGTTGTTGCGGGAGACGATGCCGGGGGTGGCAAAGGTGTTGATGTGGCCGGGGCCGCCGGACCAGGTCATCTCGAAGCCGCCGATGGCGACCACGTCGGAGCTGTTCTTGTTGAAGGCGGCGATGGCACCCTTGTACTCGTTCCACATATCCTGGCTGGAAGCGGAGGCCAGGCTCATGTCATACAGAGCACCCTCGGGGTTGGCGGAGCCGGTGGTGTCGAAGTAGTTGGAGTGGTCGGTGAAGGCCACGAAGTCCACGTTCGCACTCTCGGGCAGGGAGCCGATGTAATTCAGGGCGGACTCCAGGGAGCCGGAGCCGTCGGAGTAGGTGGTGTGGGAGTGGAGCTGGCCGAAGTACAGGCTGAACTGCGCCTCGCCCACGGTGAAGCTCCAGGTCTTCTCGGCGGTCTTGCCGTCGGCCCGGGTCACGGTGACGGTGACGGTGGTGCGGCCGTCGGCCATGTCGGTCTCGGAAGTCCAGGAGACGATGCCGTCAGCGTAGACAGCCTCAACAGCTTCGCCATTGACGGTCATGGTGACGACGGCGTTCTCACCGGCGTTGGCGATGACGGCGGAGATGGTGGGCCGCTTGTTGTCCAGGGTCTGGGAGTTGGCGGCGGGGGAGACGGACTCGATGACGGGCTCGTCCTTGACGGTGACGGCGGCGGTGCCGGAGAAGGCAGCGCCCTTGGTGTCCACGCCCTCGACGGTGATGGTCAGGCTCTCGCCTGCAACCAGCTCGGCGGGGATGGTGTAGGAGCCGTCGTTGTTGGCGGTCAGGACGGTATCACCCACCTTGACGGTCATGGTCTCCACGCCGAAGACGGCGTCGACGGTGACGGTGAAGGTGTAGTCCGCGCCCACGAAGGCATCGGGCAGGGTGCCGAAGACCACGGTGGGCACATTGACGATGCCGCCGGTCAGGTTCACGCCCTCGGCCACGGGGTAGAAGAAGAACTCGTAAATGTCATAATTGGTGACATTGTACATGGAGTAGGTCTTGTAGGAGTCGGCGTAGTACTCCAGGTACTGGCTGTAGGTGCCGTTGAACTTGGCGGTGCGGGACTCCAGGTTCCAGCCGCCGGACTTGCCCTCGTGCAGGGCCCAGTCGGCGTCCTCGGAGACCTCCTGGGTGTAGAAGGCGTTGTTGCCGGTGCCGTTGGAGCACAGGTAGCCGTAGGTCTCGTTGTAGAAGCGGTAGTAATTGCCGTTCTTGGAGACGGTGAAGACCACGCCGCCGTTGGCGGGAGCGGCAACGCCGTCGGTGACGACGGTCAGGGCATTCTCGATGCTCTGGGTGTCGTTCTCGTTGGCCAGAACGCCCTGGGCATCCAGGTTGTACAGGACGACCTGATCGCCCTCAGCGGGCAGGGTGGTCTCGGGCTCGCTGCCCTCGACGACCAGGTAGAACTGCTGGGCGAACAGAGCCTCGTTGCTGTTGTTGTAGTAGGAAGACCAGTTACCCTTGTCTGCGTACCACTCCACGTAGACACCGCGGGCCACGTTCTTGATGTAGAAGCAGTTCTCGGTCTTGGCGGTCTCGATGCTCCAGGCGGTGTTCACATCGTCCAGGGGCATGGAAGAGTAGCTGGTGCCCATGGAGAGCTTCTTGCCGTCAGCGGTTGCGAAGGTGTAGGAGCCGTCGGCGTTGACGCCCACAGTCCAGACATCGGCGGCAGTCCAGCCGGTCAGCTTGCCGCCCGACAGCGCCACATCGGTGCCCAGGTTGTAGAAGCCGATGTACTCGGTGGACATGGCCTTCATGTGGGCGGGGTTGAAGATGACGACGGTGTCGCCCTCATGGAGCTCGGTGACGATGCCCTCCTGCTTGGCAGCCTCCACCAGGTAGAGATCGAACAGGTAGGCGGCGTTGCCGGACTTGAAGCCGTAGGTGGTGAAGCCGTTGTAGTACTCCAGAGCCTGGTTGTGGTTGCCGTTGTAGTTGGCGCCCACGTTCATGATGACCCATTTGCCGTCGTCCTGGAGCTCCAGCGTCCAGCGGCCCATGTCGGTCAGCTCCTCGGCGAAGCTCAGGCCGTTGCCGGTCTCGGCGGAGGTCAGGTACTTGCCATCCAGGGTGAAGATGTACTGCTCGTTCTCCACGGTGACCAGCAGCTGAGCCATACCATCGGCCAGGGCGATGGCACCGTTCTCGGCAGCGGCGGTGACAGCGGCCAGCTTCTTGCCGGAGGCGGCGGAGCCCAGGACGGAGGTGCTGTTGGGGTGGTAGATCAGGATGGTGTCGCCGTTCTTGGGAGCCTCGGTCATGTAGGCGGCAGTCTCCACCTCGGGCACCTCGGGCTCAGAGGGCTCGGGATCCACGGGGTCGGTGGGTTCGGGATCGACGGGCTCGCTGCCCTCCACGATCAGGTACAGCTGCTGGGCGAACAGGCTTTCGTCGTTGATGCTGTAATAGCCGCTCCAGGTGCCGTAGCTGGGCTGGTACTCCATGTAGGCACCCCGGGCGGGGTTCTCGATGTAGAAGCAGCCCTCGGTGTTGGAGGCGATGATGTTCCAGTCGGTGTTCACATCGTCCAGGGGCATGCTGGTGAAGCTGGTGCCCATGGAGATCTTCTGACCGGCGGCGGTCGCGAAGGTGTAGGTGCCGTCGGCATTGATGCCCAGCGTCCAGACGTCGGCATCGGTGTAGCCGGTCAGGGCACCGCCCTCCAGAGCCACATCGGAAGCGCCGTTGTAGTAACCGGAGTAGTTGGAGGACAGGGACTTGCCGTTGGCGGGGTTGAAGATGACGATGGAGTCGCCGTCCTGAAGGGTGGTCAGGTCGGTGACGACACCGGTGACCCGCTCGACCTCAACAGGCTCCGTCACAACAGGCTCGGTGACGACAGGCTCGGTCTCGATGGGCTCGGAGGGCTCCACCACGGTGCCCTCAGCCAGCTTGTACAGGGTGAAGTAGCTGGGGTAACCGGCGGCGTTGCCGGAGACGGTGGCGGTCTTGTAGCCGCGGAACTTGTTGGCGGAGCTCTTGTTGCTGGCCAGAACGACGGTATCGCTGCCCTGACCCCAGAAACGGAAGGTGCCGTTCTCGCAGGTGACGCTCCAGCTGTAGTCGCCGGAGAGGATGCCGTTGTTGTTGCCGCCCTTGGGGGCAATGGTGATGCCGTTGGAGTCCGTCAGCTTGACGGTGTCTCCATCGACGGTGATGTCCCACACCAGATTGGCGGCGGGGGCGGTGATGGTGCCGTCAGCAGCGGTGACGGCTTCGGCCAGCACCCAGCTGCCGTCGAGGACGGTGGGGGCAAAGCCGGAGTCCACGACCAGAACGTACTTGCCGGTGGTCAGTTCCTCGGCAGAGGTGATCTGGCTGTAGACCGCAGAATCACTGGCGAAGACGGTGGCGGGAATCATGGACAGAACCATGACCAGAGCCAGCATCACAGACAGGAATCTGCTGAAGTTGGAATGCTTCATATGTTTCCTCCTTTTTATTTTGCGCTTTTGGTATGGCGCAGATTTCCAGTATCATCATACCATAAAGCGATGCAGGATGCTACCATTTTTGTGAAATTTTACCGGCGGCAAAGGAAATTTGACGAAACTCCCACAGCTTGACAACGGCGTCGGGGGATGGTATCGTTTAGGAAAGAATGCGAATCTGGAGGAACTGCCATGAAAAAACGATGGATCTCCCCGCTGGTGCTGCTTTTGGTGCTGGCGGTCTTTGCCGGGCTTTTTGTGATCGCCCATCCGACCCGGGAGCCCGGGCCCGAGGCGGCGGAATATATGGAATACGAAAATGCGGTGGTGGAGCAGATCCTGTCCGATTCCACCGAGGCTGACCCCGTGTCCGAGGAGCATTTCCGGGGCAACCAGACCCTCATCGTCCGGGTGAAGACGGGACGGTATGCCGGGCAGCAGATGATGGCCGACAACACCGTGGGCCCCATCTACGGCGCACCCATGGAGGTGGGCGACGGCGTGACCGTGGGTCTGAGCACCTATGAAGACGGTACGGTGCGCTGCTATGTCTATGAATATGACCGGTTCCCCGGTCTGCTGCTGGTGGCGGCGGCCTTCCTGATCGTGACGGTGCTGGTCGGAGGAAAGGTGGGACTGAAAAGCCTGGTGAGCCTGGGGCTGACGGTGGCGGCACTGATCTTTATCCTGCTGCCCCTGCTGCTTTCCGGATGGCCCACGATCCCCACCACCTTCCTGATCTCGGTGCTGGTGACGGCGGCGACCTTCGTCATTTTGGGCGGCGTAGATAAGAAGACCGTATGTGCGTGTCTCGGCACCCTGGCGGGAATCGCGCTGGCCACCGTCTTCGGCCTGCTGGCTCAGAGCGCTCTGCGCATCGACGGCTACCGCCAGGAGTACGCCGAGGCCCTGCTCCAGCTGCGCCAGACCGGCGAAAGCGGCATCGGCATTTCCGGCCTGGTCACGGCGGGTGTCATCGTCAGTGCCCTGGGCGCGGTGATGGACGTGGCCATGAGCATCTCCTCGGCCATCCAGGAGCTGACCCGGGTGAACCCCGATCTGACGGCGAAGGAGCTGATGAAAAGCGGCATGAACATCGGCCGGGATATGGTGGGCACCATGACCAACACCCTGATCCTGGCCATCCTGGGCAGCGGTCTGACCCTCGTCGTCTACATCTACTCCCTGGGACTCCAGCCCTGGCAGCTTTTGAGCTCCTCCTACATGAGCCTGGAGGCGATCTCCGCGGTGGCCAGCTCCATCGGTGTCATGCTGGCGGTGCCCCTGACCGCCGCCATCTGCGCGGTGAGCTTCGGCAAAAAGGGATAAACGTACAAACACCCCCGCCGTCGGCGGGGGTGTCGTTTTATCCGCTTGATGCATACCCTGAAACAGACTGGAAATTCTGACGAAGGGAAGCGGTTTGTATGTGGTTTGGTTTGCTGGCACCCTTTTTTGGGACGGCACTGGGAGCTGGGGCGGCTCTGGGGGTGCCCATGGGCTCCCGGCGGTGGAACGCGGCATTGGCTGGGGCGGCGGGGGGCGCGATGATCGCGGCCTGCCTGTGGAATCTGCTGCTGCCGGCATTGGAGTCGGGCAGGGGAGGGGCACTGGCGGGCTTCGCTCTGGGATTGACTGCGCTGTTGATCCCCGGCAGGATCCCCGGCGCGCGCCTGTCGCCGGGGGCCGCGCTGATGCTGGCGGTGGTGCTCCATAACATCCCCGAGGGCATGGCCGTGGGTGCCGGGGAGTCCGCCGGGCTGACCCTGGGCATCGCATTGCAGAACATCCCCGACGGGGCCGTGGCGGCAGTTCCCCTGCTGGCATTGGGCGTCAGCCGGAAGCGGGCCTTCGCTGCCGGAGTCCTCAGCGGGGCCGTGGAGCCCATGGCCGCCGGGCTGATGATGGCCTTTTCCGCCGTGATGACCCCATGGATGCCCCTGCTTCTGGGCTTCGCCGCCGGAGCCATGACCTTCGTGGTGCTCCAGGAATTGGCGCCCCGGATGAACGAAAGCGGCTGGGGCACGGTGTGCTTCGCCGCAGGCTTCCTGCTGATGTGCTGAGGAATGAGATTGGAGATTGAAGAGTGGAGAGTTGAGATCAGGCGTATCTCCAATCTTCACTCTCCACTCTCCAATCTCTCACCGCATGTTCTCCTCCGCGCAGTTGTCCAGCACCCGGAAGCCCATCTCCCCCTCGTCGGGGGCTGCGAAGAGCTTGATGCTGGTACAGTCGAAGGCGGGGCAGAGCCGTGCCTCCGGATCCAGGCGCAGGTCTTCCGTGATCCGCTGCTGATGACGCTTCTGATTCATGATCCTCACCTCACGCTCAGTATGTGCAGGATGCGCGTCTTTCAGACAGGGGGGCTGCTGTCAAAACTACCATATTTTTCGGCTGTACGCCGGGCAGAAATGCGAAGTTCCGAAAAATTCCCCTGAAAAAAGGCGGATTTGCCGCTATCCATTGACTTTTTGCCAAAAGGAAACTATACTAATAAAATACAGCACACCATCCCGACGGAGGAACCCAAGCTATGATTAAAAAGTGGGATGTGACCATCCCTGCACTGACCGGCGACGCGCCCCGCAAGGCCTACATCTACCTGCCGGAATACTATGACGATGATCCCAACCGGAGATTTCCGGTGATGTATATGTTCGACGGACACAATGTTTTCCTGGATGAGGATGCCACCTACGGCAAGAGCTGGGGTATGTACAACTTCATGCAGTGGACGCGCAAGCCCCTCATCATCGTGGCTGTCGAATGCAACCAGTTCGGCGAGCGGTTCAACGAATACGCCCCCGTCACCTATGTCAACAAGGAGCACGGCTTCATCAAGGGCAAGGGAAAGCTCTACATGAACTGGATGATTAACGAGCTCAAGCCCTACATCGACGCCAACTACCGCACCCTGCCCGACCGGAAGAACACCATCATCGCAGGCTCCAGTATGGGCGGCCTGATGGCCCTCTACGGCGTCACCTGCTACAACAAGACCTTCCAGCGGGCGGCGATCCTGTCGCCGAGCCTGTGGGTCGATCCCAGCAAGCTCTATAACCTGGTGGCCCGGGCCAACATGCGCTTTGACACCACCATCTACATGGACTACGGCTCCGAGGAGATCAACAACCACGAGGGAAGCGCCGATGCCCTGATCTCCATGGCCACGCTCCTGCTGAAGAAGCGGGCCAACCTGACCTTCCGCATCGTCCCCGGCGGCACCCACAGTGAGGCCAGCTGGGAGCAGCAGATCCCCGTGTTCATGGACTGCCTGAAACTGTAATGTAATGAATAATGAATGATGAATAATGAAAAATGAATAATTATGGTGTCCTTCGGACGATTGAAATTTCAATCCATCTGCGTCAGCAGATACCACAATTATTCACTATTCATTATTCATCAGCAAAGCGATTTCATTATTCATTAAAAATATTTTTTGGAGAGTAAATCATGAAAATCGAGTACCACAAGCACTACAGCCACCACCTGGGCCGGGACATGGAGTACAAGGTCTACGGTCACGCCGGTAAGCCTGTCATGTTCATCCCCTGCCAGGCGGGCCGGTTCTGGGACTTCGAGAGCTTCAAGATGATCGACTACTGGGCCAAGTGGATCGAGGCCGGTCAGTGCATCGTCTACAGCGTCGACACCATCGACAACGAAGCCTGGGCTGCCAAGGGCGGCGACTGCCGCTGGCGCATCCAGAACCACGAGAACTGGTTCAACTACATCTGCAACGAGATGGTTCCCATCATCAAGGCAGAGAACTACGGCCAGGGCATCCTGACTTTCGGTGCCTCCATGGGTGCCATGCACGCCGCCAACCTGTACTACCGCCGTCCCGACCTGTTCGACAGCTGCTTCGCCATCTCCGGTCTGTACGACAACAAGGAGTTCTTCGGCGACTACTGCGACGACCTGGTCTACAACAACTGCCCCAACCTGTACCTGGCCAACCTGGCTCCCGATCACCACTACATGGGCTACTACAATTCCCAGAAGAGCCTGATCGTCTGCGGTCAGGGCGCCTGGGAGGAGCCCCTGCTGGAGTCCACCCGCTGGCTGGACACTGTCTGCTGCCAGAAGGGCATCAAGACCCGGTTCGAGTACTGGGGCCTGGATGTCAACCACGACTGGCCCTGGTGGTACAAGATGGTGGACACCTACGTCCCCTGGATGCTGGGCATCTGATTTGGAGATATAAGATATTAGATACAAGATATGAGATATAGGATATCTAATATCTCATAACTAATATCTCATATCTGACAATATATCCTCGATGATTAAGAAATCGACATAAAAATACGACAAGAGAGGAGACAAACGCATGAAAAACTTTATTTTCATCTCGCCCAACTTCCCGCTGACCTACTGGCGCTTCTGCCGTGAGCTGAAGAACAACGGTCTGCGTGTGCTGGGCATCGGCGACTGCCCCTACAACGAGCTGACCCAGGAGCAGCGCAACTCCATGCATGAGTACTACAAGGTATCCAGCCTGGAGAACTACGACGAGGTGTTCCGGGCCGTGGCCTTCTTCACCTTCAAGTACGGCAAGATCGACTGGCTGGAGTCCAACAACGAGTACTGGCTGGAGCGTGACGCCAAGCTGCGTACCGAGTTCCACATCACCTCCGGTTTCCAGGAGGAGGACATGGTTCGCACCCGCTACAAGTCCGGCATGAAGGCCTTCTACGCCAAGGCCGGCATCCCCACCGCCCGCTACCACCTGGTCAAGGACTACGAGCCTGCCAAGGAGTTCGCCAACAAGGTGGGCTACCCCGTGGTCGTCAAGCCCGACAACGGTGTCGGTGCCAACGCCACCTACAAGCTGAAGACCGACGAGGATCTGCAGTACTTCTTCGCCACCAAGGACAACTCCGTCCAGTACATCATGGAGGAGTTCGTCAACGGTGAGGTTCGCACCTACGACGCCATCATCGACTCCAAGGGCGAGCCCATCTTCGAGAGCGGCAACGTCACCTGCGATTCCCTGATGGACGTGGTCAACGAGGCCAAGGATTCCATCTTCTACATCGTCAAGGAGCTGCCCGAGGTCATGAAGCAGCTGGGCCGCCGGACTGTCAAGGCCTTCGGCGTCAAGTCCCGCTTCGTCCACTTCGAGTACTTCGTGCTGAAGGCAGACCAGGAGGGTCTGGGCAAGAAGGGCGACATCTTCGGCCTGGAGGTCAACATGCGTCCCCCCGGAGGCTACGCCCCCGAGCTGGCCAACTTCGCCAACTCCGTGGATGTCTACAAGATCTGGGCTGACATGATCGCCTACGACTCCACCCTGGTGCCCATGAACGGCCAGCACTACTTCTGCGGCTTCTGCGGCCGCCGTGACGGCAAGAACTACAAGATGAGCCACGACGACATCATGCGTGAGTACGGCCACAAGATGAAGCTGGCCGGCCGCACCCCCGACGCCCTCTCCGGCGCCATGGCCAACCAGATGTACGTCGCCAACTACGACACCGAGGAAGAGATGATGGAAGCTTTCCGCCGGATGTGCGAGACCTGGTAATCATTCCATAAATGCGAACAGGGATGCCCGCAGGCATCCCTGTTTTTCGTTGCTTTGATGATCGTAGGGAACGGTTATGACCGTTCCGCAGTATGCACTTATTGGATCAATGCAGTTGGGCGCAAAGGCAAAATGTTACGAATTCGCCGAACATGGTTCGAAGCTGTCAGGTTTTGCTGCGGAACGGCCGTAGCCGTTCCCTACAGCGGCATGATGGATCATGAGGAAGAAGCTTACAGCACCCCGAAATGCACCAGCGCGTTCCAGATGCCGTCATCGTTGATCCTGTCGGTGACATAGTGGGCGGCCTCCTTGGCGGCGCGGCAGGCGTTGCCCATGGCGACGGCGGTGCCCACGGCATGGAACATGTCCACATCGTTTTCGCCGTCGCCGAAGGCGATGGTCTCTTCCTTTCTGATGCCGTAGTGCTCCAGCACCTTGGCGATGCCTGCGGCCTTGCCGCCGAGCCTGGGGATCAGGTCTGCGCCGCCCATGTTCCAGCGGGTGAGCCGGATGTTCGGCATGGGGGGCAGGGTATCCAGGGTGTCCTCGTTCATGTAGAGGATCGCCTGGTAGATGGGCTGCGAATACCCCCGCTCCAGGTCGCCCAGCTTCGGCATCTCGGTATGGATGGCCGCCTGCACCCGGGCCACGTGGTCGTTGTGGAAGTTGATGTACATCTGATCCTCTTCAACGAGGATGCAGGGATGGGGCTCCCGCTTGAGAAAATCCAGCAGCGTGGCGATGTCCCTGGGATCGATGGGGCAGTGGTAGATGACCCCCGCTTCATTGCAACAGTACTGGCCGTTCAGGGACACCACGCCGTCAAAGTGCAGTCCGTCCAGGGGACGGAGCTTCTTCAGCTCCGGCAGATGCCTCCCGGTGGCGATAAAGGTCAGGATGCCCTTTTTCCGCAGCTCCTCCAGAGCCCGGACGGTGGAGGTGGGGACAGAGTTGGTCTTGTGGGACAGCAGCGTCCCGTCGATGTCGAAAAAGGCGGCTTTGAGCATGGGGTGACCTCCTTGTTTTTTTCTTGATTATAGGGGAAAAATAGGGGATTTGCAAGGGATGAAGTATTGCTGACGCAATATGAAGTTGCTTCGCAATGAAGTATCCTTCGGATATGAAGTGAAATTTGCCCCCATGTGCGGCAGCACACTTCATACGCGAAGCGTACTTCATTCTGCGCAGCAGAACTTCACTTGCCCACCAGGGCAAATTTCATTGAAAAAATCCGCTTGCATATAGCAAGCGGATTTTTTCTGGAGCAGGGTACGGGAGTCGAACCCGCCTCCGAAGCTTGGGAAGCTACTATAATAGCCGATATACGAACCCTGCGTGGAACGATGAAGATTATATCACACAGGCCGCAGAAATGCAAGCAGAAATCTTCGACCGCCTTCGGGGCCGGTCGGGCCGTTCCTTGACAAATTATCGATCTCCACATATAATTGAGTCAAATCGAAATACCCTGGCGGAGGAAAAAACATGAAGGAAATGATATACAAGCGCAAATCCTGCCGCAGCTTCACGAACGTACCTGTGGAGGACGCGCTGCTGGAAAAGATCCGAAAATTTGAAATGAGACCGCTGTACCCCGGGATCCGGGTGCACTGGGACATCGTGACCCGGGAGCAGGTCAGGTGCATCTGCCCCTGGACGACGCTCCAGCTCATCGCCATTTCTTCCGAGGAAGGGGAGGGCTATCTGGAGAACGTGGGCTTTCTCTTTCAGCAGATGGATCTGTATTTACAGACCCTGGGGCTGGGCGTGTGCTGGCTGGGCATGGGCCGGATGAACTTCAAGACCACCACCCGGGTGGAGGGCATGAAATTCATCATCCTGCTGGCCTTCGGCCACCCCAGGGGCGACCAGCTGCGTCACGATGGCATGGGCTTCAAGCGCAAGGCCCTGGCCCAGATCGCAGACCTGCCCGACCCCAGACTGGAGCCCGCCCGGCTGGCTCCCTCCGCCGTCAACAGCCAGCCCTGGTACTTTACCCATGAGGACGACGTCATCCATGTCCATTGCAGCCGCAGGGGAAGCCGCCTGGACGCGGGCATCGCCCTTGCCCACCTGTACGTGTCCAGCCGGGAGACCTTCCGGTTCTTCCGTGCGGAGGTACAGGCCCCGGCAGGATACGACTATATCGGCAGCATCACGCTATAAACGAAACCACGCCCATCCGACCGGATGGGCGTGAGCTGTTTCGGAAAGGGGTATTTCGTTACCAGATCACCACGCGCTTGGAGGGAGCCAGGTACATCTCGTCGGACTTCTTCACACCGAAGGTCTCGTACCACTCGGGGAAGTTCCGGGGAGGCATGTTGCAGCGCAGGTAGGCGGGGCCGTGGACATCCACCTGCAGCAGCAGCTTCTGGTATTCGGGCTTGGCCTTCTGGCACCAGACCCGGGCCCAGTTGGTGAAGTACTCCTCGAAGGAGACTCCCTCGGAATGGGACATGATGTCCAGGGTGACGGCCATGCCGCCGTTGTCGGCGATGTTCTCGCTGACGGTGAATTTGCCGTTGCAGACGCCCCAGGGCAGCTCGATGCCGTCGAACTGCTTAATCATAGCATTGACCTTCTTGTTGAACTTCCGCTCGTCGGCCTTGGTCCACCAGTTGTTCAGGTTGCCCAGCTCATCGCACTTGGCGCCGTTGGAGTCGAAGGCGTGGGAGATCTCGTGGCCGATGACCGCGCCGATGCCGCCCAGGTTCTCGGATCTCGTCTGGTGGATGGAGTAGAAGGGGGGCTGCAAAATGGCGGCGGGGAAGGTGATGTCGTTGACGAAGGGGTCATAGCAGGCGTTGACCATGTGGCCGGGCATCTCCCAGTGGGTGCGATCCACATCCTTATCAAGCTTTGCGAAGTTGTCCTCCAGGCGGATGCGCCGCAGGGCGGTGACGATGTCGAAGAGGGACTTGCGCTCGTCGAAGACCAGCTTGTCATACAGGGGCTCCACCCGGTCGGGGTAGGCCATCTTCAGACCCATCGTGCTGAGCTTCAGGATGGCCTTCTCCTTGGTGGCGGGCTCCAGGATGTCATTGTCGGCGATGCGCTTCTGATAGGTGGCCACGATCTGCCGGACGATGTCGGTGATGTCCTTCTTGGCTTCCTCGCCGAAGTACTTCTCGCCGTAGTACAGACCCACGGGCTCGCTGTACTGGCCGGAGGAGAGCTGATAGGCGAACTTCTCCGCAGAGGGGGCAGCGGCGATGCCGGACAGGCTGCGGCGGAAGGCTCCGCCCAGTTCCCGCAGCTCCTCGGAGAGCAGGCTGCAGCTGTCCACAAGGCCCACAACGTAGGCCCAGTTCTTGTACATCTCAAAGGTGTCGGGGTTGAAGACCTCCTTGAAGTGCTTGAAATACCGGGGCTCGGAGACGATGATCTCCTCGGGAACGGTGCCCAGCAGGTCGCGCAGCAGCTTCTTCAGGTTCAGGGGCTTGACCATGCCGGCCACCCGACCGGTGCGCATGGGGTTGTACATCTTGACGTATTCAGACCACTCCTCCTTGGTCTTGACGTATTTGGCGACCAGAGCGTCAAAGGCCAGGGTGTCCTGCATCAGCACCTCGATCTCTTCCTCGCCGTGGCCGGCCTGGGCCAGGATCTGCTTTGCAAAGCCGCTCCACAGACCCAGAAGCTGGGCGCACTGCTCCTCCTTGCCCGCTGCGTAGTAGGAGGCATCGGGCAGGATCACGCCGGGGCCCTGGATGCGGACACAGTGGTGGGCGGTGTCGGTCATGTTGGGCTCTACCACCAGCTCGATGGGCATGGCGATGCCCCGCAGAACCAGCTCCCCGGCGTGGAGGTTGAAGCCCCGCAGGGTGCCGAGCTTTTTGAGGATGGCCAGGTGCTTCAGGGCGGGCTTGATGCCGTGCCTGCGCTTCCGCTTCACATCCCTGGCAAGGGCGTAGAGCTTGCAGGCTCGGGCCAGATGGTCGTTGGGATAGGTGCCCTCGGCGCACATGGCGTTGAACTCGTCGATCATGAGCTTTTCCACGCCGGTGGCCAGGGCCATGGGGCTGCCCATGACGGGCAGATCCTCGGGGATCACCAGCTCGGCGAGCTTGGCCTGGTTGACATGGGTGTACAGGTCATCCTGAATTCGGATTGTTTCCATAAATATCTCCCTTCTGTAAATAAGAAATGTTTCATGAATAAGCAGGATTATTCCAGTTCCCGGAACTCGTCCAATCGCAGCTCCCGTTTCAGCTCCTCCTCAGTGGGCAGGTAGGTGAAATACTTGGAGGCGAAGATCTGGCTGTTGTTTTCCGGCAGGGTGTAGCGCACCACGGCGTCGCTCTTGTCGGCGCACAGGACGATGCCGATGGGCGGGTTGTCGCCCTCGTTCATCAGCTCACGGGTGTAGTAGTTCACATACATCTGCATCTGTCCGATGTCCTGGTGGGTCAGCTGGCCCATCTTCAGGTCGATCAGCACGAAGCATTTGAGGATGTAGTTGTAGAACACCAGATCGATGAAGAAGTTCTGCCCGTCCAGAGTGAACCGCCGCTGTCTGGCCACGAAGGAGAAGCCCCGTCCCAGCTCCAGCAGGAACTGCTGCAAATGGTTGATGAGGGCCTGCTCCAGCTCGCCCTCGTAGACATGGGTGTCGGGCTTGAGCTGGAGGAATTCCATCACATAGGGATCCTTGACGATCTTCTCATATTCGGGCTTGGGCTCGGTGGTCTGGATCTCGGCGGCCACGGCGGCCTTGTCCTGACTGGCCAGGATCCGCTGGTAGTACATGGTGTGGATCTGCCGCTCCAGCTGGCGGACGCTCCAGCCGGACTTGGCGCACTCCTCGGCATAGAAAGCCCGCTCCGTTTCGTTGGGGAGCCGCATCAGCAGCCGGTAGTGTGACCAGCTCAATTCAAGACACAGTGTGTCTCGATTTGGGAACACCGTATAGAATTGACGCATCTTGCGCAGATTGGTCTCGTCGAAGCCCTTGCCGAACTCGGCGGTGAGCTGTTCGGACAGATATTGCAGCAGGCGTTTGCCGTAGCCCGCCCGGTCGTTTTCGCTGCAGGCTTTGTAGATCTGCTCGCCCACCTCCCAGTAGGCCGTGACCATGGCGGCATTGACGGCGGCGGACATCCGATGCTGTGCCTGCACGATGGACTGGCGGATGGTGGAGTAAGTCTCCTGGGGATTCTGGATGATCTGAAGCTGTTCGTCCATGGGGATGCTCCTTCCGTGGGATGCTCGTTGGGGGTATTATAGCGCATTTCCGGCAAAAAGGAAAGAGGTACTTGCCATATTGCAATGCCCTGCCGTGGATGGTATACTGAACAAAAAGGGGGGAGGCACGTTGGATATTCAGCTGGTGCCCATGACGGCGCGGAGGCCGTCCCCTGCAGTTTGAATGATCGACGGAGGACAGCAATGACAGACAAGGAACACGCATGGGACTTATCTCTGCAGATCAAAACCACCGGCCGGGATGACACGGGCGCGGACGAATATCACCACCCCTACGAGCCCACGCCCTACTCCGTCCTGGAGCGGATGGCGGAAAGCGGCTTTTTCCGGGAGGGGGATGTGGTGCTGGACTACGGCTGCGGCAAGGGCCGGGTGGGCTTTTTTCTGTCCTACCGGACGAAGGCGCAGACCATCGGCATCGAATATGACGAGCATATTTACGCGGGCGCGATGGAAAACCGGCAGACCACCATCTCCCGGATCAAGCCCGACTTCCTGCTGACCCGGGCGGAGGAATACGCCCTGCCGCCGGAGGTGAACCGGTGCTATTTTTTCAACCCCTTCTCCGTGGAGATCCTGCAGGCTGTGTGCGCCCGGATCCTCGAATCCTGGTATGAAGCCCCACGGGACATCTTCCTGTTCTTCTATTATCCCTCCGATGAATTTATTGCCTACCTGATGACCGTGGAGGAGCTGGAATTTTATGACGAGATCGAATGCGGGGATCTCTTCCCGGGGAATGATCCCAGGGAGCGGGTCATGATCTTCTGGCTGCCCGATTATGCGAAGCTGGAGTGCTGAAACGATGTATGTGATCCCCTTCCGTGAGAAAGTCACAGAAGCCATTCCTCCGCTGTGCTAGAATAAAGCCACAAAGAAAAACAAATACTACTTCAAAATCAAGGAGGAACAACTTATGAAATATGTTTGCGACGTTTGTGGCTGGGAATACAACGAGGCTGAGGGCTACCCCGAGGGCGGCATCGCCCCCGGCACCCGCTGGGAGGACATCCCCGAGGACTTCGAGTGCCCCCTGTGCATGGTGGGCAAGGATCAGTTCAGCCAGGAGTAAGCAAAAACAAAACGGGCGGCTTCCGACAGGGAGCCGCCCATTTTGCTGTTGCCCGAATAAAAAACGCCCCTTTCGGAGCGAATACCCAAAAGAAATAACCCCTGATCCTTCGACTAATCACTTCGAAGATCAGGGGTCATTCCATGCAATTGTTGGGTTCCATCATTTACGTAACCTCTGCTTTCTATAGATTTGGGAGTTGCTTAGTACATTGGACTCACTCCTTTTTTGTAGCTTTATGATAACTCCGGAAACGGCATTTTTCAAGTTGGGATGTTCCATAAAGAAAGACACAAAATCTTGGAGAAAGAGCGGATTTACAGAAGCGTTCGGATATGGTATGATAAATATGTTGGGCGGCCTGCGGGCCGCCTGTTTTGTACAACGGGAGGAATGGATATGGAGCACGACCATCGCACCCATGTGATCTGCCACATGACGATCTCTCTGGACGGCAAGGTCACCGGCGAGCATCTGAGCCGGGACAGCCACAGCCCGGCCAGCGAGGTATATTACGAGATCAACCGAAACTATAAGGCCGACGGCTTCGCCTGCGGGCGGGTGACCATGGAGGGCAGCTTCACCGGCGGCTGGTATCCGGAGCTGACGGGCTATCCGGAGGTGCAGCCGGATCCGGTCTGGATGGACTGCATGTTCGACGACATGGAGCCGCCCTACGCCGTGGCCTTTGACCCCCACGGACGGCTGGGCTGGAAGCACAACCGCATCGTCGACCCGGACGGCGATCCGGGGTACGACAAGGCCCGGATCATCGAGGTGCTGACCAAGCAGGTGGATCCCCGATTCTTAAGCTATCTGGAGGAAAAGAAGATCCCCTATATCTTCGCCGGAGAAACGGAGATCGATGTGGAATTCGCCCTGTTCAAGCTGAAAAATGTGGTGGGGATGCAAACGCTCCTGCTGGAGGGCGGCAGCATCCTCAACGGAGCCTTCCAGCGGGAAGGGGTCATCGACGAGCTGAGCCTGGTGGTGGATCCGGTCATCGGCGGAGAGGGCAGTACGCTGTGCATGGACAGCCGGGTGGAGGAATACCATCTGGAAGAGGTAAAGAGCTACGACGGCATCCTCTGGATGCATTACAGGAGGGCCTGATATGAAGGTATTGATGTTGAACGGAAGCCCGAAGTCCGGCGGCAACACCGCCGCAGCCCTGGCGGAAATGAAGGCCGTCTTTGAAGGGGAGGGCATCGAGGCGGAGATCGTCCAGGTGGGGCATCTGCCGGTTCGGGGCTGCATCGCCTGCGGCGGCTGCAAGACGGGCAAGTGCGTCTTTGACGATGTGGTCAACGAGCTGGCGCCCAAGCTGGAAGCGGCTGACGGACTGGTGGCGGCCAGCCCCGTGTACTATGCCTCGGCCAACGCCACGCTGACCGCCGTACTGGATCGGCTGTTCTACAGCACCCGCTTCGACAAGCGGATGAAGGTGGGCGCCAGCGTCGCCGTGGCCCGCCGGGGCGGCTGCTCCGCAACCTTTGACCAGCTGAACAAGTATTTCACCATCAGCGGCATGCCTGTGGCCTCCAGCCAGTACTGGAACTCCGTCCACGGCGGCGCCCCCGGCGAAGCAGCCCGGGACGAGGAGGGCATGCAGACCATGCGCACCCTGGCCCGGAATATGAGCTTTCTGATGAAGTCCATCGAGTTGGGTAAGGAGAAATTCGGCCTGCCCGAGAGGGAACAGGGGAAGTTTACGAATTTCATTCGGTAAAGAAGCGAAGGGCTCAAAAGACCTGAAATCTTGTGATTTCAGGTCTCAGCGTGTCGAAAAACGTGTCATTGCGAGCCAGTGCGCACACTGGCGTGGCAATCTCCCAGATTCTTGAACATTTTCAGTTGGTAATCTGGCATTTTTCGCTCTTTTTAGGAGATCGCCACACCAGTCTGAGGACTGGTTCGCGATGACATCCAAATTTTGAGGTTTTTCTGCAATCTGAGACCTGAAATCTTGTGATTTCAGGTCTTTTGGTGGTAATAAGCAGGATCAAACCGCTGTTGTTTGTTTGCCTGAAAGGCTCTCAAGATACAAGAAAAACTCCGGAAAACTTGACGTTTTCCGGAGTTGGTGGAGATAAGCGGGATCGAAGTGCTGTTGTTTGTTTGCCTGAAAGACTCTCGGCAAACGAAAAAGACCAACCTTTTGGTTGGTCTTGGTGGAGATAAGCGGGATCGAACCGCTGACCTCTTGAATGCCATTTCTGGGAAAGGAATGGAATCAGTTGGAATCTTGTGGAATTTAGCGGAATTTAGTGCTATCTAGTCCCGGAAAAGTTTGGGAAACACGGATGTACCGATATACCCCAAACATCGGTCTATGGAAGTTTGTTAGAAAAGTGTTAGAAAGTGTTAGAAGCAAGTCGCACAGTTATAGCCAACGCCCAGCCCCTGCGCCCTCACCGGCGTGGGGGTTGCTGCGTTCTGGGGGGACGGCAGCGGCGGCAGCAGCTGCGCCCGGATGCGAGCGGGAGCCGCCACCGGGCGCACTGCACCGACAGCGGAGGCGGAGCCAGCAGCCGACAGGCTGCGGAGCTTCGCCGAATCGTCAGCCCACCGACAACCTCCAGCAGCCCGACAGAGCCACCCAGCTACCGGGAGGAGATGCGAGAGCGCAGCGGCTCGCATGGTAGGCGGCGGTACGCACTCCAAAAGGGGCAGAAACGCCGACCCGCCGGTCTTGCCGACTTCCGTGGGAGCAGATACGCCCAGCCCAGCCCCCGACTACCGCCAAGAGAACGACTGCGGGCGACCCGGTAACGACTACCACCGGCCTACATTCGTACTCTGTCCACCATGCGCCCCTGCGCCCAGCTTCCGACTACTGAGCCGTGGCAGTACAACGCAGAAGCCCCGGTTTACAGATAATTCACAAACAAATGCTTGACTTTAAGTGTAATTACAGCTATATTGTAATTACAGTTTCTCCCCTAAAAGTTAATAAGTACCTGTAAACGAGCTTAAAATCCACTAGATATGAGAAAATGATGTAAAAATGAATGAGATTGGTGGTAAATGTATGAAAATCAGGAAGAAATCAGACGAACCAAGAGATACTGTACTGACCATCCGGCTTTCAAAGTCGGAGCAGCAGGAGCTGAAACGC
>SVLP01000005.1 GCA_015067895.1 Oscillospiraceae bacterium | reverse complement strand
ACTGGGCTTTCTATGTGAACGGCGAATACGCCCAGACCGGCGTGGATACCACCCCTGTGATGGAGGGTGCCGCCTACGAGCTGGTCAAGACCAATTCCTGAGTTTTCAACCATAAAAATCCTGCCGCTGACTGCTCAGCGGCAGGATTTTTTACACCCGCAAGCCTCACGCATCAATTTCTGCAATGTTCACCACTTGAAGTAACCCCTTCTTTTTTCTGCGTTCTGCACATTCGAGTAATTTCCGGGAATTGCTGGCTCCGTGGTAAACATAGGCTATTAGCCAATCTGAGGTGTCGATCATGATCCTGTTTGCCTTGGCAATTCTAAACCGTTTGGGAGGCCATCCGGGTAGTAGGTTCCATCGTAACCGTTTGGAGCCTCGACCGGCCGTTCGGCAGGATGATATGGAATCACCATTCTCAGGGTGATCTCAGGATACTTAGCCTTAAGTTCTTTGACCGCAACTCCCGCAATGTGGTCAAAACCGCCGTACCCGCCAACATAAAATGATGTAACGCATTCGTCCTTTATCGGTCTCCAGATCGTACTCTGCAATACCGGAAGCAGCCGTTCATCTGCTTCCCGATGGCCTATGAAGAAACAGCTTTTCATAAATCTCCATCCTATCGTCATACAGTTTAGTAATATATAGTTTAACATAACCATACTAACGATACAAGTCTTTAGTATATTATCGTCATCTTTAACTGTAAAATAATGTTCAGAAAGAAAGGTGGCGATAGCATGGACATCCATGAAAAGCTCCAGCGGCTTCTTGACGAGCGTGGCTGGACAAAATATCAGTTAGCCAGACGGTGCGGATTGAGCGACGCAACAATTGCAAATATCTTCCGCAGGAATACCGTTCCATCTATTACCACTCTGGAAGCAATCTGCCGCGGCTATGGTATCACCCTTTCTCAATTCTTTGCAGAGAGTGAAATGGTTGAGCTGACACCGGAGCTGAAGGAGCTGTTTGAAAGCTGGACTGCTTTGACGCCCGCACAGAAGGCCGCCGCCCAGCAGATGATTCACGCCATGAGGCAAAACTAAAAAGCACAGCAGGCCGGTTCTCCCCTTGGAGAAAACCGGCCTGCTTCTGTGTATTAAGTGTTGTAATCCTGAATACCGTATTGCCTGCTTCAAAAGATAGATTCTGTTCTTCTGATCGTCGTGCAGATCATAATAACGAATGGCTGTTCGCAGTTCTGCAATGATATATTCCCGCACCTCTTTATCCCCGCCGCTCTGAGCATCGATCATACCGTAGTTCTTTTCCAGCTGGGCAAGACTCTGGATAATGGGAACCAGTGTCAGTCTGCGAGACCGGCCTGCAGAGAACAGCGGCAGGATGTCAAAGGGCGGCATCGTTCCCAGCTCATCGCAGAAATAGACAGCCCGGTTGGGCAGCCTGCCGCCGTGTTCGTTCGCCACCGAGAACAGCTCACGGGCCAGATTCTGGATCATCAGGCTGGCCACAAAATTCTTGGTAGCATCCTCCTCCGGGAGGATCAGAAAGATGGCGCATCTCTCCCGGACAAACAGCTCTGCATCGATCCCACCGTCAAAGCAGATGACCTGCTCCAGCTCCGTATCCAGGAAAGCATTCAGCTTGGAAAGCACTGTGGACATGATGGAATTCATACCCTGGTCAGATGCCGTCAGTGCGGAACCTGCCAGCCATTTCGCCTTGTGATCAGCGGGAAGAAGCTGCATCAGCTCCTGGAACTGGTTGCCTCCCTGCCGGGAGGAGCTCTCCATCAGAAGCTCCTGCACCAGCTTGAACACCGAGGCAATGTGCCGCAACTCATAGCCACCCGCAGCCTCCGGGGGCAGGAACTCGGACAGCAGCAGAACAACCGATGCCAGCAGACCCTCTGCGGAGTCGTAGAAGTAAGCGTTCTGACCACGGTCGGTGTTGTCTCCCTCCGGGTTGATGATGGTCTTGGCAAGGATCTTGGCGTATTTTTCTGCTTTTGCTTTGGCTCCAATGTCCCTGGGATTATCCCGGTGCTTGTCCATGTAGCGGTTGATCAGGGTCAGCAGGTTATTGCCATCAGAACGAGTGGGTTCCCGCAGATCCACCACGGAGATCCGATAGCCATAAGTATCTCTGGCGATGGCACCGTAATTCCGGGCGAGGTCGCCCTTGGTATCCAAGGCCAGAAAGCTCATCCCGCTGGCGCAGGCATACTCCAGATTGGGGTACAGAAAGTAGGCGGTCTTGCCGACACCCGATGCACCAATCATCAGGACATGCACGTCATCCGAATCCACCAGTGCAATGGTCGTTTTCAGTCCCTTGGAGCCCAGGATGATCCCCTGGGGCAGCAGTTTTCCATTTGCGGTCGGCTGTTTGCCCTCTCTGGCTTCCATGCGCCACTGTTCCGGTATAAACGTCACATGGTGGTATGTTCGTCTGACCTCCTGCTGGGTCGCCCAGCGGGCCGTACCGTGCTGACCGTTGCCTACGGTCTTGTCCTTGATGCTGTTGAGGTTGTGCCGCTGGGAGGCATAGGTTACAAAGAAAAGCATCAGGATGATCCCGCCCACGGAGAGGATCAGCATTGGGATTCCTTCCATTATGTCTTTCCTTTCTTCTTCTGCAGCAGTTCCTCGTTCCAGTCCTTATGCACCGGCGCATAAATCTCATGTGAGATGTTCTGTTCGGTCAATGCTCTGGAGATTCGCTGCGCCGCCTGCTGCCCGGGTTCATCGTTGTCGTAGCAGATGTACACCTTCTTGATATGAGGGCCGTCCTTCAGCATCTGCCACAGAACCCTGTCCGAAACACCGCAGGAAGCCGCATCGTAGCTGAAGACTGCGTTCAGCTCACCCAGGGTGTACATGTGCGGGTCACGGTTCAGCCCCAGCCACCAAAGGGCAACCATCACATGCTCATGCTCTGTGGGCAGCTTCAGCACCACAGCATGGTCAAGGCGTTCCATCGTCAGTGTGATCACGTTTTTCAATCTCCTTAAACTTTTCAATTCTGGTTTTCATACAGTCATCGTCGTTTCCCCAGCAGATGAAGCCGGTTGCGGGAAACGGACACCCGATGCACCGCTCCGATCTGCGGCACACTGCCGTATCGTTACAGCCAGGCGGAGCAGTGCATCTTCGGTATTCCGGCCGGGCACCCCACTTGAAGTTACCCATCACAGGAGCAGTGCCCTTTTTGATTGTCTCGCATTGTTGTTCACTCCTTCACTTTCAGAAAATAAAAAAGCCGGCGGATCTGAGAGCGGATTGCTCCCGGACTCGCCGGCCTGTTTGAAAAATGATATATGCTGTTATTAAAAAAAGCGGTGCCTTTTTTGAAAAGCCGGAGCAAATCAAAAAGGGCACCGCAGTATTTGCGTTTTCAGCCGTGTCACCCACGGCAAAAGTGGGGAATCGATCCCTGGATATCAAATCGCATCTATGGACTCATTCATTTTCGTGTTCACATTTTCGGGTGAATCACGGTACTCCAACGATTGTAAATATGGACTAAAAACGAAAAGACACCATAAATGTTGAACTTTTAGAAGTTCACATCTATAGTGTCTAAATCGTATGGTCCGAGTGACTGGATTCGAACCAGCGGCCTCTTGAACCCCATTCAAGCGCGATACCAAACTTCGCCACACCCGGATATTGTGCCGTCTCCTGACAGCCACAATATAGTAGCATACCTTGTCAGAAAATGCAAGCACAATTTTTCATTTTTCCAAAAATTTTTCAGGGCAGGTCGAACTCTCGATCCACGGCGGTTCTGACGTTCTCCAGCACCGTCTCATCATAGGCAAGCTCACCGGTGTCCATCAGGAACACGGTGCCAAAGAGGATCGCCCGGACGATGTGGAGCTTGCGCTTGATCTTCGCCTGATCCCAGCCGGACTGGGCGAAGAACTCCGCCTCCATCAGCTGGCTGCGGCTGGACATCTGGCCCCGGGCCTTGTGGTAGAGGTTGTCGAATTCCGCGTCCTTGAGCATCAGGATAGAGCGAAAATAAGGCTTCTCCATCAGGAAACGGACATAGCCCACCACCACCTCCACGATCTGCGTACGCAGGCTGTCGCCGCAGGACGCGATGATTTGCTCCTGCCGCTCCCGCCACTGGTCGTTGACATAGTCGATGATGGCGGCAATGAACTCCCGCTTGTCCTTGAAATGCTTGTAGGGCGCAGCACAGCTGACGCCGCAGGCCGTGGCCACCCGGCGAACGGAAAACTCCGCGACCCCCGCCCGGTTGATCTCCTCGATGCCCGCTTCGATCAGAAGCTGGCGCATATTCTTCACTCGTTCTGCCATACCCGGCCTCCGTTCCCGGCATCAGGTCTCTGAAATGCCATGACGTTTATTTTAGCACCGATCCGGCCCGGAATCAATTGTAATTTTCTGCCAAGGTGCTTGAAATATCGGCTGCGGGTGTGCTATCATGGGGAAAATGTTTAAAGGAGCTTCTGCCATGCCCAACATCATCGAGATCACCGATCTGGCGCATCCCGCCCTGGCCCCCTACTTCCGGCTGACGGAGGCCCAGCTTCGGAACAAACGAAATCCCGATCAGGGAATATTCATTGCAGAAAGCCACAAGGTCATCGGCCACGCCCTGGACGCAGGGTGTGTGCCCCTGTCCTTTCTGATGGAGCGGCGTCAGATCGAGGGGGTGTCCGGCAGTCTGCTGGAGCGGTGTCCCGATACGCCGGTGTACACCGCCGATCGTGAGACCCTTGCGAAACTGACGGGCTACGAGCTGACCCGGGGCTGCCTGTGTGCCATGCGTCGTCCCGCTCCAAAGACCGTGGCAGAGGTCACCGCCAATGCACGGCGGATCGCAGTGCTGGACGGCATCGTGGATGCAGCCAATGTGGGTGCGATCCTGCGCTCCGCCGCCGCGCTGCACATGGATGCAGTGCTCCTCTCCCCTGCCTGCTGTGATCCTCTGCACCGAAGGGCGGTGCGGGTGAGCATGGGCACGGTGTTCCAGATCCCCTGGGCCCGGCTTGGAAAGGATTGGCCGGATGCGCTGCGCAGTCTCGGAATTAAAACTGCCGCGCTGGCGCTGACGGATCGCAGCGTCGGTGTGGATGATCCTGCGCTGGCGGCGGAGGAACGGCTGGCACTGGTACTGGGCACCGAGGGGGACGGACTCAGCGATGAGATCATCCGCCAGTGCGATTATACGGTGAAGATCCCCATGTCCCACGGTGTGGACTCCCTGAATGTGGCGGCGGCTGCCGCTGTGGCGTTCTGGGAGCTGCGGGTTCGATAAACAGCAAAAAGCGGCTCGATGGAGCCGCTTTTGCTATTTAATAGAAGAGAAGGTCGGAATAGGTGGGATAGGGCCAGATGCTCTTGTCGGTGAGGGCTTCGAGGATGTCGGCCTGCTCCCGGGCGCGGTTCATGTCGGAGACGATGACGCTGCCGTAGTACTCGGCGGCCTTCTGGGTGTCTGCGGGTACCTTCTTCAGGTCGCCGCAGAGGAGCTCGCAGTAGTCATAGAGCTTATCGCAGGCATCGCTTAGACGGCGAACCAGATTCCGCTCCGCACGGCAGGTCATGCTCAGCTCCTTCTTGTTCAGGATACCCCGGGTCAGCTGCTCGGTGTAGCGCATGGCGGCGGGGAGGATCTGGTGGCGGATCATGTCGATGGAGGTCAGGGCCTCGATGTTGATGGTCTTGATGTAGGTCTCCAGCTGGATCTCCCAGCGGGCCCGGAACTCGGCTTCCGTGAAGATGCGATGCTTGGTGACCAGGTCGATGTTCTTCTGGCTCAGGAAGCTGCCCATGGCCTCGGGGGTGGTGGCCAGGTTGCTCAGGCCCCGCTTGGCGGCCTCCTTC
Organism: Oscillospiraceae bacterium; assembly: GCA_015067895.1. The sequence goes on along the minus strand of SVLP01000005.1, from coordinate 99,227 downwards.
TTCCACTCGTCGGAGTAGCCGTTGCCGTCGAAGATGATGTGTCTGTGCTCCCGGAAGACCCGGACGACCAGGTCGTGGAGGGCTTCGTCGAAATTGTCAGCCTTCTCCAGCTCGTCGGCGAACTGCTCCAGCTCCTCGGCCATGATGGTGTTCAGGACGATGTTGGGGTCGGCCACGCTCTGGCTTGCACCCAGCATGCGGAACTCGAACTTGTTGCCGGTGAAGGCCACGGGGCTGGTACGGTTGCGGTCGGTGGTGTCCCTGGGGATGTTGGGCAGCACGTCGACGCCGACGCGCATGAAGCTTTTCTCGGGGCCCTGGTAGTCGCTGCCCTCGATGATGGAGTTGACGACGGCGTTCAGATCGTCGCCCAGGAAGACGGAGATGATGGCGGGGGGCGCTTCGTCGGCACCGAGACGGTGGTCATTGCCGGCGGTGGCGGCGGTGCAGCGGAGCCAGTCCTGATATTCGTCCACGCCCTTGAGGAAGGCCGCCAGGAACAGCAGGAACTGGGCATTCTGCATGGGGGTCTTGCCGGGACGGAAGAGATTCTTGCCGGTGTCGGTGTTCAGGGAGTAGTTGTTGTGCTTGCCGGAGCCGGTGATGCCCGAGAAGGGCTTCTCGTGGAGCAGGCAAACCAGGTTATGCTTGGCGGCGCACTTTTTCATGATCTCCATGACCAGCTGGTTGGAGTCACAGGCGGAGTTGACATCGGAGAAGATGGGGGCCATCTCATGCTGGGCGGGGGCGGCCTCGTTGTGCTTGGTCTTGCTCAGGACGCCCAGCCGCCACAGCTGCTCGTCCAGATCCTTCATGTAGGTGGAAACTCTCGTGCGGATGGTGCCGAAGTAGTGGTCATCCAGCTCCTGGCCCTTGGGCGCGGGGGCGCCGAAGAGGGTGCGGCCGGTGAGCCGCAGGTCGGGGCGCTGGGCATAGAGATCCCGGGGGATCAGGAAGTACTCCTGCTCCGGGCCAACGCAGGGGATGATTCTTTTGCTCTCGGTGTCACCGAAGAGCCGCAGGATCCGGATGGCCTCCCGGCTGACCTCGTCGATGGAGCGCAGGAGCGGGGTCTTCTTGTCCAGAGCCGCGCCGGTGTAGGAGAAGAAGCAGGTGGGGATGAACAGGCTGCCGTCCTTGACAAAGGCAAAGGAGGTGGGATCCCAGGCGGTGTAGCCGCGGGCCTCGAAGGTTGCCCGCAGGCCGCCGGAGGGGAAGGAGCTGGCGTCGGGCTCGCCCCGGACGAGCTCCTTGCCGGAGAACTCCATGATGACCTTGCCTCCGCCCACGGGGGTCAGGAAGGAGTCATGCTTCTCGGCTGTGATGCCGGTCATGGGCTGGAACCAATGGGTATAGTGGGTGGCTCCCTTCTCGGTGGCCCACTCCTTCATGGCTTCGGCGATGTGGTTCGCCACATCCAGGGGCAGGGGCGTACCGCCCGTGATGCACCCCTTCCATGCAAGAAAAACTTCAGGTGCAAGGCGCTGGCGCATGACGGTCTCGTTGAAAACGTCGCTGCCGAAAATTGCAGGGAGATCAGTGATCTGGTTCATGGACAGATTCCTTTCAGAAAATAAAATCCGAACCGGAAAACAGAAAATTGCACAGGCAGTCGGCTTCGGTTCGGGCGAAAAAGACGGAATATTTGACAAATCTCATAAGGATTTTATGCGAAGCGCATACAAAATACAAGGTGTGAATTTCACGAAAATCACGGCGGGATGGATTTGCATTTTGTGCAATGGAACCAAAGATTTCCGAAAATGAATTTTCAGGTACTCTTGACTTGCATTTTTGACCGGTTTGGACTATAATAAGCCCCATCAAATGAATCTCCGGGAAAGGAAGATGTCAATATGGCTACTTACGCATGCCGCAGCCGCGACGAGCTGAAAAAAGAATACAATAATATGGTGACCCGCTACGAGGAACTCAAGCAGATGGGACTGAATCTGGATATGTCCCGCGGTAAGCCCAGCAAGCTGCAGCTGGATCTGGTCAGCGATATGCTGACCGTGCTGACCGATCCCAGCGAGTGCATCATCGACGGCAAGGATGCCCGTAACTACGGCGATCTGGCCGGTCTGTGGTGCGCCCGGGAATACTGGGCGGACGTGCTGGGCTGCAAGCCCGAGCAGACCTTCGTCGGCGGCAACGCCAGCCTCAGCCTGATGCACGACCTGATCTCCTGGGCCTACACCCACGGCCTGAAGGATTCCGTGCGTCCCTGGAGCAAGGAGCGTCGGATCAAGTTCCTCTGCCCCTCCCCCGGCTACGACCGCCACTTCCGCATCACCGAGAGCTTCGGCTTCGAGCTGATCTCCGTCCCCATGAAGCCCTACGGCCCCGACATGGATGTGGTGGAGGATCTGGTTCGGGATCCCATGGTCAAGGGCATCTGGTGTGTGCCCAAGTACAGCAACCCCCAGGGCTATTGCTACGATATGCTGACCTGTCAGCGTTTTGCCAACCTGAAGCCCGCTGCCCCCGACTTTGTCATCATGTGGGACAACGCCTACTGCGTCCATGAGTTCGTGGGCGATTTCGTGGAGTTCCCCGACATCATCAGCATGTGCGCCGAGGCAGGCCGTCCCAACATGGTCTTCGAGTTCGCCTCCACCAGCAAGATCACCTTCCCCGGTGCCGGTATCAGCGTCATGGCCTCCTCCGAGGAGAACATCAAGTACATGACCAAGCTGATCTCCAACCAGATGATCTCCTACGACAAGATCAACCAGCTGCGCCACGTCAAGTACCTGCAGAACAGGGAGCACACCATCGAGCTGATGAAGCGTCACGCATCGATCATGGCACCCAAGTTCGAGATGTGCCTGAAGATCCTGCGCCAGGAGGTCACCGCCAAGGGCATCGCCCACTGGCATCACCCCACCGGCGGCTACTTCATCTGTGTGGCAGCCATGCCCGGCACCGCCCGGCGCACCCTGGAGCTGTGCCGCCAGGCCGGCGTTATCATGACCGATGCCGGTGCCACCTACCCCTACGGCGTGGATCCCCACGACTCCATGATCCGCATTGCCCCCAGCCTGCCCCCCATCGAGGAGCTGGAACAGGCCATGCGCGTCTTCAGCGTCAGCCTGAAGATGGCTTCTCTGGAGAAGTATCTGGGTATTTATCCCTACTAAAACACGAAAACCTCCCGGAACCGGGAGGTTTTTTCGATATTGGGGAACGGCACACAGGCCGTTCCCTGCGGATTCCGTTTGTAGGGAACGACCTGCGTGTCGTTCCCGTATTTGCGGTCAGCCGTCCATGGCATAATCGATGCCGAAGAAACCGGTGCCGACCAGCAGATCGCGGGTGTCGCCGGGGCCGTATTCCTCAAAATCCATCCAGGAGACATGGACATGCACCTTCCGTCCATCCGGCAGCTGGACGATGAAGCGGTCACTGCCGCCGGTCTTGTTGATGAGCTCGTACTTGCCCACGATGGTGCCGGTCTGGGGCTGGAGCTCGGGCTTCAGCACATGGTTCAGGTGGGGCACGAAGGCAAAGAGGCTCAAAAACAGCACCACCAGCATCGCCTTCCACCCGGTTCCGGAGCCTTCCGTAAACTCCCGGCAGAAGCGCAGCAGCACCACGCCGATGAGCAGGGACAAGCCCAGAGCTGCGGGCACCGCGTGGAGCAGACCGATGATGAAATACCGCACCTTGCACCAGAGCCAGAACACGCCCAGCAGTCCGATCAGGCCGTAGGTCAGGGGGATGACTCGTGTGCGGCCCCGGAGCCGGTCGGCCTTGCTCCTGGGCAGCATGGTGAAGTAGGCCGGGAATCGGGCATCGAGCACCACGGCGGACAGGCTCACCGCCGCCACAGCCCAGCCCCAGGCCGCCATGGTGTAATCCAGAAACAACGGCCACAGTGCCACCACGATACACACCAGATACCACACGATGCCGACCTTCAGCAGCTTTGCGAAGACCTCTGGATCCTGCTCCCGGATCCGCCAGTCCACCAGGAGCCGCTTCCGCCTTCGGGTCGGTCTGCGCCGGATGTCCCGGAAGAAGCTGTCCAGCTCCCCGGGCTCGCAGCCATCGGCCAGACAGAAGCGCAGGGTCTCCTTCTTCAGTCGAAAGACCAGACTCTCCATGGCATCGCAGCCGGTGATGGTGAGGGCTTTGATGTCGCTTTTGGGGATGGTCATGCCGGACAGACCCATCTCCTGCATCTGGGCGGGGGTACAGCCGGACTCCAGGACGGCGGCCCGCTTTTCCTTCGTCAGAGCTTCATTGATATCGATGATGTGGAATTCATCGTCCATGCGGATGATGAGGTATTCCGCCCAGCCCCGGCACAGGGTCAGATGTGGGATCATTCGCTTCCCACCCCCGCTTCCGCGTCGATGGCGTAGTCGATGCCGAAGAAGCCGGTGCCATATTGGAGATCCATTGTGTCGCCGGGTTCGGTCGCTTCGTATTCCTTCCTGGATACTTTCACATCCAGCTCCCGTCCGTCAGGAAGAACCACATCGCAATAGTAGCTGTCCGAACCCCTGCCGCCTGTGTTTTTGTGGGTGTCCACGATGGTCGCGGTACAGCTTGTCAGCTCCGGGCCGAGAACATGGTTGAAGTGTGGGATGAAGGCAAAGCCATTGAAAAACAGGATCAGCACAAGGGTCACGAGCCACGCCGAAAACTGCTCCACAAATTCCCGCACGAACAGCAGCGGGATACCCACCACCAGAACGGAAGCCAGTGCCACCGGAAATACCCGGAAATCATCGAAGAAGCAGTATTCTCCGATGCTCACGAATGTAAAGAAGAGCGTGATGGAGAGCAGGCCAGCGCCCAAATTGACGGCACATGTCTTGGGCTGCTGCCTTTGTCCGTATTTCTGCTTTGAGAAGCGGCGGTCATCATGGATGGACAGGATGGTGAAGTACTCCGGCAGGAAAAAGTCCAGCCCGATGGCGACCACGGACAACCCGATCACGCACCAGCCGATGGGACGGGGTGACAGCTCCCAAAGTACAAAGGACAAAACTATGATCGCCGCGCAGAGGAGGTTGTAGATCCAGCCCACCGGTCGGAGCTTTTCATATAGCTCCGGATTCTGCTCCCGGATGCGCCAGTCGATGTTCTTTCCGCCCTTGAGTCGGGTTCGTGTCTTGTACTGCTTCCGCGGGATCCCCCGGAAGAAATCGTCCACCTTTTTCTGCTCATAGGCCTGTGGGAACCAGAAGGCCAGCTTCTTCTTTTTCAGCCAGAAGATCACATCGTCCTGGAAGCCGCAGCCGGTGATGGTGAGGGCTTTGATATCGCTTTTGGGGATGGTCATGCCGGACAGACCCATCTCCTGCATCTGGGCAGGGGTACAGCCGGATTCCAGAACGGCGGCGCGCTTTTCTTTGGTAAGGGCTTCGTTGATATCGATGAGGTGGAACTCATCACCCATACGGATGATGAGGTATTCCTGTTTGCCCCTTTGAATCGTAAAATGTGGGATCATAGCACGCGCCTCCTTTTCTATAAGGATAGCATTATTTTGCAGAAAGTCAAGATTGCCGGGGCTCCCCTGTCCCGGAGGGATGGGGGAGCTGTCAGCGTCAGCTGACTGATGGGGCCAAATTCCGAGCTTCCCCCTCCGCCCCTTCGGGGCACCTCCCCCATTTGGGCTATGCCCAAACAGGGGAGGCATGAAAAAACGGACCCCTTTCGGAGTCCGTTTGGGCTTTTCTCAGATGCCAGACAGCTTCTTCAGCTCCTCGGCCAAGTCGGTGCGCTCCCAGCTCTTGCCCTCGACACCGAAGTGGCCGAAGCGGGCGGTGGAGCAATAGATGGGATTGCGCAGCTCCAGACGGCGGATGATGCCGGCGGGGGTCATGTCCACAGTCTTGCGCAGCAGGGCGGTGATCTCCTCGTCGGAGAGCTTGCCGGTGCCGTAGGTGTCCACCCGGACGGAGACAGGCTCGGCCACGCCGATGGCGTAGGCCAGCTGCACTTGAACCTTGTCGCACAGACCGGCGGCCACCAGGTTCTTGGCCATGTAGCGAGCCATATAGGCTGCGGAACGGTCGACCTTAGTGGGATCCTTGCCGGAGAAGGCGCCGCCGCCGTGGGAGAAGTAGCCGCCGTAGGTGTCCACGATGATCTTGCGGCCGGTCAGGCCGGTATCGCCGTTGGGGCCGCCGATGACGAAGTTGCCGGTGGGGTTGATGTAGATGTGGGCCACATCGTTGATGTCAAAGCCGTACTTTGCCAGCACGGGGGCGATGACGCCCTCCCGGACGTACTTGCGCAGCTCCTCCATCTCGAAGTCGGCGGAGTGCATGACGGAGACGACCACGGTGTCGATGCCCACGACCTTGCCGTTCTCGTCATACTCGACAGAAACCTGGGTCTTGCCGTCGGCCCGGAGCAGGTCGGTGGAAGCGATGCACTCGGTCAGGCGGTTGGAAAGGGCACGGGCCAGAGCCACGGGCATGGGCATCAGCTCAGGGGTCTCGTTGCAGGCACCGCCGAACATCATGCCCTGGTCGCCAGCACCGCCCACCTCATCGTTGGTGCCCAGAGCGATGTCAGCAGACTGCTGGTGGATGCGGATGACGATCTCGCAGGTGTCGGCATCGAAACCGTCGCCGGGGTAGACATAGCCGATGGAGCGGATGGCCTCACGGGCAACGGCCTCGTAATCGACCTTGGCGGTGGTGGTGATCTCGCCGCAGATCAGGCAGAAGTCGGTGGTGACCATGGTCTCGCAGGCCACGCGGGAAGCGGGATCCTGGGCAAGGCATGCGTCCAGGATGGCATCGGAGATGGTATCTGCCACCTTGTCGGGGTGGCCGTTGGTAACACATTCGGAAGTAAACAGTCTCTTTTCCATAACAATATCCTTTCTGTTCAGTACATAAGAAAATGCGCTCTGACAGATTCAGAGCGCAGTGGTTACGTTCGGAATCCTCATCTTTCGTTTCGCCGCCGGATTTGGCACCTTGACTTAACAGGTTGCCGGGTTTCATCGGGCCGTTCCCTCCACCGCTCTTGATAAGGCATTTATGAAGTTCTGCTTTATTCTACACAAAATTCCCGGATTGTCAATGGGTTTTCTGGGGATTTTGAAACTTTCATGGAATGTTCATAATTGACTATGGACTTTTCCCCCGTCAACTGGTAAAATAGCCCCATCTATACTTCGAGGTGAGCTCCATTGAAACAACTGCGCCGCAAATTTGACCGGTTCTGCTTCCGCAACCGGAACAAGGGCATCCCCAATCTGATGGCCTACATCGCCATCGGCACCGCCATCGTGAATCTGATGAACCTGATTGACCCCAGCTACGCGCTGTACTACCTGCTCCGGTTCGACCGGTCCGCCATTCTGGGTGGCCAAATCTGGCGGCTGATTACCTGGCCGCTGACCTACTCGAACAGCTCCCTGTTCATGACCATGTTCGCGCTGTTCTGCTACTGGTCTTTCGCCAACGGCATCGAGAAGGTCTGGGGCCCCCTGCGGTTCAATCTGTTCTATCTGTCCGGCGTGGTGCTGATGGACATCTACTGCATGATCTTCGGCGGCTATGCCACTGCCAGCTATCTGAATCTGAGTCTGGTGGTATCCTTCGCCACCCTGTTCCCGGACACCCACATTCTGATCTTCTTCATCATCCCCGTCAAGGCCTGGGCACTGGCCCTGTTCTATCTGGTGACGACCCTGATCGGCTGCATCGCGCCCTTCCCCGTCTGCCTGTATCCCCTGATCGCCATGGGCAACTACTTCCTCTTCTTCGGCACGGAGGTCAAGCGGGTCATCCCCATCTCCTGGCAGATCAACGCCAGCCGGGCGGTGAAGAAGGCCAAAAACCCCCGCGCCAAGACCATCCCCTTCAACTCCGCCGGAAACTATCAGGCCACCCATGCCACCGTTCGGGCTCCCTACACCCACAAGTGCACCGTCTGCGGCCGCACGGATGTGGACAACCCCGAGCTGGAGTTCCGGTACTGCTCCCGCTGCAAGGGCTACTACTGCTACTGTCAGGAGCATATTTCGAACCATACCCATATCACCGAATGACGAAAGCCCCGCTGAGCGGGGCTTTTTCATATGCATTCCAGGATCACAAGGACGAGCTCCGGCCGGTTGTTGATGCGCAGGGGGAGGATGCTGTTGCCCAGTCCCCGGCTGACCAGCATGGCGGTGCCGCCGTCGCGGTACAGGCCGCTGTCGTAGGTCGGGAAAAAGCCCTGGTGAGGAGCCACCAGGCCGCCGAGGAAGGGGATGCGCACCTGGCCGCCGTGGGCATGGCCGCTGAAGACCAGGTCGACGCCGCAGCTTACGTAAAGACCGAAGGACTCGGGGCGGTGGCTCAGGAGGATGGTGTATCCCTCCTCCCCTGCCGTCAGGGCCCGCAGATTCTCTGCAAAAGGGCGGCGGAAGTCCGGGTCAGACAGGCCGATGAGGGTGACTGTCTCAACACCGCGCTCGATCTTCACCTTTTCGTCCTCCAGCACCGTGACGCCTGCATCCAGGAGCCCTTGGCGCAGCTCCGGCCAGGCGGCGATGCGGCTCTCGTGGTTGCCGGTGACATAGAAACAGGGAGCGATTTTGACTGCTTTTTCCACGAAGGACAGGGCGATGCCGATGTCCGTGTTCCGGGAATCGATCAAATCACCGGTCAGGACGATGATGTCCGGTTCGCTCTGCTCCAACAGCGTCAGGAGTGTTTCGTTGTCCGTGCCAAATTCGGTGTTGTGCAGGTCGGAAACCTGCGCGATGCGGAAGCCGTCGAAGGCTTCGGGGACGCTCGTGCTTGCGATCACCCATTCGTTGATCTCGATGGCAGTGTTGGCCCAGAGGATCCAGGCCGTCACGGCGGCAAGGATCGCCAAAATCGCTTTTTTCATCAATTGTTGTTGCTGTTGTTCTCGGCCATGCAGTCGATGGTCAGCACCACCGCCAGGGCAAGGAGCTCGTCGGCAGGATCCACGATGTCCAGCACGTAGCTGTCGCCCCAGGTGAACCACTCCTTGGTGATGCGCACGATCAGGCGGCCGTTCTTGCGGATCTCGTACTCGTGCTCCCAGACGCTGCCCTCCACCTCCCAGCCCAGGCCGTCGATGACGTAGCGCTGGAAGAAGAGGGTCAACTCCTTACGGATCTCGGCGATCTCCCGGCCCGCCACGGACACGCTGTAGCGGGGCATGAAGGTGAAGAGCCGCTGCTGGATGAAGGCCACCTCTTCGTTGTGGATGTTCAGCAGGTGGAGCTTCTTGCCGAAGGAGAAAAACTCGCCCTGGACAAAATACTTGTCCCAGCCGTTCTCATCCTTGACTGTGAACTGGTCGTTCCAGGAAAAGACCTTTTCTTTGATGTAGAGTCTCATATAAACTACCTCCTTTTTCTTCATTTTACAGGCTCCAGGGCTTATGTGCAATGAGAAATAAAGGATTTTAAGAATTATTCAGAAAAACAGACCCGGCTGGCCGGGTCTGTTTTATTTATCACTTCTTCTTTTTCAGCAAGACGAATGCGGCGATGACAACAACCGCGACCGCGAGACTGACGACGATGGGAGTCATGTTTCCCTTTTCGACGGGTTCCGCCACGACAGGCTCGGTGGGCTGGGGCTCTACCTCAGCCTCCTGCACCAGCACCATGGCACTGATGGGCGCAACATCCACGGTACCCTCGGCGGTGGCGAGGGTCACGTCACCGGCATCCTCGCCGTTGATGCGGATGTCCCAGGTGCCCTCGGGCAGGGTCACGGTGGTGGCCTCCGCGTTGGGGTTGAAGACGACCACCAGGGCATTGTCTTCGCCGTTGGCTCCGGCGGCGATGTGGAAGCCGTTGACGTTGAAGTCCAGGTCGGGCAGCAGGCTGATCTTCTCGCTGACCTCTGCGGCGGTGGTCATGCGCAGGGCGGGATGGGCCCTGCGGAAGGCGATCAGGCCGGTGTAGTAGTCCACCACATCCCGGTAAGCCGCATCGCTGAGGACATCCCACTTGATGGAGTTGATGGAATCGGGGGACTTGTAGGAGTTGTGGTCATAGCCGCCCTCGCTCAGGGGCTTGGAGCGCAGCAGCTCCTCACCGGCCTGGAAGAAGGGGGTACCCTGGCTCGTCATGACGATGGCAGCAGCCAGATTGTTCATCCGTACACGCTCTTCGAAGGTGTTGTCCCGGGTGGACATGGTCAGCCGGTCGAAGAGGGAGTAGCCGTCATGGCAGGAGACGTAGTTGACCACCTGGCTGGGCTCCCGGGCCCAGGTGGGGTCGCCCAGGAAGGAGTCCTTCACATTGGAGGCAAAGCCGCCTGTACCGGCGGCGTAGCCGGTCTTGCTGGCGTTGGAGTTGGAGCCGCGCACCGCGTCGCGGATCATGTCGGAGAAGTAGGCCATGCCGGGGGTCTCCTTGGAATTGGCCTGGGTGGCGAGGGTCACATTCTCCTTGGTGACCTCGGTACCCATGCTCCAGCCCTCGGCGTAGAAGATCACGTGGGGATGGGTCTTGTGGACTTCCTCGATGACCTCATTGACGGTCTGCACATCGATCAGACCCAGCAGATCGAAGCGGAAGCCGTCCAGATGGTATTCGTCGGCCCAGTATTTGACGGAGTCCACGATGTACTTGCGCACCATGCTCCGCTCGGAGGCGGTGTCATTGCCGCAGATGGAGCCGTTGGAGTAGGTTCCGTTCTGGTCGATGCGGCTGAAATACCCGGGGACGATGTTGTTGAAGCAGTAGCTGCCTGCGTCGTAGACATGGTTGTAGACCACGTCCAGGATCACGCCGATGCCATGGTCGTGGAGCCCCTTGACCATCTGCTTGAACTCCTTCACGCGGACTTCGCCGTGGTAGGGGTCGGTGGAGTAGCTGCCCTCGGGGACATTGTAGTTGACGGGATCATAGCCCCAGTTGAAGGGTGCGTCGGGATCGGTCTCGTCCACGGAGGCATAGTCATAGCTGGGCAGCAGGTGGATGTGGGTGACGCCCAGGGACTTGATGTGGTCAAGACCGGTGGGATCGCCGTTTGCGTTGGTGGTGCCCTCCTGGATCAGACCCAGGAACTTGCCGGTCTGGGTGATGCCGGAGCTGGGATCGGAGCTCAGGTCACGGACATGGAGCTCGTAAATGACGGCATCGGTAATATTGCACGTGGTGTGGGGCGCGGTATCCTTGTCCCAGTCCAGAGGATCGGTGGAATCCAGGTCGATGACCATGGCCCGCTTGCCGTTGACGCCGGTGGTGCGGGCGTAGGGATCGCACGCTTCCGCGGTGGTCTCACCGTGGGTGACGGCATAGGTGTAGTAGACGCCGTTCAGATCTCCCTCAACGGTCGCCACCCAGGTACCGTTCGCGTCGGCAGTCATGGCAACAGAATTCAGCATTCTATCCATTCCCGTCTCGCCGCCATTATCATAGAGATTCACGGAGACAGCATCGGCGGTGGGAGCCCAGACCCGGAAGGTGGTCTGCTCCGGGCTCCAGACGGCGCCCAGATCGTTGCCGGTATAGGTGAATTCGGACTCGAATGCATCGGTGGAGTACCAGATGGGCATTCTGATGTCCATGGTCTCGCCGCCTAAGCCCAGGGTATAGGCGGCGGCCACATCGATGGGCTCGGCGGTGACGATGGTGTAGATGTTGTTGCCGCCCTCGATGACCTCGGTGATGGTCAGCTCGCCCTCGGGGCCGGTGACGGTGAAGGCGGACATGGGATCGGCCAGCTTGCCGGTCATGGCGGCCCGGAGGCCCTCGGTCTCGGAGTAGGCGGTGTCCCGGAGCTTCACGTCGGACTCAGCGGCCAGGGCCATGGGGAGCATCCCCAGGACGAAGACCATGACCAGAGCCAGCGCAAAGATGCGGTGCAGGTTTCTTCTCATAGCATTCTCTCCTTGTTCGTTTTTTGGCAGGAATTGCCGTTCTTCAACGATTATACCCCAGCAAGGAGGAATGCGCAAGCGGTTTCGCGCAAAAACCCGGCTGCAAAAGCAGCCGGGGCGAATTTATGCGGGGAAGATGTTGGTCACGAGGATCAGCAGAGGCAGCAGCATGGAGAACATGCAGATCATCCAGGGGTACACGGTCTTTCTCGACAGGAACATCATGGCAAGACATCCGCCCGTCACGCCCAGGGGGCCGTAGACCGCCAGCTCTCTGCTGATGTACTGGGCATACTCGCCGCTGGTCTGGAGGTTCAGTCCCACCTGCTCAGGCAGCACGTTCCAGTTGAGCCGGGCGAAATACAATGCAAGATATACCACGGGAATGGCGAAGAGGATCTTGCGGAACTGCCAGATCCAGGGCCACGCCACAGCCCAAATCTCCTTTGCCTTCCGATATCCCTTGTCGGCCTTCTCCAGGACGGGCTTTGCCTTCTCGCGAAGCTCGTTTACCTTGGCCGTAAGCTGTTCCAGTTGTTTCATAAGCCACCTCCGGCTAGCATAATCTTCTGATATCATACCACAAAAATACCACGCTTGCAAGAGGGAGAAAAAACCTCTGCCCGCGACAGAAAGTCCCAAATATCGGACTGACATCATGGTATGATACAGTCACAAAAACAAAAGGAGGTACACCCCATGAACATGACTCATACCGTTTCCAACCGCGCCATCACCGCTAAGCGCTATCCCAACGCCGCAGAACGCAGCTACTTCTGGAACCGCGCCGCCGATGCGCTCCTCTGCGCCGCAAGCACCATGGGCATCGTCGTGGCGTTCTTCTTCATCCTGACGATCTGACTCAGGTGTTATCGCGATAGAGGGCCGCAAGGCCCTTGATGAGCAGATGCCGGTCAACGATCACCTCGTGGCGGCACAGCGGCGCGATCCGCTTGGCCAGGCCGCCGGTGGCCACGATGGTGAAGTCCCAGCCGGTCTCCTCCCGGAACCGGTCGATCATGCCGTCAAGCATGGCGGCGGTGCCGTACATGATGCCGCTGCGCATGGCGTCAGCGGTATTGCGGCCAACTGCCTGCTTCGGGCTGTCCAGCTGGATGCCGGGCAGCAGCGAGGTTCTGGCCGTCAGGGCATCCAGGCCGATCTTCACGCCGGGGCAGACACAGCCGCCCATATGGGCTCCCTCCGGGTCGATGACGGACATGGTGGTAGCCGTGCCCAGATCGATGACGATGAGGGGCGGCTTGTGCTCCCGCAGGGCAGCCACGTCCGCCGCCACCAGATCCGCGCCCATCTGGGCGGGGTTCTCCAGGCGGATGTTCAGCCCCGTCTTCAGGCCGGGGCCCACCACCAGGGGCTCCAGCTTCAAAAGCTTGCGGATGGCCGTGCGGACGGAGTTGAGCACCTGGGGCACGACGGAGGAAATGATGACGCCCTCGATGCGCTCCAGCTCCACGCCGTAAATTTCGAACAGGGTCTTCAGATCGATGCAGTAGGTGTCGGAGGTCTTCACCCGGTCGGTGTTGATCCGGCACTCAAAGGGGATCTCGCTTCCCTCCACGCCGCCCAGGACGATGGTGGAGTTGCCGATGTCGATGGTCAGGATCATGCCAGCTCCTCCTGATCTCCGTAGCGGTAGAGGCGGCAGTTCAGGATCTTCCCGTTCTCCACCTCGATGATGCCTGCGCTGCCGCCCCAGGAGCCGGAGGAGCCGGGGTTCAGCACCCACAGGTCACCGTCTTTGCGGCAGTCTGCGATGTGGGTGTGGCCGTAGAGGACGGCCTGCACCCTGGAGCGCCGGGCGTCCGCCATCAGCAGGCCCATCATACTCTTGACCCGGTGCTTGTGGCCGTGGGTCATGAACAGGTCGACGCCCAGCACCCGGTCGATCAGGATCTCCCGGACATGGGGCGGTGTGCGGTAGCGGTCACAGTTGCCGGGCACCTGATAGAAGGGCACACCGGGATTCTCCTCGTGGATCAGACAGCCGTCGTCATAGTAATCGCCCAGATGCACGATGGCGTCGGGCCTGACCGTGTCGACGCACCAGCGCATGAAGGAAGTGCCGCTGTGGGAGTCGGACAAAACCAGAATTCGTTTCATACTCATGCTCCTCGTTTCATAAAATCTAACGCTATTATATCAGCCCAGCGAACAGGAGGCAATCGAATGTTTCAAAAAAACGGTGATTTTTCCCAATCCGACTTATCCCGGATGCTCCGCCAGCCCGAGGCTCAGGCACTTCTCGCCCGCCTGCAGCAGCTGGATCAGGCCGCGCTTCAGAATGCGGTGGATCGTGCCTTCCGGGGGGATACGGCGGGGGCGAAGGACGCCCTCTCTCCCCTGCTGCAGGACAGCGAGGTGCAGCGGCTTTCCCAAAGGATGAGGGACGGCAATGGCGGAATTTGAAGACAAGCTGAACTCCATCCTGTCCAACCCGGAGCTGATGGGACAGATCATGTCCATGGCCGGTGCCATGAACCAGCAGCAGTCCCCGCCCCCTCCCCCGCCGTCCCAGTCGGGCTTCGGGTCGATGCCCTTCGATGCCGGAGCCATGGCGGGGATGATGCAGATGCTCAAGGCCACCCAATTGGAGCCCAGACAGCGCAACCTCATCCAGGCCCTCCGGGGCTTCGTGCCCGATGACCGGCTGGTTCGGCTGGAGAAGGCCATGCAGGCCAGTCTCATCGCCAAATTCGCCTCGGCTGCCATGAATCAGGGAGGGAACCATGTATAACCACTACATCCCCCAGTCCGACGGCTCCTATCGCCGCAGTGCCGTGCCGGAGCAGCGGCGGCCCAGTCCGCCCAAGCCAAAACCGGAGCCGCCGAAGCAGGAGCCCCCCTGTCCCCCAGCCGAGCCCCCGCGGCCTGCCCACTGTCCGCCCCAGAGCCAGGGGGTGCTGGAGTTCCTCAAGGGGCTGCTGCCGAGGGAGATCGACACGGCAGATCTGATGATCGTGTTTTTGCTTCTGCTGATGAACAAGGAGGACGAGGGCGGTCTTTCGCCGGTTTTGACCCTTGCGCTGTATTTCCTATTATAATGGAACAGGCCCCGCCGGTTGGCGGGGCCTGTGTTTTATTCTCCCTCATAATAGTCCACATCATCGCCCAGGCGGTAGACCCGGTTGACGTTCTTCCCCCAGACTCCCAGCTTGCCGGAATCGGGGTACACTGCCACATCCAAATCGTGGAGGACATCAAAGTCCAGGTAGACCAGCTTTTCCGTTTCCGAGGTGTTGGTCAGCTTGTGGGCACCGGTTTCGTTGGCCGGGAAGAAGAGGAGGTCTCCGGCGGTGACGATTTGCTCGCCGTCGGGGGTTTTGAGCACACCCTCGCCGCTGAGGATAAAGAAGGTCTCCTCATTCTTCAGGTGGTAGTGGTAGGGATAGGCAGACTTCTTGGGCGGCAGCTCGTAGACGCGCACCAGTGTGTTGGCGGCGTGGCCCATGGGGACGAAATCCTTACGGTAATATTCGTAGCCGTCCTTGCCCTGCTTATGCTTAACGGGCAGGTCGCTGATGTTCTGATGCTTCACAGCTTCACATCCAATTCTCTGATTTTCTGCCGCAGGCTCATGAGGTCATCAAAGGCCTCCGGCCGTTTGCTCACATCCCGCAGGAGCGCGCTGGGATGGAAGGTGGCCATCATCCAGAAGTCCCCCCGCCTGAACCACTGGCCGTGCTGGCGGGTGATGCGGAAGTCCGGGTCGATGAGCTTTTTCGCAGCGATACGCCCCAGGCAGACGATGATCTTCGGCTTGATGAGCGCCACCTGATTGCGCAGGTATCCGATGCAGGCCTCCTGCTCCGTCTCCAGGGGATCCCGGTTTCTCGGCGGGCGGCACTTGACGATATTTGCGATGTAGCAGCTGGTGCGGTCGAGGTCGAGGATGGAGAGCATGTCGTCCAGCAGCTTACCGGCAGGCCCCACAAAGGGCTCGCCCTGGAGATCCTCCTGCTCGCCGGGGCCCTCGCCCACGAAGAGCACGTCCGTGTCCCGTTTGCCAACGCCGAAGACCACGTTGTGTCTCGTCTCGCACAGGCCGCAGCCGGTGCAGCTGTGGCAGGTCTTCTCTAAGCTTTCCCAATCCAGCATATCAGCGGCTCCTTCTCGTGCGGGACGCGGGCCGCTTTGCGGCGGCATTCTTTCTTCTTCTGCGGCGGCGCTTGGCGGCTGCGCGGGCCCGGAGGATCATCACCAGCACGAACAGCACCGCGACGACGGCCAGAACCACCGTCAGGATCTTGTTCCACAGGCCCTCGGAATCGTCGGCGGGTTCCTTTTGCTGGGCAGCGGGCTTCTTCTCCACTTCCACGGCAGAAGCAGAACGGAGATCCTGCTGGGCCAGACACGTATTGCCGTACCAGACCCGGACAACGCCGATGGTCTGATCCTTCTCCACGGGGGCAGTCAGGCTGTCCGTCAGGGTATACTCATAGCGGATGGCACTGATGTCACTGCCCGCAGGGACAGCTGCGGCCATGCCCTCAGAGATGGCGCCGAAGGCATTGTGGGCACCGCCGGAGACGGCGAACTGGCCCGCCACCTGGCTGGGCGTCAGCACCTGCATGGTGGTGTAGCTCTTGTAGGCGAAGTCCAGCATGTTGGAGGTCTCCTCGAAGTTACCGTACCGCTGGAAGGAATAGCCGTCGGCACCGTAGGTGGCCTTGGCGCCCAGGATGACGCTGATGAGCCGCATACCGTCCTTCTCAGACAGGGTCACCAGACACCGGCCCGCCTTGGAGGTGTTGCCGGTCTTGCCGCCCAGAACACGGGAGTCGATGACCACGGGGTAACCGTTGTTTCGGATCATGAAGTTGGTGGTCTTCAGCTCCCGTGCCTCGGAGAGGTTGGTCGCAGGGACGACATACTCCTTGCAGGTGAAGATCTCCTCGAAGATCGGATACTGCATGGCCTCCCGGAGGATCTTTGCCATGTCCCGGGCAGTGGTGTAGTGCTCATCCCGGTGCAGGCCGTGGGCGTTTTCGAAATGGGTGCCGGTGCAGCCCAGCTCGGCGGCCCGGCGGTTCATGACCTCCACGAAAGCCTCGATGGAGCCGCTGTTATGGACAGCCAGAACCGATGCAGCATCATTGCCGGACTTGACCATCAGACAGTACAGCAGATCCTTCACGCTCATCTGCTCGTCCACCTTCAGAGCCACGTTGGAGCCGCCGGGCTCCATGTCCTTCAGGCCCTCCTTGGTGACGGTGACCATGGCCTCCAGATCAGACTGCATCTCGATGGTCAGCAGGCAGGTCATGACCTTGGTCAGGCTGGCGGGGTAGAGACGCTCGTCGATGTTCTGGGCAAAGACCAGGGTGTCGGAATTCAGGTCGTACAGGAGCGCAGCCTTGGCCTTGGCGGTGTAGTCCCCGTCATCGGACAGGGGCTTCTTCGCATCCAGGGTGCGGGAGCCATACTCCACACTGGCGTCACCCAGGAAGTCGGGCGGCATGGTGGGCTCCGTCTCCGGGGGAAGGGTCGTCTCCACAGGAGCGGTGGTCTCCGGGGGAAGCACGATGGGCTCGCCCTCCGTTGCCCGCACCATGGCAGCCGTACAGTTCAGCGTCAGCAGCAGGGCCACAAGCAGGCTCAACAGTCGAAATTTTTTCATATTCATCACCAATATCCCATTGCCGGACTTGTCCGGCTGTCAAAAATTGTGTATAATGGTCGTAACATGGGGAAAGTCTGACCTTCCCCATCACCATACCTTTTTATTATAGCATTTTTTCCGGCCCGCGTCAATGAAAGGAGGAGTGGCGCCATGAAAAATAAGGCCATCGCGGCGCTCATCGCCCTGGCCCTCCTCTTTTCCGGCTTCACCGGCGGCTTCTTTCTGGGACGGAATACCCGGGTCAGTGCCATCCAGACCACGAAGACGGTTTATGAGACCGTTCCCGGTGAGACGGTGATCGTGGTGCAGGAGGTGCTGGTCACTCTCCCGCCCGAGACCACCGAGCCGACTGTCGAGACCACAGCACCCCAAAAAACTGACACGCCAAAGCCCACCGAGCCCAAGGCCACCAAGCCCAAAGAGCAGGAGGTGCGCTTCCCCGTCAATGTGAACACCGCGTCCAAGCGGGAGCTGGAGGCTCTGCCGGGGATCGGTGATGTGCTGGCCCAGCGGATCATCGACTACCGCAATGCCAACGGCCCCTTCAAAAGCCTGGAGGATCTGAAAAAGGTCAGCGGCATCGGCGACAAGCGGCTGGAAAACTTAAGACCATACGCGACCGTATAGGAGGTAAACATATGAAAAAGATCCTTGTTGTGGATGACGAGGCGCTGCTCATCAAGGGCATCCGCTTCAACCTGCAAAACGACGGCTACGACGTCCTCACCGGCTGCGACGGTGTGGAGGCCGTGGAGCTGGCCCGGAGCCAAAGCCCCGACCTGATCGTGCTGGATGTGATGATGCCCCGGATGGATGGTCTGACGGCCTGCTCCAAGATCCGGGAGTTCTCCGATGTGCCCATCATCCTGCTGACCGCCAAGGCGGCGGACATGGACAAGCTCCTGGGCTTCGATCAGGGTGCCGATGACTATCTGACCAAGCCCTTCAACATCCTGGAGCTCAAGGCCCGGATCCGGGCCCTGCTGCGCCGCAGCGGCACCTCTGCGCCCAAGGAAGCGCCGAAGAACGAGCTGGTGGGCGGCAATATCCGGCTGGATCTGGACGCCCGCAACGCCTATAAGGGCAGCGAGCTTGCCGATCTGACCGCCAAGGAATTCGACGTCATCGAGCATCTGATGCGCAACCCCAACCGGGTCTTTTCCCGGGAAAACCTGCTGGACACCATCTGGGCCTACGAGTACCGCTCCGACATCCGGACGGTGGATGTTCACATCCGGCGGCTGCGGGAAAAGCTGGAGGAGAATCCGGCCCAGCCGAAACACATTATGACGAAGTGGGGCGTTGGCTATTATTTCAAGAAGTGAAAAGCGCAAGCTGCGCTACGGCAGCAACCAGATGCGCTATGCGTCGATCTACATTATATTGACCTTCTGTGTGCTGCTGTTTCTGAACATCTACACCACCGAGACCAGCCAGCAGGTCTTCTACCGCAGCAAGCACACCGCCATGATGGACAAGATCCTGCTGGTGGCCGCCGCTGTGGGCGAGCAGGAGGTGCTGAACGAGGGCACCGCCAAGGCAGCCATCGAGCCCCTGGGCAAGCTGAGCGTGGCCCGGCTCATCGTCACCGATGCCTCGGGACGGATGGTCTACGATTCCCTGTCAGATGCCTCCCGGGCGGAGCTTTGCCTGTTCCCGGAGGTGGTACAGGCCCTGCAGGGCAACGACGTGATCGCCATCGACTACCACGACGGTGTCATGGTCTCCCGGGCCGCCGCCCCCATCCTCAGCTACAACACCCTGACCGGCTGTGCCTACATTCTTGAACATGACGCGGAGCAGGGACAGCTGATCCGCACACTGCAATACAACATCCTGACGGTGACCGTGCTTCTGATCGTGGTGGTGGTGATCTTCACCCTCTTCAGTGTCAGAGCCTTCACCCGGCGGCTGCGGCGGATCATGGAATCCATGCGCATCATCCGGGAGGGCAACTATGCCCACAAAGTCCGGATGGGCGGTCACGATGAGCTGACGGTGCTGGGCCGGGAGTTCAACGCCCTGACCCAGAAGCTCCAGCAGTCCGAGGACATGCAGCGGCAGTTCGTCTCCGATGCATCCCATGAGCTCAAGACCCCCCTGGCCTCCATCAAGCTCCTGTCCGACTCCATTTTGCAGAACGACATGGATGTGGATACCGTCCGGGAATTCGTGGCGGACATCGGCGATGAGGCCGACCGGCTGACCCGCATGAGCGAGAAGCTCCTGTCCCTGACCCGGTTCCATCCGGACGAGGGCAGCGACTGCGAGATCACCTACATGGGGCCCACCATCGAGCGTGTGGAGCGGATGCTCTCCACCATCGCGGACATGGCCTGCGTGGAGCTGACCACCGAGATCGTCACCGATTCTTCTATATTGATATTGGAGGACGATCTGTACCAGATCATCTTCAATCTGGTGGAGAACGGCATCAAATACAATGTGCCCGACGGCAAGCTCACCGTCCGGCTGACCCGGCATGAGGACAACGCGATTTTGACCATCACCGACACCGGCATGGGCATCCCCGCCGAGTCTCTGGGCAAGATCTTCGACCGGTTCTACCGGGTGGACAAGGCCCGCTCCCGTCAGACCGGCGGCAGCGGTCTGGGCCTGGCCATCGTCCGGGACATGGTGGAGCGCAACCGCGGTCTCATCACCGTCCAGAGCTCCGACCAGCCCCCCACGGGCACGACCTTTACTCTGGTTTTCCCGGTTTTCGATGTGGAGGTGGAAGGATGAAACGGTTCACCGCGCTGCTTCTCGTCCTTGTCATGACCGCAGCCTTACTCGGCTGCCAAACCCAGGAGCTCCTCTGCCCCGGCAATTTCTACTATTTCCGGGCCGAGACAGCCTACACGGGGATCAACGGCGTCATTGCCCCGGAGCAGCGGGAGCTGGCGGGCATCGAGAAGGATCTGAACGCCATCCTGGAGCTCTACTGTGCCGGCCCCGAGAACCGGGAATTCGACAATCCCCTGCCCAAGGGCTGCCCCGCTCCCACCTACACCCTGGACGGATCTGCGCTGCAGCTGTCCTTTGGTGCGGAATTCGCTGAGCTGACCGGTATCGAGCTGACGGTGGCAGCGGGCTGCCTGGCCCGCACCTTCCTGGAGCTGACCGGAGCCGAGACCCTGATCCTCACCGCCGACGGCGCACTGCTGAACGGCGAGACCGCCATGGTGGTGACCCTTGCCGACCTGCAGCTCCGGGATGACAGCCAGGATCGGCTCCATGGTGATTACACGATCTATTATACCGGTACGGATCAGCGGTATCTGGTGGGGCACAGTGTCTCCGTTGGGCTCTCTGCCCGGGAGGAGCTGCCCGGCCAGCTGCTGGAGCTGATGACCGCAGCCCCCTCCGGAACGGGCCTGCGCTCTGTCCTCCCCGAGGGCTGCCGCATCCTCTCCGTGACGATGGAGGACGGTCTGTGCACCGTGGATCTGAGTGAAGAATTCGAGACACACCGCTTCTATTCCCACACGGGCCAGCTTCTGAGTCTGATGGGCGTGGTCAACACCCTGACGAACCTGCCCGAGATCGAGCAGGTGGAATTCACCATCGAGGGCGACCTGCTGGTGCGCTACGGTGCGCTCTCCGTCTCCGGGCCGCTGTGGCACGACGAACGGTTCCTGGGACCCGTCCGGACGGCTCTGGGCGAGTGGGACGCCACGATCTTCCTGGCCCACGGCGAGCAGACGGGACTGATCCCCCTGCCCACCCGACTGCGCCAGACCGGTGCACTCCCCCAGGCCGAGATGATGATGCGGGTGCTGCTGTCGGACAGCGGTCTCAACGGCCTTTCCACCTGCATCCCCGAGGGCACACAGCTCAACAGCCTGAAGCTGCAAAAGCGGGTGTGCCATGTGGATCTGAGTGCGCAGTATCTGGAGAAGCCGGAAAACCTTCTCTGGGCCGGACGGGTCATCGCTGCGTCCCTGTGCACCCTGGACGGCATCTCCGCCGTTCGGATCACCGTCGACGGTACCGTTCCCGCAGGTTTTGACGGCGCACTCTTCGGCGTTCTGGCCCCTCGAAATGACTGGTTTTTGTAACACAATGACGACTCCGGCATGGATTTCCATGGCCGGAGTCGTTATTTCTTCCGATTTTGGTTACAGATTGTAATCAGTTGTTAAAAATGGCTTGCTTTTTCTGTAACCATTTGTTATAATGCGGGAAGCAATTCACAAGGAGGATCCATATGAGACTGATTTCCTGGAATGTCAATGGTCTGCGGGCCTGTGTCCAGAAGGGCTTTGCGGATGTGTTCCGCGAACTGGATGCGGACTGCTTCTGTCTTCAGGAGACGAAGCTGCAGCCCGGTCAGATCGATCTGGAGCTTCCCGGCTATGAGCAGTATTGGTGCTCCGCCGAGAAGAAGGGCTATTCCGGCACTGCGCTGTTCACGAAACAGCAGCCCATCTCCGTCCGTTACGGCATCGGCGTTCCTGAGCTGGACAACGAGGGACGGGTCATCACCGCCGAGTATCCCGGATTCTTCCTGGTGACCTGCTACACCCCCAACGCACAGCGGGGCCTGGCCCGACTGGAGCACCGCATGCGCTGGGATGAGGCGTTCCGCCGGTTCCTGATGGAGCTGGACGGAAAGAAAAGCGTGATCGTCTGTGGCGATCTGAATGTAGCACATCAGGAGATCGACCTGAAGAATCCCAAATCCAACCGGGGCAATGCAGGCTTCTCCGACGAGGAGCGCGAGAGCTTCACCAGGCTCCTGGAGTCCGGATTCACGGACACCTTCCGCTTCCTCCACCCCGATGCCACCGGCTGCTATACCTGGTGGAGCTACATGTACAAGGCCCGGCAGAACAATGCCGGATGGCGGATCGACTATTTCCTGGTCTCCGACCGCCTCCGCGGACGCATCAAGAGCACGCCAATTTATCATGAGATTCTGGGCTCCGACCACTGTCCCGTGGGCCTGGAAATCGAATTGGAGGATTAATTTGTTTATGAAACCCTTTGCCAAACGACTGCTGGCTCTGGCCAGTGCCGCCGCCATCACCCTGGGCACCATCCCCGCCGTACACGCCGTGTACCGCCAGGAGACCGACTACAAGGGCGTTGCCGACTGGGCACTGCTGGAGGTCACCGCCATGGATCAGCTGGGTCTGATCCCGGAACAGCTGCGCAGCGCAGACATGACCACGGACATCACCCGTCAGGAGATGTGCTCCCTGGCCGTGGCTACCTATGAGCAGGTCACCGGTTCCGAGGTCACCCTGACCGAAGCCGACCCCTTCCTGGATACCACCGACACCGATGTGGCCAAGGCCCGCGAGATCGGCATCGTCCAGGGCGACGGCAACGGCCTGTTCCGGCCCGATGACAGCCTGACCCGTGTGGAGTTCTTCACCTTTGTCGGCCGCTACCTGGCCGCCAGCGGCATGGAGCTCACCGAGGAAAGCTACGGCGATCTGGCAGCCTATTCCGATGCCGCTTCCCTTCCCGCTTGGGCCAAGGAGCCCACCGCGCTCACCGTTGGCCTGGAGGTCGTCAAGGGCTCCGGCACCACCCTGGACTGGCAGCGCGTCACTTCCTGCCAGGAGGCTCTGGCCATGTTCTATCGGGCCCGCAACGCCTCCATGGACTATAAGCCTGCCGACGAGTTCGTCGAGCTGTCCGGCTGGGCTGAGCCCACCGTGCTGCGGATGGATCAGCTGGGTCTGATCCCCGAGACCGTGAAGGCCGCTCCCATGTCCGGCACCATCACCCGCCAGGATCTGTGCAAGATGGTCATGCGCAGCTACAAGCTGCTGACCGGCACCACCGACGCGGATCTGGGCGAGCCCGAGAAGCTCTTCACCGACACCGACGATGTGGACGTCCTGAACGCCTATGCGCTCGGCATCATCAATGGCCGGGGCGCGGGTATCTTCGATCCCGGCTCCCCCATCACCCGCCAGGACTTCTTCACCATTTCCGCCAACTTCCTTCGGGCTGTCGATTACTGGTACATCGACGACATCCGGGTGGATCTGAGCACCTATCCCGACGGCGATCAGTTCGCCGCCTACGCCAAGTATCCCGCCCAGGTCATGGTTTGCATCGGCGCCGTCCAGGGCGACGACACCGGTGCCCTGAACCCCACCCGCCAGATCGTCAGCCAGGAGGCCGTGACCATCTTCAGCCGGATCATTGACTTCTACGCCGACTGGGAGCTCGACCCTGTGGAGCCCCAGCCCTACCTGGGCGACGAGGTGGCGGACTTTGCTCTGGACTATGTGGGCTGCCGCTACGTTTCCGGCGGCCAGGGCCCCAAGAAGTTTGACTGCTCCGGCCTGGTCTACTACGTCTACAAGAACTTCGGCTACAAGCTGGAGCCCGGTGCCCGGAACCAGTGGTCGATCCTGGGCCGCTCCGTCAAGAAGGCGGATCTGCTGCCCGGCGACCTGCTCTTCTTCTCCAACAACGGCAAGGCCAGCGGCATCTTCCACGTGGGCATCTACATTGGCGACGGTGAGTTCGTCCACGCCGCCAACTCCCGCAAGGGCGTCATCGTCACCGACCTCAGCGACGACTGGTACGCCGACCGCTACCTGGGCGCAAAGCGCGCCATCAAGTAAACCAAAATGCCAGGCTGCATGCAGCCTGGCATTTTTTACGTTCGGTATTCATAGAGCCGATAGAGCTTCCTTGACATTTTTCCCGCGTAGAGCCTCTGGAAGACCGACCTTTCCATGCCGGTCAGCTGATCGATGAAGCTTTGGGGCGTCATGGGATGCTCCGTCACGAACCGGAAGCCCTCCCGCTGGAGCACCAACGGGTCGTCGATCCCATAGACCTGGGTCACGCCCACGTCGTTGATGGGATTTCTGTATCTGGAGGCCTTCGCCGAGAAGACGGTATAGCAGTCCATCAGAAGGTGCACCCGTTCAAAATGTCCAGCCAGATTCCGAAGCAGTGCCGACATTCCCTCGGGCGGCAGGTACATGCTCACGCCCTCCATCACCACGATGGCGCTCCCCTGCTCCGGGATCTCTTCCAGCCATTTGCGCTCCAAAGCATCACCGGAGAGCATCCGGTAGTCCTCCGATTCGGCAAAGTACCGCTTCCGCTCCCGGATCACCTGGGGAAAGTCCAGGTCGTACCATTTCTGTCCCCGCGTCCCGACCCGCTGGGCCCGGCTGTCCAGACCGCAGCCGATGTGGAGCACCACGGCCCCCGGCTCCTCGTCCATCCTGCAGCGAACCCAGTCGTCGAAAACAGCGGCCCGGATGCCCATGTAATAGGCCAGCCATTTGGAAGCGGACTTTCCCTTCAGGGAAAAGCCCTCCGCCGCCCAGATCCGCTCTGCCATGGGATCGTGCAGAAAGAGCCCCTTCCTGCTCACCAGAGCCTTTCCGTACAGGGGGATATACAGTGTCCTGCTGACGGCATCCATGCCTTACTTGAATTTGACCGCAGTGCCGTAGGCGATGACCTCAGCGGCACCCTGCATGACGGCGGAGGAGCCGTAGGTAACGCCGACAATGGCGTCGGCACCCAGGGCAATGGCCTCGTCCACCATGCGCTTGGTGGCGATCTGCCGGGCCTCGATGAGCATCTCGGTGTAGCCCTTGATCTCACCGCCCACCAGCGTCTTCATGCCCGCCATGAAATCCTTGCCGAAATTCTTGGACTGGACGACGCAGCCCTTTGCCATGCCCAGCACCTCAAATTCCTTGCCGGGGATGTGGTTGATGTTGACTAACAGCATACTTCTACCTCCTATAATTTCAATATTTCTTCGCTTCCTCTTCCTCACCGCTGTCGATCTCCTCCAGCCGCTGCCGCAGGGCCACGATGACGCCCACGATCACGGCCACGATGACGCCGCCATATACCAGCAGGAAGCCCACGGCAAACAGGGCTCCGGCCAGCTCACTGATGAGGGGCATCAGGATCGTGCCCAGGAAGATGCCCAGCACGGCGATGACCACGACGGCACAGAGGATGGGGCCGCGTTTCTTGTTGTTCTTGTCGTTGTTCATGACGATCACTCCTCTGGAAATATTATACATTGCCGAGGGTACTGCTTGCAAGGTCTAATCTCTTAAGAATTCTGAAGAATGTGAAAAGCGGCAGGCCGGAGCCTGCCGCTTCATTTCCTTTTCACCAGAAGTCTGTCGAACCAGACAAGAAGGTAACCTGCAGCCAGCCAAGCCGCACCAAGACCGATGGTGTAACGGATCACACCAGACACGCCAACACTTCCCGGATCCAGAAAGAAATAGGGATATCCGATTCGAAATCTGCCGATGCACAGTCCTGCCGGGACAGCCGTCTCGATCAAGAGCACATAGCACAGCGGAACCAGGCTCCATAGAACCGGTGACCACCAGCGGTACGTTCCCCTCGGCTCCAGCAGGATCCAGTCCAGCAGGACAGCGAGGGGGATCACGAAATGCTGAAGCCCGTTGATGGTCAGGATTGCCCCAGGGCTTAAGGTACCCGGATGCAGAACCAGATAATACACGCATCCCGTCAGGAGATTACACAGCAGTACCGCACCCTTCATCTGCCGCATCTTCCTTTTCTTCCCGCGTGCAAGGACGCTCCCTTCCAGAAGAAACCAGATACCGGTCAGCAGGTTCGTCAGGATCGTGAAATAGCTCAGCAGCCAAAGCTGCGGGTCAGCGGTCAGCAGACCGCATTTCACCACCACACCCCAGACCGCAGCAGTACCGATCAGAAATTTACAGACCGCAGTTCGATGCACATTCCATCCTCCTCTTTCAAAAAGCGGCAGGCCGGAGCCTGCCGCTTATATGTCTGTCAAACCTGGAAATCCTCGGGGCGATCCTCCCGGAGGCCGAAGTGCCACTTGATGGCCTCCGCGATCCGTTCGCAGGCGGTGCCGTCGCCGTAGGGGTTGACGGCCTTTGCCATGCCCTGGTAGACGCTCTCGTCCTCCAGAAGCTGGGATGCCAGACGGATGATCTCCGCCTTGTCCACGCCCGCCAGCTTGACGGTGCCGGCGGCGATGGCCTCGGGCCGCTCGGTCTCCCTGCGCAGCACCAGGACGGGCTTGCCCATGGCGGGGGCCTCCTCCTGGAGTCCGCCGGAGTCGGTCATGATGAAGAAGGAACGGGCCATCAGATTGTGCATCTGCTCCACGTCCAGGGGCTCGATCAGGTGCACCCGCTTCAGGTCACCCAGATTGCGCTTGGCGCACTCCTGGACAACGGGGCTCAGGTGGACGGGATAGACCACCTCGATGTCCTCGTACTTCTCCACGATCTCGCGGACAGCGGACATGATGTCCTCCATGGGCTGGCCGTAGTTTTCCCGGCGGTGGCAGGTCAGGGTGATGACCCGCTTATTAAAGTCCATGGCGTTGAGCTCGGGGTTGGCGAAGACGAAGTCGGGCCGGACGGTGGTCTTCATGGCATCGATGACGGTGTTGCCGGTGATGAAGATCTCGCCCTGGACGGCTTCCCTGCGCAGGTTCTCTGCGTTGGACACGGTGGGGCTGAAGTGCAGCCGGGCGATGTCGCCAACCAGGGTGCGGTTCATCTCCTCGGGGAAGGGGGAATACATATCGTAGGTACGCAGACCCGCCTCCACGTGACCGACAGCGACCTTATGATAGAAGGCCGCCAGGGCACCTGCGAAGGTGGTGGAGGTGTCGCCATGCACCAGAACCAGGTCGGGCTTAGCCTCCTCCAGCACCCGATCCATGCCCAGGATGGTCTTGGTGGTGATGGTGGACAGGGTCTGCTGCTTCTCCATGATGTCCAGGTCGTACTCGGCCTTCAGCTGGAAGATCTCCATGACGGAGTCCAGCATCTGGCGGTGCTGGCCGGTCAGACAGCACATGCTGACGAATTCGGGACGCTTTGCCAGCTCCATGACCAGGGGCGCCATCTTGATGGCCTCGGGCCGGGTGCCGAAGACGGAAAGGACTCTGATCTTATCCATTTTTCTGCTCCTCGTCTTTCTTATTTTCATTCTGGTGAGGTCTGTGGTGGGGCCCGAAGATGACCGCGAAGCCCAGCACCGCCACCACGAACACGGCGGCGAACAGGATGAAGGCCTTGGTCTCGGTGGTGTTGGCCAGCAGCACGGCGGCCAGGCCCAGCACACCCGTGAGCATGTACACGATGGCAACGCTCTGCTTCTGGCTCAGGCCCATGTCGATGAGCCGGTGGTGGATGTGGCCCCGGTCGGCGGTCATGGGGTTCTGCCCCTTCGCCAGACGGCGGATGACCGCAAAGGTCACATCAAAGAAGGGCACACCCAGGATCAGGAAGGGCACCATGAAGGAGATCACCGCGTACATCTTGAACAGGCCCTGGACGGAGATGGAGGCCAGGACGAAGCCCAGGAAGGTGGAGCCGGTGTCGCCCATGAAGATCTGGGCGGGATTGAAGTTGTAGGGGATGAAGCCCAGGCAGGCACCCAGCAGAGCCGCCAGGATCACCGCCACGCTCTCCTCGCCCAGCAGGAGGGCGATGACCAACATGGTGGCGGTGGAGATGCCGCTGACGCCCACGGCCAGACCGTCCAGGCCGTCAATGAAGTTGACGGCGTTGGTCATCAGCACGATCCAGAACACGGTGACAGGGCCCGCCAGGAAGCCCAGGTCGATGGGCACCGGAGAGAAGGGATTGGTCACGTAGCGGATCTCGCAGCCGCCCAGCACCACGATGGTGGCGGCGGCGATCTGGGCGAAGAACTTGGGCAGCGCGGGCAGGGCCAGACAGTCGTCCAGGACACCCACCACTAGAATGATGATGGCGCCCAGCAGGATGCCCTGCATCTGTTTTTCCAGCTTGACGAAGAGGAAGGTGCACAGCAGGAAGGCGATGACGATGGCCAGACCGCCCAGCCGGGGGATCGGATGCTTGTGCATCCGTCGGTTATCCTTGGGCACGTCCACCGCGCCGATCTTGAAGGCCAGCTTCTTGACGTAGGGGGTCGCGAGATAGGAGATCAGGGCGGCTACACCCAACGCCAGCAGCACCCGCTGCAAAAAGGGTAGTGCAAGCAACGTATTCATAGCAGTTACCTCAGAAAATTACCGGGCCAGGAAGCCGACCTTCTTGTAGACCTTGCGCAGGGTCTTCTCGGCCACGTAGCTGGCCTTCTGGGCACCGTCCCGGTAGACAGACTCCAGATAGGCCTTGTCCTTCAGAAGGGCTTGAGTCTCCTCCCGGATGGGACGCAGGGTCTCGATGACGGCCTCGCCCACGGCGGGCTTGAATTTGCCGTAGCCCATTCCCTCAAACTCGTGCTCGATCTCCTCGAAGGTCTTGCCGGTGGTAGCGGCATAGATGCTCATGAGGTTGGAAACGCCGGGCTTGTTCTCGGGATCGAAGCGGACACAGTTCTCGGTGTCGGAGTCGGTGATGGCCCGCTTGAACTTGCGCTGGATATCCTCGGGACGCTCCATCAGGAACACGCAGCCCTCGGGCAGGGACTTGGACATCTTGCTCTCGGGGGCGTTCAGGCTCATGATCCGGGCACCCTTTTCGGGGATGTAGGGCTCGGGCACCTTGAACACATCGCCGTAGATACCGTTGAAGCGCTGGGCCACATCCCGGGTCAGCTCGCAGTGCTGCTTCTGATCGTGACCGACGGGCACCAGGTCGGGCTGATACAGCAGGATATCGGCAGCCATCAGGCTGGGGTACGAAAACAGACCGCCGTTGACGTTCTCGGCATGCTTGGCGGACTTGTCCTTGAACTGGGTCATGCGGCTGAGCTCACCGAACATGGTGTAGCACTGGAGCACCCAGCCCAGCTCCGCATGCTGGTGGACATGGGACTGGACGAAGAGGGTGTTCTTCTCGGGATTCAGGCCGCAGGCGATGTACTGGGCCAGCTGCTCCAGGGTGCGGCGGCGCAGATCGGCAGGGGTCTGGCGGACGGTGATGGTGTGCAGGTCTGCCATGAAGTAGAAGCACTCGTAATTATCGGAACGGGCTCCCCAGTTCTTGATGGCACCCAGGTAGTTGCCCAGGTGCAGGTCGCCGCTGGGCTGGATGCCGGAGAGCATACGCTTTTTCTGCTGCTTGATTTCTTCCATAGTGTAAAACCTCTTTTCCCCCGTGGGTACACGGGTGGATATTACTATTTAGATATCTTAGCACATTCGTCAAAAAATAACAAGATGATTTTATGGATTTGACAAGGGATTTCGATTTCAACCAACAAGGAAATTGACAATTCCACCGGCAAATGCTATAGTAAATTGATAAATTATGAAACCGAGGTATTTTACTATGGATTATACTGCTCTTGCCGAGCTGCTCTTCCCCAATGTCACCGAGACTCCCGAGGAAGTCCACGCCCGGTTCCCCAAGCGTGATGTTCCCGAGGGTGCCGTCGTCACCCGCATGGCCCCCTCCCCCACCGGCTTTGTCCATCTGGGCAACCTGGTGCAGGGCATGATCTCCGAGCGCATGGCTCACCAGTCCGGCGGTGTGCTGTTCCTGCGTGTGGAGGACACCGATGCCAAGCGCGAGGTGCCCGGCGCTGTGGAGGTTCTCATCAACTCCCTGCGCCACTACAACATCAACTTCGATGAAGGCGCCACCATCGACGGTGACAACGGCAATTATGGCCCCTACCGCCAGCGTCAGCGAGCCTCCATCTACCATGTCTTCGCCAAGAAACTGGTATCCGAGGGCAAGGCCTATCCCTGCTTCTGCACCGAGGAGGAGCTGACCGCCATGCGCGAGCAGCAGGAGGCCAATAAGGAGAACTTTGGCTACTACGGCAAGTACGCTATCTGGCGCGACCGCAGCATCGAGGAGATCAAGGCCCAGATCGAGGCCGGCAACCCCTGGGTGCTCCGCTTCCGCTCCGAGGGCTCCATCGCCAACCAGTTCAAGTTCGACGACCTCGTCAAGGGCAAGCTGACCATCACCGAGAACGATGTGGACAACGTTCTGCTGAAGTCCGACGGCATCCCCACCTACCATTTCGCCCACGCCATCGACGACGAGCTGATGCACACCACCCATGTCGTCCGCGGCGACGAGTGGCTGCCCTCCCTGCCCTTCCACATCCAGCTGTTCAAGGCCCTGGGCTTCAAGCTGCCCAAGTACGTCCACATCGGACCGCTGATGAAGATGGACGGCAACTCCAAGCGCAAGCTCTCCAAGCGCAAGGATCCCGAGCTGGCACTGACCTACTACAAGGGCGAGGGTTTCCCCGTCCAGGCCATGCGGGAGTATCTGATGACTGTCCTGAACTCCAATTTCGAGGACTGGCGCAGAGCCAACCCCGATGCCGACATCGAGACCTTCAAGTTCAGCCCCAAGAAGCTGAACCCCGCCGGTTCCCTCTTCGACTACGCCAAGCTGGTGGACGTCAGCAAGAATGTCATCTCCCGTCTGACTGCCGAGACCGCCTACGACCTGCTGCTGGAGTGGGCCGAGGAGTTCGATGGCGAGTTTGCCAAGCTGCTGAGCCGTGATGCCGACTACACCAAGTCCATCCTGGCCATCGGCCGCGGCGGCAAGAAGCCCCGCAAGGATCTGGCCACCTGGAAGGACGCCAAGGATTACATGGGCTTCTTCTACGACGAGCTGCTGAGCGCTCCCGAGTATACCTACGACGCCGCGCTGGTCAAGACCGTCCTGGAGAAGTACCTGGCTGTCTATGACTTCGCCGACGATTCCAATGGCTGGTTCGGCAAGGTCAAGGCCATCACCGAGGAGATCGGCTTTACCACCGACATGAAGGCTTACAAGGCCAATCCCGATGCCTACAAGGGCACCGTGGCCGACGTCTCCACCATCCTCCGCCAGGCCATCACCGGCAAGACCAATTCCCCCGACCTGTACACCGTGACCCGGATCCTGGGCTATGAGCGTACCTGCGAGCGCGTGAAGAAGGTTCTGGCTTCCCTCTAACAGAAACGATCCCGCCGTTCCGGCTCTGGAACGGCGGGTTTTTCATAACTTTTTTAAGCAAAACGCCGCAGCAATCGCTGCGGCGTTCGTGTCATTCCTTATCCTTTTTGGGTTTCATCTGGGCCTGCAGGTGCATGCTCAGCACCGCAAGGTTGGTTGCCATGTTCTGATTCTGGATCAGGATATTGGCGGGCGCGTCCAGATGGACGGCGGCAAAGTTCCAGATGGCCTTGATGCCGCACTCGATCATCAGGTTCGCCACCTCCTGGGCGTGGGGCGCTGGGACGGTGATGATACCCATGAGGATCTTGTTGCGCTTGCAGAAGCTCTGGAGCTTCTCCATGGGATAGACCGGCTTGCCGGAATCATCCACATGGGGTGTGCGGTCAAAGGCCGCCACGATGTTCAGACCGTATTCCGCGAAGCCATCGTAGCCAAGCAGCGCACAGCCCAGCTTGCCCGCACCGACGATGATAGCGTCGGTGGTATTGTCATAACCCAAAAACTGCTCGATGTCCTCCACCAGAGCGGAGCGCAGGTAGCCGATCTTTGGGCGGCCGCCGTCGGAAACCAGTGCCAGATCCTTGCGAACCTGCACCTCCCCCATTCCGAGCGCACCGGCCAGTGCGGTGGCAGAGATATGCGCCGGGGCATCCTCTGGCAGATTCTTGAGGTATGCCAGATACCCGGGCAGACGCTTCAGCACCGACTTGGAAATCTCTTTGCGTTGTACCATATTCTTACAATTCCCTCCGAACATATCGATACACTTCCATATCGATTTTATCATACGGAATCGAAAAATGCAAGTGTCACATTTTAAGCGCAACCGGTTAACCTGTTGAGTTCTTTTCGCAGCCGCAGCATGATCCGCTTTTCGATCCGGGAGATATAGCTCTGGGAGATGCCCATGCGCTGCGCCACCTCCTTCTGAGTCAGCTCCCGCCTTCCCTCCAGACCGTAGCGCATGGCAACGATCTCCTTCTCCCGCTCCGGCAGCTTCGCCAGAGCCTGGCGCAGACAGCACAGATCCACATCCTCCTCCAGCCCCCGGAAGACCACATCCTCGTCGGTGCCGAGAATGTCGGAAAGGAGCAGCTCGTTGCCCTCGCCGTCCATGTTGATGGGCTCCTCCAGGCTGACCTCCGTTTTTTGGTTCGCGATCTTGCGGATGTGCATGAGGATCTCATTTTCGATGCAGCGGGAGGCGTAGGTGGCCAGGCGGATGTTCTTGTCCCGGCGGTAGGTGCCGATGGCCTTGATGAGACCGATGGTGCCGATGGAGATCAGATCCTCCAGATTGACGCCGGTGTTCTCAAACCGCCGGGCGATGTAGACCACCAGACGCAGGTTATGCTCGATGAGCCGCTGCTTCTGGTCTTCCTCCCCGTTCTCCAGCCCCTCCAGTGCCCTCTGCTCCTCCGCTCCCTTCAGCGGCGGCGGCAGAACGTCACTGCCGCCGATGTAGAAAATGCTTTGCTCTTCATTCAGCAGTCCGATCCACACGAAAAAATCCACGAGCTTACCCATAGCTTCCCCCCGTCAGCGCCTGATATTCCCCATTTCCGAAATTTTCCCGGGCAAAGGCCACCAGCGTCCCCCCTGCCCTTCCTCCGATGGTCACCTGTTCACACCGCACCGCCGCCAGCAGTCCCCCGCCGCCCACCGTCCGGGCCGGGATCAGCCGGATCCCCGGCACCACGGCTCCTGCGGGATCCCGGAGAACCTCCGCCGGGATACCCAGCCGCATGCCGATTTCGGGCGACAGCACCGTCACCGTCTCGCCGGTGATGGGGTCGCGGAGGGTGTTGCCCGTGTCCCGGAGGGCGCGAACGCGGATCGTTTTGCCCCGATATGTAACCGCCGCATCCACGCACTGCCGTCCCCGGCTCCGCAGACCCATCCGGCACAGCAGTGCAAGCCCCCCGGCGCAGACGGCCAGTCCCATGCCGCCGGTCTCCATTGTGACCGCCAGACCGCCCAGTGCCATGCTCAGAAGCACGAACAGCACCGAACGAGACCAACCGCTCCTGTCTGCCCCGAAGGCCGTCCAGCCCATGAGCCCCAGACTCACCGTCCGCCAAAGCCCATTCGCCAGGAACGTAAAACCGGGAACCAGACAGGCCCCCGCATAGCCTCCGCCCAATGCCGCCGCTGCCGCCGCCCGTTTGACCCCCGGCGGATGCCCCGACAGCCGGTTCACCCCCAGCAGCAGGCACAGATCCACCAGAAAATTCAGCCCCATGAAGGCATCCAGATAGATGACCATCCCGTCCCCCCTTCCGCTCCCAAAGGATACCACCCCGGGCGGGAAAAAGCAGTCGCAACCGCCCCGGGGATGAACGCAAGTTCCATTGTGTTTCTACGGTTATCGAATATGCTATCGTTAAGTTTTTAACGTTTGTCATTAAATTATTGTTGACAAACGTCGTTTGCTCTGTTACCATGGAAGTACAAAGAACAAGGAGGTGCTCCCCATGAAAGATCTGAAGAAATCTGCCCGAACCCTCAACTGGATCCTCAACGCCGCCCTCTGGCTCCTCGTCCTCCGGGGTCTGTTTGCCGCCGGATTCCATGTTTCCGTTCTGTACAAGCTCTTCACCGACCCCGCCGCCCTGTCCGCGAAGATGGGTCTGACCATCGACTGGCTGACGCTGGATGCAGCAAACGGCTTCGGCATCGACCTCAATGCCGCCGTGTCCATGAAGCTGGTGCAGCTGGTATCCGCAGTCCTCATCACCGTCATCAGCTGCCAGTGCATCCGGGATCTGAAGCACATCCTGCTGCCCATCGAGCTGGGTCAGCCCTTCCGCCAGGGCATCGCAGGTCACATCCAGAAGCTGGCCTGGCACTGCTTTTATCTTGGCTGGATGGAGAACATCGCCATGCTCTTCTCCGTGATCCTGATCGAGAACCACTACGGCCTTCACGAGCTTCTGACCACCGGCCCCATCACAAATGTTCTCATTCATCCCGAATTCCGCCCCGCCTGGTTCTTCGTGACGGCGGTGCTTGTGATCCTCGCCATGGTCTTCCGCCAGGGCGAGCAGCTCCAGACCCTGGCGGACGAGACATTGTGAGGAGGTGCGCCAATGCCCATCATTTTGCGCCTTGACCGGGTCATGGCCGACCGGAAGATGTCGCTGAACGAGCTGTCAGAACGTGTCGGCGTGGCCAATGTCAACCTCTCCAAGCTGAAAAACGGCCGGGTCAGTGCCATTCGCTTCTCCACCCTGGAGGCCATCTGCGAGGTACTGGACTGCCAGCCGGGGGACATTCTGGAATATCAAAAGCCCGAAACATAAAACGACCGGCAGCCGAAAGGCTGCCGGTTCTGTTATTCCTGGGTATGCTCCACATTCTTGATATTCTTCTCGGCCTTGTGCCGCTGCACCATGACCTCGTGGCCGCAGCCCATGCATTTCAGCCGAAAATCCGCGCCGGTGCGCAGGCACTGCCACCGCTTTTCCCCGCAGGGATGGGGCTTTTTCATGGTGATGATATCGCCGACCCGAATGTCCATGTTATTTTCCTCCCTTGACCATGTCCCAGTATGCCTTCGCCGCCTGCTCCAGCTTGTTGGGGCCGTATTCGTAATACTTCGCGTTTTTGATGTCGTCGGGCAGGTACTGCTGCCGCACCCAGTGGTTGGGGAAATCATGGGGATAGAGGTACCCCTGCTCCCGCTCCTGGGTGAAGGTGTCCGCGTGGACGTTCTGCAGCTGCCGGGGGAAGCCATGTCCCCTGCCCTTTCGCACATCCTCCAAAGCGGCATCGAAGCCGATGTGGCCGGAGTTGGATTTCGGGGAAGTCGCCATCAGGATCGCCGCGTCGCCCAGGGGGATCCGCGCCTCCGGCATGCCCAGCTTCAGCGCCATATCCACCGCCGCGTTGACGATGGGGATGATCTGGGGGAAGGCCAGGCCCACATCCTCCGCCGCGATCACCATGAGCCGCCGGCAGGCGGACTGCATCTGCCCCGCCTCCAGCAGCCGCGCCAGATAGTGGCAGGCCGCGTCGGGATCGGAGCCACGGATGGACTTCTGCAGGGCGGACAGGAGATCGTAATAGTTGTCGCCGTCCCGGTCGGCCCGGAGGGCACTTTTCTGGGTGACGGCTTTCGCGTCCGCCAGGGTCAGGGGCAGATGATCCCCTTCGGGAATTCCTGCGGAGAAGAGCACCTCCACCGCGTTGATAGCCTTGCGCAGGTCGCCGCCCACGGCTCCGGCGATGTACTCCAAAGCCCCACTTTCGGGAACTGCCGTCAAACCGGTGCGCTCCTCCATGAACTTAACGGCCCGCTTCACCGCCTTCAGGGCGGCGGGGGCATCGATCTGCTTGAACTCGAAGATGGTGGAGCGGCTGAGGATGGCGTTGAAGACGTAGAAATAGGGGTTCTCCGTGGTGGATGCGATGAGCGTGATCTTGCCGTTTTCGATGAACTCCAGCAGGCTTTGCTGCTGCTTTTTGTTGAAGGACTGGATCTCATCCAGGTACAGGAGGATCCCGTTGGGAGCCAGGAAGGTATCCAGCTGAGAGACGATCTCCTTGATGTCGGCGGTGGAGGCGGTGGTGGCGTTGAGCTTGCAAAGCTTGCGGTTGGTCTTCTTCGCGATGATGTTGGCAACGGTGGTCTTGCCGGTACCGCTGGGGCCGTAGAAGACCATGTTGGGGACATTTCCCGAATCGATGAGCCGCCGCAGCACCGCGCCGGGAGCCAGGATGTGATCCTGACCGAAGACCTCGTCTAGGGTGGTCGGGCGGAGCAGATCCGCCAGGGGCTGATACATGATGCGCCCTCCTTGTGGTTTTTGGACATTATAGCACAAATGTGCGGATTTGGCAACAGTTCGGACTTCCATTTTTCTTTGATTTATGCTATTCTAAAAACAATACCGCAACTTAAACGTCCAAACGGGTCGTCGAGGACGCCGACCCCTACAATTGAGGTGTTTCCATGAAAGAGAAAGTAACTGCCATTATTGAAATACTCAAAAACCGCTACCCCGATGCCCTGTGTGCCCTGCACTATCAGAAGGACTACGAGCTGATGATCGCCGTGCGGCTCTCCGCCCAGTGCACGGACGCCCGGGTGAATCTGGTGACTCCGGCACTCTTTGCGGCCTATCCGACCCTGGAGGACATGGCGGCGGCGGACATCACGGATGTGGAGAATTACGTGCGCTCCTGCGGGTTTTACCGGCACAAGGCACGGGATATCGTGCTGGGGTGTCAAATGCTCCTGCGCGACTTCGGCGGCAGGGTGCCCGACACCATGGAGGAGCTTCTGCGGATCCCCGGCATCGGCCGGAAGACCGCCAACCTCCTGCTGGGCGACATCCACGGCAAGCCCGGTTCCATCGTCTGCGACACCCACTGCATCCGCATCTGCGGGCGGCTGGGGCTATCGAAGGGCAAGGATCCTGAAAAGGTGGAGCGGCAGCTCCGTGAAATTCTCCCGCCGGAAGAGAGCAACGATTTCTGCCATCGGATCGTCCTCTTTGGCCGCGAGGTCTGCACCGCCCGGAAGCCGAACTGTGCCGGGTGCCCCCTGGCGATGCACTGTCAGGAAGTGAATCTGGGATGAAAAAAGCTCCCCTGTCCCGTAAGGGATGGGGGTAAGCGAAGCGCAGTCGCAGTAGTGAATGACAGTCCAGTGGACTGTCAGAGCTGCGACGGGGCCGCCCGCAGGCGGCTGTCGCGCAGCGACTGAGGGGGCAACCAACACATGGCCCCCTCCGACCCGCTGACGCGGGCCACCTCCCCCATTTGGCTAACGCCAAACAGGGGAGGCTTTCCGTTTGTTCTACATTTGGTTCGCAGAGCCGGGCGGCTCAATCCCAGATCACCGTGGAAACGGCGGGGAGGGTCACGTTTTTGTAGTATTCGGCAAGGTATTCGCAGAGGGCGAGGTGGTCTTCTTCGGGCATATTGATTGTATTGAGGTAGAAATAGAGTTTTCTCTCCATGTCATACCATATCGTGCCGATTTCATCGCCGCCTTGCATGAAAGTAGCATCGTATCCTGCAACGGTTCGTTCGATAACAGCGGGATCCGGGACATACGTTTGAAGATCTCCTACCATTTCATTTACATTAAGGCAGATATTTATTTCACCATTGTTGTATATCACATGGGGTAATCCCATCATGTTAAGAAAAGATATCCTTTCATATGTTTCCGGGAGTTTACCTTCCAGTGCGTCGGGCATTTCTGCCGGTTTATCTATGGAAGCACCATAATAACAATCGACTATTCGTTCACAGAATAGTATGAAATCTCCTTCGTCCATTCCATTTGTTCCAACGGAAAAATGAGTTTCGATTTCCGTATCATACCAATCCATTAGTTGTACCAACCAGCCCTCGTCGGTGATAAAACATAACGAATACTCCGCCTTCTTACCCAACACATTAATATATTTACTACTCTCATCCTCAATCATATTCGGTGGTTCTGTATTGTCGTAATGCATCGTCACTTCTATAAACTGTCCATCGTTATTTTCAAATCGTGTGTCGATTCTACCGTTCTCAACTTCATTGCGGACACAGTGATAACCTTCAGGCGCAAGCAGCTCCACAGGGTTTTCAAACTTGCCAAAGTCGATTTCTGCATCACTATTGTTCTGATCCATTTTCGTAAAATCAAAATCCGTACGAACCCCATACTCCTCCGTCAAAAACCGCCAGAATGGTACCCGCAACGCCTCCACCGACATAATCAGCGTTGCAGAAATGCACAGTGCCACCAGGATACAGGCCGCAGCCCGCAGAGCCAGGGACTTTCCTCTGGCGGCATATTCCCGCCTGCGCTGTTTGCCGAATTCCCGGCGGATTTGCTTGCGGCACTTTTCGTCCAGGGAGTCGGGCTTGGCCGGGGTCAGGCCGGCGCGGGTGGCTTCTTCAAATTCCATGCGGAGCCGCTCGCCCTCGGCTTCGGCGTATTCGTCCATCATCAGCGCGAAGGCCGCGTCGTCGAACTGATCCAGAAGCTCCAGCTTGTGATTCACTTTCATGTCCTTCACCCTTCCTTTCTCGTCCCGCCGCTCAGCAGCAGCCGCGCCCGCTGGCGGGCACGGGTCACCAGTGTGCGGACGCTGGCCGGTGTGCAGCCCACCTCGGCGGCGATCTCCTCGTCGGTACAGCCCGTGATGTATTTCAGCTCCAGCAGCTGCCAGTCCCGCTGGGCCAGATTCTCCCGGAGCACCTCCACGTTCCACTGGACACTGGCCCACTCCTCGTGGCTCTGACCCGTGCGCATACGGCTGAGGGTCTCATCATCCGTGGGGATCTCCCGGGCGGCACGGGACTTGGCGTGGTCGGCGTAGACCGACCGGACGGTGAGGCTCAAATATGTAAAGGTCTGCTTCTCCGTGAGCCTGCGCAGGGTCGAAATGTTGCGCAGGAGCCGCACCATGGTGTCCTGGATGATGTCCTCGCAGTCCGGCTGTGAGCTGGTATACTTCCAGGCGCAGTGGAAGAGGAACGCGCTGTAGGTATCATAAAGCTCCAGCATGAACTGCTGGTCTGAACTGATCTGTTTGAGTCGTGTGGTTTTCACTGGATCCCTTCTCTCTGTTGTCTGCCCGATAAGGGGGCGCGGGAGGATGAATATAGTCTGGGTTCAATTACATAGACGACGCAAAGGGGAAAATTGCAACAGGCGGTGAAAAAAAGAGGCTTGTATTGCAAGCCCCTTTTTCTTTCGCGTTTAGACACTTATAGATATTTCTGTATATCAAAAATGAAGTATTGCTTACGCAATATGAAGTGTCCTTCGGACATGAAGTTGCTTCGCAATGAAGTGAAATAAATCCTTTCATACGCGAAGCGTACTTCATTGCGCCAGCAACTTCATACGCGTCAGCGTATTTCACAAATCCGCCAGGATTTATTTCATTGAAAAAAGCACGCCGAAGCGTGCTTTTTTCTGGTCGGAGTGGCGGGATTCGAACCCGCGGCCTCATGGACCCGAACCATGCGCGATACCAAGCTTCGCCACACCCCGATAGCCTGTCTATTATAATGAATTCTGCCGCCGTTGTCAAGGGCATTCCGGCATGAATTCTTCTCCGCCGCGTAGCATATACGGGAGGGATGGAGATGGGGTATCGGATATCCTATGGAAAAACCCGGCGGAAGCGGTGGTACTGGGCGCTGCTGCCGCTGGCGGCGGGGCTGGCACTGATGGGGAGTGAGGGGTGGTATGAGGCATTTGCGCGGTATGTGGGCGCGGCGATCCGGGGGCATTGAGGTACGCGGCGGGTTCTGGTTGGTGCTGGGGCTGATGGTGCTGCTGTTCCCGCTGCGGTTTCTGGCGGGGGTGGTGCTGGCGGCGGCGGTGCATGAGCTGGGGCATCTGGCCGCCATTTGGCTCACCGGCGGGCGGGTCCGGCAGATCGAGCTGCATGCCTGCGGAGCCAGGATCATGACGGAGCCCATGGAGCCGGGCCGGGAGCTGGTGTGTGCTCTGGCCGGGCCGGGGCTGGGCGCGGTGACGATCCTGGCCTGGAGGGCATTCCCGGAGCTGGCAGCGGCAGGGCTGGTGCAGACGGTGTTCAATCTGCTGCCGCTGCCTTTCCTGGACGGCGGGCGGGCGATCCGAGCGGCTTTGGTTCTCTTTTCCGGTGATGGGCCATAGGCTGTTCCATACAACTGCATTTGAGGTGGTAACATGGAACAACATGAAAATCGGATCATCCTGCGCGGCGACCTGCTGGGGCTGCCGGAATTCTCCCACGAGAACCACGGGCGAAAATTCTACCGCTTCTTCCTGGAAGTCCCCCGGCTGTCCGGAGCGGTGGACACCCTGCCGGTGGTAGCGGAGCTGTCCCTGCTGGAGGGTCTGGAGCTGCTCTGTGGAGAGCGGATGACGGTGGAGGGCCAGATCCGCTCCCACAACCACACCGACGAGCACGGGCGGCATCTGATGATCTTCGTCTTCGCATGCAGTCTGCGGATGGAGGACGGGGAGCCCATCAACGATGTGACCCTGCGGGGCTGCCTGTGCCGGGAGCCCACCTTCCGGCGGACGCCCCTGGGCCGGGAGATCTGCGATGCCATGCTGGCGGTGCCCCGGGCCTTCCGGCGGGCGGATTACTTACCCTGCATCCTCTGGGGCCGGACGGCCCAGGAGATCAGCCGGTGCCACACCCGGGACAGGATCGAGCTCTGCGGGCGGCTCCAGAGCCGGGTCTACACAAAATACCAAAATGACGTCCCCTGCGAGCGCACGGCCTACGAGATCTCTGCGCTCACCGCGCAGGTCTGCGATCCCCAGTGAGAAAAACCGCCCCTGCCGGAGCAGGGGCGGTCATTTCATAATTCAGCCTTTACTTGGTGCTGGCGCGGTACAGGAAGGTGACGATCTGGGCGCGGTTGCAGATGCTTTCCACGCCGAAGAGGGTGCTGCTCATGCCGTTGGTGATGCCGTTCTTCACGGCCCACAGGACGGCGTTGGTGTACCACTGGCCCTCAGCCACATCGGTGAAGGGATTGCCAGCGGAGGCAGCGGGGCTGCCCTTGGCGCGCCACAGGAAGGTGACGACCTGGGCACGGCTGCAGGAGTTGAAGGGAGCAAAATGGGTGGCGTCCATACCGTTGGTGATGCCATTCTCCACGGCCCACAGGACGGCCTTGTAGAAGAAGGCATCCTCGGTCACATCCACGAAGGGATTGACGGTGGACTCGGGCTCGGGGCTGCCGGCGGCACGCCACAGGAAGGTGACCACGGAAGCGCGCTGGCAGATGGCATCGGGCAGGAAGTGGCTGGCGTCGGCGCCGGTGGTGATGCCGTTCTCCACAGCCCACAGGACGCTGTCATAGTACCAGCTGCCCTCGGCCACATCCACGAAGGGATTGACGGGCTCGGGCATGGTAACGCCGCTCATGACCTCCAGAGCCCGGGTAATCAGCTCCACGCTGACGGGCTGCAGGGCCTCACCGGCGGACTTGCTGCCGAAGACCTTCAGCTTGGTGATGGACAGGATGCCGCCGCTCTCGTTCTTGATGATGACCTCGCCGGTGGCGTCGGGCACATAGAACATATCCACGCAGGTGGAGATGGTGCCGGTAACGGGGGCAGCGGTGCCGACGTTCACGGAGTAGGTGGCAGCCTTGTCAACGGCCTTCATACCCAGCTGGGCCACGTTGCTGCCCAGGTCAAAGGAGACGGTCTCGCCGGGCCACAGGAACAGCTCGTTCTTGGGGCCGTTGTTCAGCAGGTCAGCGCGGTCAACACCGCCATTGCTCAGCAGGACAGCGCCCATGGCACCGGTATCCGCGCCGCCGTAAACGGCGTCGATGATCTGCTGGGCCATATTCTGATAGTCGTAGATGTCGGTGTCATCAACTGTGACATTCAGAGCGGCCAGAACCTGGTCGCGGAGCTCCACGAATTCGGGGCTGCGCTCGGAGGCAGCGTAGGCGGTAGTCGCGGTGTTGGCCAGGGTGTTGTAGACCCGGA
The DNA here is from genome assembly GCA_015067895.1 of Oscillospiraceae bacterium. Next base: position 57,406 of record SVLP01000005.1, on the reverse strand, counting down.
AGCCGTCGATGCGCAGGGCTCTTCCGGCGACGCGCTGGAAGTGGTTGATGACCACGCGGTAGGTGCCGTGCTCAGCCATCTCGACGGAGACCACGGGCAGGCCGAAGGACTCGACCTCCTGCTCGTCGGTGGTGCCGGAGGTACCGCTCAGGGTCTCGGTCTTGACCTGGTAGTACTTCTTGATCTTGTCGTTGCTGTCATAGACCAGAACGATGGCGTCGCTGGTGTCGGTGAAGCAGTTGGCGTAGATGTCCACGCCGGTGCCGGTGAAGGTGAACTCAGCGGTGGCATTGTTCATAGAGGTGGTGACCTCAGTGCCGTTGGACATGCCGGTCTCACCGTTGTACTTGGTGCCGTTGTAGCCGTAGTGGGGCTTCGCAGCGTTGGTGCGGTCGACGCCGTTGTCACCAGCAAACTGAGTCTCCTGATAACCGGTGGTCTCGCCCTCAGCAGACCAACCCGCACCATAATTGACATACATCTCGTCATAATACACGGTGGTCGCAGGATAGACGTAGACACGGAAGGGAACCTTCCGATCCGTGGTCAATTCGCCCACCTCTACGGTGGTGGTAACCAGCAGGGTGAAGAAGTCCCGGTCATGCATGACCTTGATGGGCTCGTAATCGACGCTCTTGCCATTATCGGTCAGATAGCCATACTCGGTGTAGGGGCTGCCGGAGAAGGCAATATCCGTGACATTGGAATCATTCAGCATCGGATCGAGATCCGAGGGCTTGATGTTGATGGGCAGACCAAAGTCCACGACATAGGCGATGACGGGACGGAACTCGTAGTAGATGTAGACGTTCTTGCCGTCCTCGCTGCGCTCGACCCGGATACAGGTGTAATCGGAGTGGGTGTACTGGGCACCGATCTCCGTCAGCGTGGTCAGGTCAGCGGAAACGGTCTGCTCCTTGCCGGTGGTATTGGTGACAGTACCGTTGATCAGATCGCTGTTGGGGTTGCTGTCATTGCGGCTGATGTTGGGGTCGAAGGTGACACCGGAGCTGACCGCGATGTTGTAATCGTAGAACTCGATGGGGCTGTCGGGATCGGTGACGTCAACATAGTGGACAGTCAGAGAATCATCCGTCACCTTGGCGCGCAGGTAGTAGGTCACCAGCATACCATGGCGGTTGAAGATCTCGATACCCTCGACAACGGGCTCGCCGCCCACATGGAACTTGAATTCATCCTTGCCGGAGATGGGCTCGTACCAGAGAGATTCATCGGAGAACTTGCCCAGATTGGCCATGTCATCGACCCAGACGACCTTCTCGGTACCGCCGTAATTGTAGTTACTCTTGATTGAACTAGCAGTGTCGCCCAACGACACGTTACGGGTGTCGCTGGTGGGCGTCAGTGTGATCATATAAACCTCATACTCAGAGGTCTCAACCGCAAGGACGGACTTGACCCAACGGTAGTTATTGTACCAAGTTCTAGAGGAGCCATTGTTATACTGGAAAACGGTGTTCTTATCGTTTGGATCGCAATGGAAGGCCTGGGTACGGTCGGCAATGGGGAAGCCATTCAGCGCGGGGGTACGCTGGCCATTGGGATACATAACGGCGTAGTCAAGCAGAACGAAGTTGGAAGAATTATAGCCGCCGGTACCGGTCGCAGGAACCTCACCCCAGTCAACGACCAGAGTCTCGACCTCATCGGTGACTTCGGTGAACTGGAGGTAGTAGCAGACCAGCTGCATGGTCTTGCGGTTCTTGGTACTGTTGTTAGCAGACATATCGACTTCGATCCAGGTGGTACGGTCTGCGGAGACCTCCCACTTGCCTGCCCAGTAACGGATGTACTGGAAAGCAGGGCCGGAAGCCGTTCGGTCGTGACCGGCTGCGGTGGTCTGATGACCATGGTCCATAGTCTCAATGCTCTCGTTATCCATGTAAAAATTGAATTTCTCGACATAAGGAACCACGACACCCTTCCAGGGGCGGACTTCCTTGCCATCGGAGTTCTTACCCGCATTGGGTACGATTTCCTTCAGCACCAGACCGTCCTTCTTGTAGGCGGTTCTGGCGTCCAGCTCCAACTGATAGAACTGGGCACCCTTGGTATCGGTACCGGTCGTGTAGCCGGTGGGATCAGCAGGGGTGACGGTATGGTTGGTATGCCAGAACTCGATCTTCACATTCTCTGCGGCGTCAAAGTTCTCCGTGGTGACGATGATGTGATAAATGGTATCACCCAGGGTGACATCGACCTCACCGACATTCTTTGCGGTGAAGGTGACGTCCTTGCCGTTGACAGCGGTTTCCACGATGCCGCTCAGGGAGTATTCGGGTGCATCGGTGATAACTGCACTCTGGGTGAAGGTCACCTCTTCACCAACGACCATGGCGACATCGACCTCTTTGCGGGAGACATTGATGGTGTACTCCACGCCGCCGATGATCGCGGTGGTGGTACCGGCAGAAACACCGGTAAAGGTCAGCTTCGTGTCGTTCTTGGCTTCCTTGACGACCTTCTCGTACAGGTAGAGGTCGGAAGAAGAGCTTGCGCCGTCGTATCCACTGTTATAGTGAATATAGGCTGTAGTACTACCACTATAGCTACTAGTGACGTCTCTGCTAATGGTTACAGAATTCGTTCCGGAAACCCGAACCGCCTGCCCAGTAGTCTTACTAGACGCCAAGCTGAAATTCCAACGGATAATACCACGTGTTGCATCCGGATAGAGGTAAGTACCGTTGCTGTCCTTCAGGTACCAATCACTGCCAGCTGCCTCGAATGTGAAAACAACATTGTCGGGTACGGTAGTGGTGATCCGGCGGCTATCGCCGTTGAGCGCAGTAGTCAACCTGCTGCTCGTTTCACCGGTGCGGGTAAGGGCATAGACAGAATTGCCATTGCTGTTGACGATCACATACTCCTTGCCAGCCTCGATGCCGTTAACGCCGTCAGTGACCAGCTCCCAATAGGTCTCGGCCTCTTGCTCCACTCTGGAAGCGGTGACGGTGGCGATGGTCTCATTGATGCCGCAGTTGGGAATGTCGCCGGTATAGTCACCACCGGCCAGGAACTCCTCCCTGGACTCGCCGATGACCAGGTCGATGGTCTTCTCGGTGGCAGCATAGACCACGATCTCGGAGAAGTGGGGGACGGTGAAGGTGAAGAAGCCATTCTCCAGCTTGCCGGAGATGCCCAGGATCTCCTCGCCGCTGTCGCTGGCCAGGACGCCGCCCAGGACGCTGACCCAATGGCCGGGAACGGGGACGGTGACGGTGGCCTCGCCGGTGTAGGCGCCCTCGGCGCCGGACAGCGCCACATCATAGGCAATGACCTCGACAGCGCCCTCGATGGCGGGGGCCTCCACCTCGGTGATGGTGACGTCGGTCAGGCCGGGGGCGGAGACGGAGATCTCACCGTCGCTGACGGTCACATCCTCGGGCTCGGTGGGCTCAGTGGGCTCGGTCTCCACGGGCTCAGAGGGCTCGGTGGGAACCTCGGGCTCCTCGTAGGGAACGAAGTAATCGGGGTTATTGACGGAAAGGTTCTGCACCAGCTCCACGGCCTTGGCCTTGTTGTCAGCATAGCTGACGGTGGGGTCGTCGCACCACAGGCAGAGCATGGCGCCCTCGAAATCCTCGGCGGTGATGGTCTTGCTGTTGTCGGAGGTGGTGTTCACCTTGACGCTGGCCGTGTTGGCCTTGGAGTTGACATAGCCGTAGGTATCGGAGCCGTTGCGGCCCAGAACGTAGTACCACTTGTCGTTGGTGTTCAGGATCTTATGGCCCTTGCCGATCAGGAAATCGACGGAGGTGACCTTGAAATCGCCCCATGCGCCGCACCAGTAGGCGACGATGATGTCGGTGTCGAAGGTGCCGTAGCTGGTCTTGCTGTTGAAGTAGATGCCGTCGTTGAAGGCGATGGGCTTCAAACCGGCATCCTTGACCATGGCGGCCATATCATTCAGATAGACAACGAACTCGTCATACAGGCCGGCATCCTGAAGCTTGCCGAAGCCGCCCTCGTTGTAAAGATCGGTGGCATACTCGTCAGCACCCAGGTTGAAGTAGGTGCAGCCTCTGGATGCGAAGTAATCCACATACTTGGAGACGAACTCCATCACGAACTCCATGGCCTCGCCGTTGGTCAGATCGACCGTGGTGGCGGAGTAGGTGTAGCTCCAGCTGGACTTCTTATAGCCATGGGCAGGATTGGAGATACCCAGATACTCCATGGCGTCCAGGATGGCGTTCATGTGGCCGGGGGTATTCAGCAGGGGGATGATCTCGATGTGCTTTTCGGCAGCATAGTCGATGATCTCATCCATCTCCTCCTCGGTCAGCTCGTTGACAGAGGTGGAGTACTTCTTTCCGGTGTTGTAATTGCGATTGCCCTCCTGGATGCCTGCGGTGACATCCTCGCTGGAGTAGCTGCCCACGCTCATGTCGTCGAGCAGGAAGCGCAGACCCTCGTTGCCGATGGCCAGCTCCAGATGGGTGTAGTGGTTTTCACTGATGGTATCAATGATCTCCTTGAGCTCATCCACGGAGAAGTACTTTCGTCCGGCGTCCACATGGTAGACGCGGATGAAGTCCCCGTTGGAGGAGTCCGCCGCTCTGGCGCTGACAGGCACGAAGCTGAGCACCATGCACACGACCAGAACCAGCGCAGCGATCCGCTTGAACTTGTTCATATTCGTTACCTCCTTGGTTGATTTACAAAAAACGAACGATCTATATTCATTGTCACGAAGACAATTATTGCCCCGCAAGGGTCTGCGCGGCGATCCGGCGGCATTCCTGGGTCACCTCGCACAGGAAGCGGGGAATCCCGGAGTAGGAGCCCGTCTCCGCCACGGCCATGGCTGCACAGGGATGGCATACCCGCACATTCGGACACTTGTCGCAGACACCGGAGAGCCTGCATTCGGCGGATGCCCGGGTCAGCTCGCCCCAGCTTTCGGCGAAGGGTCTGCCCCGCAGCTCCACCCGGGGCTCGGGCATCATGCCGCAGGCCGTCATCCAGCCGTCCCAGGTGATCCAGAAGGTGGCCTTGCCCGCCCGGCAGCGTATCTTTCCGTCCACCGGGTCGACGCAGCCCTCCTCCAGTCCGGGGGGATCCACATAACCGTCCCGCAGGTGCTGCAGGTAGGTCAGATACTCCTCCCGGCTGCACTGCAGCTCATAGGAGCGCAGACGGTAGCGGGCCGTCTCCTCCGGTGTGAAGCGCTCGTTCTCCCCGATCCGGTTCGGATCCCGGCGGATGGGCGGGAACATGTAGGTCGCCACGGACAAAAGCAGCTGCCGATCCCGGGCATAGGCCGTGATGGCCTCCAGATCGGCGGCGTTTTGGGGCGTCAGGCTGCAATTGAGCTTGACCAGGATCCCGGCCTCCGTCAGCATCCGAATGCCCCGATCGACCTTCGAGAACATCCCGTCCACGCCGCACAGGCGGCGGTAGCTCTCATCTCCGGCGCCGTAGAGGGTGATGTTGATCCGTCTCGGCGGACGGCGGCGGAACCGCTCCACGGCGGCTTCATCGATCATCGAGCCGTTGGTGTTGATGGCCACCAGGAAGCCCATGTCCACCAGCTCCTCGTAGAGCGTCCAGAAATGGGGCCAGAGCAGGGGTTCGCCGCCGGTGAGCAGCAGGAACAGCGTTCCCGCGTTCAGAGCCTCCCGGGCGACGGTACGCCAATCCTCCAGAGTCATGATGGGTCTGGGGCTCTCCCGAACCTCCCGGGGGGTCTTTCGGACATAGCACATCCGGCAGTCGAAATTGCACACCGGCGACAGCTCAAAGGTACCGCTCAGGGGGATCAGACGCTGGCTGGATTTGTTGTAGAGATAGTCCGTGAGCTGATAGTTCGGGACGGGCGATTTTACGATCATATGCCGTCCCCCCTCTTCCGGATCTGCACGGTTCCCCGCTCAGGAATTGAACAGCCGGTAGGCAACATCGCCGGAGCCATTCTCATAGCAGTAGATCTGGGGCGTGACATCACATGCTCCCTGCGTCTCCAAAAAGAAAGTAATGCCTAAATCAGGCAGACCGTGCGAAGGATCCACCTTGGCGGTGCAGGAACCGAAGCTGCTGTTCATGTCGTAGCCGCAGGCGGCGATGTTCTGGGACAGCTCATAGCTTTCAAAAAACAATTGGGGTTTGACGTAGGTTTTCATACTGGATAACTCCTCTCAAATAATACGTTCAGCCGCCGGCGGTGATCCGCACCACCTCTGCACCCAGGAAACAATCCAGCGCAAGGATGGTGGTGCTCTGTCCCGCAGGCAGCACATCTACAGGATAACGATAGACACAGCCTCCGAGGTAAGACGCATCGAGGACTGTATGGCAGTACACTTCGATCCCGGTGAGGGTCTCAGCGGTCAGATTGGTCAGGGTGATCTCCATGCCGTCCAGGACATAGAACAGCTCATCGGTGCGCAGCACATCCTCGTCGGCAAATTCTGCCTCGCAGACGATGTCCGTACAGAGCTCCGGATCCTTCAGCACGGTGCTCCTGCGGTCACAGACCAGTGCGCTCTTTCCGGCGGGCAGATCCTGAACCAGGAAGCTCGCCACGACGCCGTCCGCCATGGTCACCGTCAGCTCCCCACGGGTCAGGTGGGAATCGGAGACATTGGTCACCATGATCGCAGCCAGATCAGTCCCCTCCTCCATGCCGTCGTCCGGGTTCATGCCGGAAAAGGGGAACACGGAATCCACGGAAAGCAGGCCGTCGGCTGTCAGATATGGCAGCTCCAGAAGACCGGTGTACTGGGGCTCCTCGGGCTCCTCGGGCTCATCCGGCAGCTCCGGCTCGGAGGGCAGCGCCACTGAAAGGGTCGGCTCCGTCTCTCCCCCGGTCTGAATGGGATCCGTCGGCTCCACTGCCCCGGGCAGTGTCTGAGCGGTGGTCTCCGGCGACTGAGGGGTCGTCGGCCGCGTACCGGCTCCGGGCGGCGCGTTCAGCTCGCTGTCCGGCGCATCCGGGCTGCCCATGGACGCGAACAGGCCCGCGGCGATCAGAACGCCAAGCAGGACGAGCACGACAGCAGCCTTGCCGGGGGTACTCCATATTTTCTTGTGCATATTGTGGTATTACCTCCCTTGCCTTGTGCCTGGCCGCATTCGCTTCCGCGCTTACCGGCTTTACTTCCGGCACTATGACCGTGCCCAGCGGAATACCAAAGGGAAAGCCCTTCCAACGGCATCGGCACCGGTCATATGTACATAGTCAGCCATTATTTCAACCTACATTATACGTCTGCATTCTGTATTTGTCAATGAAATTAACCACAAAATATAGTACTTTTCTGCCCTCTTTCCGGGCAAAAAATGACAAGAGGACTCCCCAAAATGGGGAGTCCCGTATCATTTCAGTCAGAATCGTGCTTCTTGCTTCCGTAGCCGTAGCCGCTGCCGTAACCGTAGCCATAGCCGTAGCCGTAGCCATATCCGTAGCCATAGCCGTAACCGTAGCCATTGCCGTACTTATAGCCGGAGGTAGCCAGGTTGCCGACCACACCGTTGATGGTACAGCCGATCAGGGGCAGACCATTGTCCGTCAGCAGGTGCACGCCCTCCATGATCTGGGCGCGGGAGGCGTAGTCCTGACGGATGACCATCAGGGCGCAGTCCGCCACATCGGCAAGCTCTGCCGCATCCACCATCAAGGAGCAGGGCGGCGTATCCATGATGATGATGTCGAAGGTCTCCCTGGCAGCCCGAAGCAGCTTGTCCAGGGACGCCTTGGCACCCACATCCTTGAAGTCCACGTCCGTGGGCAGGCAATACAGATGCCGGATGCTGGTCTTGCGCAGCAGCTCCTTGGCGGTGATGGTACCGGCCATATACTCCTTCATGGAGCGGGGCTCGTTCACATCCAGGGACTTGACCACGGAGGGATTGTACATATCACAGTCCACCAGCAGCGTCCGGTGGCCCTTCTTGGCATAGGCGATGGCCAGGTTCACCGCGATGGTTGTCTTGCCCTCGCCGGGGATCGCGCCGGAGACCATGATGACCTTCTTATTCTGGGCATCCATCTCCTTCTGCACATGGATCTGCAGCAGCCGCACAGACTCGGCAAAGCCGAATTTGCCGTTGTCATGGTGGATCAGGGGGCAGCGCTTGTCCCGGCCCACCACCTTTGTGGCTGGGATGATGCCCAGACACGGGTAGTTCATCGTCCGCTTCAGCTCATCCTCGTTGTGCACCGTACGGCGGCTCAAGGTCAGCAGCAGCATGAAGGCCGCCCAGATCAGCACACCGCCAGCCGCGCCCAGGATCAGGGAATCCCGCAGATCCAGGTCGTAGACAGGCTTCGTGGGAACACCGCTGTCGTCAAGCATGGTCAGCTTCGTGGCGCCGACCACGTAGTCCGCCACCTGGGGATAGCATTCAATGACCGCCTGGAGCACCCGATAGGCACGCTCCGGGTTCGTATCGCGCACACGCATGGTGAAGATGTTGGAATTGGGCAGCACCGTCGTGGTCACGCCGGGGATGCTTCCCACACCCAGATGCTCGCTGACCCGCTGCCGCAGGATGGCACTGCGCAGGATATAGGGGAAGGTGGCGTTGAGCTGGGTGGCGGTGGCGTTGTTATAGGCGTTGATGCTGGCATAGAGGGGATTGGCCACCTTCACGGTGAAGGAGACCGAAGCCTCATACACCGGGGTATAGGCCCGGTAGCCGGTATAGCCCAGGACTCCCGCGCACAGGAACGCCAGGACCAGGGCCATGGCCCAGAATCGCTTCGCGTAACGCAGCCAGATACGGAAGATGAAGATCAGGTCTATTTTCGGGATCGTCAGTTCTTTTTCATCCATGATCCGGCCTCCTTATTCCTCAGATTGTTTGGCGGCGTAGGCGCCGTAACGACCGTATTTACCATAGCGGCCATAGCGGCCGTATCCGCCGTAGCGGCCATAGCCGGTGCCATAGCCTTCACCGGACAGGATGCCGGTGGAATGTACATTATTGATGACGCAGCCCAGCAGCTTGGCCTTGCCGCGCTGCAGATCTGCCACGGCACGGTTCAGATCGGGAACACGGACGCCATTTTGACGGATGACCAACAGGCTGCCGTCCACATGCTCCATGACCGCCTCGGGATCGGGCACGATCGCCATGGGGGGCAGGTCGATGATAATGAAGTCGTACAGCTCCCTCGCCTGCCGCAGCAGCTCGGGCAGACCCTTGGAGTTGATGAGGTCACCGGCCTCCTGGGGGGTACAGTGCTTGGCGAAGAGCATGTCCATGCGGCTGAGCTTGTCCGTGCAGACGGCCTCTTTGAGCTTGACCTTGCCGGAGATCACATCATGGGTGAAATAGGCGGGCAGCTCACTGTCCATGATCTTGCGGCAGGCAGGCTTGTGCAGGTCGCAGTCGATCAAAAGGACTTTCTGATACTTTTTCGCCATGGCCAGGGCCAGGTTTGTGGAGACGGTGGACTTGCCCTCGTTCTCCATGACGGAGGTGACCATCAATACCTTGCCCTTGTGGATATGCTGCTCCACCCGGCGGCGGAGCTTACTCATGGTAGTCACATAGCGGAAGCCGGTCTCCGGATGGGTGATGAGGATACTTTGCTTCCTGCGGCGCAGGACGTCACCAAGCTTTCGCTTCTTGCGCTCGTGGTAGATCTCGCCCAGGCACCAGCAGTCGAGCTTCTGCTCTGCCTCCTCCTTGCTGCGCACCACATCCTTGAAATAGGACAATACGACAAGAAGGGCGAACATGCCCGCAGCCACCAGCACCATCGTCTTCTTCATGGAAGAGGCCGAATCCACCGAGTTGGACGGGCGCATCGGAATCGTGGGCGGCTCCAGCACTTCCAGGACGATATCGCCCATGACGGCATAGGTCACCATCTCGTGACGCTCCAGCAGCACCTCGATCACACGGAACGCCGTCCTGGGATCCCGGGCCATGACCCGGACGGTCAGCAGGTTGGTCGCTTCGATGGCTGACGCGCTGATGGCGCCGTTGAAGGAATCCATCTGCAGCTCATCGAGGACATTGTTGCGCATGACGGAGCTGTTGAGGATCTCCGTGAAGACTGTGGCCAGACTGGAGGTGGAATCCAGATTGTTATAAACGGTGGAGGAGCTGTCCCGGGTCGTCAGAACCAAAGTCGCCTCCGTGGTGTACCAGGGGGTATAGCCGCTGTCCGTATAGATATAGGCTCCGATACCGCAGATCACCGCGACCACCACCACCAGGAGCCATTTTCTTGCGGCATCCCGGAACAGGACGATGGGATCGAAGGACATCAGCGATTTCTGATAGGGCTGTACTTCTTTCTCGTTTTCCATGTCCGCCCTCCTTACTCCTCGACCACAACGATCAGCTTGGCCTGACCGCTGAAGGTCTCCAGATTCACATTCTTCGACAGGATAAAATCGATGTCATAGACGCCGGGCACCTGGGTATTGACGGTGCCGTTGATCTCACAGACCACATCCTCCGGGATCCGGTAACTCAGATCGATCTCATCGCCACGCAGCAGGAAGGTCTTCAGATAGTCCTCCGCGCGGAAGCTGCTGCCCTGCTTGATGTAGATCAGATACTCCTCCAACTCCACCCGTGCGGAATACCACTGGGGATCGTAGACCTCCACAGGCAGATCCAGCTCCACGGTATCGCCCAGGGAATTGGTCACCTGAAAGCGAACCTTGTGCGTACCGACCTCGTTCAGGGATTTGGTATCGCTCACCAGGGTGGCATGGACGCGGCGGCGGATATCGCCCTCGATCACATCGCTGGCCCCCACGAAATCCAGCACATCGTAGCCGGAATCGGCGGGGAAGGTCAGCGAGCCGAACAGCTCGAAACGGGGATGCCGGTAGTCGTCATAGCAGATCTGCCGGGCGATCTTGCTCACGTTTCCGGCATGGTCGAAGGCGGCATAGACCACGTTGGTCAGGTTGTCCTCATTGATGCCGTAGATGCTCTCCACCAAAAGCGACCCGGTCACATCGCCGCTGCGATCGTCAACGGCGGTGATCCCCTGGAAAAGCGCCTCCTCGGGATCCTCTACGGAGATCACCAGCAGCTCCTCATCGATGGTGATAACGGGGCCGGTGGTATCCAGATTGTTGTGGATCCACAGCAGATACACGCCAAACAAGCCCACTGCTGCGGCCAGCACGAGTGAAAGTAAAACATTGATTCGTTTCACAGCGATTCTCCTATCCGACTGCCGCGGCTGCGGCAGAATGCGATTGACTTTCTCATCCGGGCATACATACCCATACTAATTTAGTATACATGATTTTATTGGAATTGTAAATTGGATTTTTTCACATCATTTCCGATCCCGGGCAGGATTTTCTGACAAAAACGACAGCCCCATCGGCCGATGGGGCTGTTGCTGCTCAAAGCATCACGCTCAGCAGCACCACATAGATGCAGATGCTGATGACGATGGCCATGGAGTTGATGGCACTGCTCAATCCGGTGTCGCCGCCCAGCTCGGCGGTGAAGGGAGGAACGGCGGAGCCGATGGGGCTGAAGACCAGGATAACCAACGCCTGACGAACCTGGATATCGAAGGGCAGGGCGAAATAGAAGACCAGAGCGAAGAGAACTGCCATACCATAGCGGACACCCAGGATCCTGATGATCTTCCCAAGCTGCCCCTTATCCCCCAGATCCAGCTTGAAGCCCACGCCGATCATGAACATGGCCATAAAGGAGTTGGCGCCACCGATGATCCCGGCACACTCGACAACGGGGCCGGGCACTCTGATGCGCAGCAGATTCAGGAGCACCATGAGCAGATAGGTCACGAAGGGCACGGACTTGCCCAAAGCCTTCACGATCCGCTTGAAGTCGAAGCCCCTGCCGTCCTTGACCGAGGAGGCCACGCCGAAGGCACCGCCCAGACAGATGAAGGCATTGCCGCTGTCGAAGAGGCTGGTGGCGATGACGCCCATGGGGCCCAGGAAGCTCTGGGCAAAGGGCATGGTGAAGCAGCCGATGTTGTAGCCCGGCAGATTCAGGATGTCGAAGGCCCGCTGCTCCCGGGAATTCTTCCGGTTCAGCAGAAAGCCCAGGCAGATGTATACCACGCCGCAGAGGATGCCCAGGGCCAGCAGGATCAGCAGGCTCGGATCGATCTGCTTGCCTGCAAAGGATGTGATGATGGCAGCGGGCAGGGTGATGCGGATGGTGATCTTGGAAAGGACGCCGAAGTCCTCCTGCCTGAAGATGCCGACCTTTTTCAGAATGTAGCCCAGGACGATGATGGCGATGAAGCTGCCCGCCCGGGTGAGAATGTCGAGCATGATGATACCCCCTTTGTTTCTGGCTCTATTGTATCACCCTGCGCCCGGTTGTCAAGCGGCTCAGGCAGGGACGGAAACAGCTTTTGCTGCATGGTCTCACCGGGATCCTGCCGGAAAAGTTCGGTTCTGCTCCCCTTCTTCGATCACTCCCGACAGGATATGCCCGGATTATACAAAAAGTTATGCACACTTTCCACAGGCTTTTCCACAACTCCCCTCCCCTGTTTCTCCCGCGTAAATCCTGGCTTTTCAACTAGCTGCAGTCTTTTCCCGATTATTCGGAGCAGTTCGACAGCTTCCGGTATTTTGCTTCGGATATTTATGCAGGAAATTTCATTCATCTGAAACAAGATACGAAAAATGCAGGAGCATTTGGATGCTCCTGCATTATCGATCAAAGGGTCTCGCCCAGGATGGACTTTGTGGCGTAGGCGTTCAGCTCCATGCCTGCGGTGTTGCCCGCCAGGTACTCGTAGTAGGCCTGGGAGCCGATCATGGCGGCATTGTCGCCGCAGAGGCTCAGGGGCGGCAGATAGACCTGAACACCCAGCTTTTCAGCTGCTGCCAGGATATCCCGGCGGATCCGGGAGTTGGCGGCCACGCCGCCGGCAACGGCCAGCTGCTTGTGCCCCGTCTCCTTCAGAGCCATGACCACTCTGGGTACCAGGGTATCGGACACGGCGGCGCAGAAGCTGGCGCAGAGGCCGGGGATGTCGATGTCCTCACCCACCTGCTGGGCGTGGTGGATGGTGTTCAGGGCCGCAGTCTTCAGGCCCGAGAAGCTCATGTCGTAGGGATTCTCGCCGGGCTTGGGCCGGGGCATGGGGTAGCGGGTGTCATCGCCCGCCTGGGCGGCCTTGTCCAGAGCCGCACCGCCGGGATAGGGCATGCCCAGAACTCTGCCCACCTTGTCGAAGCACTCACCCGCCGCGTCATCCAGCGTGGTGCCCAGGATGCGCATTTTGGTGTAGTCCTCGACCTCCACGATCATGGTGTGTCCGCCGGAGACAACCAGACACAGGAAGGGGGGCTTCAGGTCGGGGAAGGCCAGATAATTGGCGGCGATGTGGCCCCGGATGTGGTGCACGGGGATCAGGGGCTTGCCGAGGGCCATGGCGGCGGACTTGGCGAAGTTCACGCCCACCAGCACCGCACCGATCAGGCCGGGGGCATAGGTCACCGCCACGGCGTCGATGTCGGAGCGGGTCAGGCCGGTCTTCATCAGGGCTTCGTCGGCAAGGCCGTAGATGGCCTCCACATGCTTGCGGGACGCGATCTCGGGGACGACGCCGCCGTAGATGCGGTGCTCGGCAACCTGACTGGCGATGCAGTCGGTCAGGATCTCACGGCCATCGCGGACGATGGCAACGGCGGTCTCGTCGCAGCTGGATTCCACTGCTAAAATGTTCAATGATTCCACTCCTTTCTCAGGATCAGAGCGTCTTCCTTGGGTTTTCGGTAGTAATTTTTGCGAAGTCCCACCTGGGTAAAGCCCAAGGACTCATAAAGGGCGATGGCGGGGGCATTGGAGGCGCGCACCTCCAGCGTCAGCATGGTGGCGTCCAGCCGGGCAATCAGCTCCTGCACCAGAAGGCGGGCGATGCCCCGGCGGCGGTGGGAATCGGCAACGGCAATATTCATCATATCCGCTTCCCCCAACACCGTCTGACTGCCCACATAGCCCACGACGGTCTCCCCGTCCAAAGCCACCAGCCACAATGCCAGGGCATTGGTCAGCTCCCCCCGGACGGAATTTTCCGACCAGGGCTCGGAGAAATTCTGCTTCTCCAGCTCCGCCACGGCAGCCACGTGGGTTTCATTCATTCTTACGATCTCGATCATTTTGCGTCGTACCAGCTCTTTCCCCACTTGGCCTCGGCGGTCAAGGGCACGTTCAGGACGGCAACCTGCTCCATCTCCCGGCTGACCAGCCGGGCAACCTCCGGAGCGATGGACTCGGGGCACTCCACGATCAGCTCGTCATGCACCTGGAGGATCAGCTTCGCTTCGGGAAAGTTTTCCCGAAGGGCCGCGTCCACCCGGATCATGGCCAGCTTGATGAGGTCGGCGGCGGTGCCCTGGATGGGCGTATTCAGCGCGATGCGCTCGGCACCGCTGCGGACATTGAAATTGCTGGATTTCAGCTCCGGGATGCTCCGGCGGCGTCCATAGATGGTCTGGGTATAGCCCGTATCCCGGGCGTCAATGACCACCTGCTTCATATATCTGCGGACACCCTGATAGTGGTCGAGGTAGGAGTCGATATAGTCCCTGGCCTCCCAGCGGCTGACACCCAGATCCTCCGCCAGAGAAAACTCGGAAATGCCGTAGACGATGCCGAAGTTGACCGCCTTGGCGTTTCTCCGCTGTAGGCTGGTGACCTCCTCGAAGGGCACGTCGAAGACCTGGGACGCGGTGACGGTGTGGACATCCAGACCGCTCTTGAAGGCCTCCTGCATGACGGTATCATTGGCAATATGCGCCAGCACCCGCAGCTCGATCTGGCTGTAGTCCGCGTCCACCAGCACGTGACCCGCCTTCGGCACGAACATCTTCCGGATCTCCGCACCCAGATCGGTGCGGACGGGGATGTTCTGAAGGTTCGGCTCCGTGGAGGACAGTCTGCCGGTGGCGGTGACCAGATTCTGGAAGGTGGTGCGGATGCGGCCGTCGCCGCAGATGACCTTCATCAGGCCGTCGGCGTAGGTGGATTTCAGCTTGGTCAGCATTCGATAATCCATGATGGCGGGGATGATGGGGTGCTTGTCCTTCAGCTTTTCCAGCACCTCCACATTGGTGGAGTAGCCGGTCTTGGTCTTTTTCACCGGGGGCAGTCCCAGAGTCTCGAAGAGGAGGACGCCCAGCTGCTTGGTGGAATTGATGTTGAAGGGGCCATCGGAATAGGAGTAGATCAGCTTCTCGCAGTCGTCGATCCGTGCACTCAGCATCTTGCCGAAGGCATCCAGGGTGGGACGGTCAACGGCGATGCCCTCCTGTTCCATCCGGTAGAGCACATCACACAATGGCAGCTCGATCTCATTATAGAGCTGCTCCATGCCTATATCCCGGAGCTCGGCGGTCATGACCGGACGCAGCTTCCAGATGGCTTCGGCACAGGCGATGGGGTCGCCGTCATCGGCATTGAGCCCCAGAAAGTTGGTGGCCAGCTTGGAGACGGGGTAGTCGGACGCGGAGGGATTCAGGTCGTAGGCCGCCAGCGCGGTATCAAAGGCGCACTTGGGGATGGGCAGACCCAGATTCTCCAGCCCATGCCAGGTGGACTTGCAGTCGTGGAGAGTAAACTCCCCTCCATCAGCCAGCAGGTCGGACAGGCACCCGGCCTCCAGGGGCGTCACGGCGCAGACGCCATTCTCCCAGGCCACGCCGATGCTCCCATCGGGAGCCAGATACACGGCGCAGGGAGTGCCCGGAGAGGGCAGGCAGTCGCAGCGCTTCAGTGGCTCGGTATCCACCTTCACAGGCGCGGCTTCGATGTCCGCACCCCGGAGGTGGTATTTGTCGATGAGCTTGACAAACTCCAGCCGGACGAAGAGGTTGTAAAGCTCCTGATTGTTGTAGGGCCGCACCACCGCGTCCAGGGGATCGAAGTCGATGGGCGCGTTGGGACGGATGGTGGCAAGGTCGTAGCTCAGATAT
Source organism: Oscillospiraceae bacterium (assembly GCA_015067895.1). The sequence continues at coordinate 41,486 of SVLP01000005.1, read as the reverse complement.
GCGTTGTCGCGGTAGGTGGTCAGGTTCTCCCGCTGCTTGGGCTTGATGACCTTACTGTCCAGATTCTCGTAGACCCCGTCCAGACTGCCGAACTCCAGAAGCAGATTCTTGGCGGTCTTCTCGCCGATGCCCTTGACGCCGGGGATGTTGTCGGAGCTGTCTCCCATCAGGGCCTTGAGGTCGATGAGCTTTTTCGGCTCGAAGCCGTAGTCCTCGACGAATCTGGCCCGGTCGTAGCGGATGGTGCCCTTGGTGGTCTCCAGCATGACGGTGACATGGTCATCGATCAGCTGGAGGGAGTCCCGGTCACCGGTGACAATGACGCACTCCCAATCCTCCTCGCCGCAGATCCGGCCCACGGTGCCAATGACGTCATCGGCCTCCCAGCCCTCGGCGGTGTAGATGGGGATATTCATGGCCCTCAGAACATCTTTCATGATGGGCATTTGCTGGGCCAGCTCCTCGGGCATGCCGTGGCGGGTGGCCTTGTAGCCATCGTACTGCAGATGCCGGAAGGTGGGGCCCTTCAGGTCAAAGGCCACGCAGATGGCCTCGGGCTGTTCCTCCTTCTCCATCCGGTCGAGGATGTTCAGGAAGCCGTAGATGGCGTGGGTGAACAGGCCGTCCCGGGTGGTCAGGGGTTTGACACCGTAGTAGGCCCGGTTGATGACAGAGTTGCCATCGAGGATCAGTAATTTCATACCTTTCTCCACTTGGCACCCTGGGGGGTGTCGATGATCTCGATGCCGCGCTCCTTCAGCAGATCGCGGATGCGGTCGGCTTCCGCCCAATTCTTGGCCTTCTTGGCGGCGGTGCGCTCGGCCACCAGGGCATCGATCTCGGGATCGGCATTGGCAGCCTCCTCCTCGGCCTGCTTCTTGCGCAGGTTCTCGGCGGCGGAGAGCAGGTTCAGGCACAGCACCTTGTCGAAGTCGGCGATCAGGGCCAGCTTGGTGGCATCGGTGGTCTTTGCCTTCAGCACATCGTAGACGGCAGTGACGGCCACGGAGGTGTTCAGGTCGCCCTCCAGAGCCTTGGCGAAGCGCTGCTTCAGATTTGCGAACATCATGGGCTCGATCTCGCCCTCGTTCTTCAGGGTGGCGATCTTTGCAACCAGCTTCTCATAGGCAGCGGCGGCGTTGTCCAGGTTCTCCCAGGAGAAGACCAGATTCCGGCGGTAGTGGCTCTGCAGGCAGAACAGGCGGTAGGCCATGGGGTCGTAGCCGTTCTTTTCCAGCAGGGAGACAGTCAGGAACTCGCCCTTGGACTTACTCATCTTGCCGGAGTCGGAGTTCAGGTGGCGGACATGGAACCAGTAGTTGCACCACTTGTGGCCCAGATATGCTTCAGACTGGGCGATCTCGTTGGTGTGGTGGGGGAACGCGTTGTCGATGCCGCCGCAGTGGATGTCCAGATCCTCGCCCAGGTGCTTCATGGAAATGCAGGAGCACTCGATGTGCCAGCCGGGGTAGCCCACGCCCCAGGGGGAGTCCCACTTCAGGGCCTGATCCTCAAACTTGGACTTGGTGAACCAGAGGACGAAGTCGTTCTTGTTGCGCTTGTTGGTGTCCTCCTCCACGCCCTCGCGGACGCCGGTGGCCAGATCCTCCTCGTCGTGGTCGTTGAAGACGTAGTACTTCTCCAGGGTGGAGGTGTCGAAGTAGACATTGCCGCCGACGAAGTAGGCCTTGCCCTGCTCCAGCAGGGTCTGCACCATGTGGATATACTCGTCGATGCAGTTGGTGGCGGGCTCCACGACCTCGGGCCACTTGATGTTCAGCTTCTGGCAGTCGGCCTGGAAGGCCTCGGTGTAGTAGCGGGCGATATCCATGACGGTCTTGTTCTCGCGCTTGGCACCCTTGACCATCTTATCCTCGCCGGTGTCGGCGTCGGAGGCCAGATGACCCACGTCAGTGATGTTCATAACGCGCTTGACGTTGTAGCCCTCGTAGCGCAGGGCCTTCTCCAGCACATCCTCCATGATGTAGGTGCGCAGATTGCCGATGTGGGCGTAGTGGTAGACCGTGGGGCCGCAGGTGTACATCTTGACCACGTCGGGGTGGTTGGGGACGAACTTTTCCTTCTTGCGGGACAGGGAATTATACAGATACATGGTTATTTCTCCTCCAGTAGTTTTTCCAAAGTTTCAATGCGCTCACGGAGGCTTTGCAGCTCCATGGCGATGGGGTCGGGGGTGTGGATGTGGTCGGTCTTTTCGCCGTTGATCCTTACGATCCGGCCGGGGATGCCGACCACGGTGGAATTTTCGGGAACCTCCCGCAATACCACCGAATTGGCGGCCACGCGGGCATTGTCACCGATCCTGATGGGGCCCAGCACCTTCGCACCGGAGCCGACCATCACATTGTTGCCCAATGTGGGGTGACGCTTGCCCTGCATGACGCCGGTGCCGCCCAGGGTCACACCCTGGTAGATCAGGCAGTCGTCGCCGATCTCCGTGGTCGCGCCCACCACGATGCCGGTGCCGTGGTCGATGACCAGCCGCCGACCAATCGTGGCGGCGGGATGGATTTCAACGCCCGTCAGCCATTTGGCGAACTGGCTCAGAAGCCGTGCCAAAAACCGACATCGATGCTCCCACAGCCAATGGCTGATGCGGTAACAAATGATAGCATGCAGACCGTTGTATAAAAGCAAGACCTCCAGCTTCGACCGGGCCGCCGGGTCGTTCTTCTGATATGCTTCCAAGGTTTCACGAAGATGCAAAAACGATACCTCCTTTTTGGAGATATGAGATATGAGTTATGAGATATTAGATATCGCTATAACAATGGCTATCTAATATCTTCTATCTAATATCTGATATCTAAAACAAAACGCCTCTCATACCATAAGTACAAGAGGCGATGAATTCGCGGTTCCACTCTTTTTTATCACTCAGCCCATGACGCAGAGCCACGCGGGGTGCTACCCTTCGCTCCCGGACGCACTTTCGTCCCTCTCCCCTGTCCGGGCTTTCAGCCGGCGACCCAGACTCTCTGATAGTTGCGATGGGATTACTCTTTCCGTTCAACGCGATATGAAACTAGGGTGATTGTACCACTGAATACATGGTTTTGTCAAGTCATCCTATGCACGATTCCAAAAAACGGGAACGGCACCCAGGCCGTTCCCTGCAATTAAAATTCTGCATTCTCCCATCCGGCAAAGGGGATGAACTCCAGACCCCAGTCCTTGTAGCTTGCCATCATATCCCGGCGGATATTTTCCAGCTCCGCCTTGATCTTCTCCGGCTCGGTGAACCATTTTCCCGTCTGGGGATCGTCGGTGACGGCACTGAATTCCTCAACAAAGTATGCAGAGAAAATGTATGCCAGCGGCTCCACAGCGTGACAGCAGCAGCAAATCTCCCATTTTTTCTCCCCTGCCGCCTGCTCAAATGGGGACAGCAGTTCCGGCTCCGGCGCGGTCTTGTACTCCGGCGGGATGGACACCGGGGACTGCTTTTTACCGAACAGCTTGGCAAAGAAGCCCTGCTTCTTCACCGGCGGCTCATAGGGTTCCGCCGTCATGTCCATCCGGGCATTCTCCCCGCAGTCCAACTCGAAGCCCGTCAGGAAGCTTCCCTTCCCCAGGAAATCCGCCCGGAAGCGGATGGGCGCAAAGCCCCCGTGCCAGAGGTCAAATTCCGGATGCAGCTCCACCTCATAGCCAAGCCGCTTGCACCAGTCTTCAAAGCCAGACCGGTCAAATTTTTCCGCATGATCCGTATAGATATAGAAATCTGCACTCATAGAAATGTCCTCCCTTGGCAAAAAGCCGCCTTGCGGCGGCTTTTGGCACAATTTACTTGCTCAGGCCCAGGCACTTCCAGTTCTGGACGAAATACTCGATGCCGGAGTAGAGGGTGGTGGCGACGATCATCCACACCACGAAGGTGACCAGCCAGGTGACGGTGGGGAAGGCCATGACGAAGCACAGGCCCACCATGGTGGAGGCGGTCTTGACCTTGCCAGACCAGCCGGCGGCGATGACGGTGCCGTTCTGGACGGCCACCAGGCGCAGGCCGGTGACGGCGAACTCACGGGTCAGCACGATCATCAGGGCCCAGGCGGGCATCATGCCCCACTCGCACATCATGCACATGCAGGCGATGGTCAGCAGCTTGTCGGCCAGGGGATCCAGGAATTTACCGAAATCGCTGACCTGGTTGTACTTGCGGGCGATGTGACCGTCGATGAAGTCGGTCAGGCTGGCGACCATAAAAATGGCCAGGGAAATGTACATCCACATACCGGCAGCGCCGCCGCTGAGGTACATGGTGACCATGTAGGCGGGGATCATCGCCACACGGACAAGGGTGATCTTACTTGCAGTAGTCATAATTTATTCCTCCAAAAGATAACCGGTCAGCTCGCCGTCGGCGCTGCCGTCGATATGTACCATCACGAAATTGCCTTCGCGAAGGGGTTCCTCTGCCGCGATCCACACCCGGCCGTCCACATCGGGAGAGTCGGCGTAGCTGCGGCCGTAATACTGGCCCATCTCCTCGTCATAGCCATCGACGAGGACTTCCAGGTCGGAGCCAACCATGGAGTCGTTCCAGTCGTCCATGATCCGGGATTGCAGCTCCTCGATGATCTGGGCCCGCTCCACGGCGACTTCAAAGTCCACGTGCTCCATCTTCGCGGCCTCGCTGCCCTCCTGGGGGCTGAATGGGAACGCGCCCACCCGCTCCATGCGCATGTCCTTCAGGAATTCGCACAGCTCGGTGAACTCCTCCTCCCCCTCGCCGGGCAGGCCGGTGATGATGGAGGAGCGCAGCACCAGACCGGGGATCTTCTCCCGCAGATGGGTCAAAAGCCAGCGCAGATACTCGCCGTTGCCACGGCGGTTCATCCGCTCCAGGATCTCAGAGTTGCAGTGCTGGATGGGGATGTCCAGATACTTGACGATCTTGGGCTCGGATGCCATGACCTCGATGAGCTCCTCGTCGATCTCGTCGGGGTAGACATAGTGAAGTCTTACCCAGTGGAGATCCTCGATGGCGCACAGCTCCCGCAGGAGCGTGGGCAGCAGTCTGCGTCCGTCGCCCAGGTCGGTGCCGTAGCGGCTGGTGTCCTGGGCCACCACGATCATCTCCTTCACGCCCTCATGGGCCAGAACGCGGGCCTCGTAGAGCACATCGTCCAGGGTACGGGAGCGGAACTTGCCCCGCAGGGAGGGGATGACACAGTAGGCGCACTTGTTGTCGCAACCCTCGGCGATCTTCAGAAAGGCGTAGTGCTCGGGGGTGGTCAGGATGCGGCCGCACTCCTCTTCGGGGGCGTCGATGTCGCCGAAGTCGATGACCTGCTTGTCTTCCAGCAGGGACTCGATGGCGGGGACGATCTCGGTGTAGGAGCCGGTGCCCAGGATGCCGTCCACCTCGGGCATTTCCTTCAGGATCTCCTCCTGATACCGCTGACTCAAACAGCCGGTGACCAGGATCTTGCCCACCAGTCCGGCCTCCTTCAGCCGGGCGGTCTGCAAAATGTTGTCGATGGCCTCACTGGCCGCCGAATCGATGAAGCCGCAGGTATTGATGACCACCACATCGGTGCCCACCAGCTCGGCTTCGACACTGTGGCCCGCCTCCTGGACGCGATACATCATCCGCTCGCAGTCCACCTGGTTCTTGGCGCAGCCCAGGGAAATAAATCCAATTTTTGCCATTCAATATTCCTCTTCAAATTGGGATTCTGTTCCGATCAGTTCCAGTGCCCGTTTCACCTCGCCGTAGCTGTGGCCCCGGCGCAGGGCGGCATCGATGGCCCGCTTGACCTGCCTGGGGTCATCGGGGTCACGAAGCTTCGTCCGCAGGAACTCTGCGATCCGCTCGCTCTGGTCAGGATAGTCCTCCAGGGCTTCCTCCCAAAGAGACTTGGGGATCTGCTTTTCATAGAGGGCCTGCTTCGCCCGGGCGATGCCGTAGCCACGATAGATGCAGCCCTCCACGATCTGTTTGGCCGTGGTGCGGTCATCCACCAGCTTCAGCTCCGCCATCCACTCCACGGCTTCCTTCGCCTGGGCGGGATCCTCCCCCTTCCGAACCAATCGGTTTTCCAGATCGCGTTTGGAAACGGAGGATGCCGACACGATGCGCACCGCCCGCATTTTCGCGGAGTAGGCTCCGGCACTCTCCCGGACTGCCGCCAGCTGCCGTTCATCCAATTCCAAGCCGGGGTAGAACCGGAAGTCCTCCACCGTCTGCCGGTAGAGCTTCATGGTGCTCCCGTCGGAGAATTTGACCAGAAACCGGCCCGTCCGATCCGGGGACTGGGAGATCGAATCAATCCTCATCGTTGAAATCGTCGGCGGTCACAGCGACGCCCTTGTCCGCGGCCTTTGCGGCGGGACGGGCGGGGCCGCCCATGAGCTTGTACAGGTTGGCACGGACGTCAGCCTCCACCCGCTCGGCGATGTCGGGGTTATTCATCAGGAAGTTCTTGACGGAGTCCTTGCCCTGGCCGATGCGCTCGTCGCCCATGCTAAACCAGGAGCCGGACTTCTGGACGATGTCCAGCTGGACAGCCAGATCCACCAGCTCGCCCCACTTGGCGATGCCCTCGCCGTACATGATGTCGAAGAAGGCCTCCCGGAAGGGGGGTGCCACCTTGTTCTTGACGACTTTGACCCGGGTCTTGTTGCCGACCACGTTGCCGCCCTCCTTGATGGACTCCACGCGGCGGACATCCAGACGGACGGAGGAATAGAACTTCAGGGCGTTGCCGCCGGTGGTGGTCTCAGGGTTGCCGTACATGACGCCGATCTTCATACGCAGCTGGTTGATGAAGATGACCACGCAGTTGGTCTTGTTGATGGTGCCGGCCAGCTTACGCAGAGCCTGGGACATGAGTCGGGCCTGAAGGCCGACAAAGGTGTCGCCCATCTCACCCTCAATTTCTGCCCGGGGGGTCAGTGCGGCGACGGAGTCAACGACCACCGCGTCCACAGCGCCGGAGCGAACCAGGGCGTCGGTGATCTCCAGAGCCTGCTCGCCGGTGTCGGGCTGGGAGACCAGCATGGAGTCGGTATCCACGCCCAGCGCGGCGGCGTAGACGGGATCCAGGGCATGCTCGGCATCCACGAAGGCCACCTCGCCGCCCATCTTCTGGGCCTGGGCCAGGATGTGCAGGGCCAGGGTGGTCTTACCGGAGGACTCGGGGCCGTAGATCTCGATGATGCGGCCCTTGGGCACGCCGCCGATGCCGAGGGCGGCATCCAGAGCCAGGGAGCCGGTGGGGATGGCCTCCACGTTCATCTCGGGCTTATCGCCCAGGCGCATGACCGCGCCCTTGCCGAAGGTCTTCTCGATCTGGGCAATGGCGGTGTCCAGTGCTTTCTTCTTGTCGCTTGCGGGGGAAGGTGCCTCGTAGGCACCGGTCTTCTTTGCCATAGCGTTTACTCCTCTACACAATACTGGGCGATGACCGCCCGTTCAGTCCCATTATAATCTTTAACCCGCTTGCGGACGGTAAAACCGTTCGCCGCGAGGATCTCACACACAGCATCGCCCTGCTCCTCGCCGAATTCATAGCAGAGGTAGCCGCCGGGCTTCAGGTTGCGGCGGTACTTTTCCGTGATGGAGCGGTAGAAATCCAGTCCGTCGGTGCCGCCGAAGAGGGCCATGCGGGGCTCGTAGTCCTTCACGCTGACTTCCAGCTCCTCCATGTCCTTTGCGTCGATGTAGGGCGGGTTCGACACGATCATGTCGAACTGGCCCAGAAAGGCCGGGGGCGTGTCCATGGCGTCCGCCTGGACGCAGGAGACCCGGCCGCCCATGTGGTGCAGGGCAACATTTTTCTTCGCCACCGCCAGAGCCTCCCGGCTCAGGTCGGCCAGGGTGACCTTGGCATCCTTGACTCTGGAGGCGATGGCAAGGCCGATGCAGCCGGAGCCGGTGCACAGATCCAGGATCCGGGGGTTCTGATCCAGGAACAGCGCCTGCCGGATGGCGATCTCCGCCACGGCCACGGTATCGTCTCTGGGGATCAGCACATCGGGGGTCACATGGAGCTTCAGGCCGTAGAACTCCCACTCCCCCAGGATGTAGGCCAGGGGCTCACCCTTTACCATCCGCTCCACGTATTTTTCCAAGGCCACGCAGACGCTGGTGTCGGCGTACTTTTCCCCGTCCGCCAGCAGCTCGGCGGCGGACTTGCCGGAGGCCAGCTGTAAAAGCTCTCTGGCGGTGACGCCCGCCTGATTGGGGCCGTCGATGGGCAGCAGGGCCTTTCGGGTCTCGCGATAGAGCTCGGAATACTTCTTTACCATGCGTCGGAGCCCTCCTCTTCGGGAAGCACCGCGTTGACGGCAGTGATGGCCACCTCGATCATGGAGTCATCCGGCTCGTTGGTGGTGAAATTCTGCATCCACAGGCCGGGGGCCGTCAGGATGCGGGTGAAGGCATTGTCGTGGCGGCCCACCCAGCGATTGATCTCATAGGCGATGGAGACCACCAGGGGCAGGAGCAGCAGCTTGAAGGCGATCATGATAAGACGATAGCCGAAGCTGCCCCGCATACCTTCCAGCGCGGGAACCACCGCCAGCAGCGCAGACGATGCCACACTGAACACCAGGATGGAAAGGATCATCACCACCAGCAGGAAGCTGGTGCCGCAGCGGGGGTGCATCCGGGTCTGAACTCGGACATTCTCCACGGTCAGGGGGAGCTTCGCCTCGTAGCAGCGGATGGTCTTGTGCTCCGCGCCGTGGTAAGCGAAGAGCCGCTTCATCTCCCCCATCCGGGAGATCAGGATCATATAGGCCATGAAGATGGTCATGCGCACCAGACCCTCGATCAGGTTGATGCCCACCATGCTCTTCACGATCCCGTCGAAGAAGCCGCCGATCACCATGGGCAGCAGGAAGAAAAGGCCAATGCTCATCAGCAGGCCCAGCACCGCCGCGCCGTAGATCAGGTACTGCTGGAATTTCTCGCTGCCCAGCTTTTTTTCGAGCCAAAGGTCAAGCTTGCTGGGCTCCTCGTTCCAGTCCTCATCGGGGCTCAGATCGGCACTGCGCAGCAGCGCCCTGACGCCGGTGACCTGGGAGTCAAAGAAGTTGACCACGCCCCGGATCAGGGGCCATTTCAGGACGCTCTTTTCCGGCGGAAGCTTCCGGTCGGTGACCTCCACGGTCAGGCCGTCCTTCGTGCGGCAGACCACGGCGTCCTTCACCGGGCCGCGCATCATGATGCCCTCGATCAGGGCCTGACCGCCGATCATGGTCTTGAATTGTTCGCAGGAATTGCAGTTTTTGTTTTTTGCCATAGGTTCCACTTTCTCTTATTGCTCCAGGGGCAGGCAGATGCGCACCTGGGTTCCGCCGCCCTCGGCATTGGAGATGTCCAGGGAGCCGTCATGCATGGTGACGATCTCGTCGCAGACCGCAAGACCGATGCCGGTGCCGCGGGCCTTGGAGCTGCCCTTGTAGAATTTCTTTTTGACCAGAGGAAGCTCGTCCTCCGGGATGCCGGGGCCGTAGTCCCGGATGCGGATGATGACCGCCACGTCCGTGGCGCGGATGCTGGCGTCGATGGTCTTGCCGTCGCCGCCGTGCTTGGCTGCGTTGTCCAGGATGTTCAGGAACACCTGACGCAGACGCTTGGGGTCGCAGGGGATCTCGGGGATATCCTGCTCCGTTTCGATGTAGTTGAGGGTGATGCCCTCCTGCCGCAGTCTGGAGCCGTACATGAAGACCGTGTCCTCAAATTCGGCCCGGATGTCGGCCATCTCCACGTTCAGGGTCATGCGGTCGCCCTCGATGCGGCTAAATTCCAGCAGACCCAGAACCATCTCCGTCAGACGCTTGGATTCCCGGAGGATGATCTCCATGCCCCGACGGGTGCCCCGATCCAAGTTTTCGTCCGTCAGCAGGGTCTCCGACCAGCCGGTGATGGCGGTCAGGGGGGTGCGCAGCTCGTGGGAGAGACTGGATATGAAGTCCGTCTGCATCTTCTCGTTCTGGCTGATCTTGTTGGACATCTCGTTGATGGTATCCGCCAGGACGCCGATCTCGTCATCGTATTTGGTCTGGATCTGGATGCCGTAGCTGCCCGTGGCGATGCGCTGGGCCTTCTCGGTGATGTCCGCGACGGGAACAAGGATCGTATGGATATAATAATTGGTCAATAGTACGATAATCAGGACAAATACAGAAAAGAAGGCCAGCGCAACCAATGCGATGAACACGATCTGCATATGCATGACCCGGGTGCTCGTGACGAAGCGGAGCACACCGATGACCTCGCCATTGGAGTAGATCATGGGGCTGGAGACCGCCATGATGTGCTCGCCGGTGTTGGGATCCCGGCCCACATGGGCCCGCTGGGTGCGGGTGTCCATAGCCTCCTGGATCTCCTTGGTGCTGGGTGCGTCACCGGCCCAGGGGCCGTAGCTGGACGCCACCAGTCTGCCCTCGGCGTTGATGAACTGCAGCTCGATGGAGTTGCGTTCCTCATAGGTCTGGGCATATTTGACACAGGACTGGTAATAGGCGTTATAGTCCACGTTCATGTTCTCGGCGAAGAAGTCCGTGGTGGCCTTGGCCCGGTAGCGCAGGTCTGACTCCATGCCGGAATAGTAGTACGCCGCAAAGGCAGCAGTCACCGCCAAAACACACACGATCGCCAGCGGCAGGACGAAGCACAGTGTGTTGACCAGCCACCGGCGGCGCAGGCCGGTGACCTTCAGAAGCGGCTTATGTTCCTTCTTCATGCGCCCCACTTATAGCCGAAGCCCCAGACCGTGGTGATGTAGGTGGGGTTGGCGGTGTCGTCCTCGATCTTGATGCGCAGACGGCGGATGTTCACGTCCACGATCTTCAGCTCGCCCTCATACTCCCGGCCCCAGACGGCGGAGAGGATGTCCTCCCGGCTCAGGGCCCGGCCCGGGTTCTGCATGAAGAGCTTCAGGATGGCGTACTCCACCTGGGTCAGGCGGATGCGGGCACCGGCCTTCTCCAGGGTGTGGTTGCGGGTGTTCATGACGAAGGGGCCCTGGGTCAGCAGCTCGGAGGATGCCAGACCGTCGCCGCCGATGCGGCGGTACAGGGCGTCGATGCGGGCCGTCAGCTCCGCAGGGGAAAAGGGCTTGGTCACGTAGTCGTCGGCACCGGTCATCAGGCCGGTGACCTTGTCCATCTCCTGGGTACGGGCGGTGAGCATGATGATGCCCATGCGCTTGTTATTGGCCCGGATATTGCGGCAGACCTCAAAGCCGTCGATATCCGGCAGCATCACATCCAGGATGGCCACGCCGATGTCGGGATTTTCCCGGATCCGCTGGAGGGCCTCCGCACCGGTACCGGCCTCGATCGGGTAATAGCCAGCCCGCTCCAGGTTGATGACCACAAAGGAGCGGATATTGACCTCATCTTCCAGAATCAAAACTTTTTTCATCTATTTCCTCACATTTCTCCCGTTTTCCAATCCGACTGGATCAGGAAAAAGCTGTTTGTCAAGGTTTCCTGGGTCACGCCCAGCTTCAGGGCTGCGTCCTCCAGATAGGCGGCATAGACCACCGTGTCGGTCTTGAGCAGGACGAAGCGACCGTCCTCCACTGCCACATTGGAGCGATCCTCTCCGGTGAGCACGTACACGCTCCAGAGCTTCTCCTGTTTCTCGAAATTCCGATCCCACAGGCAGAAGGCGAAACGGCCCGTATCCTCGGGCACCACACAGAGCCGGCCCACCAGCTTCTTGTCCAGCTCCATGTACCAGCCCTGGAGGTAGTTGTGGTAGGTGTAACACTTGTCGTGCTCGCTGCCGTCGGATCCGATGGCGTACCAGCGGATCAGGTGCTCCCGCTCGCCGGAGCGTTCCAGGGTGGGCGCGCGCATGGAGATCAGGCTGGGCAGCTCCAGAACGCCGTCTCCGTCGATGTCCTCGGCGTAGACGTAGTAATTGCGCACGGTCTTGACGCTGGTGCCGGACTCATTGGACATGGACACATTGGCAAGCTTCCCGTCCACCAAGGCGTAGACGTCGGTGACGATGGTCTCGGCATCGACGACGCTGGCCACGAAGACCGCCCGTGCGCCGTCGTGGAGGGAGCCGGTCATGATCCGCTTCAGCTGCCCCACGCTCTGGGACAGGCTGACCTCGGCGGACTTCTCCACCGTTCCGGTGGGGGCGGAGTAGAGCTCCACCACACCGCAGTCCGTGTCCGTCCGGCCGGGCCGAAGGACGAAGAGGTCTCCCCTGCCGTCCTTGTTCATGTCCAGCGTCAAAAATTTCTGGTAATTCACTGACAGCAGCTGCTCGGGCTGACCGCCGCCCCAGTGGTAGACGGTGACATTGCGCAGCACCTGGTCGCTGACCTGGCGGCCAACCACCAGCTCCAGTCCCGGCTGGCCGTCCAGCTGGATGTATTCCACCTGGTCAAAGGCGGTGCCGGTGGCCTCGATGAAGCTCAGGGGGACATATTCCTCCCCCTCCAGCTGGAAGATCATGATCTTCAGGGGGTGCTCGTCGCTGCCCTTGACGAAGACTACGACCTCCTTGACACCGTCGCCGGTCAGGTCGGCCATCTGCACCGACTGCTGATTCTCGCCGGTGATGGGTGCGCAGTAGTCCAGGTCGCCCATGAACTGATCCATGACCGCCTGGAGATTTTTATAGCTTTCCGAACGTCTGGGGGGAACATACATCTGATCCACCGTCATGACGCAGCCAAAAAGCGTAACGCTCAGGGCAGCGGCCAACGCCGCGCAGAGCAGTTTTCTGAAAAGTTTCACGGCATCGCGCCTCCCTTCCAAATGATTATGATAGCACATTTTCTCGAAAAAGGAAAGTTATTTTAACACAACATTTCCATTCCCCAGCACATTTCGCAGCTCCTCCACCATGCGCCGGTCGAAGGCCGCCCGGGCGCCCCGCATTTTCCGGGTGTCGGCGAAAAAGACCTTCACGATCCCCTCGCCGGGGAACATGTTGACGATGGCGCGCACCTTGCGGTATCGGGGGTCGCTTTCGCCGGTGAGCTGGAGGTAGAGCGTATTACCGGGCAGAAGCTCCGGGCCACGGGGCCGCCGATCCTCAAACCGGTCACGCCGCTCATAACGGGGCTCCTCGGGCTCCGGGGGGTTGCCGTCGGCGAAATCGGAGATGGGCCGTGCCCGGTTGATGACGATCTGGGGATCCTTGTCATCCCGCAGGGACAGTCTGCCCGTGATGACCACCGGGCTGTTCTCCTTCAGATACCCGCCGAACTGGCTGAGCACGTTGGAGAAGGCCAGCATCTCCAGCGCGGCGGTGTCGTCCTCCAGGGTCACATAGGCCATCATGGAATTGTTGCGGGTGGTCTTCATCTTCACAGTCTGGACGATGCCCGCCACGGATACGATCTGATCGTCCCGGTACTGGCTCTCCTCGTCCATCAGGGCTCCGATAGGCACCACGTGGGTATTCTTCAAAATGGAGCGGTAGTCATCCATGGGATGGCCGCTTAAGTACAGGCCGGTGGTCTCCTTCTCCATGGCCATCCTGTCGGCGGCGGAGATCTCCGGCAGGGTGGGGATGGGGATGGAGGTAGACGGATCCTCGTCGTCGAGAATGCCGAACAGTCCCAGCTGTCCCTCCAGATTCTTCTTCCGGGAGATGGCGAGAGAATCCATCATGCTCTCGTAGACCGCCAGCAGCTCTGAGCGGTGGTTGCCGAAGCAGTCCATGGCGCCGCACTTGATGAGGTTTTCCACGGCCCGCTTGTTGAGCTCCCCCTCCCCCATCCGGGTCAGGAAGTCCTCCAGGGAGCGGAAGGGGCCGCCCTCTGTGCGCTTGGCCACCACGCTGCGGATCAGGCCCCGGCCGATGTTCTTGACAGCGGCCATGCCGAAGCGGATGTTCTCCCCCTCGACGGAAAAGACGTCCTCGGATGCATTGATGTCCGGGGGCAGGGTCTGGATGCCCATTTCCTTACATTCTGCGATGTAGCCGGAGATCTTCACGGCGGAATCCAGCACGGAGGTCATCAGGGCAGCCATGTACTCTCTGGGGTAATGGCACTTGAGGTAGGCGGTCTGATAGGACACCACGGCGTAGCACACCGCGTGGGCCTTGTTGAAGGCGTAGTTGGCGAAGGCGACGATCTCGTCGTAAAGGCTCTGGCCCACGGCCTCGGAAATGCCGTTGCCCACGCAGCCGGGGATGTTCTTTTCGGGATCGCCGAAGACGAAGACCTTCCGCTCCGCCTCGATGATCTTCATTTTCTTTTTGGAGATGGCACGGCGGATGTTGTCCGCCTGACCCATGGTATAGCCGCCCAGCTGCCGGAAGATCTCAATGACCTGCTCCTGGTAGACGATGCAGCCGTAGGTGACCTTCAAAATCGGCTCCAGCTGGGGACACTTGTAGGTGACCTTCTTATGGTTGAGCTTGTTCTCGATGAATTTGGGGATGGAATCCATGGGGCCGGGACGGTACAACGCCACGATGGCGGTGATATCCTCGATGGAGCCCGCCTTCATGCCCACGCACACACCGGTCATGCCCTGGCTTTCCAGCTGGAACACGCCCTGGGTCTTGCCCTCGGTGAGCATCTTGAAGGTGGCAGGATCGTCGTCCCGGACATTCTCGATGGAAAAATCAGGGGTATGCTTGCGGATCAGCTCCTCCGCATCCCGGATGACCGTCAGGTTCCGCAGGCCCAGGAAGTCCATTTTCAGCAAACCCAGCTCCTCGATGGTGGTCATGGTGTACTGGGTGACGATGGTGTCGTCATTGCGGCTGAGGGGCACATAGTCACAGACGGGCCGGGCGGTGATGACCACGCCGGCAGCGTGGGTGGAGGTGTTGCGGGGCATGCCCTCCAGACTGCGGGCGGTGTCGATGAGCTTTTTGACCCGCTCGTCCTCGTCGTACATGGCTTTCAGCTGGGGCGAGGTCTTCAGAGCCTCGTCCAGGGTGATGTGCAGCGTGGTGGGCACCAGCTTCGCCACCACATCGGTCTCCGCGTAGGTGAAGTTCAGCGCGCGGCCCACATCCCGGATCGCGCCCCGGGCGGCCATGGTGCCGAAGGTGGCGATCTGGGCCACATGGTCGGCGCCGTACTTGCGCATGACGTAGTCGATGACCTCACCCCGCCGCTCCTGGCAGAAGTCCGTATCGAAATCGGGCATACTGACGCGCTCGGGGTTCAGGAACCGCTCGAAGATCAGCGCATACTTCATGGGATCCACTTCCGTGATGTGCATGCAGTAGGCCACGATGGAAGCCGCACCGGAGCCACGGCCCGGGCCGACAGGGATGCCGTTTTCCTTGGCGTAGCGGATGAAATCCCAGACGATCAGGTAGTAGTTGACGTAGCCCATGCGGCTGATGACGCCGATCTCGTATTCCAGCCGCTCGATGTAATGTTCGGGGGGGCTGGGATACCGCTCGGCGAAGCCATCGTAACAGAGCTTGCGGAAATAGCTCTCGCTGGTAAAGCCCTCGGGTACGGGGAAGGAGGGCAGATGGTACTGGTTGAAGATGAACTCCACATTGCACCGCTCGGCGATGGCGGCGGTGTTGTCCAGGGCCTGCTGGTGGCCGGGGAACCGCTCCAGGAGCTCTTCCTCGCTTTTCAGATAGTATTCCCCGTAGGGCTCCATCCGCATGCGGTTTTCCTCGTCCACGGTCTTGCCGGTCTGGACGCACAGCAGCACGTCCTGCATTTCGGCGTCCTCCCGGCGCAGGTAGTGGGCATCGTTGGTGATGACCAGCGGCAGACCCGTCTCCCGGGCGATACGCTGGATGCCCTGATTCACGGGCAACTGCTCCTCGATGCCGTGATCCTGCATTTCGAGGTAGTAGTTGCCCTCGCCGAAGATCCGCGCCATCTCCAGGGCATAGCTTTTGGCCCCCTCGTAGTCGTTCGACAGAAGTCTCTGGGGAACTGCACCGGCGAGGCAGGCAGAAAGGGCGATCAAACCCTCGTGATATTTTTCCAGCAGCTCCAGATCTGCTCTGGGCTTGCCGTAGAAGCCATCGGTATAGGCCTGGGAGACGATCTGGCACAGATTCTCGTAGCCGGTCATGTTCTCGCACAGGAGCACCAGATGGTAGGCCTCATTGTCGATGCCGTGGACGCGATCGGTCATTTTTCGCGGAGCCACATAGACCTCACAGCCGATGATGGGCTTGATGCCCGCGGCCTTTGCGGCCTTGTAAAAGTCGATACAGCCGTACATGACGCCGTGGTCGGTGATGGCGATGGCACTCTGGCCCAGCTCCTTCACCCGCTCCATCATCTTGTTGATGCGGCAGGCTCCGTCCAGAAGGCTGTATTCGCTGTGGACATGCAGATGTACGAAGCTCATACCTTCTCCTCTCCGGCCAGAGCCATCAGCTTCTTCATACGGTTGTTCATGGCGGGCTTGGTGATGGGGGGCACCATCATCTGGGCCAGCTCCGTCAGGCTCGCCTCCGGCTCCATCTCACGGGCCAGGGCAGCCTGCTTCAGTTTTTCGGGAAGGTCGTCGAACTGGCAGCGCTGGCGCAGGATGCGGATGGCCGACAGTTGGGCCTGGGCCGCGTCCACGACCTTGGAAATGTTCGCACCGTCGCAGTTGACGCGGCGGTTGACCTTGTTGTTCAGCTCTTTTTCAAGCCTTGCTTCGATGATGCCCATGCCGCAGATGGGGGCGCCCAGCCGGGTCAGCACCTCGCTGATCTGGTCGCTCTGCTTGAAATAGAGGACGGTGTTGGCACCTCGGGAGCTGAGCTTGGGATAGAAGCCCAGCACCTCTTCCATCAGGGCGTAGGTCTCCCGGCCCACGGCCCTGTGGCCGGTGGCCAGCTCCAGATGGTAGCCCTTGACGGGATCGGTGACAGAGCCGCCCGCCAGGAACGCGCCCCGGAGAAAGTTCTCCTTGCAGCACTCCTCCTCCAGCACGGACAGATTCACGTGCAATGCCAGGGTGCTGTCCGGATCGAAGCCGTAGGCGTCCATCAAAAAATCCAGCTTCCAGGGCTCATTGATCTGGAAGACCAGCTTGCCGGGAGCCGCCATGGAGGGGAATTCGTCAAATTCCAGCTTGAAGGCCCGCCAGAAGAGCTTGGGCAGCAGAAAGGCAAATTCCCGGCTCTCGGTGACGATGCGCACCGCGTCGGCGGTGAAGGTGTTTGCAAACAGCAGAATGCCGTAGGCCATGGCCTGGCAGCAGCAGCGTTTGGAGGGCAGCTCCCTGCAGATCTCCTCCTTGGCACTGCCGGAAAAGGACAGGGTCATACCTCCCCCTCCCTTACCAGATCCGAACCTCCGGCTCCAGACGGATGCCGGTGCGGTCGAAGACCTTATCAGACACCTGCTTCAGCAGCTCCTGAACATCGGCAGAAGTTGCGCCGCCCAGGTTGACCACGAAGCCCGCGTGCTTCTCGGAGACGGCCGCGCCGCCCACCCGGAAGCCCTTCAGACCGGTCTGATCGATGAGGGCCGCCGCGTAGCCGCCCACGGGACGCTTGAAGGCGGAGCCCGCACTGGGCAGATCCAGGGGCTGGGAGGCCCGGCGCTTGCCGATGAGCTCCTTCATCTTCGCCCAGACCTCGCTCTCGGGTCTGGGAGTCAGCTCGAACTCCGCCGCCACCACGATCCAGGGATTGTCCTCGATGGCACTGTGCCGATAGGAGAAGGCGGCCTCCTCATTGGAGATCCACCGGGCCTCGCCTGCCATGTCCATGATCCGGACGCGCTTGCACACATCCTTGATCTCGCCGCCGTAGGCACCGGCGTTCATGTACACACCGCCGCCGATGGTGCCGGGGATGCCGTGGGCAAACTCCAGACCGCCCAGGTTCAGCCCCGCCGCGAAGACAGCGGCCCGGGACATGGTCACGCCCGCCATGACGCGGATGGCTGTGTCGGAGATCTGCTCCATGCCCTCCAGGGCGTCCTTCAGGACGATGACAAGGCCGCGGATGCCCTCATCGGGTGCCAGCACATTGGTGCCCGCGCCCAGGATGATGGGCTCAACGCCCTGCTGGGCGCAAAGCTTCAGCAGGCCGGACAGCTCCTCCTCGGTCTTGGGGAAGGCCACGCACTGGGCGGGGCCGCCGATCCGGAAGGAGGTCAGCTTCGCCATGGGATGGTCGAAGGACAGCTCCAAATTGGGGAAAGTGCTTGAAATCATATCGGTAAATTCAGTAAAATTCAACATAAACGCCTCCGGGTGTATAGTCAAATTCATTGTATCACAAACTCATTTCGTTTTCAATTGTAACCATTATGAAATTATTGTGACGGATGGCAAAAAAGAACAGCCGGACGTTCGTCCAGCTGCGCGTCAGCCTATCAAAGAAGGTCTAATTCTTGCCCCCCGCATTTATGAGGGGGGGTGCCCGCAGGGCGGGGGGGAGTCCGAACATTTGCAACGCAAATATTCGGAAAAGCCCGTTTTTCTACGAAAAACGGGCAGACCCCCTCCGTCACGATGGCTCTGGGCTTTGCCCGACTCCATCGTGACACCTCCCCCATAAATGGGGGAGGCAAGGGTTTTCGACATGCAGAAAGAACAGCCGGACGTTCGTCCGGCTGCTCAGGGATATGTGATTACTTCTCGACGATCTCCAGAACTTCCATGGGGCAGGCCTTGACACAGATGCCACAGGCGATGCACTTGGAGGTGGGGGCGTTCTCGTTCTCGACCACCAGGCCGAAGGGGCAGGCCTCGGCACACTTGCCGCAGGAGGTGCACAGCTTCTTGTTGATCATGTACACACCGGTCTTGGGGTTCTGGGTGATGGCACCGGCGGGGCAGGCCTTGGCGCACAGACCGCACTGGGTGCAGACCTGGGGCTTAGCGGCACCCTTGCGCTCCACGATCTGGATGCAGGACTTGGTGACATCATTTTCCTTGTAGAAAGCCTCGGAGCAAGCCTGAACACACTGCAGGCAGGCCATGCACTCGGAGCCCTTCTTGACAGAAAGCTTCTTCATATCGTTGATCTCCTTTTCAGGTAATAATATGGCACCTTTATTATACTATGTGTATCGAAAAAAGTCTATCGATATTTTCAAATCTTTTCCATCCGAAATTTTCCCATCGTTTCCGGCAACTGGCGTGTGTATTTGCGCCATCGTGCGGGATACTATCCCCGTCAGCATTCTGACAGGAGGTACGATCATGAGAAGAATTTTGAGTCTGACCATGGCGTTGGCCCTGATGGCGGCCCTGTTTACGGGCTGCGGCTGCGAAGCCAATGTCAGCACCCATCCCGGCGGCATGATTACCGAGGAGACCACTAAACCCACCGTCATGCCCAAGCCCACAGCCACCCACGCCACTGAGCCGAAGGACACCACCCTGCCCACCGTCACCGGCTCCGATCCCACCGCCGAGACCGGCGGCGCAAATGGCGGAAACGGCGGTTCCGGCAGCATGGGCGGCGAGATCGGCGGCTCCGGCGGCACCAACGGCGGCACCGGCAGCAGCGAAAGCACCACCACCCCCGACGGCACCATGCCCCAGCGCGGCAGACCCCGCAACGCCACCCGATAACACAAACGGCGCACCGTTTTGGTGCGCCGCAAGTACATATTATATTGTAGGGCGTACGGCACCGCCCACGCCGACCAGGCCGGATACTTGCCAAGGCAAAATCAGAATGACCATGTTCCCTCTGCCATGTCATTGCGAGGAGCGAAGCGACGCGGCAATCTCCTGGAACAACGTGCAGATTTGTACCCAGTACCAGGAGATTGCCACGCCTGCGGCTCGCAATGACAGCACTGAACAGAAGAAGGTTCTTCTACTTCCGCTTCTTCGGCAAATGCATCACACAGAAAAGGGGCACCAGAATGGCCTGTACCTGCATGAGGTCAGAGTGCTCTTCCGCCAGACACAGCGCAAGACACCCCACCGCGGCTGAGAGGGCCGCAAATGCCAAAAGTACAGACCTCTGGTACCGTTTCCCCTCCAGCAGCCAAAGAATGGCAAACATCGCGGCGATCTCCGCCCCGATCAAAATCCAGGACAGCATAATATCACCTCTTTACAGCACCGTCACATAGGTCGTCACGTTCCGCTTCATCCGCTGTGCCGCCGCCTCGACCTCCGCGATGGGGTCATTGGCGGGATTCTCGATCCAGGCGGTGAGCAGATTGGAGCAGACCAGTGCGCCGTAGCCCATGTTGTCGAAGGCGAAGGAGGCATTTCGGGCGTTGGCGTTGCTGGCCTCCAGGCCGTCCACCAGCAGGAACATCTTCGGATATTTCTCCCGCAGGACTTTCAGCGATGCCATATGGCTGGCGGAGCCCACCGCGCCCACGCGGCTGTAGCCGCACCGCTCCAAAGTCTGGTCGCCCCATTTTGCCAGCAGGTCGGCTGCGGCGGTGTAGACCACCCGGCCGCCGGTCTGCAGATCCTGCAGCTCGGAGCCAGACTTGCCGCCGGTCTTGAGTACCACGAAGACATCCTTGCGCTCCTTGCTGGCCTCCTGGATGTAGGGCTTGACGCTGCCGGAGCCGGGATAGCAGCTGAGCACCACCGCGTCGCACTTCCACATGCCGCCGGACAGGATCAGCTTGGCCGCAGCTTTGGCAGAGGCCTCATCCTCCTGCCGCTGCCAGTCCAGGATCACATAGTAACCCAGCTCCTGGGCTCTGTCCAGTACGGACTTGAGCTGCGTAAGCCCCTCCGGGCCCAGCAGGGAGAAGGCACCAAAGCTGACCTTCACCGCCGGGAGCTGACCCTGCAGAGCTTCCAGGCAGCGGCGGCAGTATTCGCCCATGCCGTGGACGGGGCTTTCATACTCCGTCATATAGGCCGGCGGCAGGGTATCAAGGGTCGGCGCGATGGTCAGAGCCGAGGGATTGCGCAGCTTGCGGATCTTATTTTTCAGGACATCGATGGACATGGGACATACCTCCCGGACATTTTCTTTGATTATAGCATAAATTCTGCCACGAGAAAAGAGAAAATACAGCTTTTTTATCGAAGGCTTCGGGAAAACTATCCCGAACCCAACAAAAAGGAGGAATGGATATGAGGATCTGGCCCCTGGCACTGGGCGCAGGCATGGTCGGCGGTGCCGTCACCGTGATGATGCTCCCCCGCAGCTGCACCGCCCGCCGCATGGCCTCCCAGGCCGCAGAACGGATGGAGGACGCCGTCTACAACGTGGTGGACAAGATGACCGCCGAAACGTAAAAGAAAGGCTGCTTTCTTGCCCCCCGCATTTATGAGGGGGATGGCCGCAGGCCAGGGGGGAGTCCGCATATTTGCGAAGCAACTATGCGGAAAAGCCCGCTTTTCTGTGAAAAGCGGGCAGACCCCCTCCGTCACGATGGCTCCGGGCTTTGCCCGAATCCATCGTGCCACCTGAAGGTGAATTGCCCCGAAGGGGCAAGAGAGGCCACCCTGGGGTGCCCCCATAAATGGGGGAGGCAAGAGATTTTTCAACACACAGAAAGGAGGGCAAATGCCCTCCTTTTCATTTTCTCATGCCCCAGACACAGACCCCCGCGCCCCACAGGCACGATCCCATGGCCAGTGCCCACTTCAGCTCCTGCAAGGCAAAGAAGCTGGCAAAGGTGAACCCGCAGACGATGCCCTGGCAGATACCATAGCAGCACAGGAAGGAGCCGGTCAGCCCCAGCCACTTCCCTGCCCTGCGTTTTCTCAATACAAAGGCCAGGAACAGCAGAACGCCCCCCAGAAGCAGAGACATCAGGAAATAGTAGCTCAGATAGAGTCTGGGCAGTGGGATCACTTTACCGCCCAAGTATTTGACGGGGTTCTCATAGAGCAGCACAAGCTCATCCCCATCCTGTCCGGTGAAGTAATAGATGCCGTTATGGCCTATGTTCGCACCAATTGTGATTTTTCTGGGCTCCGGCTCGTTCCATTTCATTCGGAGCCAATGACTCGTCCAGGCCGTGTATGTCTCTCCCTCCGGTGCGGCCTCCACTTCAAACTGGAAGGTCTCCTCCCCAACCGCAGCTGCGTCAAAGGTGAGCTCAACAAAGCCCTCATCGTTTAACTCGACGGAAGTGACGACGGACTCGTCCAGATACACGGGAGCCGTCAGCCAGCTCAGGCCCCAGCATCCCAGTCCGCAGACCACCAGCACCGCGCAAAGAGCCGTCAGGAATCTGCGCTTCCACAGCTCCCGGCGCACCCTTTTCAGATCCGGCTCCTCCGGCACGATGGCCGGGGGCTTTTTCATGCTCTCATAGGTCTTGCGGCAGTCTTCGCAGTCCTTCAGGTGCTCCCGCACCACCTCCATGGAGTCCGGGCTTGCAAGCTCCTCCGCCGCCAGGGGCAGCAGATCCCGGATCACGTCACAGGTAATTTTCATCGAATCGCCTCCTGAATTTTCGATTTGGCCCGGTGGTAGGTCACGCAGGCCCAGTTTGCTGTCTTTCCGAATACCTCCCCGATCTGGGCGAAGGAGAGCTGACCGAAGACCCGCAGGGAAAAGACCTCCTTGTAGGGCTCCGGCAGGCTGTGGAGCACCCTGTGGATGCGCATGGCCTCCTCCCTGTCCTCCAGCCGCTCCTCGATGGAGACCCGGCTGTCGATCAGGTTTTCCTCCAGCGGGAGGGTCTTTCCGGCCTTTCGCAAATGGGATAGGTACAGATTCCGCCCGATGGCGCACAGCCACGTCCTTATATGGCACTCCCCCCGGAATTCGCCGTATTTCTCCAGCGCGGTGAAGAACGCCTGCGCCGTCAGCTCTGATGCCAGATGTTCGTCCCGGCAAAGTGCCAATATGTAAAGCTCCACGTCCCGGAAATACTCCCGGTAGACCTGTTCAAAGGTTTCCACAGCCTCACCTCCTTCACTCATTGGTGCCGCCCAACGGCAAAACCTTACAAAAAATGCGGCAGAAATTTTCTGCCGCATTTTGGTTATTCCTTATCCAGCCGGATGGTATCCTCCACCACCCGGATGTGGAGCCGGGAGATGGGCTCCTCGAAGGAGTCGATGATGGCCTCGGAAATGGGATCCTCCAGGTCACGCTGGATGGTACGGCGGAGGTTTCTCGCGCCGTAGGTGATGGAGTAGGCCTTCTTCACCAGGTACTCCCGCAGGTCATCGTTCCAGCTCAGCTCCAGACCCCGGGCGGTCAGGCTGTCCCTGAGCTCCGCCAGCATGATGTCGGCGATGCCCCGGAAATTGTCCTCGGTCAGGTGGTTGAAGCTGATGATCTCGTCCACGCGGTTCAGGAACTCGGGCCGCAGGAACTCCCGCAGAGCCTTCATGGTCTTCTCCCGGCTCTGGTCATCGGCGGTGCGGCCGAAGCCCAGTCCGCCCACCCGGCCATCAGAACCGGCGTTGGAGGTCATGACGATGATGGTATTCTCAAAATTGACCACCCGACCCTGGGCATCGGTGATGCGGCCGTCGTCCAGCACCTGCAGCAGCACGTTCAGCACATCGGGGTGCGCCTTCTCGATCTCGTCGAAGAGCACCACGGAGTAGGGCTTGCGGCGGATCTTCTCGGTGAGCTGTCCGGCCTCGTCGTAGCCGATGTAGCCGGGAGGGGAACCGATCAGCTTGGAGACGGTGTGCTTCTCCATATACTCGGACATGTCAAGCCGGATCAGGCTGTCCACGCTGTCGAAGAGGTCATCGGCCAGCTGCTTGACCAGCTCCGTCTTGCCCACTCCGGTGGGGCCGACAAAGATGAAGGACACGGGCCGCTTCTTGGGGGAGATGCCCACCCGGTTGCGGCGGATGGCCTTGCTGACAGCCTCCACGGCCTGATCCTGACCCACGATGTGCTCCTTGAGCCGGTCAGCCAGCCCCTTGATCTGCTGGTATTCCTGGGCCTTGATCTTGGAGGCGGGGATCTTCGTCCACAGCTCGATGATCCGGGCCAGGTTCTCCATGGTCACGGCGGGCAGGGGGATGGCTTCCAGCTCCTCGATCTTCGCCGCCAGCTGCATCAGGCGGCTGCGGAGCATGGCCATGCGCTCGAAGTCCTGATTTTCGGCATCCTCGTTGAGCATCCGCAGCTCCAGCTCGTAGTCATCCCGCTCCTTGCGCAGCTCTGCCAGCTGGCTCAGCTCCTTGTTCTTCAGGTTGACGTCGGAGCAGGCCTCGTCCAGCAGGTCGATGGCCTTGTCGGGCAGGAATCGGTCGGTGATGTACCGCTCGGAGAGGATGACGCACTGGCGGGCGATCTCGGGAGAGATGCGCACCATGTGGAACTCCTCATAGGCCTTTGCCACGCCCTGCATGATCTCGGCGGCCTCCTCGATGGTGGGCTCGTCGACAGACACGGGCTGGAAGCGGCGTTCCAGAGCGGCGTCCTTCTCGATGTACTTGCGGTACTCGGTGAAGGTGGTGGCGCCGATGATCTGCACCTCACCCCGGCTCAGGGCGGGCTTGAGGATGTTGGCGGCGTTCATGCTGCCCTCGGCATCACCGGCACCCACCAGGTTGTGCACCTCGTCGATGACCAGGATGATGTTGCCGCACTCCTTGATCTCGCCCACCAGGCTCTTCATGCGGCTCTCGAACTGTCCACGGAACTGGGTACCGGCCACCAGAGCAGTCAGATCCAGCAGGAAGACCTCCTTGTCCCTCAGCTTGTAGGGCACGTTACCGGCAGCGATTCGCTGGGCCAGACCCTCGGCGATGGCGGTCTTGCCGACACCGGGCTCACCGATCAGGCAGGGGTTGTTCTTCTGGCGGCGGTTCAAAATCTGGATGACCCGCTCCGTCTCCACATCCCGGCCGATGACCCTGTCCAGCTTGCCCTCCCGGGCCCGGCCGGTCAAGTCCATGCAGTAGGAATCCAGGAACTTGTGCTTCTTGTTCTTTTTCTTGCCCTTCTCCTGCTTTTCCTCCTTCTCGGCCTTCTTGGGCCGCTCGGCGGGCAGGTCGGACTTGGGCTGCATATTGTGGCCGCCGAAGAGCTGGTTCAGCAGCGGGAAGGTGGCGGTCTGGCTGTCCACCTCGTCGTCATCATTTTCGCTCTCGGGGGCGATCTGACCGAACAGACCGGCCATCTCGTCCTCCATCAGCTCCAGATCCTCCTCGGAAATGCCCATCTGCTTGACGGCCTCGCTGATCTGGGGGATATTCAGGCTCTTGGCGCACTTGAGACAGTAGCCCTCATTGGTGGTCTGGCTCCCGTCCATCCGGGAGATAAAGACCACAGCCATACGCTTCTTGCATTTGGTGCAGAGCTTCATCTGCATATTGGATTCACTCCTTTCTCCATTCGGAGAAAAATAATCGTTCGGAGGTATGATATCACACCTCCGAACAAAAAGAAACTAATATTTTGTGAATTGTTGCGACAAAGGCTCCCCTGTCCCGTCAGGGATGGGGGAGCTGTCAGCTTGCTGACTGAGGGGGCTTTTCCCCCTCCGACCCGGCTATGCCGGGCCACCTCCCCCATTTGGCTAACGCCAAACAGGGGAGGCTTGGGGTTCTTTGACAATTTGACAGGGAACGGCATTCCCTATCGCTTAAAATGTAATGGGATTCTCAACCTCGAACTTTTCGTTCCCGTCGTCATACCACAGGTGGGTCATATACAGACCTCCCGGCGGTACGGTGGGGCCGGCGGCGGTGCGGTTGCCGGAGTCCAGGATCGCGCTGATCTCCTCGGGCTTGATTTTGCCCTCGGCGGCGTAGACCAGGGTGCCCGCCATGGCCCGGGCCATGTTGTACAGGAAGCCGTTGGCGCAGACCCGCAGGGCCAGCAGATCACCGTGGCGTTCCACTTTATAATAGTATACGGTGCGGACGGTGGATTTCACATCGGTGCCCACGCTTCGGACAGCGGCAAAGTCATGGGTGCCCACGAACTGGTCGGCGGCAGCCTGCATGATCTTCTCGTCCAGGTGCTTGGGATAGAACCAGGCCCGATCCACATAGAATGGATCCTTGATCCGGGAGTTGTAGATGAGGTAGGTATACTCTTTTCGGACGCAGGAGCCGATGGCGTTGAAATCCTCGTGCACCTCAAAGGCCTTGGTCACCACGATATCATGGGGCAGATGGGTGTTCAGGGCGTAGGGCAACCGATCCACAGGGATCCGGGAATCGGTGCGGAAATTGGCCACGTAGCACTTGGCGTGGACACCCGCGTCGGTGCGGCCGCAGCCGGTGACGTGTACTTTATGGCCCACCACCATGGCGGCGGCGTCCTCCAGAGTCTGACCCACAGTCGCCAGCTTTTTCTGCACCTGCCAGCCGTGGTAATGGGTGCCAAGATACGTGACATACAGAGCGATGTTGCGCATGGCTCCCCCTTATCCGATCCAGCCAAGGATCAGCACACCCAGCACCAGCGCGGCGCCGACGCCGTAGGCGATGAAGTCCAGGCGGGTGTAGTGGAGCTGCTTGAGCTTGGTGCGGCCCTCGCCGCCCTGGTAGCAGCGGCACTCCATGGCGATAGCCAGCTCATCGGCCCGGCGGAAGGCACTGATGAACAGGGGCACCAGAATGGGGATCAGCGCCCGAGCCCGATCCATGATGGAGCCGGTCTCAAAATCGGCACCGCGGGCCTTCTGGGCGCACATGATCTTGTCGGTCTCCTCGATCAACGTGGGGATGAACCGCAGAGCGATGCACATCATCATGGAAAGCTCATGGACGGGGAACTTGATGGCCTTCAGGGGATTCAGCAGATTCTCCAGGCCGTCAGTCAGGGCGATGGGAGAGGTGGTGTAGGTCAGCAGGAAGGTGCCGGTGATGAGCAGCATGATCCGCAGGATCATCTGGGCCGCCCGCTCCACCGCCTCCCAGGTCAGGGAGAAGCCGAAGATGTTCACGATCTCATGGGTGCCGGGGGTGAAGAACAGGTTCAGGATGCCCGTGAAGACCACGATCATCAGCACGGGCTTCATGCCCCGGGTGATGGACTTCAGGGGGATCGTGGAGACCTTGATGCACACCGCCAGGAAGGCGATGACCAGTCCATAGGCCAGCCAGGTGGAGGCCATGAACAGCGCCGCGATGTAGATCACGACCATCAGAAGCTTCGTTCTGGGGTCGAGCCGGTGGATGTAGCTGTCTCCGGGGAAATACTGGCCGAGGGTGATGTCTTTGAGCATATTACTTCCCCTCCTTCAGCTTTTTCACGGCAGAAACCGCCTGGTCGATGGTATACACGGGCTCCAGGGGCAGGCCCATCTGCTTCAGCCGCAGGAAGACCCGGGTCACATCGGGGATGTCCAGACCCATTTCCAGCAGCTCCTCAGCGCGGGTAAAGACCTCCGCAGGAGGGCCGTCCATGGCAAGCTTGGAGCCATTGAGAACCAGCAGCCGTTCGGTGAGCCGGGCCACATCGTTCATGGAGTGGCTGACCATCATGATGGTTGCGTTCTTTGCTTTTCTGTAGGCTTCGATGTTCTCCAGGATGCCCGCGCGGCTGGCGGGGTCGAGACCGGCGGTGGGCTCGTCCAGGATCAGCACCTCGGGCTCCATGGCGATGACACCGGCGATGGCCACCCGGCGCTTCTGTCCGCCGGACAGGTCGAAGGGAGAGACCTCCAGCTGGTCGTCCCGAAGACCGACCAGCTTCGCGGCCTCCCGGACGCGGCGGTCGATCTCCTCGGCCTTCAGGCCCATATTTTTTGGGCCGAAGGCGATATCCTTGTACACGGTCTCCTCAAAGAGCTGGTACTCGGGATACTGGAACACCAGTCCCACCCGGAATCGGGCCTGACGGGTGAATTTCTTGTCGTGGTGGATGTCCACGCCGTCCAGCAAAACGGAGCCGGAGGTGGGCTTCAGCAGACCGTTCAGGTGCTGCATCAGGGTGGACTTGCCGGAGCCGGTGTGACCGATGATGCCGATGAACTCCCCCCGCTCCACGGAGAAGCTCATGTTGTCCAGAGCCTTGTGCTCAAAGGGCGTACCGGCGGAATAGGTGTGGGTCAGGTTTCTGACTTCCAGGATCGGTGCCATATCAGTTCCCTCCCAACGCGTTGTAAAGAGCCTGGGCGCAGTCCTCAGTCTCCAGAAGATCCAGAGGAAGCGCAAGGCCCAGCTTGTTCAGCTCATTGCACAGCTCCACAGTCTCGGGAGCGGCCAGGCCCAGCTCGTGCATGTATTCGATATCGGAGAAGACGTCGCTGGGTTTGCCGTCGGCCCGGATGACGCCCCGGTGGATGACCACCATCCGGTCTGCCCGGGCGGCCTCATCCATGTGGTGGGTGATGAGCACCACGGTGATGCCCTTCTCCCGGTTCAGCCGGGCGATGGTCTCCATGACCTCCCGGCGGCCCTTGGGGTCGAGCATGGCGGTGGGCTCGTCCAGGACGATGCACCTGGGCTCCATTGCGATGACACCGGCGATGGCGATGCGCTGCTTCTGTCCGCCGGAGAGCAGATGGGGCGCGTGGGTGCGGTAGTGGTACATGCCCACCTGCTTCAATGCGTTGTCCACCCGGTGGCGGATCATGGGGCTGGCCACGCCCAGATTCTCGGGAGCAAAGGCCACATCCTCCTCCACCACGTTGGCAACGATCTGGTTGTCGGGGTTCTGGAAGACCATGCCCACGCTGCGGCGGACGGCGATCAGCAGCTCCTCGTCGGCGGTGTCCATACCGTAGACATGGCACTTGCCGCCGTTGGGAAGCAGGATGGCGTTGAAATGCTTGGCAAGGGTGCTTTTGCCCGAGCCGTTGGAGCCCAGGATGGCAACGAAGCTGCCCTGCTCGATCTCCAGGTTCAGATCTTCAAAGACCCGGATCGACTGGCCGGGCTCCAGGCCGGGATAGCTGTAGGAGAGGTTCTCTACCTTGATCGCAGACATACGTTCCCTCCTCAGTCCGGCGTCCACCGACCGGCCGCGCCGCAGGGCAGCACGAAGCCGCTGGACTTGACGGGCAGGCCGAGCTCACCGTTGTCGGTCTTTCCGCCGAACTTGGCGGTGAAAACGGTATCGGAGACATAGCCCACGGCACTGGGGGCCAGGCCCGTGGTGTAGGAATTGATGATGACGAAGAGCGGATCATCGGAGAGCACCTTCACCACCTCCTGGAGGAAGGGATAGAAGCTGGTCTCCATCTTCCAGATCTCGCCGGAGGGGCCCCGGCCATAGCTGGGGGGATCCATGATGATGCCGTCATAGCGGCGGCCCCGGCGGATCTCCCGCTGGATGAATTTGGCGCAGTCATCCACGATCCAGTGGATGGGCCGGTCTGCAAGGCCGGAGGCCACAGCGTTCTCCTTGGCCCACTGCACCATGCCCTTGGAGGCATCCACGTGCCAGACCTCGGCACCGCCTGCGGCTGCGGCCAGGGTGGCGCCGCCGGAGTAGGCAAAGAGGTTCAGCACCCGCACAGGCTTCCGGGAAGCCCGGGAAGCGACCTTCTCGCGGATGAAGTCCCAGTTGGCCGCCTGCTCGGGGAAGACGCCGGTGTGCTTGAAGTTCATGGGCTTGACATTGAAGGTCAGGTAATCCTTATACTTGATCTGCCACCGCTCGGGCAGGTCGTGCTCCGTCCAGCGGCCGCCGCCGGTGTTGGAGCGCAGATACCGGGCGTCGTAGTTTTTCCAGTTGCGGTCGATCTTGGGGGTGTTCCAGATCACCTGGGGGTCGGGGCGCACCAGGATGTGCCTGCCCCAGCGCTCCAGACGTTCGCCGTCGCTGGCATCCAGGACTTCATAGTCCTTCCATTCGTCGGAAATCCAAATCATAATATCTTTCTACCTCCTGATGGTCAGGGAGTTGCGGGAGTATCGGTGCCCGCGCCGCCCTCGGGGGTGCTGGGCTCGCTGGGCGTGGGGGGAATGATGCTGGCGGCGGTGTGCAGCTTGCAGGTGTGCATGGGCGCACCCTTGTCGCCGTTCATCAGATAGACGATGCTCTCGTCGAAGCCCGTGACATTACCGGCCCGCAGGATGTTGTCCACTTCCTTCTGGGTGTACTTGACCAGAGCCTTCTTGACGATGGACGCACCGGCAAGCTTACAGTACTCGTTGGCCGCGCCGTTGCCGGCGGTGCACCAGTCCACCAGGATGTGCTTGTCGCAGCTCTTGGTGGGCTTGTCCTCGGAGTAGGCCTTCACGGACTGGACACGGCTGCCTCTGGGATCGGCGGAGCAGGCATCGGTGGCGGATCCGCCGGAGTCGATGCAGACGGAGTAGGTCTTCATGTTGTCCTTGAAGATGTTCTTCCACTCCTTGCCCTCGTGGAGCTTCTTCATGACCTTGGCCCACATGGTGCAGGCGGGGTTGGAGCCGGTGCCGGAGGTGACCTTGATCTCCTCGGGCTGCTTGTAGCCGCACCAGACGGCGGCAGTGTAGTAATCGGTGTAGCCGCAGAACCAGCGGTCACGGGAATCGGAGGTGGTACCGGTCTTACCGGCGGCGGCGGTGGCGCTGAGCTGCACGGCGGAGTTGTTCTGGACGACGCCCCGCAGACAGTAGTTGATATAGTTGTTGGCCTTCTCGGACAGGATCTGCTCGGTCTCCTGGGTGTTGTCCAGGATCAGGTTGCCGTCGGAGTCATAGACCTTGGTGTAGGTGCGGGCCTCCCGGAACTCGCCGCCGTTGGGGAAGGTTGCATAGGCGTTGGCCATGTCCTCGACGCTGACACCGAAGGTCAGGGCACCCAGACCCAGGGGGGCGTAGCCCACATCGCTGATGGTGCGGCCGGACTCGGTCTTCTGCTCCCGGATCAGTCCGTCGATGCGGAACTTCTCGCTGGCGAAGTTGAAGGCATACTCCAGACCGATCTTCTGCAGGGTGTGGACGGAGATGGTGTTGTTGGACTCCACGATGCCGTCGTAGACGGAGTTGCCTACATTATATCTGCGGGTGACGTTGTTGGGGAAACGGCTGCCGCCGTCGTAGCTGAGCGGCAGGTCGGGCAGACAGGTGACGGGGCTGACCAGGCCGCTCTCGAAGGCAGGGCCGTAGACAGCCACGGGCTTCATGGCGGAGCCGGTCTGCTTGGGGTCGTCCTCGGTGGCGTGGTTGGTGGCATCGTAGGTGGTCTTCTCGCCCACGGAGCCGGAGACGGCCACGATGTCGCCGGTGCGGTTGTCGATGACCACGATGGCACTCAGCAGCTGCTGGGCGGACTTGGTGTCGGGCACCTGATCCAGATTGGTGTAGACCTCATCGACCAGGGCCTGGATCTCGGTGTCGATGCAGGCGTAGATGTGGTAGCCGGAGCGCTTGATGAGCTCCAGATAGGTCTTCTTGCTGTCGGAGTTCCACTCGTCACCGTTCTGCATGCACAGGTCATAGGCCACGTCGTCCATGACCATCTCGGTGTACCAGGAGTAGACATCGCTGGTGTTGCGAACCTTGAACTCATTCTTATGCTCACAGTCGGGACAGTAATAGATGTTCTCGCCGGGGCCGTAGTTCTTTCCCAGGTCGCTGCGATCCCGGTCAAAATCCTTGGCCTCGCCCTTGAAGCCGCATTCGGTGCAGGTGAAGGTCTGCTTGGTCTCGTCGCCCTTGGTAAAGACCATCTCCTGCTCCAGGGCAGCGCGGTACTCCTCCTCGGTGATCCAGCCCTGCTGCTCCATGGCCCACAGGACATTCTCCTGACGCTTGCGGTTGTTCTCGGGACGGGTGTAGGGATTGTACAGAGAGGGATTGTTGGTGATGGCGATCAAGCTGGCGGACTCGGCGACGGTCAGCTCGCTCAGATCCTTGCCGAAGTAGTACATGGAAGCGGACTTGACGCCGTACTTGAGCTTGCCGAAGTAAACCGTGTTCAGGTACCACTCCATGATGGTATCCTTGCTGTTCTCCCGCTCATATTTCTGAGCCCGGAAGATCTCCTCCACCTTACGCTGAACGGTGACGGAGTTGTCGCCGGTCAGGTTCTTGATGAGCTGCTGGGTGATGGTGGAGCCGCCGAAGGTATCGCTGCCGCCGAAGAACATGTTGGCGCAGGCCTTGACCGTGGTGATCCAGTCCACGCCCTGGTGCTCATAGAAGCGCTGATCCTCGATGGCGATGGCTGCATGGATCAGGCTGTCGGGGATCTCATCCAGGGTCGCCCACTGACGGTCAGTGCTGGTATTGATCTTGTCGTACTCCTGAATCTCGCCGTTGGCGTCGAGATGGTAGATAAAGGATGTCTGATCCAGGCTGATATCTTCCTCATAGAACGAGACATTGGGGATGACATCCTGCTCCAGATAGTCGGCAGCCGCACCGGCCACCACCGCGCAGCACACCACGACCACCAGCAGCACCGTGACGATACCGCCGATGGCGATCTTGGCCACGGACAGCGCCGCGCCGAGGATGCCGCGCAGGATCTGTATGATCGCATGGGGCTTCCATTCCTGGCGTTCGGGTTTCTTTTTTCTGAACATTGCCATATCATTGACCTCCGTATTGAAGTGAACTTGCATTTTTTCGAATGGCCGCACGAATCGACCATAACAGTTCATACTATTATAACACGGTACCGCCAAAAACGAAAGAGCTATTTTATGAATATTCCTTAAAGAAACGCATATCCTGTAATCGGAGGGAACGCAGATGAAACGATTGTTATCCACCGCCCTGCTGATGGGCTTCCTGCTGGGGATCCACGAAGGAAGGCTGACATTGTGGCGGGACGGCCAGGCACACCCGGAGCAGGTATATGATATCCGGGCCGACACACTTCCTCCCGCCGACCGGATCCTTTTGCGCCGGGGGATCCGGGCCGAGACCCGGGAGGAGCTGTGGCAGATCCTTGAAAATTATCTGGATTGACTTTTTGTAAAATTGGCACTTGATTTTGCGGCGGTTTCGCTGTACAATATGCCCAGAAGAAATCCCACGGAGGTTCGCGAAATGGCAGACAAGTACGGCAGCGATTATATCACCATCGTCGACGAGGACGGCGAGGAGTTCGAGCTGGAAGTCCTCATGTCCATGGAATATAACGGCTCCACCTACCAGGCCGTCATCCCTGCCGTGGATGCCGATGAGGAAGCCGATCTGGAGGTCAGCATCCTGAAGAACGTGGAGGAGGACGGCGAGATCATCCTGTGCGCCATCGAGGATGAGCAGGAACTGGAAACTGTTTACAACCTGATGATGGACGCCCTCTACGAAGAGGAAGAGGACGAGGACTGATCGTCTCACAATCAAGTTCATACCCCTGCTTGGTGCGTGATGTGTCCGTTTGGACCCACATCATTGATCCGGGACGCCTGATACTTCTGTGTCGGCTTGCAGACCTCCCGCCCACGCTTCGACGTTGGGTGGATGTTGGGAGCAGATAAGGCCCAGAGAGGCGACCCACCTGCTCGTTCGTGCAGGTCATCATCTGGATGCACACGGCCAAAGCGGGCAGCGGCACACCTTCGGGTGTGCCGCTATTTATTCCCAGGGCGGGCCCATTCGGTATATTTATACTTTATTCCAAAATTTCCCCGTTTCTGGAACAAATTGTACTTGCAACTGGAAAATCCATGCTGTATAATGAACGAGTCTATGCCGCAGTCGGCGGCATAAGCGATCTATCACGAGAGGAAATGATAACATGAGCGCATCCAGCAAGAAGAAGCTCCGCAAGGAGCTCAATGCAGCCGCTATGACCGAAAAGCAGCTGCAGGAGCAGAAGGAGACCAAGAAGCTCCGTCTGTACACCGGCCTGTTCGCCGCCGCCATCGCGGTGATGATCCTGGTCGTCATCGTCAGCCGCGTCTTCAGCAGCGGCATTCTCCCCCGCACCGCCACCGCCCTGACCGTCGGCGGCACCAAGGTCAGCGCAGCTGAGCTGAACCACTACTACATCGACGCCGTCAACAACTTCCTGGATCAGGCAGGCGACATGGTCTCCCTGTTCGGTCTGGACACCACCAAGGCTCTGGATGAGCAGTTCTACAACGAGGACGAGGGCGACACCTGGGCCGACTACTTCCTGGATCAGGCCACCGCTACCGCCCAGAACATGTACGCCGTCTACAACGCCGCCAAGGCTGACGGCTTCACCCTGAGCGAGGAGGCCGCTGCCTCCATCGACGCCACCGTCCAGAACCTGCAGCTGTACGCCACCATGTACAGCTTCCCCTCCGCTGACGCCTATATCACCGCCATGTACGGTGAGGGCTGCAACGAGAAGACCTTCCGCGAGTACGCTGAGGTGCAGATGACCGCCCAGGAGTACGCCATGGCCAAGAACGAGTCTCTGGTCTATGACGAGGCCGCCCTGCGCGAGGCCGAGGCCGAGAACCCCAATGAGTTCTCCTCCTTCAGCTACTGCTACTATTACATGGCCAACACCAAGTTCTACGAGGGCGGCACCGAGAACGAGGACGGCACCACCGCCTACTCCGACGAGGAGATGGAGGCCGGCCGCGCCGCCTGTGAGGCCGCTGCCAACACCCTGGCTGCCGCCACCAACGAGGAGGAGCTGGATGCCGCCATCGCCGCTCTGCCCATCAACGCCGAGGTCGAGAACGCCAAGGCCACCCACGCCCACGACACCCTGTACACCAATGTCCCCGCCGCCATCCGCGAGTGGGTCACCGCCGCCGAGCGTAAGGCTGACGATATCTCTGTGATCCCCAGCACCTACACCAACGAGGATGGCGAGCAGGCTGTTTCCGGTTACTATGTCGTCCTGTTCGAGGGCAAGGATGACAACCTGACCCAGCTGGTCAACGTCCGTCACATCCTGGTGGGCTTCGAGGGCGGCACCATCGACGAGACCACCGGCACCACCACCTACTCCGACGAGGAGAAGGCCAAGGCCAAGACCGAGGCTGAGGAGATCCTGGCTTCCTTCACCGCCGGTGAGGCCACCGAGGAGGCCTTCGCCGCCCTGGCCAACGAGAAGTCCGACGATGGTGACGGCACCACCGGCGGCCTGTACGAGAATGTCTACCCCGGTCAGATGGTCACCAACTTCAACAACTGGTGCTTCGACTCCGCCCGCAAGGCCGGTGAGACCGCCATCGTCGAGACCGAGTACGGCTACCACGTCATGTACTTCGTGGGCAATTCCGACATGACCTACCGGGATTTCATGATCGAGAACACCCTCCGCAGCGAGGCCATGTCCGAGTGGGAGACCGGCCTGATTGAGGCCGCTGAGCTGGTCGTCAAGAACACCAAGTATGTCAAGACCGACCTGATGCTGAGCTCCAACCAGTAATCCACCAAACCAAACAGGCCGCAGCTTCTGCGGCCTGTTTTTTAAGCGAGGTAACCCTATGGAAAATCCCTTCATCCGACTGCAAATGGCACTGGGCTCTGACGCCCTGGAAAAGCTGCGCCGCAGCCACGTTGCCGTCTTCGGCATCGGCGGCGTGGGCAGCTACACGGTGGAGGCCCTGGCCCGGGCGGGCGTGGGCTCCATCACGTTGGTGGACAACGACACCGTGGGTGTGTCCAATCTGAACCGGCAGCTCTGCGCCCTCCACTCCACCCTGGGCCAGTACAAGGCCGAGGCCATGGCGGCCCGGATCCGGGACATCAACCCCGAATGCAACGTCCGGGCCATCTGCAAGCTCTACACCGAGGAGGATAAGGAGCACTTCTTCGACACCCCCTACAGCTATATCGCCGACTGCATCGATCTGGTCAGCTGCAAGCTCAGTCTCATCATGAACGCCCGGGAGCGGAGCATCCCCATCCTCTCGGCTCTCGGCACCGGCAACAAGCTGGATCCGTCCAAATTCTCGATCACCGACATCAGCAAGACCAGCGGCTGTCCCCTGGCCCGGGTCATGCGAAAGGAGCTGCGCAATCGGGGCGTGAACCACCACACCGTCCTTTTCTCCCCGGAGGAGCCCCTGACCCCCGAAAGCCTGGAGGCTCCCCCTCCCGGCCGCCGGAGCATCCCCGCGTCGGTCAGCTGGGTGCCCAGTGTGGCAGGGCTGATGATCGCCGGACACATCGTGCTCGATCTGACGAAGGAATAAAAAACTGCCTCCTGTGGAAAACTTCCACGGGAGGCGATTTTTTGCGTAAATTCAAATTCTTCGGAGCCGCAACAGCGGGACTTCTGGCGGGTATCGTCAACGGGATCTTCGGCGGCGCAGGCGGGATGGTGCTGATCCCGGCCCTGCAACTGCTGACGGATGTGGAGGAGGATGCCCTGTTCCCCATGAGCGTCAGCGTCATGCTGCCGGTGTGCCTGCTGTCGCTGTGGATCACGGCACAGCGCGCTCCCCTGCCCTGGCCGGATGCCTGGCCCTATCTGCTGGGCAGCGTGGCAGGCGGCATCTTGGTGGGGCTCTTCGGCCGTCGGATCCCCACAGTGTGGCTCCACCGGTTCTTCGGAGTCATGATCCTGTGGGGAGGGCTCCGATACCTATGGTGAAATTTCTTGTGGGAGCCACCCTCGGCTTCCTGTCCGGTCTGGGCGTGGGCGGCGGGAGTCTGCTGCTGCTGTGGCTGACCCTCGTTCTCGGACAACCCCAGGCCACGGCCCGGGTCATGAACCTGATGTTCTTCCTCCCCTGTGCCTTGATCGCCACGCTGTTCCGCTGGAAGCAGTCGAAGCCCGACTGGCACCTGGCCATCCCCGCCATCGCCGCCGGTCTGGTCGGCGCCCTGATCGGCAACACCATCGGCCCGAAGCTGGATGTGGTGCTGCTGAAAAAGGCCTTCGGTATCCTCTTCCTCCTCTGCGGCATCCGGGAGCTCCGCTGGAAACCAAAATGACGGCGAGCACCGAAGCACCCGCCGTTATTTCAGCTCAGAATCAATGACGCTGCGCTGACCAGGATCAGCACCAGACCAGCAGCTCTGTTGAGTGTCTTCTCCTCAACCCGGTTGGCGAATCTCGCGGAGATCATTGCCGCCAGGGTGCAGCAAACCGTCACCACAAGTCCAGGCATCAGCTCCACCTGGGCACCCATGCCCACATGACTCACCGCACCAGTCAGAGCCACCAATGCCATCACCAGGCTGCTGGTACCCACCGCCAGCTTGGTGTCCATGCCCAGAACCAGCGTCAGCACCATCAGCATCAGAACGCCGCCCGCACTGCCCATGAAGCCGCACTCCACGCCGATCAGGAATGCCAGGACGAGTGCCAGCACCGTCTGCTTCTGTCCGGCGGGCTTGTGCTCCTTCTGCTTCACCGGCAGGAAAAATTTCACCGCCAGGAACAGATTGGAGATGATGACCGCGTAGCTGATGCCATTCTCCGACACCTGACTGAAAAGCAAGCCCAGCCAGCTTCCCGCAACGGCACCGGCGAAGGCCGCAATGGCCACATGCAGTCCCCGTTTCATGTCCAGATTTCCATTCTTATAGAAAGTCCAGCAGGTGGCCAGTGCCGAGGGCACATTGGCGATCAGCGACAGCGTCACCGCATCATAGGCACCCCAGCCGCAGACGCTGCACAGGATCGGCGTGACCACCATGGCAGCGGTGAGTCCCGCCATGCCGGTCAGAACACCGCCCGCCAGACCGGTGATGGCGTAAACAAGGTAGATCATAGTTGTGATTCCTTTCTTTCAACAGGTGTTGTATTTCCGATAATATGATTCTTGCCGTGGAAGTTTTCCAACAAATCTTGTATTTTGACTTCCTGTTCAGTATAATAGAGCCATCCTTTCCTGGCAACCGACGATTTTACGCCAGGGATCGGAAATCCGACACTTCCGCCATTCCGGCGGTTTTCCTGGGGGATAGACCATGGGAGAGAAAAAGGAATACCGCAGCGCGATCCGATCCCGGCGGCTGATCCGGGAGGCTTTTCTGGAGCTGCTGCGGCGCAAGCCATATGAGAAGATCACCGTGACAGATATCGCTGCGGCTGCGGATATCAACCGCTCCACCTTCTATGCCCACTACACCGATGTCCGGGGACTGGTGGAGGAGATCGTCGGCGAGATCCTCCACCAGTCCATCGCCCTGGCCAACAATCTGGATATGCGGGTCTTTCTGGAGGATCCCATGCCCTTCCTGCAGGAGCTGTCCAGCTACAGCACCCGGAACCGGGAGCTGTATGAGCTGTTGAGCCGGTCGGATTTTGCCCATCGGCACATGGAGCAGCTCAAGCACACTCTGATCGAGGCCGCCATCCGTTCCCCAGCCATCCCGGAGCACATCCGCACGAGCATGGATTTTCGCATCCACATCAGCTTCTTCATCGGCGGCCTGCTGACGCTGTATGTCATGTGGCTCCAGGGGGAGCTGGAATGCTCGGATGAGGACATCACGAAGCAGATGTCCCTGGTCATCCAGAACAACGCCGCGCTCTATCTCAACTGGAGTTGAAGCAAAATCCCCCGAAGTGTCCAAAATCCGACACTTCGGGGTTTTCTGGCGATTGCGACTTGTAACATCCTGTTCTATACTGGTTTCATCATCAAAAAGTTAGGAGCATGACTATGGAACTTCCAAAGATCCGTTTTGCCGGTGCCGGCGAGCGTTTTCAGTATCTGACCCACAAATCCAACGACACCACCATCCGCTTCGTGCTGGACTATCCCGGTCTGATCGAGCCGGAGCGGCTGTGCGATGCCGTGAAGCGGCTCGTGGATCAGGTGGACATTCTCCACGCCTCCTACTTCATCGACGGTGCCTCCGCCTACTGGCGGATCCACCGGGAGCTGCGGCAGGCCGATTATTTCCAGCTGGTATATACGGACGGCGACCCCGCAGTCACCGCCCGCTCCCTGTCGGTGCTTCCCGTGGATCCGAAAGGAAAATGCCAGCTCCGGTGCACCCTGGTGCTGGGTCGGGAGCGTAGCTCCATGGTTCTGTCCATCAGTCATCTTGTGGTGGACGGCGGCGACGGCAAGTATCTTCTGCACAAGCTCATCGAGAGCTATCATGCTCCGGAATCGCTGACCGTCAAGGACGGCAGCCGCGCTCCTGAGCAGGTATACAAGGAGCTGGAGCTGAAGGATTTCAAGGAGCTCATGCGGATGCCCTTCAGCTCCGAGGCCAGCAGTGCGTATCCCTTCCCCACAGAGGAGCCGGGACTGAACCGGGTCACCACCGCTGTGATCCCCACGTCGGTCATGGACAATGCCCGGAGGAAGGCAAAGGCCGTCGGTGCCACCGCCAACGATCTGCTGACCGCCGCCTGCTACGAGGTCTACGCCCGGTTCCCGGAGGTGGACCGAACCGCTCCGGTGAGCATCAGCTCCATGATCGATCTGCGCCGCCACTGCACCGGCGGCGAGAGCGAGGGCCTGTGCAACATGTCCGGCGGTATGGCCACCGTGCTGGAAAAGGGCGTACCCGTAGATTTCGAGGAGACACTCCGGCTGATCGCGGAGCAGTCGAATGCCATCAAGGCAGACCCCCTGGCGGGTCTTGCGGGCATGCCGATCCTCCACGGCATGAGCCGCGCCATGCCCATCGGACTGCTGCTGGCCTTCTCCGACAGAGTCTACGGTCAGATGATGCCCGTGGGTCTGACCAATCTGGGTAACCTCCGCTCTGCCGATCTGGCTCTGGAGGGTCTGTGCCCGGATGGCACAGCCTTCGGCGGACCTCTGAAGAAAAAGCAGGGCTTCCAGATCTCCGTCATCAGCCTGGACGGCGAATGCACGCTGGCCTGCTACGGGCAGTACACCGCCGAAGACCAGGCACACATTCAGAAAACCCTCTCTTCCATGGCAGCTGTAATCGCAGATTACGCCGCCGCATAAGAAAAACCCGGATGCTGCTCCCCTCGGCAGCATCCGGGCAATTTCATATCATCCGTTCCGCTTCTTGAAATTCAGATATCCCTCCAGGATCAAACTGGCAGCCACGGCATCCACAGTGTTCTTCCGCTTCTTGCCATGGTAGTTATGCTCGGACAAGATGTTGTGGGCCTCCACGGTGGTGCGCCGCTCATCCCAGAGCCGCACCTCCAGCCCGGTGGCCTCCTGCACCTGCTGGGCAAATTCCCTGCACAGCTCCGCCCGGGGCCCCTCGGTGCCGTCCATATTCTTGGGCAGACCCATGACGATCTCGCCCACCTCATTCTCCTTCGCCAGCTTCACGATCTCCGCCAAAGTCTTCTCCGGCTTCCTCGAATGGATCACTGCGGTGCTGCCCACGATGGAGCACAAAAGATCAGAAAACGCCACACCAGTCCGGGCGTCACCGTAATCAATACCCATAATTCTCTTCATTTTTACCGCTCCTAACTTTCAACTTTCCATTTTCAACTTTCAACTTGAACACCCCCATTATACAGCAAATTTCCCAAAAATCAATGAAAATAATTGTTGACAATTCCTCCCCCCTGTGTTATGATGATTTCACCTGTGAAAAAGGGCTTTTTTTATGCGCCTTTTTTCAGCTTCGCTGCGGTTTTTGTAGTAACCGCTTCTAAATTTTAACTGGACGAAGTGATACAGGGAGGCAATATTAAGGAGGTGCCGTTATGCGCGTGAAAGTCACTTTGAGATGCTCCGAGTGCAAGCAGAGAAACTACAACTCCATGAAGAACAAGAAGAATGACCCCGATCGTCTCGAGATGAAGAAGTACTGCAGATTCTGCAGAAAGCACACCACTCACAACGAGACCAAGTAAGGAGGATCATTACAAATGGCTGAAGTCAAGAAGGAAAACTGGTTCAAGAGAACCGGTGCCAAGGCTGCCAAGTTCTTCCGGGAAATGAGAAGTGAGCTGAAGAAGGTCGTTTGGCCCACCAAGGAGCAGGTCATCAAGAATGCCCTGATCGTTGCCGGCTGCGTCCTGGTCGTCGGTCTGTTCATCTGGCTGTTCGACTTCTTTGCTCAGGTCGTCATCACTGGTCTGATCGGCCTGTTCCACTAAGGGGATCGCAATGGCTGAGGCAGCTAAGTGGTATGTCCTGCATACCTATTCCGCTTACGAAAACACGGTGAAGGCCACCATCGAAAAGACCGTGGAGAGCCGCCAGCTCCAGGATCAGATCCTGGCTGTGTCCATCCCCACCGAGACCGTCACCGAGATCACCGAGTCCGGTGTCAGCAAGACCTATGACCGCAAGATCTACCCCGGCTACGTGCTGGTGAAGATGGTCTACTCTGACGACACCTGGCATGTCATCAAGAATGTCCGCGGAGTCACCGGCTTCGTCGGTACATCCAGCAACGACCCCATCCCTCTGACCGAAGACGAGGTCTACGCCATGGGCGTGGAAAAGAAGGAGATCATCGTGTCCTACGCTGTGGGCGATACCGTCCGCATCCTGGACGGCCCCCTGTCCTCCTTCACCGGCACGGTCGAGGCCATCGAGGTCGAAAAGAACGCGGTCAGCGTCATCGTCTCCATGTTTGGCCGCGAGACCTCCGTCGAGTTCGAGCTCGACCAGGTTGAGGTCGTTTCCCAGTAAACGCATCGGACTGATTCGTCAGTCGTTACGTGGGAGGGGTACTCCGATGCCCCGAAAAAATTGCGTTCATCGCATTACTACCACATCATTTATGGAGGTGCTTTAACATGGCACAGAAAGTCACTGGTATCATCAAGCTGCAGATCAACGCCGCTAAGGCTACTGCTTCTCCCCCTGTTGGCCCCGCTCTGGGTCAGCATGGCGTGAATATCGCTGCATTTATCAAGGAGTTCAATGCCCGTACCAAGGACATGGAGGGTTACAAGATCCCCGTCGTCATCACCGTGTATGCCGACCGCTCTTTCACCTTCATCACCAAGACTCCCCCCACCCCCCTGCTGG
>SVLP01000038.1 GCA_015067895.1 Oscillospiraceae bacterium | reverse complement strand
TCACGCGTTACTCACCCGTTCGCCACTAAGTTAACACCGAAGCATTAACTCCGTTCGACTTGCATGTGTTAAGCACGCCGCCAGCGTTCGTCCTGAGCCAGGATCAAACTCTCAAAAAATTGTATCTAAACAGCTTTCGCTGTTCAAATCAAGTTTTCAAGTAATTCGCTCTAGCAAATTTACTCAAGAATTTTCGTTGGCTTAATTATCAATTAAAACCTTATTTTGTCCAAGGTGATAAAAGTCATCTTTACGTTATTCAATTTACAAGGTACAGCTCTCTGTCACCTCGCGGCGACTTAGATATCTTAGCACACTTGCCTCTGCTTGTCAAGAACTTTTTTCGAAGTTTTTCGAGGAATTTTCACGATCCATTTTGATCCGAATTCTTCGATTTTCTCCGCCGTTCTATCCAAACTTCATCGGTTTGTGGCTTCATTTGTTTGCCGCTCTCTCAAGCGCTCGGATATAATACCACGCCCATCCCCATTTGTCAACACCTTTTTTCATCTTTTTTGAAATTTCTTTTTGGGCGCAAAAACGCCGCCCTTTCGGGCGGCGTTGGGTGTGTTATCCGACCTTATTCTCATAGGTGACCGAGTCGCTGACATCGTCGGCGGTAAAGTAGTACTCCAGCACGGCACGGGCCACACGGGCCATATAGGCGCCGGAGCCGGCCTTCTCGCCGTAGACGGCCACGGCGATCTCGGGATCGTCCATGGGCGCGAAGCAGATGAAGGCACCGTTGGAGGAGCCGCCGGCCTCGTGCTCGGCGGTGCCGGTCTTGCCGCAGACGGCTACGTCGAAGCCCCGGAAGGCAGAGGCGCCGGAGCCGGAGGTGACCACCTGGCGCATACCGTCAAAGACAGCCTCGATGGTGTCGTTGGACATCTGGGTCACGGACAGCACCTCCCGGGTGTTCTCCTCCACCAGGGTGGCATAGTCCGCGGACACGACGCGCTTGAGGAAGGTGGCAGCGTAGCGGGTGCCCTTGTTGGCCACAGCGGAGACATAGGAGCACAGCTGCATGGGGGTATAGCGGTGGTCAGACTGGCCGATGGCGGCCAGCACCTGATCCATCTTGTACCAGCCCGCGTCGGAGCCGCCGTACAGCTCCTTCTTGGTCTCGGCGTTGGCCCGGCGGCCGACGGCTTCGCCCAGCTCGATGCCGGTGTGCTCGCCCAGGCCCAGGCTCTTGACCACGGGATCCACGTCGTCCCAGTCCATCCAGTCGCCCAGCATGTAATAGAAGTAGTTGCAGGACACCCGCAGGGCGCCCGCCACGTCCAGATAGCCGTGGGTGCCGCCGGTGCGGGAGTAGACCAGACACTTGGGGCTGGAGCCGGCGTACTTGGTGAAGACGCCGTCGTCCCGGATCTGGGTATAGCGGTTGATCTTGCCGGATTCCAGACCGGCGATGGACATGGCCACCTTGAAGGTGGAGCCGGGGGGATAGGCCTCCATCAGGGCCCGGTTCATGGTGGGCTTC
Organism: Oscillospiraceae bacterium; assembly: GCA_015067895.1. Next base: position 20,011 of record SVLP01000038.1, on the reverse strand, counting down.
ATGGGATCCACCCTCAGATTCTCCCAGTCCTGGTTGAAGGTGGCAGGGTTGTAGGTGGGGTAGGAGGCGCAGGCCAGCACCTCGCCGGTGCGGGTGTCCATGACCACGCAGGCCATGCCCTGGACGTCCGCGCCGTTGCCCTCGCCGTCGGTGCCTGCGCCCTCGGCAGTCAGGGAATCGTGCACCTCCTTCATGGCCTCCTCGGCCACGATCTGCAGGTTCAGATCGATGGAGGTCTCCACGTTGTGGCCCGCCACGGGCTCCACGGTGTAATACTGGGAGACGATGTTGCCGTTCTTGTCCACGACCTTGGCCAGCCGTCCGTCGGTGCCGTGGAGATACTCCTCAAAGGCCAGCTCCAGGCCGGACTTGCCCACCTTGTCGTCCATCTTGTAGCCCTGCTCCTTGTAGGTGGGCCACTCGTCGGGACTCATGGAGCCGTAGGTGCCCAGGATATGGGCGGCATAGGCGGTGTGGTATTCCCGCTTGGTGGTGGCCTGGGCATCGAGACCCGGCACGTTCAGCTCCAGGATGGCGTTGAGGATATCGTCGGGCACGTCCTCCAGGAAGACATAGCTCGACAGATTGGTGATGTCGGTGCGGAGCTTCAGCTCATAGCGCAGGCCGATGACGGCCCGGGCATCCTCGTCCGACCAGTCCTCGGGGATCTTGTAGCGCCCCCGCAGCTCCTCCATGAGCCGGGAGGCGGAGATGTCCGAGTCGATGTCCAGGGCCCAGAGATAGGCCTGGAAATGGCTCTGCCAGGAGGCATTCTGCTCCGCCAGGGTATACTCGTAGGGACGGGTGTCGGTGACGGGGAAATGCTCGATATAGTCCACCTCCAGCTGCTCGGCCATGCGCACCAGCCGCAGCAGGTGGCCGTTGGGATCGTCGGAGTTGGTCAGGACGAAATTGTTGAAGACCAGATCATAGCTGGCCCGGTTGCCCACCAGAACGTTGCCGTTTCGGTCAAGGAGCTCGCCCCGGGCCGCCTTGACGGTATAATAGGTGGTATAGGTGTCGGAATCGGCCACCAGAGCACCGGCGTCCAGCATCTGCACGGCGTACATCCGTACACCGAACAGCCCCAGGATCAGGGCAAAGGCCAGCAGCATGGCGATGGCGCGAAAACGGGTTATTCTTTCCATACATTGCCTCCGATCGTGCCCGCATACTTGACGAGCTGATATACCGCGCCCACGGTCAGGGTGCTGACCAGCGCCGTCATGACGGCAACGGGCCAGCGCGCACTGTAGGTCAGCTCCAGAAACAGTCCCGTCAGGAAGACGGCCAGCTCATAGCATAGCATCGCCGCACCCACGCAGATCAGGTCGGAGCCCGCTCCCCGGCGCAGATAGCTCTGGCGGAAGGCGGCGGCCAGCACCGCTGCGACGGTCAGATAGACGATGCAGTAGCGGCCCTGGGCGGAGCCGGAGAAGACATAGACCATGGATGCCGCCAGGGCAAAGACAGAGCCGCTGTCACAGCCCTCCAGCACGCAGATCAGGATGATGAGGGCGGGGGCCAGCTCGAAGCCGCCGCCGAAAATGCGCAGGCGGGCCAGCATGGAGTCCTGGAGCACCAGTCCCGCCACGCAGATCAGGCCGTAGAGCAGCCACTTGAGCAGAGCCTGCCGCTGCTGCCGCGTCAGGTAGAGCTTGCCCGCCACATCGTAGCCCGTGGGGTCGGGGCGGAATTCATACTTTTTTCTTGCCATGGCCTTACTCCGCTTTGTAGGAGGTCAGCACGAAGATCTGCTCCAGGGAGCCGAAGTCCGCGGCGGGCTCCAGAATGGCATACTTGGCGACACCGGTCTCGTCGAAGCCCGCGTCCACCACGTTGCCCAAAACAAGGTCACGGGGATACAGGGTGGAGCCTGCGGTGACCACCTGGTCGTGGTTGCAGATGACGGAATCGGAGGGCAGGTAGTTCATGCGCAAAAAGCCCTCCTCACCGGTGGCGTAGCCGCCCTGCACCATGCCGTTGTAGCCGGAGGTGGCGATGGTGGAGGAGATCTCCAGAGAGGAGTCCAGCACGGTCTTGACCACGGCATAGTTCAGGCCCACCTCGGTGACCAGGCCGACGACCTCGCCGTTGGCGGTGATGACGCACTGATCCACCTGAACGCCCGCCACAGAGCCCTTGTTGATGGTGCACCGCTCCGACCAGTCGCCGGAGTCCCAGCCGATGATATAGGCATCCAGGAGCTTGAAGTCCTCTCTCTGGGTCTTCAGATCCAGGGCGGCGGTGAGCCGCTCCACCTCACGGGTCAGGGCAGCGGCGGCACGGACTTCCTCGCGAAGCTGGGCGTTTTCGGCCTCCAGGGCCTTGACCTGCTCCTCCAGGGCCTCATAGCGGAAGAGGTAGCTGTAGATGCCCTCGGCCTGGCTGGTCAGGGCCTGGGCGCCGGAGCGCAGGGGCTGCAAAATGGTCTTGACCGTCAGCTCCGGCAGCTTGAAGCCCAGGGCGGAGGCCGCCACACTGAGCACGATGGTGATGAGCACCGCTGCGATCAGCACATTGCGCACACGTTTGCTGAAGATCTGTTTCATACGCTTACCCCCCAGATGGGCAGCCCGAATGTGCGCAGAATGACGCTCAGCGCACACACCGGCAGACCCATCACATTATAGTAGTCGCCCTCCATGCCGACGCAGAACAGTGCCGCGCCGCCCTGGATGCCGTAGGCTCCGGCCTTGTCCATGGGCTCACCGGAGGCGATGTAGGCCCGGATCTCCCCGGGCAGGAGATTCCGGAAGCGGATCCTGGTCACCTCCGTATAGGTGACGATCTCATCGCCCTGCAAAACGGTCATGCCCGTCATCACCTGATGGTTCCGCCCGGACAGCAGCGACAGCATACGGAAGGCATCGTCCTCGTCCTTGGGCTTACCCAGCACCTTACCCTCGCAGACCACGATGGTATCGGCGGCGATGACCACATCATCCGGCTCCCGGGCAACAGCCAGTGCCTTTTCACAGCTGACCCGGGCCACCTCCTCAACGGGAGACTTGGTTTCGTCCATGGTCTCGTCAATATCTGCGGCCCGGACGATGAAGTCCAGGCCCGTCAGTCCCAAAAGCTCCCGCCGACGGGGAGACTGGGACGCTAAAATCAGGTTCATTGCTATTTCCTTTCCAAAAAGAACACGTCATTGCGAGCCAGTGCGCACACTGGCGTGGCAATCCCCCGGATCTTCCGGGATGTCCAATTCTATCTCAGCCCCCGCAAGCTTTCGGGGATTGCCACGTCGCTGCGCTCCTCGCAATGACGTGGTCTATTTTAGTCCAGTCCTCTGAGGTACAATCCTCTCGTACAGCTGCCCGGCTCGAAGGGGGCGCCGTTGACGAAGTCGCGGAGCACCCGGTCGACCTCTCTGGCGTTTTCCGTGGTGAAGTACAGCCGCAGGCCCCACAGGCCCAGACGGCTCAAGTCCTCCCGGCGGTCGAGCAGGCTCAGCTTCTTGCCGTTGAGCAGCACGCTGCGGCAGGAGACGCCGTCCTTGATGATGGGGAACTCCGCGCCGGTGCGATCCACCAGCTTTTGCGGGCCCTGCTGGCAGACGCAGGCTCCCGTGCGGTTTTTCATGATGCAGTTCTCCGTGACCATCAGGGGCATCCGACCGTAGATCAGCAGCTCCGTATCCACGCTCTTGCTCACGTCCCGGATCTGGGGCAGGGTCATCTCGAAGCTGAGGGTGGCGGAGGCCAGCTCCAGCTGGCGGCACATATCCACCGCCCGGGAGTTGAAGATGTTCAGACCGAAATCGCCCCGGATGTGCAGGCCGCACTCCCGGACGGGGATCATCAGACCCAAGTTCCCAACCAATGCGTCCCGGATGCCCAGGCTCCGGGCCAGGCGCAGCTCCTGCTTGATGCCCTCCAGCTCCCCGTCATGGACGATCCGGGGCAGGACGACGGCGATGTGCTGCCCCTGCTCTACCAGCCGACGGAAGGCCTCCGGCTCCCGGGTCACCAGGTGCAGCGGCACATAGATCAGCTGGGGCATCAGCTTCAGCAGTCTGCCGGTGAGCTGCTCCGGCGCGGTGATCTGCACGGTCAGGCCCGGCTCCTCCCGTCTGCCGAAGACGTCGCGAACCTTCCGGGCCTTGCCCAACTCGGGGCTTTCCCGGCGGGCCCGGATGGCCATGAGCTGGGTCAGCACGTCCCGGCGCATGGCGTTGATGGAGGCGGCGGAGAGGGTATAGCCCGGCTCGATGCGGCACTCCACATCGGCGCAGCGGAAGGGGGTACCGCCGGTCTTTGCCAGCCGGGCGGCCAGATCCTCGGCCAGCAGGGGCCGGGTTCGGGCCATCTGGGGCGCGTCGCCCCGGGCCTTGCAGATGTTGCCGTCGGGATCCCGGACGATGAGCTCGCTGCGCTGGGGGGTGATGGTGGCCCGGAATTTCACGGGCACCAGACCGTTCTCCACGGCCTCGTAGCTTTCTCTTGCGGCCTTGGCCCAGGCGGCGTCCTCGGTCTTGTCGTCGCGGATGCCGAACATGTGGGGGCCGGTGTTCCCGGCGTAATAGCCGTCGGTGAATCCCTGGCGGTTGAAGGCATCCATCAGCGCCTTCTCCATGGTTCGGGTCACGTTGCCCTCGTCCAGAGCCTGGCGGTAGACCCGGGTGACGGTGGCCACGTACTCGGGCTTCTTCATCCGGCCCTCCAGCTTGATGGAGGCCACGCCCATCTCCTCCAGATCCCGCAGGTAGTGCACCAGGCAGTTGTCCTTCAGACTCAGGGGATACCTGTGCTCAGACCGTCCGAAGCCGTAGGGCAGGCGGCAGGGCTGGGCGCAGCGTCCCCGGTTGCCGGAGCGTCCGCCGATGGCGGCGGAGAGATAGCACTGGCCGGAGTAGCACATGCACAGGGCGCCGTGGCCGAAGATCTCGATCTCGATGGGGGAGTTTTCGCAGATGTGGCGGATCTCCTCCCGGCTCAGCTCCCGGCTGAGCACCACTCTCGTCATGCCCCAGGCGGCGCAGAGCAGCACACCGGGCAGGGAGTGGATGGTCATCTGGGTGGAGCCGTGGATGGGCACCTTGGGGGCGATCTGCCTGCACAGCTGGACAACGCCCAGATCCTGGACGATGAAGGCGTCCACACCGGCGGAGGCCGCCTGGCGGATCAGCTCGGCGGCGTCGTCCATCTCCCGGTCGGAGACCAGGGTGTTCAGGGTCAGATGCACCTGGACGCCCCGGACATGGCAGTATTTCACCGCCTCATAGAGGGTCGGTATTGTGAAGTTTTTCGCGCTTTGACGCGCGTTGAAGCTGCCGCAGCCTAAGTAGACGGCGTTCGCGCCGTTCTGCACCGCGGCTTTCAGGGCCTCCATAGACCCGGCAGGGGCTAATAATTCGATCATAAGCGATTTTTCTCCATTTTGATATACTTATGCCCATTATAGCACACCTTCCCGCCCACTTCCAGTGGGGCGACATAATTTTTGAAAAATCTTCATAATTGGCGCCTGCGCGTCCGTCTGCACACCGGCCCGCGAGCGCTCCCCGGAAGCATGAACCGGGGAAATGATTGCAATTTCTCCGCACCTATGCTACAATATCCCCATCTTTATCATGGGGAGGAATGGCCTTATGAACATTGGCGAGGTGCGGCTGCGCCGGGGGGAGGAGAAGGCTCTCCTGGCCGGCGGCTGCTGGGTATATGACAACGAGGTCAGCTGGGTGGACGAGGACTGCGTAAACGGCGGCATCGTGGATGTGACGGCCTTCGACGGCTCCTTTGTGGGCCGGGGCTTTTTCAACGGGGAAAGCAAGATCATCGTCCGGCTGGTGACCAGACAGCGCGAGGAGATCAACACCGAGTTCATCGCCCTGCGGATCCGGGATGCCTGGATCCGGCGGCGGCAGCTGGGCTTTTCCAACGCCTGCCGGGTGGTCTTCGGCGATGCGGACGGCCTGCCCGGCCTGACGGTGGACAAGTTCGGCGAGTATCTTTCTTTCCAGATCGTGAGCCTGGGCATGGAAGCCTTCAAAGCCGACATTATTGAAATTCTCGCGGCGCTCTTTGAGCCCAAGGGCATCTGCGAGCGCAACGACGTTGCCATCCGGGAAAAGGAGGGCTTGCCCCTGCAGTCCGGCTGTGTATACGGCGAGCTGCCCGAAAAAATACGGTTCCGGGAACTGGATGCCATGATGGAGGCCGACCTCCTGAACGGTCAGAAGACCGGCCATTTCCTGGATCAGCAGGAGAACCGGGGGCGCATCCGTCCCTACTGCCGGGGCGCGCGGGTGCTGGATCTGTGCTGCCACACCGGCGGCTTCTCCGTCCACGCGGGACTCTACGGCGCGAAATCCGTCAAAAGTGTGGATGTGAGCCAGAGCGCCCTGGACATGCTCATGGGCAACGCAGAGCTCAATGGTGTCGACCATCTGATCGAGCCGGTCTGTGAGAATGTCTTTGACCTGGTCAAGCGGGAGTGCGACGGCGGCGAGCGGTATGATTTCATCATCTGCGATCCCCCCGCCTTCTCCAAGAGCCGCAAGACCCTGGACGCCGCCTATCGGGGCTACAAGGAGCTCAACTACCGGTGCATGAAGATGGTGACTCCCGGCGGCTATCTGGCGAGCTTCTCCTGCTCCCAGTTCATGACCGCGCCCCTGTTTCTGCAGATGCTGCGGGAGGCCGCCGCCGACGCAGGCCGCCAGGTGCTGCTCCTGGAGCCGCTGATGCAGTCCAGAGACCACGCCGCCGCCATTTACTCCGAGACCAACTGGTATCTCAAGGGCTATATCGTCCGGGTGCTGTAAGATGACACCAATGCCCTCCCCTTTGGGGAGGGTGGCTCCGAAGGAGCCGGGTGAGGTGCGGTACTGCACTGCGTTTCCTGCCGCATTTCGGCGAATTCGTACTGCATACCAGCCTCATCCGCCCCTGCCGCGCTTTGCGCGTTGGGGCACCTTCCCCAAAGGGGAAGGCATTATCCGGGAATGGAATGAACTATCTATGAAAACCAAAGAAATCACCCGCATGGCGCTGCTCACCGCCATTGCGCTGACCATCTTTATGGTGGAGCTCCAGCTGCCGGGCCTGTCGCCGGTGCCGGGCGTCAAGCTGGGTCTGAGCAACATCGTCACCGTCTGGGCGGTGTTCGTCATGGGGCCGAAGAAGGCCGCCATGATCCTGGCCGCGAGAGTGTTTCTCGGCGCGGTGTTCTCCGGGCAGATGAGTACCATTTTGTACTCCGGTGCGGGCGGTGCCTGCGCCATTGGAATTACGATCCTCTCCCGGAACTTCCTGACCAGAAAGCAGATCTGGGTGGCCGGTGTCCTGGGCTCCATCGCCCACTGCATCGGCCAGATGGCCGTTGCCATTGGCGTGACCCTGACCCCGGGTCTGGCCGCCTACCTGCCGGTGATGATCGGCATCGGCATCTTTACCGGCGCATTTACCGGGCTTTGTGCCCAATTCCTGACGGAAAGGTTGAAGCTTTGATGGAAAACTACTTCCATATGCATATGGACAGGCAAAAGATCAATGCCATTTCGAATCTGGGCCTGGCCCACATTGGCGACGGCGTGTTCGAGCTGCTGACCCGCTCCTGGATCTGCGCCCACGGCGATCAGACCGTGAATCGGATGCACCGGGACACCATCGCCCTGGTCAAGGCCACGGCTCAGGCGAAATTCGCCGACAAGATGCTGCCCCTGCTGACCGAGGACGAGAAGGCCCTCTACCGCCGGGGCAAGAACAGCCATGTCCACGCCGTGCCCAAGTCCGCCACCCCCGCCGAGTATGCCAAGGCCACCGGCGTGGAGGCTCTGTTCGGCGGGCTGTACCTGGCGGGGCAGACCGACCGGATCAATGAGATTTTTGTCACCGTGATGGAGGAGCTCTATGGCATTTGACGCATATTTTCTCACCGCGGTGCTGAGCGAGCTGCGCAGCGAGGCCACCGGTGCCAGGGTGGAGAAGATCCACCAGCCCGCCCGGGACTCGGTGATTTTCCTCCTGCGCACGGAGAAGGGCCGGCAGAAGCTGCTGCTGGCGGCGAATCCCGCCGCTCCCCGGCTCCACCTGACCACCGCTTCCCCCGAAAATCCCACGGAGCCCCCCATGTTCTGCATGCTCCTGCGCAAGCACCTGTCCGGTGCACGGCTCTCCTCCGTGGAGCAGCCCGCCATGGAGCGGTGCGCGGCCTTCACCTTCGACTGCACCGACGAGATGGGCTATCCGGTGCAGAAAAAACTGGTCTGCGAGCTCATGGGCCGCACCTGCAACATCTACCTGCTGGGCCCGGACGGGCGCATCCTCGACTGCCTGCGGCGGGTCGGTCTGGACGAGAGCAATCGTCCCGCCCTGCCGGGTCTCGTGTATCAGGCTCCCGAGCCCATCCGCAAGCTCGATCCCATTTCCATGACCGCCGCCGATTTTGGCGATCTGCTCCGGGCCCCCGGTGCGGACAAGCTGTCCGATAAATTGATGGACAATCTGGGCGGCCTGAGCCCCCTGGTCTGCCGGGAGGCGGCGATTTTTGCCGCCGGGGATCTGGATGCCCGGGCCGACAGCCTGGGTGCCGACGCGGCGGAGAAGCTGTACCTCTTCTTCCACGAGCACCTGAACCACCCCGCACCCTATTTTGTCCGGGGCAGGGACGGTGTGCCGAAATACTTCGCCTTCTGCCCCATCCGGGAGTACGGCGAATATGAGACCGCCGAGAGCTTCACCGCCCTGCTGGACTCCTTCTACACCCTCCGCGACCGCACCGATGCCATGCGCCAGAAGAGCCAGGCGGTGCGCAAGACCGTTTCCAATCTCTGCCAGCGCACCAGGCGCAAGCTGGCCATCCAGGAGAAGGAGCTGGCCGCCACCCTCGACCGGGAGCGTCTGCGCCAGCTGGGCGACATCGTCACCGCCAACATCCACTCCATCAAAAAGGGTCAGAAATTCCTGGAGGCCGAGGATTTTTATGACGAGAACATGACCGTCATCAAAATCCCCATCTCCGAAGTCCTGTCCCCCCAGGAGAACGCGGCGAAATTCTACAAGGACTACACCCGCATGAAGAACGCCCAGAAGGAGCTGACCCATCAGCTGGAGCTGGGCCGGACGGAGCTCAGCTACCTGGAATCCGTCCTCGACGAGCTGACCCGGGCCGACTCGGAGCAGGCTCTGGAGGAGATCCGCCAGGAGCTCCAGGCCGGGGGCTATATCCGGAAGGACACCGGCAAGCGGAAGATGAAGCAGTCCAAGCTCCAGCCCATCCGCTACGAGTCCACCGACGGCATCGGCATCTACGTGGGCCGCAACAACCGCCAGAACGACGAGCTGACCTTCAAGCTGGCAAGCAAGGGCGACATCTGGCTCCACGCCCAGAAGGTGCACGGCTCCCACGTCATCATCGCCGCCAATGGTCGGCAGGTGCCCGACGACACCATCACCCAGGCCGCCCAGCTGGCGGCTTACCATTCCGAGCTGCGTCTGGGCCAGAACGTGCCCGTGGACGTGACCCCCGTCAAGCAGCTCAAGCGGCCCCCCGCCGCCAAGCCCGGCATGGTCATCTACCATTCGTATCGCACCGTCTATGTCAACCCCCACGACGGCATCGTCAAGGAGATCGAGACGGGCAAGCCCAGAGGATAAACGTGAGCCCGCTGCGAGAGCAGCGGGCTTTCGTTGTGTCATATGGATCGGGATAGACTGTCACCAGAACTGTCCTTTTGTCCGACGCGCTTCCCATAGAAATAGGCCAGCTGGGTCAGGCGGTACCGGAGGTTCCCCTCCACATCCGTATACTCCAGAAGCAGCTCCCGGTCTTCAGGACTGAGCCGTTCGGTCAGAGCCACGTAGGCCGGAGCCAGCTCCCGCTGACGCCGGGCAAGCTCCTGATATTCCGGGTCGCATTTCGCCTGTCGATCCACCGCATCTGCGGCGCGGTACACCCATTCAAGCATGGTACATCCCTCCTCTGGCGATATTGTATAACGTTTTGTTTTGAAACGCAATCATTACATTTTGTTTTGCGTATACTCTTCCCAAACACTGCTTTCCGGGAGGTTTGGGAATGTACGAGAGGATCCGCAATCTGCGCGAAGATAAAGACCTGAGCCAGCGGGAGTTGGCGGAATATCTGAATTGTACCCAGGTGTGCTACTCCAACTATGAAACAGGAAAGCGGGATATCCCCACCGCAGTCCTGATCGCTCTGGCAGAGTTCCATCACACCAGCATCGACTATCTTCTGGGCCGCACACCGGAGAAAAAGCCCTATCCGAAAAAATGACTGCCGAGCCCGCTGCGAATGCAGCGGGCGTTCTGCATGTCGGGGGCACTTCCGTAGGGGCTGTAAAGAAACGCATAGGTATCTAAACAACATACAGCAGCAGTGACACACAATCAAGTGGGACACTGCTGCTGTTTTCTGTGTTGGATCAATCGGATCAGGTGACCACATCCATGTCATCGCGAGCCCGTAAGGGCGCGGCGATCTCCTGGTACGATGTGCAGATTTGTGACGCAGTACCAGGAGATTGCCGCGTCGCCTGTCGGCTCCTCGCAATGACAGCGGTAGACGGCAGATGGTTCTTCTGATTGACTCATGTATAACTCGAATCATTATTCAGGTTTCTTTACAGTCCCTACATTGGTGCCGTACAATAGAAAGACCACACGTACAACATAACGACCTCAAACGCAGTGCGAACAGTTTGTCAGCGGCGACTCGCCGCTTTTGGAGAGTATCACAAAGAATTCTCCAAACCTGCGCCGGATTTTGCACAATTGTGCTTGACATTGGGGCGTTAAGAAAGTAAAATAGCATTTGGAATAGTATGCCTGACCGGGTTCTTGCACCGGCGGCGTTGCTGTAGATCCGGCATCCGGGCCGGCTGTGTATCGCAATCTGCGCCCCATGGGCGTTTTCTTTGAGCAAAATCCGAACCGAAGGGGAGCCTTCGGAGCCTTTTCGCATCAAACAAACCAATATGGGAAGCCTTTTGCGGCCGCACCGTCCCCCTGCCAATTTTAACAAGGAGGTGTGTCGCAGAATATGGAATTTTTGAAGTATGCCCTCGTGGGTCTTGTGTGCCTTGCCATCGGCGTTGTCGCCGGTATCATCTACCGGAAGAAGGTGGCGGAGCAGGCCATCGGCTCTGCGGAGGCGGAAGCCACCCGGCTCATCAACGAAGCCATCCGTGGCGGTGAGAACAAGAAGAAAGAAATGCTCCTTGAAGCCAAGGATGAAATCCATAGATCTCGCACAGAGTACGAAAAAGAAGTGAAGGAACGCCGGGCGGAGCTGAGCAAGCAGGAGCGCCGTCTGGAACAGAAGGAAACCACCCTGGACAAGAAGACCGAGGCCTTCGAGCGGAAGGAAGAGGAGCTGAACAAGCGCCTGCAGAAGGTCGCCGAGACCCAGGCCAAGGCCGACGAGGTTCTGTCCGCCCAGGAGGCCAAGCTGGAGGAGCTCTCCGGCCTGACCCAGGAGCAGGCCAAGCAGTATCTGCTGGAGTCTGTGGAAAACGAAGTCCGCCACGAGTCCGCCATGAAGATCAAGGAGATCGAGGCGAACCTGAAGGACAATGCAGAGTCTCTGGCCCGGGAGGTCATCGCCACCGCCATCCAGCGCTGCGCCGCCGACCACGCCGCCGAGACCACCGTCTCCGTTGTGCCCCTGCCCAACGACGAGATGAAGGGCCGCATCATCGGCCGCGAGGGCCGCAACATCCGCACCCTGGAGACCATCACCGGCGTCGATCTCATCATCGATGACACCCCCGAGGCCATCACCGTCTCCAGCTTCGATCCCGTCCGCCGGGAGATCGCCAGACTGGCTCTGGAGAAGCTGATCCAGGATGGCCGTATCCACCCCACCCGCATCGAGGACATGGTGGAGAAGGCCCGCCGGGAGGTCGACCGCACCATCCGCGAGGAGGGCGAGCGGGCCTGCTACGAGACCGGCGTCCACAACCTGAATCCCGAGCTCATCAAGATCCTGGGCCGCCAGAAGTACCGCACCTCCTACGGCCAGAACGTGCTGAACCACTCCATGGAGGTCTCCCACATCGCAGGTCTGCTGGCCAGCGAGCTGGGCGTCGATGTGGCTCTGGCCAAGCGGGCCGGTCTTCTCCATGACCTGGGCAAGGCCGTCGACCACGAGATGGAGGGCAGCCACGTGCAGCTGGGTGCTGATCTCGCCAAGAAGTACAAGGAGAACCCCGTCATCGTCAACGCCATCGAGGCCCACCACGGTGATGTGGAGCCCAAGACCATCGTCGCCGTCCTGGTTCAGGCCGCCGACGCCATCTCCGCCGCCCGTCCCGGCGCCCGCCGTGAGAACGTGGAGAACTACATCCGCCGCCTGCAGAAGCTGGAGGAGCTGACCGGCTCCTGGCCCGGCGTGGACAAGGCCTACGCCATCCAGGCTGGCCGCGAGATCCGCATCATGGTCAAGCCCGAGGTGGTCACCGAGGACAACATGATCCTTCTGGCCCGCGACATCGCCAAGAAGATCGAGCAGGAGCTTGAATACCCCGGCCAGATCAAGGTCAACGTCATCCGCGAGACCAAGGCTGTGGAGTACGCAAAGTAAAAACGCAAAGCACCGTCCGAAAGGACGGTGCTTTTTCCTTTGCAAAAACTGTCATGTGATAAGAACAGGTGACCACAACCACTGTCATTGCGAGGCCGCAGGCCGTGGCAATCTCCCGGTGCAGGCTATCGCCAACTGACGCAGTGGATAAAGATATGACTGTGAAACTACTCTTTTACTGCGACCCGTGCTGACAGGTCGTACCGGGAGATTGCCACGTCGGCCTACGGCCTCCTCGCAATGACATGTTCTTTTTCACATGGAATATCGATCGTCAATCTCAGCCATCAATTCTCCCGCGATGGCGGTCATGGCTTCCCTGTCCGCCTTGATGACGCAGCGGTCGTAGGTGACCAGGCCGTTGGTCTCGTCCTCCACGTCGCTCAGCTGGGTCAGGATCGCGCCGCAGAGGCCGGTCTTGATCTGGGGCAGGATGTTCTCCCGGTACAGGGCGGTGAGGGCCGCCTGGAAATCCCCGGCGGTGCGGAATTTCTGGTAGCCGTACTCCTCGTCCAGATTGAACCGGTGGGCATCGATGGGCCAGGAGTAGCCGCCGAATTCCGTCAGCAGCAGGGGCCGCCTGCCGCCGGGCTTCAGTTGGAGGGAGCCGAAATAGATGTGCTCGCTCTGGACGTCCGAGTCGGAATTCTTGAACCAGCCCGAGGCGGCGTTCCAGATGCGCTTGGGCTCCATGGCCTTGAAATGGCGGTACAGCGCCTGGGTATCGTGCTGGCCCCAGCCCTCGTTGAACAATGTGTACAACACGATACAGGGGTGATTGTGCAGGTGTGCCAGGGTCTGCTCGCCGTGGAGCAGGAAGAAGTTCCGCCGCCGCTCGCTGGGAGCCTCGTGGTAGGTGGTTAAGCGACCGCCGATGGTGGGGATGGCGGTGTCCCGGAGGTAGTGGTAGGGGCCGCTGTTGACCAGATCCTGGAAGACGATCATGCCCAGCCGGTCGCAGTCGTAGTAGAACCGCTGGGGCTCGATCTTGATGTGCTTGCGCAGGGTGTTGAAGCCCAGCGCCTTCATGGTCTGGATGTCGAAGGTATAGCCCTCCGGCGCACCGGGAAGGAACAGGCCGTCGGGCCAGTAGCCCTGATCCAGCAGGCCGTGGAAGAAGTAAGGCTTGCCGTTGAGGCAGATGCGGGGGATGCCGCCGATGGTCTCGGTGGTGACGGTGCGCAGGGCGAAATAGGTTTCCACAGCGTCGTCGCGATTTTGGATCGTAACTGTGTAAAGGTTGGGCTCCTCGGGCGACCAGAGCCGAGGGTTCCGGGGTCGGATGCGGAAGCGGTTGGTTTTCGGACGGTAGATCATGCCGTCGCAGCGAACGGTGAAGGGGCCTTCTCCGTCGACGGTGATGATGACACTGTCCAGGCTGGGCTCCAGCTTCACGCCCCGGATGTACTGCTCGGGCACGGACTCCATCCACACCGTCTGCCAGATGCCGGAGACAGGGGTGTACCACATGCCGCCCCGGTCGGCCTTCTGCTTGCCGTAGGGCAGATCCGTGTCCAGGGGGTCGAAGACGATGACGCGGAGGGTGTTGCATTCGCGAAGCTGTTCGGTCACATCGAAGGAGAAGGGCAGATAGCCGCCCTCGTGGCTGCCCAGCTCGATGTCATTTAAGTACACGGTGCATTCCTGATCCACCGCGCCGAAGTGCAGCAGCACCCGGTCTTTCCGGAAGCCCTCGGGGAGCACGAATTCCCGCTCATAGGTCAGCTGATCCCCCACCTCGGGGGCGTCAACGCCGGAGAGGGCAGATTCGGGGGGATAGGGCACCAGGATCTCGCCCTTCTCCTCGCCGTTGATGGCGAACCGCCACTTGCCGTTGAGACAGAAAAAGCTGTCGCGCTTGAGCTGGGGGCGGGGATATTCGTTCCAGGGGGTCTCGGGCTGCTCCGACCAGGGGGTGGTCAGGCTGACCGTGCGGGGGGCTTCCTTCTTTTTGAACAGGTCGTTGACGGCCATGCGGATGCGGGATTCTTTCATAACGCTGCCTCCTGTGGGTTTTTCCCCATTATATCACAAGGGAGCTGTGGAGAAAAGGGCTTTTCATAGGAGAAAATGTGGTGTATAATCAGTACCGGAAGTCTTTCACCAATCCCTTCCCCCGGGGGGAAGGTGGCCCGCCCGAGCGCAAGCGAGGAAAAGCGGGTCGGAAGAGCCGATTTTTGCCAGCTTCCCCCCGGGGGAAGCGATTTGGTGCAAACCTTTACATTTACCATCAACGGGAGGTATCCTATGCACACCGTAACCCTTGGCTCCACCAATATCACCGTCAACAAAAACGCCTTCGGCGCCCTGCCCATCCAGCGCGTCTCCGATGACTACGCCGTCATGCTGCTGCGCAAGGCCTACGACGGCGGCATCCGCTTCTTCGACACTGCCCGGATGTACACCGACTCCGAGCACAAGCTGAACCTGGCGTTCAAAGATATGCGGGAGAAGGTCTTCATCTCCACCAAGACCGGTGCCACCACGGTGGAGGATTTCTGGAAGGATCTGGAGATCAGCCTGGGGTATCTGGGCTACATCGACATCTATCAGTTCCACAACCCCGCCTTCTGCCCCAAGCCCGGCGACGGCACGGGACTGTATGAAGCCATGCTCCAGGCAAAAGCGGAGGGCAAGATCCGCCACATCGGCATCACCAACCACCGCCTCTCCGTTGCCAAGGAGGCCATCGAGTCCGGGCTGTACGAGACCCTCCAGTTCCCCCTGTGCTATCTCGCCACCGAGAAGGATCTGGAGCTGGTGGAGCTGTGCAAGCAGGCGAACATGGGCTTCATCGCCATGAAGGCTCTCTCCGGCGGTCTCATCACCAACTCCGCCGCCGCTTATGCGTATCTGGCTCAGTTCGACAATGTTCTGCCCATCTGGGGCGTGCAGAAGGAAACCGAGCTGGACGAGTTCCTGAGCTACATCGAAAATCCCCCCGTTATGAATGACGAGCTGGCTGCCGTCATCGAGAAGGATCGCGAAGTGCTGCTGGGCGAGTTCTGCCGTGGCTGCGGCTACTGCATGCCCTGTCCCGTGGGCATCGAGATCAACAACTGCGCCCGCATGAGCCTGATGCTCCGCCGCTCCCCCACCAGCGGCTGGCTGACCCCCGCTGCCCAGGAGAAGATGCACAAGATCGCCGACTGTCTGGAGTGCGGCCAGTGCGCCAGCCGGTGCCCCTACGGCCTGGATACCCCCGCGCTGCTGAAGAAGAATTACGAGGATTATCTCAACATCCTCTCCGGTAAGGTGGACGTGGGCGGACGATAAGCAACTGCTCCCCAATTGTAGGGAACGGTTATGACCGTTCCGCAGTATGCAGTAGTTGCTTGCGCGCAGTTGGGCGCAGTGGGAGCACGTTGCGAATTCGCCGAACATGATTCGAATTTTTCAGGTTTTCCTGCGGAACGGCCATAGCCGTTCCCTACATTGGTCTGCTGCAACGTTTTATTTTCCATAAAGAGCACAAAACCGGGTCACGGCAATGCCGTGACCCGGTTCTCACATTTCAGATCATTCTTCCCACAGGTTGTCAGGGTACAGGCCCTTCTCCCGGAGCTCGGCCAGAGCCTCCATGACGCCGGGCTTGTCCTCCTTGTAGGTGACGCCGTACCACTTATCAGAAGAGCGGAGCACCTTGACCCGGGCCTTGTGCTGGCTCAGCAGGCTGGAGACCACGGCGGGCAGGTAGTACTCGCCCTTCAGGGGGTTCTCGGCCAGGGTCTTGTCCAGGAAGGCGGGGAAGCCTGCCCAGGCCTCCTCCAGATAACTCTTCTGGAAGCCCCACAGGTTCATGGACACGATGTCGTCCTCGCACAGATCGTGCCAGGTTTCGCCATCCTCGGTATACTGGGGGCAGCGGTCGCCCTTGATGATCCTGGTGCGCTCGACCACGGAGTGGAGGTAGCCGCTGGCCGTCTCGGTGCACACGCCCCGGGCAACGGAGCCGTTCTCGGTGACGGTGTTCTTCAGCAGGTAACCCACCATGGCGTACTCGTACATGCCGGGGGTGTCGGGGTGGTGCAGGAGGTAGTTGTAGATCTCCTCGAAGCCCTCGGGGCCGTAGTAATCGTCGGCATTGATGACGGCGAAGGGGCCGTCCACCACATCCCGGGCAGCCAGAACAGCCTGGGCGGTGCCCCAGGGCTTGGCGCGGCCCTCGGGAACGCAGTAGCCCTCGGGCAGGTCGTCCATCTTCTGGAAGACATAGCGCACGTTCATGACCCTTGCGATCCGGTCACCGATGCGCTCCTTGAAAATGTCCTCGATCTCCGGCTTGATAACGAAGACGACGGTGTCAAAGCCTGCCCGGTGGGCGTCATAGACGGAGTAGTCCAGGATCACATGGCCGTTGTCATCGATGGGGTCGAGCTGCTTCAGGCCGCCGTAACGGCTGCCCATGCCGGCGGCCATGACCACAAGTACGGGTTTGTTCATAGAAGATTCCTCCAATTGTATATGTTGACGTTTCGTTCAGAAAATACATATTGTAGAGAACGGCCTGCGTGCCGTTCCCCGGTACGGTGTAACGTGTGGATTTTGGCCCATCGAGATCCAAAATCCACCGGAACGGCACATAGGCCGTTCCCTACGGGAAAAAGCAATCAGGCCAGCAGACCCTTGATGACGAAATACACCAGCACAATGACGCCCAGGACGATGCGGTAGACGCCGAAGGCGGAGAAGGAGTGCTTGCGGACGTAATTCATCAGCGCCTTGATGGCGACCATGGACACGAGGAAGCTGACCACGGTGCCCACCAGCAGCAGCACGAACTCGCCGAAGCCAAAGGCCGCGCCGGAGACCAGGAACTTGAGCAGCTTGATGGCACTGGCGCCCAGCATGGTGGGGATGGCCATGAAGAAGGAGAACTCGCTGCCTGCGCTGCGGCTGACGCCCAGCAAAATCGCGCCCAGGATGGTGGAGCCGGAGCGGGAGGTGCCGGGCACCAGGCTCAGGCACTGGAAGCAGCCGATGAGGAGCGCGGTCTTGTAGTCGATGGCCCAGACCTTGCCGATCCGGGGCGTCTTGCCCGCGTTGCGCTTCTCCACGAAGATGAACGCCACGCCGTAGACGATCAGGGCGATGGCCACGGGGATACCGGAGTGGAGATGCGCCTCCATCCAGTCGTCGAAGAGGATGCCCACCACGCCGCTGGGGAGGATGGCCAGGCACACCTTGAACCACAGCTCCCAGGTGGCCTTCTTTTTGGCCGGGGACTTCCTGGGGTCGAAGGGATTGAGCTTGTTGAAGAAGATGACGATGACGGCCAGGATCGCGCCCAGCTGGATGACCACATCGAACATCCGCTGGAAATCCGCACTGACCTTCAGGTTGATGAACTCGTTGAGCAGGATCAGATGTCCGGTGGAGGAGACGGGCAGCCATTCGGTGATGCCCTCCACGATGCCGAACAGCACGGCCTTGAGGATTTCGAAAATAAACATGGGTTGCTCCTTTCGGATGAAATCATATAGTTGTTTACTATACTATACTCCCAAAGCGGTAAATTTGCAAGAAAAAAAGCTCCTGTGCGGGCAGTGCCCGCACCCCCTGCACAGACAGCTTCCGCAGGAAAGACCCCACGTACCATGAAACGAACCCCACCGCAGTGCGAACAGTTTGGCACCCGCCCTGCCGGGTGCAAATAAGGACACTTTTTTAGCAAAATAACGACCTACACAAATCCGGGGTTTTCTGGCAAAATATACTCATGAACCAGGCGGAGTCCCGGAAATGTGGCAAAACCGCCAAAAATCGCGAAAGGAAGTTATGCAAATGAGCAATGCAAATCAGAATTCCATCCTCGGCACAGCTCCGATCCCGAAGCTGATGCTGAAAATGGCGGTTCCTGCGGTGGTGGCCCAGCTGGTCAACCTGCTGTACAACATCGTCGACCGCATCTACATCGGCCAGGGCGTCGGTGCCATGGCCCTGACGGGCGTGGGACTGTGCATGCCCCTGATGATGTTCATGAACGCCTTCGCCATGCTGGCCGGTGCAGGCGGCGCGCCCCGGGCGGCCATCGCCATGGGCCGGGGCGACCGTAACGAAGCCAGCAAGATCATGTCCAACTCCTTCTCCCTGCTGCTGATCTTCGCCGTAGGCATCACCTCCGTCTACCTGCTCTTTGCCGAGCCCATGCTGATGATGTTCGGCGCCAGCTCTGAGACCCTGCCCTACGCCATGGAGTACATGGGCATCATCTCCTGGGGCGCGGTGTTCACCCTGATCGTCATGGGTATGAACCCCTTCCTGACCAGCCAGGGCTTCTCCTCCTTCGCTATGATGACCACCGTCATCGGCGCGGGCATCAACATCGCGCTGGATCCCATCTTCATCTTTACTCTTGACATGGGCGTCCGGGGCGCGGCCCTGGCCACCGTGCTGAGCCAGGCGGTGGGCGCGCTGTTCGTCCTGTTCTTCCTGACCAAGGGCAAGAAGTCCTTCCTGCGCATCACCCTGCCCGCCATGAAGCTCGACGGCAAGATCGTCGGCTCCATCCTGGCCCTGGGCGTCTCCAGCTTCGTGATGGTTGCCACCGAGTCCCTGCTGTCCATCTCCTTCAACTCCTCCCTTCAGAAGTTTGGCGGCGACCTGGCGGTCGGCTCCATGACCATTTTGACCAGCTGCATCCAGCTGGCCCAGATGCCCGCCTCCGGCATCGCCCAGGGCTGCCAGCCCATCACCTCCTTCAACTTCGGTGCCGGTCAGCACGACCGGGTGAAGAAGTGCTTCAAGCTCCAGCTGCTGGTGGCCGCGGGCTACACCACGCTGTTCTGGGCCGCCGCCATGCTGATCCCCCAGGTCTTCGTCCAGATGTTCAACAAGGACGCCGCCCTGGTGGAGCATACCGCCTGGGCCATGCGGATCTACATGGCCGGTGTCTTCTCCCTGGGCTTCCAGCTGGTGTGCCAGCAGTCCTTCGTGGCCCTGGGCGAGGCGAAGATCAGCCTGCTGATGGCCTGCCTGCGCAAGCTGATCCTGCTGATCCCCCTGATCTTCATCCTGCCCCTGTTCTTCGAGAACAAGGTCATGGCGGTCTTCCTGGCGGAGCCCATCTCCGACATCATCGCCGCCGCCGTCACCACCGGCACCTTCCTGGCCCGGTTCGACAAGATCCTGAAAAACGGCCCCGGCGCCAAATAACGAACGAGGGACTGTAAAGAAATCTGAATAAAGATTCGGGTTATACATGAGTCAATCAGAAGAACCACCTGCCGTCTACCGCTGTCATTGCGAGGAGCCGACAGGCGACGCGGCAATCTCCTGGTACTGCGTCACAAATCTGCATATCGTACCAGGAGATCGCCACGGGCTCCCGCCCTCGCGATGACATGGATGTGGTCACCTGAGCCGATTGATCCAACATAGAAAACAGCAGCAGTGTCCCACTTGATTGTGTGTCACTGCTGCTGTATGTTGTTTGGATACCTATGCGTTTCTTTACAGC
>SVLP01000004.1 GCA_015067895.1 Oscillospiraceae bacterium | reverse complement strand
CTGAAAAAGCTGGCAAATTGGAGTTGGAAGAACTCCTTATTTTTATTTCTGGACAACTGTTTTCCAATTTTCTATACCAAAACCCCTGTTTTCCTTTCGAGAAAACAGGGGTTCTTTGACAGACTGACGGGACGGCATTTGCCGTCCCGTTTTCACGTTTTATCCTTTGGCTTGAAGATCAAACTCACCAGCAGTCCGGCGAAGATGGCGACGGTAATGCCGCCCGCCGTGGCCTTCAGGCCGCCGGTGAAGATGCCCATAAACCCGCTGTCCTTGATGGCGTCCCGGACGCCCTTTGCAAGGGTGTTGCCGAAGCCCAGCAGGGGAACGGACGCTCCCGCGCCCGCGAATTCCACAAGGGGCTGGTACACGCCGATCCCTCCGAGGACAACACCCAGCACCACATAACTGACCAGGATCTTCGCGGGGGTCAGCCTGGTATAGTCGATGAGCAGCTGTGCGATGACGCACAGGAGCCCGCCCACTGCGAATGCCTTTACATAGTCCATGGTCTTACCTCCCGCTGGTGATGCAGACCGCGTGGCAGACCCCGGGGATGGGCAGGCTCTGCTGGGTCGAGGTGGGGGAGAGGAGGGCGCCGGTGCCGCAGAAGAGGATATTCTTCAGCTTCCCGGCCTGGAGCTTGCCCAGCAGCTCCGAGCACAGCACGATGGCGCTGCAGCCGCAGCCGGAGCCGCCCGCGTGGACATCCTGCCTGATGGGATCGAAAATGAGATTCCCGCAGTCCGTCAGCTTGCCGCCGATGGAGATCCCCGCTTCCCGGCAAAGCTGCATCAGCGCCTCCACGCCGATGGTACCCAGATCGCCGGTGACGATGAGATCGTAGTCGTTGGGCGTCGTCCCCGTGTCCTCCAGATGGGTGCGGATGGTGTGGAAGGCGGCCGGGGCCATGGCTGCGCCCATGTTATTGGCGTCCGTCACCCCCAGATCCGACACCGTGCCGATGGTGGCGGATTCAATGGAGATATTGCTCTTTTGGGAGGTCACCAGCGCGGCTCCGGAGCCGGTGACCGTCCACTGGGCTGTGGGCGTCCGCTGGCCGCCGTAGCCCAGAGGGAACCGGTACTGCCGCTCGGAGCTGGCAAAATGGGAGGAGGTCATGGCAACCACCCGGTCACCATAGCCCCCGCCCACCATCATGGCGGCCAGCAGCAGGCTCTGGGCCATGGTGGAGCAGGCCCCGTACAGCCCCAGATGGGGGATGCCGGTGTTGCGCAGGGTAAAGGAGGAGCCGATGCACTGGTTCAGCAGATCCCCGGAGAAGACCGCGTCCACCTCGCTCATGTTCACCTTCGCCTTGCTCAGCAGCTTGGTCAGTGCCAGCTGCTGCATCTTCTTCTCCGCCTGCTCCCAGGTCTTCTCCCCGAATTTCGTATCCATGCTTTTGATGTCGAAGCCGTGACCCAGCGGCCCCTCGGCCTCCTTCTTCCCGGCCACACTGGCCCAATTGGCGATGTAGACCGGCGTCTCCGGCCGGAAGGTGTGGCTTCCCAGCTTGTTTCGTGCCATATGCATCCCTCATTTCGCACACAGTTTTCCCGCAGACCGGGAAATTATGCAGGTTGCGAATCCAACGGAAAAATGCTATAATCCAAATAACTGTCAACTCAACCACGGAGGATCTTATGAAGACTTTACTGCATACCTGCTGCGCACCCTGTGCCAACCAGTGCATCGAGGTGCTGCGCACCGACGGCTTTGATGTCACCGCCTACTGGTATAACCCCAACATCCACCCCTTCACCGAGTACCGTTCCCGCCGCAACTGCCTGCGGGAGTATTGCCAGACCATTGACCTGCCGCTGATCGAGCGCAATGACTACGGCCTGCGTCCCTTCGTCCGGGAGGTGGCCCCCGATATCGCCGGACGGTGCATCAAGTGCTATGAGATGCGACTGTTCGAGACGGCCCGGGCCGCCGCTGAGGGCGGCTTCGACAGCTTCACCTCCAGCCTGTTCATCTCCCCCTACCAGAAGCATGACCTCATGCGGGAGGTGGCAGAGCGGGCCGCCTTCGAATACGGCGTGAAATTCGAATACAGGGATTTCCGCCCCTACTTCCGTCCAGGCCAGGAAAAGGCCCGGGAGCTGGGAATGTACATCCAGAAATACTGCGGCTGCGTCTTCTCCGAGGAGGAGCGGTATCTGAAGGCGAAGAAGATCATTCCCTGACCGAATTAGGAGTAAGAAATGTTCCCTGATTCTGATATTTTTGGAGGATACATGGAAAATTACCAGGAAAATATAGATCGTTACCGTAAAGTGATGCGTTTCGGATTTGGAATCTATACGCTGATCTGGCTCTGCCTTATGGCTGCGGTCATCGTGTATGCTGCCGATTGGCAAAGTGCCTTGGCCTTGCTCTGCATATTAACAGTATCCTATATCTGGATCTATTTCCGCTATCGGCGAAATGTGCGTCAGGCGGTGGAGGGGTACAGAAGGAAGTATGGAGAAACTCCTAACTCCTGATTCCTCATTCCTAATTTGCACATTTTTACAAAAACTGTTGCGAATTTGGAAAAGCTGTTGTATAATTACCCTGTCGAACTATGGGTATCTGCCCATTTCCACAATCTTACATACAAAAATTTGGAGGTAACGTGTCATGTTCAATTCTATGATTGAGACTCTGAAGGCCAATCCCCGTTCCATCGTCTTCACCGAGGGCCACGACGCCCGTATCCTGGAGGCTACCGCCCGCCTGAAGGCTGAGGGCTTCCTGAAGGTCATCCTGGTCGGCAATGTCGACGAGGTTAAGGCCAACGCTGCCAAGGGCGGCTTCGACATCGAGGGCGTGGAGATCCTGGATCCCGCTACCTATCCCGAGATGGACGCCATGGTCGAGAAGATGGTTGAGCTGCGCAAGGGCAAGATGTCCGCTGAGGACTGCCGCAAGGCTCTGAGCAAGGGCAACTACTTCGGCACCATGCTGGTCAAGATGGGTCTGGCCGACTCCCTGCTGGGCGGCGCCACCTACTCCACCGCTGATACCGTCCGTCCCGCTCTGCAGATCGTCAAGACCAAGAAGGGTTCCCACCTGGTTTCCTCCTGCTTCATCATGATCCGCGGCGAGGAGAAGCTGGCCATGGGTGACTGCGCCATCAACCTGAGCTACGAGGATTCCCTGGACAAGGAGGGCAATGTTGTCCTGTCCGCCGCTCAGAAGCTGGCTGAGGTCGCCATCGAGACTGCCAACACCGCCAAGGTCTTCGGCATCGATCCCAAGGTCGCCATGCTGTCCTTCTCCACCAACGGCTCCGGCAAGGGCGGCACCGTCAAGCTGTCCAACGAGGCTACCAAGGTCGCCAAGGAGATGGCTCCCGAGCTGGCCATCGACGGCGAGATGCAGTTCGATGCCGCCGTTGCTCCCGAGGTCGGTCAGCTGAAGTTCCCCGGCTCCCCCGTGGCCGGCTACGCCAACACCTTCATCTTCCCCACCATCGAGGCCGGCAACATCGGCTACAAGATCGCCCAGCGTCTGGGCGGCTACGAGGCTCTGGGCCCCATCCTGCAGGGTCTGGCTGCTCCCATCAACGACCTGTCCCGCGGCTGCAACGCCGAGGAGGTCTACAAGATGGCCATCATCACCGCCGCCATGGTGTAAGTCGGCAGTGCCGACAGCCAATTCGTGACGAACGTGAGAGGTGACCGATCCGTTGCCGCTCGGTTCGTTACACAGCCGGTGATTTGACCTTCAGGGTCTCAAAACAAAACAGAAAGGCCCGGAGCTTCGGCTCCGGGCCTTTTGTGATAAGCAAAATGATATTGTAGGGCGGGCGGTACTGCCCCCGCCGACCAGGTTGGTAGATTGCCGTGCTTTCATACTAACTCTTGATTAAACTGTTTAATTCTTTCCGGTCTAAATTGCGCCATAATGCGTTCTCGTCCTAGGTGGGCGACAGCCCACCGTCGTCCTCGGCCTTTTCTGGCACAATTTATCCTCGGAAAGCTCTTAAACCATTTAACCAAGAATTAGTATCAGAAGAAGGACCGACTGCAAAATAACACTGTCATTGCGAGGCCGCAGGCCGTGGCAATCTCCTGCACCTGCGTGCGATTCTAAACCATCCCGCAGGAGATTGCCACGCCCTTACGGGCTCGCAATGACAGCGTAATTGGAAAATGTTTCTTCTGTTTTACATATGCGGTTGTCCAAAGTAATCGGCGGGGGGCAATGCCGCTCGCACTACAGAAAGTATCAATCAGCCGTCAACTGCGCCATGCAATGGCAGCACGACCTCCACCATGAAGGTCTCCTTCGTCCGGTGCTGGCTGAATTCGCCGCCCATGGCGGCAACCAGCTTGTGGCAGGTCTGCAGGCCAATGCGGTTGCTCTCCACCCGGGTCTGGCTGCGGTTGATGTGGTTGGAGATGGTGACGATCAGCTCGTCCCGGTCTGTGCGCTGGCTGATGGTGACGGGACAGCTGGGGTCTGCGTATTTGCGGACGTTGGAGAAGAGGTTGTCAAAGATCCGGCGGAAGTGGCCTAGATCCACCATCAACTTGCCGCTGACCTCGCCCACGCTGGTCTCCACCTGGAAGCCCCGCTGGGTCAAGTCCATCACGTGCTCCAGCAGCACCTGGTCGAGGATGGTGACCGCGTCGAACTCCTCCAGCACCTGATCCGGCGTGGGCTTGCCGAAGACCAGGAAAAAGCCGAAGAGCTCGTCGGTCAGGCTCTTGAGCCGGTGGGCGTTGTTCTTGCAGACCTCCAGATAGATCTGCCGCTCCTCGGGGGAGAGGGATTCGTCGGAGACGATCTCCAGATACCCCATCAGCGCCGTCAGGGGTGTGCGCACATCGTGGGAGATGGCGGTGATGAGCTGGGAGTTGGCCTGCCAGGCCTGCTCCTCCCGCTGCAATTTGTCGATGATGCTCAGGCGCATGGCGTCCACATCCAGTGCCAGCTGTCCGATCTCGTCGGAGGTCTGGGGCTTGATCTGCATTTCCAGGTCGCCCCGGCTGACCTGCCGTACCTGACGGCTCAGGGTCTGCACCGTCCGGGTCAGATGCTGGTCATACAGCAGCACCGTGGCCAGGAACACCAGGGCCGCCAAACCGAGGGCGGACAGATTCACCGCCGCGCTGACCATGCCCCGGGAGTTGTCGTAGATGGCCACGGTGAACACGCCGTCCCGGAAATTGACGGGGTACTCCATGCCCATCTGCAGGCTGAGGTCGGAGCGCACCACGATGCCCGCCTCGTTGCCCACCAGCTCCGCGCCGTCGGGGGTGGAGGTCATGGTGGTGGTGCGGCCGTAGATGGTCAGATTGATGTTGGGGTGCTCCCGGTTCCATTGACCAACGGCGTTGACGTTTGTGGAGGCCAGCTGGTTCTCCTCCACGAAGCTGCGGAAGGCGGTGATCTCCGCGCCCATGCGCTTGTTGACGGCCTCGCTGGACAGATATACCTGCTCCACCAGGGCGTTGCCCACGATGACCATGCACAGTGCCGTCAGGATCGCCGCCGCCAGAGCCAGACACATGACCGCCATCAGCTTCAGGGTCAGGGTACGGAAGGTGCGATGCTCAGCCAAACTGATACCCCTTTCCCCATACGGTTCGGATCAGCTTGGGATTGGCGGGATCGAGCTCCAGCTTTTTGCGCAGGTTCAGGATATGTACCATGACGGTGTTGTTGGAGGACGGCATGAACTTCTCGCCCCAGACACCCTCGTAGACGGTCTGGACATCCAGGGTCTTGCCCCGGTTGCGGAAGAAGAAGCGCAGGATCGCGAATTCCTTGTCGGTCAGGTCGATGCGCTGGCCGTTTCGGATGGCGATGCCCCGGCTTTCGTCCAGGGTGATCTCCAGGCCGGGGGTGGGCTCCTGCTTGCCCTTGTAGATCCGGTAGCGGCGGGTCAGGGACTCCACCTTCATCATCAGCTCGTTCTGGGAGAAGGGCTTGGCGAGATAGTCGTCGCCGCCGGAGGCGTAGGCCTCGGCCTTGTCGGCCAGCTGGCTCTTGGCGGTGAGGAAGAGCATGGGCACCGTGGAGAATTTGCGGATCTCGGCGCAGGCCTCCACGCCGTTCAGGCCCGGCATCATGATGTCCATGATGACCAGATCGATCCTGGGCTCCGAGCGCACCAGCTCCACCGCTTCCTTACCCGACGCGGCCTCCAGCACCTCATAGCCCCGGTTCTTCAATAAAATACGCAGCAGCGAGCGCAGATCAGGCTCGTCATCCACCGCGAGGATCCGGATTTGTTCCATAGGATCAGCTCCTTTCGATGGTATGATTGTATCACAGAATTTGTCGATTGTGGAGGTCTTAAGAATTTTTAAGAATGGGAAACCCGACGAACCTTGATCCCCTTCCCGGGGAGAGGGTGGCCCCGAAGGGGTCGGGAGAGGAATGCGGGCAGTAACCGATCAGCAAGTACAGCATAACAGACCTGCTCAGAGGGTGGAAGTTGTTGCCCGGGAGCAGGTCTTTGCGTTTCATGTCATCACAGTTCGTCGCCCGCATTCCGCTTCAGTCAGAGGATTGACAAGTTTTCTTTGCAAAACGTATTGACAAGTTCACTTGGCAATGCTATACTGAAGATGCAAAGAAAACTTGGCAAGGAGGGATCCTGATGACGAGAGAGGAGATTCTGGAAAAGAGCCGGAAGGAAAATAAAGATGTGGACGAGCGGGAGCAGGCGATCAATATCAAATCCCGCAGTTCAGCAGGTGCTGTCTGCTTGTTGCTTGGCTGTATGATCGCAATAGTCAATCTTTGGGCAGATGGCCCGGACGTTGTGAATGATGTACTTGGCGCAGTGTATTTCTGCTATTTTTCCGTCACTCATGGTATGCTCGCCCGTTTTCATCACAAAAAGTTCGATTGGATTGTGTGTATCGTATCTTCCGTCGTATGTATCTGTGATATAGTGTCCTTCATCGTCGGTGTGCTGGACTGAGGACCTGCCATGAACAACCAGCTGATCCTGAAAAACCGCATCAAGGAGGCCCGCACAGAGCGCAAGCTCTCCCAGGCCGCCCTGGCGGAGCTGGTGGGCGTGTCGAGAAACACCATCAGCTCCATCGAGACCGGCCAGTTCAGCCCCACCGCAAAATTAGCCCTGATCCTGTGCATCGCGCTGGATAAGAAATTTGAGGAGCTTTTCTACTTCTGACCCCACCGTCTCCGAAATCGACGAAAATGCCCATAAAGAAGGATCGGCTTACAGGGCCTCTGTCATTGCGAGCCGAAGGCGCGGCAATCTCCCGGAACGATCTGCAAATTTGAACGCAGTACCAGGAGATCGCCACAGCCCTGCGGGCTTCGCGATGGCAGCGGTTGACATGAGCTGGTTCTCCTTTTTGTGCAGGGCAATTGTCCAACCTGGTCGGCGTAGGCAGTGCCGCACGCCCTACAGGAAAACTTGCACTTTATCGCAAAAAAGTGCTTGCACTTTCCATTTATTCGTGCTAGAATATCCATCGTAAATGCAAAAGCGTCGATCGGGTCGTCGTGTGTTCGCATTGCGTATGGAAGAGAGAGCGGGTATGGTGGGAGCCGCTCAGCGCAGAGCACAGGGCTTTCCCCCGGGAGCTGCCGCCTGAAATGTTCGCAAATTAGGGTGCGCCGGTGTGACCGCCGTTACAGGGTCAAGGGCGTGTCTGCGCCTGATTGAGTGCGCCATAATGGCGAATGCGGGTGGTACCGCGGAAGACTTTTATCGGTCTTTCGTCCCCAATCACGGGGACGGAAGGCCGTTTTTTCGTTCCCAAGCCCTCCCCTTTGGGGAGGGTGGCCCGAAGGGCCGGGTGAGGTGCGGTACGCCGGATCTCTTTACTGATGCAGTTCGGCGAATCCAAACTGCGCTCCGGCCTCATCCGCCCCTACCGCGCTGGCGCGCGTTGGGGCACCTTCCCCAAAGGGGAAGGCAAAAACATGTATCATCATTTCAAAGGAGAGAACCAATCCATGAAACAGCAACTGGAAGCAATCAAGCTCCGCGCGCTGGAGGCTCTGGACGCCGCCGAGACTCCTGCGGCTCTGGATGAGCTGCGCGTGAAGCTGC
This sequence comes from Oscillospiraceae bacterium, assembly GCA_015067895.1. The sequence goes on along the minus strand of SVLP01000004.1, from coordinate 101,867 downwards.
TGGGCAAGAAAGGCGAGCTGACCGCCGTCCTGAAGATGATGGGCAAGCTCAGCCCCGAGGAGCGTCCCGTCATGGGTCAGCTGGCCAACGCCGTCCGCGCCGAGATCGAGAGCAAGCTCGAAGAGCGCAAGACCGCCATTGATGCCGCCGTCCTGGAGGCAAAGCTGGCCGCCGAGTCCATCGACGTCACCATCCCCGGCGAGACCGTCCAGATGGGTCACCAGCATCCCATGAACATGGTGCTGCAGGAGATCAAGGACATCTTCGTGGGCATGGGCTACACCGTCGTTGACGGCCCCGAGGTGGAGTACGCCGATTACAACTTCACCCGCCTGAACATCGAGGAGGGCCACCCCTCCCGCGACCGCTCCGACACCTTCTACTTCAACGATGCCGACTCCGTCCTCCTGCGCACCCAGACCAGCTCCATGCAGATCCGCTACATGGAGGAGCACAAGCCCCCCCTGTGCATGCTGGCTCCCGGCCGCGTGTTCCGCAAGGACGAGGCCGATGCCACCCACAGCCCCATGTTCCACCAGATCGAGGGTCTGGTGGTCGATGAGCACATCACCATGGGCGACCTGAAGGGTGCCCTCATCACCATCATGAACAAGATCTACGGCCATGACGCCGCCGTCCGGTTCCGTCCCCACCACTTCCCCTTCACCGAGCCCAGCTGCGAGATGGACATGCAGTGCCACAAGTGCCACGGCACCGGTGAGATCGACGGCCAGGTCTGCTCCACCTGCCACGGCGAGGGCTGGATCGAGCTGCTGGGTGCCGGTATGGTGCACCCCGACGTGCTGCGCAACTGCGGCATCGACCCCGAGAAGTACTCCGGCTTCGCCTTCGGCATCGGCCTGGAGCGTACCGCCATGGGCCGCCTGAAGATCAACGACCTGCGTCTGATCTTCGACAACGATATGCGGTTCCTGGATCAGTTCTAAGAGGGAGGAAGAATCATGAAACTCAACAGAAATTGGATCAATGAGGAGTTCGTGGATCTGTCCGCCTACTCCGACAAGGAATACGTCGAGACCCTGACCGTCTTCGGCCAGAAGGTGGAGACCTATGAGCGCATGGACGCTGAGATCAAGAACGTCAAGGTGGGCCGTGTTGTCGAGATCATCCGCCATGAGAATTCCGACCACATGTGGGTCTGCCAGATCGACGTTGGTGAGCCCGAGCTGGTGCAGATCGTCACCGGTGCCCAGAATGTCAAGCAGGGTGATCTGGTTCCCGCCTGCCTGCACAACTCCTGGCTCCCCGGCGGTGTCCACATCACCAAGGGCAAGCTCCGGGGCGTCAAGTCCAACGGCATGCTCTGCTCCTTCCTGGAGCTGGGCCTCAGCCAGAACGATGTCCCCGGTGCCTACGCCGACGGCATCTGGATCCTCAACGACGAGAATTGCAAGCCCGGCGACGATATCAATGACGTCATCGGCAACCGGGACACCGTCGTCGAGTTCGAGATCACCAACAACCGCCCCGACTGCTACTCCATCATCGGCCTGGCCCGTGAGTCCGCCGCCGCCTTCGGCAAGACCATGCGCCATCATGAGCCCGTGGTTCACGGCTCCGATGCCGGTTCCATCTTCGACCATCTGGACGTGGAAGTCCCCGCCGAGGAGCTGTGCCACCGCTACACCGCCCGGATGGTGAAGAATGTCAAGATCGGCCCCTCTCCCAAGTGGCTGCGCCATCGCCTCCGCGCCAACGGCGTCCGTCCCATCAACAACATCGTCGACATCACCAACTACGTCATGCTGGAGTACGGCCAGCCCATGCATGCCTTCGATTACCGCTACATCGGTTCCAACAAGATCGTTGTCCGCGAGGCCGCTGAGGGCGAGCAGCTGACCACCCTGGACGGCAACGTCCGTGACCTGAAGCCCGGCATGCTGGTCATTGCCGACGGCGACAAGCCCATCGGCCTGGCCGGTATCATGGGCGGTGAGAACTCCGAGATCCTGGACGACACCACCACCGTGGTCTTCGAGTCCGCCAACTTCGACGGCACCTCCATCCGCCAGACCGCTCTGGCTCTGGGCATGCGTACCGAGTCCTCCGGTAAGTTCGAGAAGCATCTGGATCCCATGATGACCATGCCCGCCGTTCAGCGCGCCTGCGAGCTGGTGGAGATGCTGGAAGCCGGTGACGTTCTGGACGGCATCATCGACATCCTGAACTACGTCCCCGAGACCAAGCAGCTGCCCCTGGAGGTCGACAAGATCAACGCCCTGCTGGGCACCGAGATCCCCGAGGCTGACATGATCCGCTATCTGGAGCTGCTGGAGCTGCCCGTGGTCGACGGTATGATCCAGGTTCCCTCCTGGCGTCCCGACCTGAACCTGATGGCTGACATCGCCGAGGAGGTGGGCCGCAGCTACGGCTACAACGAGATCCCCACCACCGCCTTCAAGAACGCCACCCAGGGCGGCTACTCCCCCTTCATGATGGCAGAGTCCAAGGCCGGTCAGCTGTGCCGTGCGCTGGGCTACAGCGAGATCATCACCTATTCCTTCGTCTCTCCCACCATCTTCGACAACATCCGCCTGCCCAAGGACTCCGCTCTGCGCAACGCCCTGCGGATCCAGAACCCCCTGGGCGAGGACACCTCCATCATGCGCACCATCGCCCTGCCCAGCATGCTGGACATCCTGTCCCGGAACTACGCCTACCACAACAAGAATGTCAAGCTCTACGAGCTGGCCAAGATCTACCTGCCCGTGGAGGGCGAGGCTCTGCCCGCCGAGCCCAAGATGCTGACCCTGGGCACCTACGGCGAGGGCACCACCTTCTTCTCCGTCAAGGGCCAGCTGGAGGCCATTCTGAGCGGTCTGCGTCTGCCCAAGGCCGAGTTCACCGCCGTCAAGGACAACCCCAGCTACCACCCCGGCCGCTGCGCCGCCGTCTCCATGAACGGTGAGCTCCTGGGCTACATGGGTCAGGTGCATCCCCTGGTGGCCAAGACCTACGGCCTGGACACCGAGGTCTACTGCGTGGAGATCGATTTCAGCAAGGCCTTTGCCATGATGCTGCCCGAGCCCACCTTCACCCCCCTGCCCAAGTACCCCGCCGTTACCCGTGACCTGAGCCTGCTGTGTGACGAGACCGTGACTATCGCCGAGCTGGAGAAGGTCATCACCGCCGCCGGCGGCAAGCTGCTGCGCCGGGTCGACCTGTTCGACATCTACCGCGGTAAGGGCGTGGCTGAGGGCAAGAAGTCCGTTGCCTTCTCCCTGGTGCTCCGGGCCGACGACCGCACCCTGACCGATGCCGACTCTGAGGGTGTCACCTCCAAGGTGCTCGCTGCTCTGGAGTCCAAGCTGGGTGCTGTGCTGAGATAATCCACCCCAAAGGGAATGGGCCGCGCGCCCATTCCCTTTTCCTTCATCCTATGCTATAATCGAAATGTAGGGAACGGTCATGACCGTTCCGCAGTACCACATGGCGAAACGGAATCTGTTCCGGCGAATCCGTGCCATGTTCCGAATCACTGATGGGAGAGGTGTATTTATGCCGCAGCTTTTATCAAAACGGATCCGGCTCATGACGATCTACGCCTATTTGGAGCCGATCAGTATCCTTCTGGGGCTCTTTTTCGCGGGATTATTCCTCGTCACCGCGTTTTCAGGTCAGTCCATCTGGATCAGAATCATCATGGCGGCTTTCGGCCTTGCCAGCATTGGGATTCTCATTGGCTTCGACCAGTATCTCAAACATCTGAAGCGGCAAAGCGCGCTGAGTCCCTACTGTATCCCCATCCATGCATCCGATCTTGAAAGGCTCTGCGTCATGCTCAGTGCTGCGAAGGTCGATGCCGACGGCTTTGTCTCCTTCCGCAAACACAATGGCTTCACCATCCGGCTGCTGATCCAGTACTGCCCGGAGTTTCTTCCGAAGGAAGTGTCCTCACGCCGAAAAGTCCTCAACAAGAAGCTCAATCTGCGCTTCCCCGATTCCCAGTCCGGTTCCATGCATGAAGTTCTGAAGCGAATGCGCATCAACCTGGTGGTTTGCGATTCGTTGAACGGTCACGCTGAGTCCTGGGTTCAGCGGAATGCGGCACATCTGCTGGATCGAAACGAGTCCATTGTCAACGCTGTGCTGTGCCAGAACGAGCAGAACCTCCTCCTTCCGGCGATCCTTGACAGCCTGAGTCTGCCGCAGCTGCGCAAGTATCAGGCTGCAGTGGAGCTTCTTATTGAGCATTTGATACCCCGTGTCGATAAATGAAAGATTAATTTTTTCTTTTCGCCCTTTACATATTCGAAAATTTGGGCTATAATAGTGGCAATATGCAAAGGAGGTCGATCACATGACGGACAACAACACCATCAAGTTTACGGTCCCCAGCGATGAACAAGAGAATATGCGTCGGATCCTTCGCAGTGTATACGACGCTCTGAGCGAGAAGGGCTACAATCCCATCAACCAGATCGTGGGCTACCTTCTCACCGAGGACCCCACCTACATCACCAATTACAACGGAGCCAGAAGCATGATCTGCAAGCTGGACCGGGACGAGCTGCTCCAGGAGCTGGTGCAGTGCTATCTGTTCAACAGGTAAATGGTATGATCCGGGGCTTTTGCGCGCAAAAGCCCTCTTTTCATGCCGCGGAAGTGCTGATGAAATCGCCCAACAAAGCGGACGGTTTGATCCGCGTTTCCGCAAGCTCCGTATCCGTCTATCCGCTTTTTCCGACAAGGAGGTACACATGGCAGAAAATAAGGGCCTTACGTTCAAGGGCCGTCCCCTGATGCGCAAGGACAATCTCATCTACTACGGCTCCATGGCCGACAGCCACATCATCATGCTCCAGATCATCGACTATAAGAAGGTCGGCGACACCGACGTGGCCAACAAGGTCGCCATCCAGCTCCAGCTCACCGACCCCAACATCAAGGGCCGCGCCCAGATCGTCAAGAAGGCCGAGAAGGTCGGCCTGTACACCGCGCTGGATCTCGGTGCCGTCTGGCTGGAACGTGCTCTGGCTGGCAAGTAATCCCCATAAACAGCAAGACCGGAAGTCTCAGGACTTCCGGTCTTTCATTTTGGGAAAAGACCCTTGCCTCCCCCATTTATGGGGGCACCCCAGGGTGGCCTCTCTTGCCCCTTCGGGGCAATTCACCTTCAGGTGGCCGAGCGAAGCGAGGTCGGAGGGGGTGTGCCCGCTTTTTCGTGAAAAGTGGGCATTTCACATATTTGCATGGCAAATATGTGGACTCCCCCCGGCCCTGCGGGCCACCCCCCTCATAAATGCGGGGGCAAGAAAATTCTTTTTCGGTTTAGCCCAGATATTCCTTCAAAAATACCAATGCCTGCCGGTATCCGTCCAGCCCCTGACCCATGATGGTCTTGACGCATGCCTTGCCCGCATAGCTGATCTGGCGGAAATTCTCCCGCTGCTTGACATCGGAGATGTGGACTTCCACGGCGGGGAGGGCGACGGCCTTCAGTGCGTCCAGAATGGCGACACTGGTGTGGGTGTAGGCGGCGGGGTTGATGACGATGCCGTCGAAAACGCCCCAGGCCGCCTGGATCTTGTCCACGAGACAGCCCTCGTGGTTGGACTGATAATGCTCCAGCTCGATGCCCAGCTCTGCTGCCCACTGCGCCAGCAGACGCAACAGCTCGGCGTAGCTCTGGGAGCCGTAAACGCCAGGCTCCCGGATGCCCAGCATGTTGATGTTGGGGCCGTTGAGTACCAGAATTTTCATCACAGCACCTCCAGAAGGTTCAGAATTTGGGTCAGGGTCTCGCCCCGGGTGCCGTCGTTGTCCACAGAAGCGTCGGCGAAGGACTGGTACAGGTGCTTTCGCTGCTCGTAGAGCACCGCCGGGGTGGTCTTCTGGGACAGGGGGCGGCCCTTGGTGGGCAGCTTGGTGGGGCAGCGGGTGAGCCAGAGGATCCGGCTGTTCTGGTGGAGGATGGGGTAGTTCCGCTCCCGGGTGACGCAGCCGCCGCCGGTGGCGATGACCAGACCGGATCTTTTGCCGAGAGCTGCCAGAACCTCCGTCTCCAGACGGCGGAATTCCTCCTCGCCGTCCTGGGCGAAGATCTCGGGGATGGTCTTGCCCGCCAAGGCTTCGATCTCCGCGTCCGCGTCCACGAAGACCTTGCCGGTCTCCCTGGCCAGGAGCTTTCCGATGCTGCTCTTGCCGCAGCCGGCCATGCCCACCAGGGCGATGTTCTCCATCCGATCCCGGAGCTTGCGGTGGATCTCAGAGATGATGGAATCGGGCAGCTCCTTTCCCATGAACCACTCCGCGCTCTTTTTCGCCTGAGCCACCAGCATCCACAGGCCGTTCCAGCCGGGGATGCCGTATTTTTCGCAGTCCATCAAAAGCTGCGTCCGGGCGGGATTGTAAATGAGATCCAGCACACCCTCCAGATTCGGGAACCGTCCCACATCCAGGGGCGCAACGCCGTTGTTGGGATACATGCCCACGGGGGTGGTATTCACGATCAGCGATGCATCCGCATGCAGATGCAGATTGTCATAATTGTTCTGGCCGGAGCGGGAGACGATGACCACCTGTGCGCCCAAGTCTTCCAAAACAGCCACCACCGTCACCGACGCGCCGCCGGAGCCGAGGACGAGCACCTTCCTGCCCGTCACATCGATGCCCGTGCGCTTGACCATGGACAAAAAGCCGTAATAATCGGAGTTGTGTCCCTCCAGACGGCCATCGCGCTTGACGATGGTGTTGACGGAGCCTAAGCGCAGAGCCAGCTCGTCCACCTCGTCCAGGTATTGCAGGACTTCTTTTTTGTAGGGGATGGTCACGTTCAGTCCGTCGAAGGGCTCGCTGCGAAGCAGGTCTTCGATGCCGTCAGGCTCCCGCTCGAAAAGGTCATACCGGTAGCCGCCCATCAGATCGAAGATCATGGGCGAATAGCTGTGGCCCAGCTTCCGACCCAAAAGTCCGAATTTCATCATACCACCTCGCTGTAGCTGCCTAAGTATTTGAATTCCTCGCACAGATCATCCAGCTCGCACATGAGCTGGACGAACTCCTCGGAGTAGATGGAGGTATCCAGATCGAAATAGAACATGAACTCGAAATCCCGGTTGGGGATGGGACGGGACTCCAGCTTGGTCACGTTGATGCCCAGCACGTAAAGCCGCGCCAGCACGCGGTACAGGCTGCCGGGCCGGTGGGGCAGGATCATCATGATGCTGGTCTTGTCTGCGCCGGGATAGATCTCCAGATTTTTCGAAATGCAGATGAACCGGGTGCGGTTGTTGTCCTTGTCCTGGATGGAGGGAGCCAGATTCTGGAGGCCGTAGAGCTCCGCGCAGCTCCGGCTGGAGATGGCGGCGATGTCGCTGCGGTCGGACTCGGCCACCATCTTGGCGGCGACAGCCGTATTTTCCACGGCGATGACCTTCACGCCCGTCAGCTTCTCCAGGAACGCGCCGCACTGGCCGATGGCCTGCTCGTGGGAGTAAATTTCCTTGATATCCTCCAGCTTTGCGCCCTTTTTCGCCAGAAGGTTGTGGTCGATCTTCAGACGGAAGGTGCGGACGATGGAGAAATTGTGGTGGATCATCAAATCGTAGACCTTCTTGACGGAGCCTGCGGTGGAGTTCTCGATGGGCAGGATGCCGTACTGGCAAAGCCCCTGCTCGATGGCGGTGAAGACGGACTCAAAGGTCTTGAAGTACATGATGAAGGGGTTCTGGAAGATCTTCTCACAGGCGATCTGGGAGTTGGCACCTTCCACGCCCTGACAGGCCACCATGGGAGAGCGGGGGAAAAGCTTGGGCGTGGTCTCAATGGCGTCGGCAATGTGCCGGTGGAGCTCGATCTCCTTGTTGCCCAGCTTGTTCTGGTAGCTTTTGCTCAGCTCGATGAGCATGGAGAAGAGGACGCGGGCATAGCCGCCCAGCTCGGGGCCTGCCTTGTCCGCCACCTTTTTCAGGATCTCCCGCTCCCGGGCGGGCTGGAGGATGGGCAGATCGTGCTCCCGCTTGTAGTCAGCTACCTGGCTTGCCAGATCCATCCGCCGGAGGAACAGCTCCAGCATTTGCTCGTCAATGTCGTTGATGCCTTTTCGCAATTCGTTCAGATCCATATTTCTTATCTCCTTGCTCTGAATTCCAGCCATGCGTCAAAGATGGCGATGGCGGCGGCGGCCTCCACAACGGGAACGGCCCGGGGGACGATGCAGGGGTCGTGGCGACCCTTGATCTGGATGACGGTGCGCTCGCCGGTTTCGAGATCGACCGTCTGCTGGGGCTTGGAAATGGAGGGAGTGGGCTTGATGGCGGCGCGGAAGAGGATGGGCATACCATTGGTGATGCCGCCGAGGATGCCGCCGCAGTGGTTGGTCAGAGTCTTGACCTCGCCGTGCTCCACGGTGTATTCGTCGTTGCTCTTGCTGCCACAGCGCCAGGCGACCGCCTGCCCCAGGCCAAACTCCACCGACTTGACGGCGGGGATGCCGTAGACAAGCTGTGCAATTCTCGACTCCATACCACCGAACATGGGTTCACCCAGTCCGGCGGGGACGCCCACGGCGGCGCATTCGATGATGCCGCCGACGCTGTCCTTTGCAGCTCTGGCGTCGGCAATCTCTTCACGCATCTGTTCGCCGCAGAGGGAGGAAATGACGGGGAAATCTTTGCCGATCCTGTCCAGCTGGGGGGCCATGGGGTCAAAGTGGTTGTCGTCGATCCCGTTGATCCACTCGATGTGCGCCCCGATCCGCACACCTTCCTCCTCAAGCCACTGCTTGCACAGGCCGCCTGCGATGCACAGCGGCGCGGTCAGCCGCCCGGAGAAGTGACCGCCGCCGGCTGCGTCCTGGAAGCCCCGGTACTTGACCTGGGCGGTGTAGTCCGCGTGACCGGGACGGGGGCAGTTTTTCAGGTTATTGTAATCACCGGAGCGGGTGTTGTTGTTGCGGATGATGGCGGCGATGGGGGCTCCGGTGGTGAAGCCGTTCAAAATGCCGGAGAGAAATTCGGGACGATCCTCCTCCCGCCGGGGGGTCGACCAGTCGTTCTGACCGGGGGCCCGGCGGTTGAGGAATTCCTGCAATTTATCAAGATCAACGGGCAGTCCGGCGGGAACACCGTCCAGGGTCATGCCGATGGCGGCTCCGTGGGACTGGCCGAAGATGGAGAGTTTTATCATTTCACCGTAGGTTGAGCTCATAATTACCTCCCAAACGGGTGTATTCCTCCCAAAAACGGGGGTAGGATTTTTGTACGCATTCCGCGCCCAGGATGGTCACCGGTTCTTTGCAGACCGTGGCGGCGATGGCGGCGGACATGGCGATGCGGTGGTCGTTGACGGCATCCACGGTGCCGCCGCGAAGGCCTGTGCCCCAGACCACCAGATGACCGCCCATTTCGGCGGCTTTTCCACCCAGGGCGACCAGCATGGCAATGGTGGAGGCCACCCGGTCGGACTCCTTCAGCCGCAGCCGGGCAATGTTTCGAAAGACAGCCCCCTGATTGGTTGCCGCCACGATGGAGAGAATGGGAACCAGGTCGGGGATATCTCTGGCATCGATCTCCATATTTTCCCGAAGCAGCCGGACAAGGGATGCTGCTTTTCGATCACCCTGGACGGAGTTGGGATTCAGATTTTGAACATCCAGCGCATTGCCCAGGGCATTGGCCGCCAGCCAGAAGGCACCATTGGACCAATCTCCTTCCACCGTAACGGTGCCAGGGGAATGGAAACCGGGATAGCCGAACAGATCCAGGGCTTTGCCGGTCATGTTGAAGTATGGGGTGGATTCGAGCCTTCCCGTGATGGTAATCTCACTCTCACCGGGGATCAGATTCTGGGCGAACATCAGTCCGGTGATAAACTGGCTGGAAACGCCGCCGTCAATGATATATTCTCCCGGCTTCAGCTTTCCGGTACAGAGGATGGTGTCCGGGGTGGGGCGGGAGAGGGAACAGCCCATCCGCTCCATCTCCTCCCACAGGGGAGACAGAGGCCGCTGGGGGAGGCGACCCTCCATTTGAAATGTGGCATCCACGCCCAGTGCACCCGCAACGGGGAGCAGAAAGCGGAGCGTCGAGCCGCTTTCGCAGCAGGGGAGCGTGGCTTTTTCGGGGATGACTGCGGCGGGCTCGATGTGATAGCCGTTTTCTGTGCGGTCGATCTTCGCGCCCAGAGCCCGCAGACAGTCCGCCGTGGCTTCGATATCCCGGTTCGTCTCCGCGCAATGGATGGTGGTGGGCTGATCCGCAAAGGCTGCACAGATCAGGTAGCGATGAGCCTGGGATTTGGAGGGAATGACCTCCACAGAGCCCTTCAGCTTTTTGGGTTGAATCGTGATATCCATATCAAAGACCTGCCTGGATGACCGCTTCCAGCTGGGAAACGGGGGTGGGACGGATGATGCACTGGCCGACGCGCTGGGGAAGGATCAGATTCACCGTATCCCCGGCGCGCTTCTTGTCGGACAGGGCCATGCCGTAGAGCTCGGATGCGGAATCGTCCGTGAAGATGGGCAGCCCGAATCGCTGAAGGCACCACATGATCCTCGTCGCGGTGCCCTGATCGCAGATGCCCAGCGCTGCCGCAGAGCGCGCCGCGATGGCGGTGCCGATGGCCACGGACTTTCCGTGGGAGAGGGTGAAATCCGACATGGCCTCCACGCCGTGGCCGATGGTGTGGCCAAGGTTGAGGAGCTGCCGCTGGCCCCGGTCGAATTCGTCGGCGTTGACGATGTCCCGCTTGTGGGCCACACAGGCCGCGATGACGGCCTCCCGGTCAAATCCCAGACCGTCCCGGACGAGCGCCATGAAAAGCGGCTCGTCAAAGAGGATGGCGGTCTTGATGACCTCGGCGCAGCCGTCCCGGAAGATATCCTCCGGCAGGGTATTCAGGCAGTCGATGTCGCACAGCACCAGGCTGGGCTGACAAAAGGCACCGGCCAGATTCTTGCCCGCAGGCAGATCGATGGCAGTCTTGCCGCCCACGGAGGAGTCCACCGCAGCCAGCAGGGTGGTGGGAACCTGCACGAAGCGGATGCCCCGCAGGAAGCTGGCGGCAGCAAAGCCCGTCAGATCGCCCACCACGCCGCCGCCCAGGGCAACGAGAACGTCGGAGCGGGTCAGACGGTTTTCTGCCAGGAAATTCAGCAATTCCAGGAAGGTCGCGCCGCACTTGCTGGCTTCCCCGGCGGGGAAGACGAAGGAGCAGACCTCCAGCCCGGCGGCGTGGAGACTGGCATCCGCCGCCGCACCGTACAGGGGCCAGACGGTGCTGTCACTAACGATGCAGACCTTCTGCACCTTCCCTAGAGCCGCGACCTTCTCGCCTAAGCTCGGCAGCAGCCCGGAGCCGATCTCCACATGGTAGCTTTTCGATGCGTTGACTTCGATGGTGGTCATCCGTCGACCTCCTCCTTTCGGCGCTTGCCCTCGTCCAGGAGGGCGATGAGGGTATCCAAATCCCGATCCTCCACCGCGTCCCGGTAGCTTGCGAGAGCGGCGATATAGATGTTCAATTCATTCATAACAAATTCCCGGTTCTCCAAAAACAGCTCCGCCCACATCCGGGGATTCAGCCAGGCCACCCGGGTCAGATCCTTGTAGCTGCCCGCCGAGAAGCCCTTGTGCTCCAGAGCGGTGGGGGACTTGATGAAGGCGTTGCTCAGAATGTGGGGCATCTGGCTTGTAAAGGCGATCATCCGGTCATGATCCCGGGCGGTGGTGACGGAGAAGGAGCCGAAGCCGCAGGGGGCCAGAGCATCCTTCGCCCGATCCAGCAGATCCATGTCGTCGAACCGGTGGGGCACCAGCACCATGGGAGCCCCCCGGAACAGGTCGGCCCGGCTGTACTTGAAGCCGGAGAAATGGGTGCCCGCCATGGGGTGGCCGCCCATGAAGGTGAAGCCGTAGGCTTCAGCCAGGGGGAAGCACCGCTCGCAGATCAGCTGCTTCACGCCGCAGCAGTCCATGACCAGGGCGTTTTGGGAAATGTGGCGGGCGTTCTCCTCCAGCCAATTGGCACTGCCTTCAGGATAGATGGCAAGCAGGACAAGCTCGCATTCGCTTAAGTTTTCGGGCGTCAGGGGCGCGTCCACCGCACCCGCCAGCTGGGCGAAGGCGAGCATGCTCTCGTCCTTCTCGGCGGCGAAGACCGTGTGGCCCGCCATGGCGTAGGCCCGGGCCAGGCTTCCGCCAATGAGACCGAGTCCTAAAATTCCAACCTTCATGCCATGGCCTCCCGGATGATCGCCACACGTTTTGCCAGATCCGCGAACTTTTCGGGGGTCAGGGACTGGGCACCGTCGCAGAGGGCGTGGGCGGGATCGTTGTGGACTTCGATCATGATGCCGTCGGCACCGGCGGCCGCAGCGGCGGCGGCCATGGGAGCCACCAGCTTGGCCTTGCCGGTGGCATGGCTGGGATCGACGACAACGGGCAGGTGGCTCAGCTCGTGGAGGATGGGCACACAGCTCAGGTCGAGGGTGTTCCGGGTGGCGGTCTCAAAGGTGCGGATGCCACGCTCACAGAGGATGACCTTCTCGTTGCCCTCGGACATGATATACTCGGCGGACATGAGCCACTCCTGGATCGTGGAGCTGAGGCCACGCTTGAGAAGGATGGGCTTGTCGGTCTTGCCGACCTCCTTCAGAAGGTCGAAATTCTGCATATTTCTCGCACCGATCTGGATCATGTCGATGTCATGGAATTCGTCCAAGTGCCGCAGATCCATCAGCTCCGTGCAGATGGGCAGGCCCGTGGCTTTTCTCGCGGCTCTCAGCAGCTCCAGACCCTGGGTGCCCAGACCCTGGAAGGCGTAGGGGGAGGTGCGGGGCTTGTAGGCGCCGCCCCGGAGGATCTTCGCACCCGCCGCCTTGACGGACTGGGCCACAGAGATGATCTGATCCTCGCTTTCCACGGAGCAGGGGCCCGCGATCATGGCGAAGTGCCCGCCGCCGATCTTCGCGTCACCGAGCTCGATGACGGTGTCCAGGGGATGGAACTTCCGGTTCACCTGTTTGTAGGGCTCAGAGACCCGCTTGACGCTCTGGACGATCTCCAGAGAGCCCAGCAGCTCCATGTCCACCCGGCTGGTGTCGCCGATGAGACCCAGGACGGTGACCTCGGCACCCTCGGAAATGTGGACATCCAGGCTCATACGCTTCAGCCAGGCGACAAGGTGATCCCGCTGGGCGGGGGTGGTTCCGTGCTTGAGAACTGCGATCATAAAGAAACATCTCCTAACAAAAATGCACCGCACGATGATTCGTGCGGTGCGTTAAAAATACGATTTCGGTGATTGGCCGGAATTTGCAGCAGCACAAATCGCTATTACTTTTTCCCGAAAAAGTAATAGTAGCCAAAAAAGTATGCCTTTGCAAACAGGTTCTGGCTCATGTGTGGTGCCTCCGTAGTGTGGATACTTGTATACGATGACTGGAGTATATCACGCTCGCTGCCAAAATGCAAGAGGAAATCACAAAAAATTCACTGAATTTGGGAAAGAATGATCCGCGCCAGCTCCTCCGGCTCGAAGGTCGGGGCTCTGCCCAGTGCCGCGTAGCGCACCCGGAGCACGATGTTGTTTTGCTGGATCACAAGATACGGATCGGGAAGTCCGTCGTAATAGTAGACACAGAAGTCTGCGTCCGGCAGAACCAGCTCCGTGACCTCCACCGGCGCATATCCGAAAAACCGATCCAGAAGCTGCTCCGGCAGATTCGCGCCGGACTGGCTGACCAGCTCCCTGGCCAGGAGCCGGGCCGTCCATTCCCAGCGGGTGCGGTGGTAGGTGACGGTCAGGTAGCAGTCGAAGGTTTCTCCCCCGTGGGTCACCTCGGCGTATTCGGAGAAGTCGTGGCACTCAGGAGCCAGGGGATCAGACCAGCTATAGACCGTGCTCTCCAGGATGCCGTTCCTCCGGTCGACCTCTGCACCGGGGTAGATGTCCTCCAAAGTGGCGAAGGGGAAAGCCCGGTCATCCAGAGCCACATAGGGCTCCTCGGTCATGATGGGCAAAAGGTAGGCCACCAGGGACACCGACAGCACGACCCACAGCACCTTTCGTGCTGCACTGCTGAAGAGATAGCGCAGGTTCCGGCTGCGGTAGTCGCTGCGGTGGGGCAGCGGCTCGCCGGTCTGGAGCTGCCGGCGGAACCGGGTCAGCACCACCAACGCCCGCACCTGCCGTCCCAGATCCCACAGCAGGAGTCCCGCCAGAAGGGCCACCCGCCAGGTGCCGAGATAAATGGAGCCGGTGACGATGGCATCGCCGAAGTAGAGCAGGGCATACAGAACCGCCAGGATCAGGGTGTTCAACAGGGATTTGCGCAGATATTTGGTCAGCGCGGCCATGGTGATGGCCTGCACCTGGGGATCGGTGTTCAGCTCCGGGGCATCGGGATCGGCGGAGGAGTAGATGTGGAACTGATCCCGCCGGGCCCGGTAGACCCAGCCCATCTGCCGGTGCATCTCCACGGCATCGGCCTCCGGGTCGTATTCCTCGGAGAAGAGTCCCTTTTTGGTGGTGGTGGCCTCCAGACGGAATTTCTCCCGCCGGGGCGGGCCCTCCTCAAAGCTGACGAACCCGCCGAAAAAGCCGTCGGGGGCAAGGTGCAGTCCCCTGGCCGCCATGTCCTCCAGCCAGCTTTCCATGCCGGGGATGTCATAGGCGGGGCAGGGGGGAAGGCGGTAGCGGTATTTGGGTTCAGCCATATGGGTCACTCCTTTCCGTCGGCATCGCTGAGGCACGCCCGAAGCCGCTCCAGCTCCGCACGATAGGCATCCGCACCCCGGGAGGTGATGCGGTAGGTACGCTTGCGGCCCTCGACCTCGGTCTCGGCGATGTACTGCTCTTTTTCAAATTTGCCCAGGATGGTATACAGGGTGGCGGGCCCCAGGCTGACCCGGCCCTTGGTTTTTCCCGTGATCCAGGCGGCGATGTCGATGCCGCACATGGGGCCCTTGCTCAGGGCCATCAGCACGTAGAACATGGATTCGGTCAGGATCTCCATGGCCTTCTTCGGCATAGGCGCACCTCCTTAATATCGTTAGATGATATCGTCTAATGATATTGTAAAGGACAGGCGTACATCTGTCAATAGGGGAGAGGAGAAACAGGTTGAGAATTCAGAATTCTTAAGATAGAATATCCGTAGGGAACGTTTATGGCCGTTCCCTACAATTGATCGTGAAAAGAGTGACAACTATGCAATACATGGACGAAACCACCATCCGCCGTCTTTTACCCGTCCGGGCCCGGGAGACCCACAAGGGCGACTACGGCAAGATCCTGCTCCTGTGCGGAAGTCGGGGCTTCACGGGTGCCGCCGCGCTGGCGGCCATGGGCGCCCTGCGCACCGGTGCGGGGCTGGTTTACCTGGCGGTGCCCGAATCCATCTACGCCATCGAGGCCGTCAAGCTGACGGAGCCGGTGGTGCTGCCCCTGCCCGACCGGGAGGGGATGCTCTGGGAAGCATCCCTGGAGAAAATCGGGGAGCTGTTGCCCAAAATGGATGCTGTTCTCTTCGGCTGCGGCAGCGGCATCGGGCCGGGGACGGAGGCCGTCCTGAAATTCCTGCTGAAAAACGCCGAGTGCCCCCTGATCCTGGATGCCGACGGCATAACCCTGGCGGCGAAGCATAAGGATATCCTGCGGGGCAGGACTGGCCCCACCATCCTCACCCCCCACGACGGGGAATTCGCCCGCCTTGCCCCCATGGACGCTCCCCGCCTGGAGCAGACCATGGCCATGGCGAAGGACTTGGGATGCATTCTCCTGCGCAAGGGCTACCGCACCCTCATCACCGACGGTGTCGTGTGCTTCGAGAACCGGACAGGCAACCCCGGCATGGCCACCGGCGGCAGCGGAGATGTGCTGGCGGGCATCATCCTGAGCCTTCAGGGCCAGGGGGTGCCGCCCCTGGAGGCCGCGGCGGCGGGCGCCTGGCTCCATGGAGCTGCCGGTGACCTCTGTGCGGAGGAGCTGGGGGAGTACGGTATGCTCCCCGGTGACCTGGTGGAGAAGCTGCCCCGACTACTCAAATAAGGTTGGGATATTATGAAACGACTGCTTCCCCTTTTGCTGGTGTTCTTTCTGGGCTGTTCGGTTCCGGATCGGGACATGGAGGAGGCACTGGCTCTGCGAAGCCAATGCCTGTCCGCCTCCGGCATCAGCTTCGATGCAGAAATCGGCGCGGACTACATAACGAACATCGAACGCTTCGCCCTGGACTGCGCCTTCGATGCCGCAGGCCGGATGGCCTTCACCGTCACGGAGCCGGACGACATTGAGGGAATCCGGGGCTCCGTCTCCGGCACCGAGGGCGCGGTGGAATTCGACGATGCGGTGCTGGCCTTCCCGCTGATGGCGGACGGGCGGCTCAGCCCCCTGAGTGCCCCCTGGGTGCTGGTCAAGGCCCTGCGGGAGGGGTACATTGTCTCCGCCGTCCGGGAGGGAGAGCTGCTGCACCTGACCATCGACGACAGCTACGCAGACAATGCCCTGACTGTGGATATCTGGCTGGAGGAGGGAACCGTGGAGGAGGCGGAGATCGCCTGGGAGGGCCGTCGGTGCGTGACGATGACCGTCGACGATTTTTCCATCAGCGCATAGGATGGTGCACCGACGGCTGAATAAATCCGAGCTGGACGTGGGAGAATAGGACTACCGCGTTACATAGGATCCTTCAGTAGCGCAGGTCACTATCTTTGGAGCGTGAAAGCTATGGACAGCAATGTCAAACGAGGCGATATTTTCTATGCAGACCTCTCTCCCGTGGTGGGCAGCGAGCAGGGCGGCACCCGTCCGGTGCTCATCGTCCAGAACGACACGGGCAACCGCCATTCCCCCACGGTCATCGCCGCCGCCATCACCAGCCAGACGGGCAAGGCACGTCTTCCTACCCACATCAACATCGCCGGGGGCAGCGTGGGCCTGAGCCGGGACTCGGTGATCCTCCTGGAGCAGATCCGCACCATCGACAAGCGGCGTCTCCGGGAGCACATGGGCAGGCTCAATGAGGAACAGATGCACAAGGTGGACAATGCCATCGCGGTATCCTTCGGGCTGCCGGGATTGCAGTAAATGTGTAGGCCGCAGCTTGTCAAAAAGCCTTTTTGACAAGCTGCTTAGGGTTTTGAACTTTCTTCAAAAGTTCGAAATCCATCTTCTATTGAACGCGCAGGGGAACCTTGACGGTTCCCCTGCGCACACCCCTCCCTCCGAAATCTGGGGCAGCCGGGGGTTATTGACAGCTTGAAGCCGCTCTACGGAGCGGCCGATTTCTTAACATCTTAAATTACCATAACCCTCTGGACAAAGGGGGAAATGGATGCTACGATATTCCCACATAACAAACAGAAACGAGGGAGAAATATGAAGCGATTCTTAAGATTTGTGGCGTTGTTGCTGGCGATGGTTAACATAACACCGATACACGCGAATGCTGTGTCCGAGCCCAAGCTGGTGGCGCTGACCTTCGATGACGGCCCCCATGCGACATACACAGCCCAGCTACTGGACGGACTGAAGGAGCGGGGGGTACCTGTCACCTTCTTCATGCTGGGCCAGTGTGCGGAAGCGGAGCCCGACCTGGTGCGCCGGGCCTACGAGGAGGGCCACGAGATCGCCTGCCACACCTGGAGCCACCCCGATCTGCAGAAGCTCTCCGACGAGATAATCAGAAGCCAGATCACCCGCTGTTGCGACCTCTTCGACGAGATCCTGGGCGTGGAGAACGAGTACCTTGTCCGCCCGCCCTACGGGAGCACGGACAAGCGTGTCCGGGCTGCTGTGGATGAGGTGATGCTCTTCTGGTCTGTGGATACGCTGGACTGGAAGCTCAAGGATGAGGAGAAGGTCTACCAGAAGATCCTGTCGGAAGTCCATGACGGGGCCATCATCCTCTGCCATGACATCCACAAGACCACCATCCCCGCTGCACTGCGGGCGGTGGACACCCTCCGTGCCCAGGGCTACGAGTTCGTCACCGTCAGTGAGCTCTTCCGCCGCCGGGGGGTGGAGCCCGTGGCAGGCAAGCTCTACAGTGCGTGCGCCCCCGGTGCGGTGGATCCCGGCCCCATACCGGAGCCGGTGATCCGCTTTGAGTCCGCCGGGGATGGGAGCGCCACCGTCATCATTGATTCCGATGTTCCGGTCTGCTATACCACCAATGGAAGCTACCCCGATGGTGCAAGTACCTCCTACAGCGGCCCCTTTACCGTGGAGGACGGCACCGAGATCAAAGCTGCAGCTGTCTGGCGGCATAACGGCAGCCGCTCTGCGGTGGTATCCGCCCAGTGGGTACGGCCTGTCTCCGTCAGTGTCCCAATCCATGACCATGTCCCCGTCCCCGCGCCGCAGAACCGACGAGCCATCCCTGCAGAACAGGAAACGACCGAATGGAGCTGGCTTGCTCCGGTCTACCTCCTGATGCTGGCTGCGGCGTGGGCGGATATACACGGCAAGCGCATGGCGAAGCACCGCAGACGCCGCCGTCCCAAATTCTGATTTTTTATATCTTAATTCTTTTCAGGAACAGTAGAAACCTTTGGCTTCCTGTGCTATAATCAATTCAGATAAACTGATCCGTATCGTTTTACCGCAGGACAAAAAAGTCCGTTTTATCGTACGAAAAATGTGCAAAAATGGGATCAGTAATCAGAAAGAGGTGTTACATATGAAAAGAATCCTGTCCTTCCTGCTGGCTCTGGTGCTGGTGCTGACCCTTGTGCCTGCAAGCCCCCTGAAGGCTGAGGCCAAGACCGGCGGCAAGCTGGTGGCCCTGACCTTCGACGACGGCCCCAGCAGCAAGTACACTGCCCAGCTTCTGGACGGCCTGGCCGAGCGCGGCGTGAAGGTCACCTTCTTCATGCTGGGCGAAAATGCATCCAACAACCGCAAGCTCGTCAAGCGGGCCTATGAAGAGGGCCACGAGATCGCCTGCCATACCTGGGATCATCCCAATCTGACCAAGTGCTCCGACAGCAAGATCAAGAAGCAGATGGAGGATACCTTTGAGGAGCTGGATCGGGCCTGCGGCGACGAGGCCGACTATCTGGTGCGCCCGCCCTACGGCAGCACCAATGCCCATGTCCGCTCCCTGATCGCCAACCCGCTGCTCTACTGGAGCGTGGACAGCCTGGACTGGGATCTGCTGAACACGGAGAAGGTGCGCAAGAAGATCGTGGCCGAGACCTACGACGGCAGCATCATCCTCTGCCACGACATCCACAAGACCACCATCCCCGCCGCGCTGCAGGCCATCGATGATCTGATGGAGCTGGGCTATGAGTTCGTCACCGTCAGCGAGCTTTACCGCCGCCGGGGCGTGGAGCTGGAGGATCATGTGCTCCACTACCACTGCAAGAAGAACGGCACGGACTACGGCCCCATCCCCGCACCGAAGATCACCGTCTCCGGCGATCCCAAGGGCAGCAATACCGTCACCATCACCTGCTCCGACAAGGACGTGCCCCTGTACTACACCACCGACGGCTCCTATCCCAACCAGGATGCCAAGCGGTACACGGGCCCCTTCACCGTGCCCTTCGGCACCGAGATCACCGCCGTTGCCGCTTACAAGCTCAACGGCAGCCGTTCGGAGCTGACGAAGAAGACTGCCGATGACATTTATGTGGCGGCTCCCACCATCACCCTGGACAGCACCGGTGCCGTGGTCATGACCACCCCCACCGTCGACGGCAAGATCCGCTTCACCATCGATGATACCAAGCCCGGTGCCGAAAGCATGGCCTACACCGGCCCCGAGTACATCGCCGGCGGCTGCTTCCTCCGGGCGGTCACCGTCCATGAGAAGGGCATCAGCGCCGAGACGAAGGTCTACCTGTCCGAGGAGGGTGAGCTCTACTACGACATCTATGCGGGCCAGTGGTTCTACGAGTCCATGGACTGGGCCCACCGGATGGGCATCCTCAACGGCACCGCGCCCTATACCATGGCTCCCGCCGGTACCGTGACCCGCGGTATGCTGGTGACGCTGCTCTACCGCTTCAGCGGAGACAGCCTGGGCGAGGACTGGGTGCGCACCAACAGCTTCCAGGATGTGAACCAGAGCTTCTACTACGCCGAGGCCATCGAGTGGGCCTACCGCTACCACATCGTGGACGGCTACGGCACCCACGCCTTCGGCCCCGATGACGATGTGACCCGTCAGCAGATGTGCAAGATCGTGGCGGCCTTCCTCAGCTGGCTGGAGACCCCGCTGGCCGAGGGCGAGAGCTGTGAGGATGTCTTCGCCGACTATGACGAGATCGCGGATTGGGCCATCGACAGCGTGGAGGCCATGGTATCCGCTGACCTGATCCAGGGCGACGGCACCAACATGAACCCCAACGACGGCGCCAACCGGGCCCAGTTCTGTGTGCTGCTGCTGCGTCTGGTGGACTATATCGACAGCTATGTCCCCGTGGAGCCTGAACCCAGCGAGCCCACCGAGCCCGAACCCACGGAGCCGGAGCCCACGGAACCGGAACCCACCGAACCCGAGCACACCCATACCTGGAAGCTGAACAAGGCCCAGGGCGAGGATCTCACCTGGGGTGAGGTCTCCATCGATGTGGGAGAGCGCTTCCGCCTGCGGATCATCTGCACCGGCGAGGGCTGCAAGGAAGAGCCCGAGGTGGAATGGGTGGCTGATCCCGACGGCGTTGTGCTGGTGGAGGACAACTACATCACCGGTCTGGCTGCCGGTAAAAACACCCGCGTCCGGGCTGAATGGGAGGGCGTTACCTACGAGTGTCTGATCCATGTCCGCAAGGACACCTCCACCGAGCCCACGGAGCCCGAACCCACGGAACCGGAGCCTACCGAGCCCGAGCCCACCGAACCGGAACCCACGGAGCCCGAACCCACCGAACCCGAGCATGTCCACGACTGGAAGCTGAACAAGGCCTCCGATGGAAGTGAGACCACCGGCGACGTCTCCATCGATGTGGGCGAGTGGTTCAACCTGCGGATCCTGTGCAAGGGCAAGGACTGCATGGAAAACGCTCCCATCACCTGGACTCCCAGCCGCGAGGGTGTGGTCAGCATCAACGGCTTCCGCATCACCGGCGTCAAGGCCGGCTCCAACACCACCCTCTCCTGCGAGTGGGAGGGGGAGACCTACTCCTGCATCATCCGGGTGCGCAAGAATACCAGTGAGATTCCCGTGATCGTGATGCCCTTCTGAGAATAGGAATGCCCCGTGCTTTCGCACGGGGCATTTTTGGCTCAATCTATGGCCCAGCCATAGGTGGTTTCCTTGAGAATGTTGAAAATGGAATCTACTTCCTCATCAATGTTATTGTTCCAGATAGGATAATACATTTGTATGTCATTTTCTTCAGACAGGGATTTGAGATAATCATGCAGTTCATCATCGGGGGAAAGAGAGGTGAATCTGGGAAGTGGGAGCCCTTTAATATGAGCATCAGGGCTGTCGCTGTAGTGTCCGGTTACACAGTGATAGTATTGTTCATAATCCGCCTTATAGATATCCTGATAAGAGACAATAATAAAGTATTCAAGAGATACTGTTTGGTACAAGCCATGGCGATTTGAGGCGGAATCCATAACTGCATGACACTGTGAAATATACGGTGTTGTAATCACAGAACCAACAGAACCATATGTTGAATTGACATTTGTGACATAACATATGGGGAAATTCCCGTTATGGATCGGAACAAAAGTAATCAGGTCATGCTGCTCAAAACGGATTGTTTCTTCAGGAGAAGATTCAACACCTGAGAAATAAAAACGAAAACAGGGAAAAACTTGAATTTGGAAATCTTCTGCGGGGCCTCCTGAGTTTGTGAAGATAATCTGGTCAATCGTGCTGTTATAGTCGCCATAGATCGGTTCAACGGAGAGCATAGGCTTTGACAGTGCGCACTCCAGCTCCAACTGCTGATCTGCTATTTTCGATTGTTTGTCGGCGATATTGTTGGACGTTTCTGCGATGGTATTTGCTTGGAAAGCAACAAAAAAAAGAAGCAGCCGCAAGAATAATGGTGGCGGCGATTTCAATAATCTGGAGAACAGCCGTAAATCCGTCGGGCACTACGGAAGCGAAAACCCTCTTTTTGGGAGGTGGGGCTTCAAATTCATCAAAGGAAAACGTTGTCCCATTACGGATAGGAGTACTCTGCTGTTGAGGGGGTGCGGTGGATACTGGAGTTGTTCGGGAACGCTGAGCTTTGATGTATTTCAAAATACGATCAAGAATAGACATGGGTTTCACCTCGATATGTCACGTTGGTTTTGGATATTGCAACAAATGCGCCCTGCGAAAGCGGGGCGCATTTATCACGTTTACTTTCCGGGCTTGAAGGAATCCTTCAGGCTGACGCTGCGGTTGAAGACCAAGTGGCCGGGAGCGCAGTCCTTGCTGTCGGGGCAGAAGTAGCCCAGACGCATGAACTGGTAGCTGGCGGGAGCCTTGGCGTTGGCCAGGGAGGCCTCCACCTTGCAGCCGGTCAGGACTTCCAGGGAGTTGGGGTTCATGTCACCCAGCAACGCCTCCATGCTGGAGGTGTCGGGGGAGACGGCGTTGAACAGGTTCTCGTACAGACGAACCTCGGCGTCCACGGCGGTCTCGGCGTCCACCCAGTGGATGGTGGCACCCTTGACCTTGCGGCCGTCGGCAGGATCGCCGCCGCGGGACTCGGGATCGTAGGTGGCCAGAACCTCGGTGATGTTGCCGTCTGCATCGGTGTTGTAGCCGGTGCACTGGATCAGGTAGGCACCCTTCAGGCGGCACTCCAGACCGTTGGGATACAGACGCTTGTACTTGGGCACGGGAGCGGGCAGGAAGTCATCGGCCTCGATCCACAGATTCCGGGAGAAGGTGACCTCGCGGGTGCCGTCCTCGGGACGGTTGGGATTGTTCTCCACGATCAGCTTCTCGGACTGACCCTCGGGATAGTTGGTGATGGTCAGCTTGATGGGCTTCAGAACAGCCATGACACGCTGGGCGGTCTCATTCAGATCCTCCCGGAGGCAGAAGTCCAGGAAGGCCAGGGGGATGGTGTTGGGGGACTTGGCAACGCCCACGCGCTCGCAGAAATTGCGGATGGACATGGGGGTGAAGCCGCGGCGGCGCAGGCCGCACAGGGTGGGCATTCTGGGGTCATCCCAGCCGTCCACATACTTCTCCTCCACCAGAGCCCGCAGGTAACGCTTGGACAGCACGGTGTGGTCGATGCCCAGACGGGCGAACTCGATCTGCCGGGGCTTGGAGGGAACGCTGACGTTCTCGACGACCCAGTTGTACAGGGGGCGGTGGTTCTCAAACTCCAGGGAGCACAGGGAGTGGGTGATGCCCTCCAGCGCGTCCTGGATGGGGTGGGCGAAGTCGTACATGGGGTAGATGCACCACTTATCGCCCTGACGGTGATGGTGCATGTGGCGGATGCGGTAGATGACGGGGTCGCGCATGTTGAAGTTGCCGCTGGCCAGGTCGATCTTGGCCCGCAGGGTCATGGCGTTGTCCTCGAACTCACCGGCGCGCATCCGGGCGAACAGATCCAGGGACTCTTCCATGGGACGATCCCGGTAGGGGGAGATGGCGGGGGTGTTCACGTCGCCGCGATACTCCTTGAACTGCTCGGGGGTCAGCTCGCAGACGTAGGCCAAACCCTTCTTGATGAGCTCCACGGCGAACTCGTAGTCCTGCTCGAAGTAGTCGGAGCCGTAGAAGAAATTCTCGCCCCAGTCGAAGCCCAGCCAGTGGATGTCCTCCTTGATGGCATCGACGAACTCCACATCCTCCTTGGTGGGGTTGGTGTCGTCCATGCGCAGGTTGCAGATGCCGCCGTACTTCTCGGCGGTGCCGAAGTCGATGGTCAGGGCCTTGCAGTGGCCGATGTGCAGGTAGCCGTTGGGCTCCGGCGGGAACCGGGTGTGCACGGTGCGGCCTTCATACTGACCGCCCTCAGCGATGTCCTCATCGATAAAGGTGTGGATGAAATTCTTGCTCTCGGTAATTTCAGCCATTGATATCG
Organism: Oscillospiraceae bacterium; assembly: GCA_015067895.1. The sequence goes on along the minus strand of SVLP01000004.1, from coordinate 77,889 downwards.
TCCTCTCTTGTTGGTTTATTACAGATTCTCATATTATAAACCATACCTGCGGCTTTTGCAACAAAAATTCACGGTTTTCTTTGGGGAAAATGCTGACTTGTTCTTAATAATTCTGAAAAACTGAAAAGACACCTGTACACGGGGGGCGGATATGGTATAATGAACTTACCAAAAGATAAGGAGGGAGCACCATGAAAAAGCTGATCGTTTGCGTTCTGATCCTTTCCCTGCTGCTGTGCGGATGCGCAGAGAAACAGAACTATGACCCCGCAAGGCTGGAATATCCCGGCCTGAGCTGGGGCGCGAGCCTGGAGGAAGCACTGCATGCCCTTGGCAAAACGGAAGAGGAGATCATCGAGAGATCCGATGTTCAGAGGGATGGTATGTGGGATTCTGTGATCTGCCTGTCCGGTGTGGAAGCGTTTGGACAGGAAACATCCCTGGTGGTTCTGTTATTCCGGGACATCACCGAGACCGGCGAGGCCTATGAGCTGATCGAGCTGCGCTTATACTATCCTGATGGCAGTGACGGCACAGAGGCGGCAGATGTGGCAGCACTGGAGGCGGAGCTGGAGCGGGTCTACGGCTTGCCCGGTCAGATCCAGCACTGGGACGGGGAAACTCGAAGCTTCATGGATGTGACGGCGGATCGCCCGGCGAATGTGTTTGCCTGGGATTCCGCAATGACCTCCTGGGACTGCATGACGGAGCAGCAGCGGGAGGGGCTCCAACGATATTACAGTGTGTGGCGCGGAAGAACCCTCGATATGGAGGAAACCGCGAAGGAGTGTCAGGATGCAGCCTTCCGCATCCGGCTTCAGCCTTACTATAATGAGTACATGGCACGGATGGGCCACGAAATGCCCGAAGAAAGCCGCAGCCTGGGAATGACGAATCTGTGCATCCATATGGACGCGCTGTACGATTCCACCACCCGGATGTATGCGGAGGCTGGAATGGAATTGGAATAATGCCCAACCGCACAGTCCCCGGAGTGATCCGGGGACTTTTTGCGCCATTCGAAAACATTTTATGAAAAAGGCAATTTACTGGTTGCGCTTTTGGCTGACTTATATTAAAATAGGAAAGGATATGAAGATAAGAACAAAGGAGTGAATCCGTTTTGAGTGAACTCAAGTATAAGCGCGTCCTGCTCAAAGTCAGCGGCGAGGCGTTGGGCGAGAAAACCGCCCAGGGTGACGGCTTTGGTCTGGATTTTGCCAAGATGAACGAGGTCGCCGCCTCCATCAAGTCCTGTGTCGATATGGGTGTCCAGGTGGGTCTGGTCATCGGCGGCGGCAACTTCTGGCGGGGCGTGAAGAACGGCTCCGGCAAGATGCAGCGCAGCCATGCCGATTCCATGGGCATGCTGGCCACCGTCATGAACGCCATCGCCGTGGCGGACGTGCTGGAGCAGCACGGTCTGGATGCCAGAGTCCTGACCGCCGTGGAGATGAACAAGTTTGCCGAGTATTTTACCCGTGACCTGGCCAACCGCTACTTAAACGAGGGCAAGGTGGTGCTCTTCGCCGCCGGTACCGGCAACCCCTACTTCTCCACCGACACCGGTGCCGTCCTGCGCGGCGTGGAGATCGAGGCCGACGCGATCCTGATGGCAAAGAATGTGGACGCCATCTACTCCGCCGACCCCAAGCGCGATCCCAATGCCATCCGCTACTCTGAGCTGACCTACGCAAAGGTTCTGGAGGACGGCCTGAAGGCCACCGACGTCACCGCCATGGCTCTGGCCATGGATAACAACATGCCCATGGTCTGCTTCGGCCTGGGCGAGGAGAACAGCATCATCCGCGTGGTTCGGGGCGAGAAGATCGGAACCACCGTTACCAATTAACATTTTTAGGAGGAAAACAAAATGGCAGTTGATTTCAAGGATTATGGCAGAAGAATGGACAAGGCTCTGGATCACCTGAACGAGGAGTTCGGCGCCGTCCGCGCCGGCCGCGCCAACGCAAAGGTTCTGGATCGCATCACCGTGGAGTATTATGGTTCTGAGACTCCCCTGAACGGCGTTGCCACCATCTCCTCTCCCGATGCCCGCACCCTGGTCATCCAGCCCTGGGATACCAAGCTGCTGAAGGACATCTGCAAGGCCATCCAGACCAGCGAGCTGGGCATCAACCCCCAGAACGACGGCCGCGTGGTTCGTCTGGTGTTCCCCCAGCTGACCGAGGATCGCCGTAAGGAGCTGGTCAAGCAGGTCAAGAAGTACGCCGAGGAGGCCAAGGTCGCCATGCGCAACATCCGCCGCGATGGCATGGACTACGTGAAGAAGCTGAAGAAGAACAGCGAGATCACCGAGGACGACCAGAAGAAGGCCGAGAAGGATCTGCAGGATCTGCTCGACAAGAACATCAAGAAGGTCGACGCCGCCCTGGCTGCCAAGGAAAAGGAACTGATGGCCATCTGAGCCGTCGCATAAAGCAAGGGGCGCAGTGCGCCCCTTGTGGTATTTTCTGTGAAAACGCCACTCGCCCCCCTCGTTTACGAGGGGGGATGGCCGAAGGCCAGGGGGGAGTATGCGGTATTAACTGCTTCCTGCATTGGCACTTCGGCGAATCCGTACTGCGGTAGGACTCCCCCCGCCCCTGCGGGGCACCCCCCTCATAAATGCGGGGGGGGCAAGAGGTGAAGCCCTACCACGATTACTGTGAGGTAACAAATGGCATTATTTGAAAAGAAAAAGCCCGAAGCCCAGCTTCCGCCGCCGAGACACATTGCCATCATCATGGATGGCAACGGCCGCTGGGCCAAGAATCGGGGTCTGCCCCGCACCGCCGGTCATGCGGCGGGCGCGGAGACCTTCAGGCGCATCGCCAACCACTGCCGCGCTCTGGGCGTTGAGTACCTGACGGTCTACGCCTTCTCCACCGAGAACTGGAAGCGCAGTGAGGAGGAGATCGCCGGCATCATGAAGCTGCTGAAGAACTACCTGCTGGAGGCCATGCGGGACATGGAGAAGAACCGCGTCCGCTTCTGCTTCTTCGGTGACCTGACCCGGCTGAGCCCGGAGCTCCAGGAGCTCTGCGCCCAGGCGGCCTCTGCCTCCGCCGAATACGACGTTCAGGTCAACTTCTGCCTGAACTACGGCGGACGGGACGAGATCGTCCGTGCAGCCCGTGCCTTTGCCGAAAAAGTTGCGTCAGGGGAGTGCAGTGCTGAGGATCTGACCGAGGAGAACTTCTCCGACCTGATGTACTCCGCCGGTGTCCCCGACCCGGAGCTAGTCATCCGTCCCTCCGGCGAGCTGCGGCTGAGCAATTTCCTGCTGTGGCAGTCCGCTTATTCTGAATTCGTGTATATGAACGTGCTGTGGCCCGACTTCAAGGAGAAGGATCTGGAGGCGGCCATCGCTGAATTTCACCGGCGCAACCGCCGGTTTGGAGGCGTGTAACTAGATATGAAGACCCGTGTTCTTGCTGCGGTGGCGCTGCTGCCCCTGCTGTTTGTGTGTATTTTCTTCCTGCCCAAAATCTGCACCGCCATCGTCTTCGGTCTGGCGGGTGCCATCGGTGCCTATGAGCTGCTGATGGCCACCGGTCACGTGAAGCATCCCCGGCTGGTGCTCTATGCCGCCGTTTCCGCGTTCCTGATGTCCATCTGGAGCTGGAGCGGCCAGAATCAGGGCTGGTTCAGCCTGCTGGTCGTGGCCGTCTTCACCGCCTACTTCGGCGAGATGATGGCAAACCACGTGAAGCTGACCTTCGACAAGATCGCCATGTGCCTGGTGGCCGCGCTGATCGTGCCCTACCTGCTGACCTCCATCGTGCGCATCCTTTCCATGCGCCTGGGTCGGTATTACATCATCGTCCCCTTCCTGATGGCCTTCCTGCCCGATACCGGCGCGTATTTCGCAGGACGTGCCTTCGGCAAGCATAAGCTGGCCCCCGTCATCAGCCCCAAGAAGACCATCGAGGGCGTGGTCGGCGGTGCAGTCTCCTCTGTCCTCGGCATGCTGATCTATGCCCTGGTCATGGGCCTGGCCTTCGATATGCAGGTCAACTACTTCTACGCCATTCTCTTCGGCCTGGCATCCGCAGGCGGCAGCGTCTTCGGTGACCTGTGCTTCTCCGTCATCAAGCGGCAGACCGGCATCAAGGACTATGGCAACCTGATCCCCGGCCACGGCGGCATTCTGGATCGGTTCGACTCCATGATGGTCGTCGGCCCTCTGGCCGAGGCTCTGCTGATCCTGATCCCCCTTGCCGTCAAGTGAGGTAACGCATTATGATGAAAAACGTTTCCATCCTGGGCTCCACCGGCTCCATCGGCCGCCAGAGTCTGGATGTCATCGAGAAGCTGGGCGATATCAACGTGGTCGCCCTGACTGCGGGCACCAGCGTGGATATGATGGCCGACCAGTGCCGCAAGTTCCGGCCCGAGCTGGCCGTCATGGCTTCGAAGGAAGCCGCTGAAAAGCTGGCTGAAGCCATCGCCGATCTGCCCACCCGGGTTTCCTGGGGCGAAGCGGGTCTGATCGAGGCCGCTGAGCTGCCCTCCGCCGACTGCGTCATCACCGCCGTCGTCGGCATGGTGGGTCTGAAGCCCACCCTGGCCGCCATCCGCGCCCACAAGCGCATCGGCCTTGCCAACAAGGAGACCCTGGTCTGCGCCGGTGAGCTGGTCATGCGCGAAGCCAGAAAAGAGGGCGTGGAGATCATCCCCGTGGACTCCGAGCACTCCGCCATCTTCCAGTGCCTGATGGGCAATGTGTCCCACGGCCAGATCAAGAAAATCATCCTGACCTGCTCCGGCGGTCCCTTCTTCGGCAAGACCCGCGAAGAGCTGAAAAATGTCACCCGGGCCGATGCCCTGAAGCACCCCAACTGGAAGATGGGCGCGAAGATCACCATCGACTGCTCCACCCTGATGAACAAGGGTCTGGAGGTCATCGAGGCCATGCGGCTGTACGATGTGCCCCTGGAGCAGATCCAGGTGCTGATCCACCGCCAGTCCATCGTCCACTCCATGGTGGAGTACGTGGACGGCGCGGTGATGGCGCAGCTGGGCGCGCCGGATATGCGCCTGCCCATCCAGCTGGCTTTGACCTACCCCGAGCGTTGCGTGTGCCCCGTGGACGCGCTGGATCTGACCGCCGCGCCCCTGGCCTTCAGCCATCCCGACCTGGAGAGCTTCCCCTGCCTGCAGCTGGCCATGGATGCCGCGAAGCAGGGCGGCACCGCCTGCCCCGTCATGAACGGTGCCAACGAGGCGGCTGTGGCCCTCTATCTGGAGGATAAGATCGGCTTCTACGACATCTACGAGCTGGTCAAGGGTGCCATGGATTCCATTCCCTTTATCCAGGATCCTACCCTGGAGCAGATCCTGGAGTGCGATGCCCAGGCCCGAAAGTACGTTCTGGAGCATGCGGAGCATTAATTGGTGCCGAGACGAAAAATACCACGTCATTCCGAGCCAGTGCGCACACTGGCGTGGGAATCCCGTGGATAGAAGGAAGCACCAATAGAGCAGCCTGAAACCTTACGGGATTGCCACGGCCCCTTCGGGGCCTCGCAATGACGTGTTCTATCTTTCATTTTTAGCGAGGAATTTGAATGTCCATTATTTTCGCATTTCTGATGTTCAGCATCCTGATCTTCGTCCACGAGCTGGGTCATTTCCTGACCGCCAAGCTCTTCGGCGTTCAGGTCAATGAATTTTCCATGTTCATGGGCCCCGCCCTCTGGAAAAAGCAGATCGGTGAGACCCTGTATGCCATCCGCTGCATCCCCTTCGGCGGCTACTGCGCCATGGAGGGCGAGGACGAGGATACCGACAACCCCCGTTCCTTCCAGAAGGCCGACTGGTGGAAGCGCGTCATCATCCTGGTGGCGGGCTCCGTCATGAACTTTCTGGCGGGCATCCTGATCTACGCGTTTCTCTTCCTGCCCCAGCAGCAGATCGTGGAGCCCTCCATCGTCGAGTTCACCGACTGCTGCACCTTCAACAACCCGGAGGGGCTGCAGTTGGGTGACATCATCCTGGAGATCGACGGCGAGAAGGTCTACAGCAACGGCAATATCTCCACGCTGCTGTCCTTCAACACCACCGGCATCCATGACCTTGTCATCGAGCGTGATGGCGAGAAGCTCGTTTTCGAGGATTTCGCCATGACCCACATTCACACCAATGACGACGGCAGTACCTACCTGCACTACGGCTTCGGCTTCGGCAGGGCGGTGGATGCATCCCTGGGCGACCGGCTGGGCTATGTCTGGAACACCACCGTTGACAACATCCGCATGGTGCGGCTGAGCCTGCAGATGATCTTCACCGGCAGGGCGGGCCTGCAGGATATGTCCGGCCCCGTGGGCATCGTGTCTCAGATGTCCGAGATCGCGGAGCAGTCGGAGACCACGAAGCTGGCCTTCCTGAATCTGCTGAGCGTCTGCGCCTTCATCGCCATCAACCTGGCGGTGATGAACCTGCTGCCCATCCCCGCCCTGGACGGCGGACGTGTGGTGGCACTGCTGCTGACCACCGCCATCGAGCGGATCACCCACAAGAAGATCGATCCCAAATATGAGGGCTACATCCACGGCGCAGGCATGATCCTGCTGCTGGGACTGATGGCCGTCATCCTGTTCAAAGACATTTTCGTCATCGTGAAAGGATAATGAATATGACCAGACAGATCATCGTTGGCGGCGTGCCCATCGGCGGCGGCGCACCGGTCGCCATCCAGTCCATGCTCAATACCAAGACCACCGACGTGGCCGCCTCCCTGGAGCAGATCCGCAAGCTCCACACCGCCGGATGCCAGATCGTCCGGCTGGCGGTGCCCAACATGGAGGCCGCCCGGGGCTTTGCCGAGATCGCAAAGGAGAGCCCCCTGCCCCTGGTCGCCGACATCCACTTCGACTACAAGCTGGCCATCGCCGCTGCCGAGGGCGGCGCCAGCAAGATCCGCATCAACCCCGGCAACATCGGCGGCGAGGATCGGGTCAAGGCGGTCGTGGATGTGTGCAAGGCAAGAAGCATCCCCATCCGCATCGGTGTGAACGGCGGCTCCCTTGACAAGCGGCTGCTGGAAAAGTACGGCCACCCCACCGCCGAGGCGTTGGTGGAGAGTGCCTTTGAGCACATCGCCCTGCTGGAAAAGTACGATTTCCATGACACCTGCGTGTCCATGAAGTCCTCCACGGTGCCCACCATGGTGGCCGCCTGCCGTCTGTTCCGGAGCAAGTGCGACTACCCCCTGCACATCGGCGTCACCGAGACCGGCCCCGTGAAGCAGGGCCTGATGAAGTCCGCCATGGGCATCGGCGCATTGCTGCTGGACGGCATCGGCGATACCATCCGCGTGAGCCTGACCGACGACCCCGTAGAGGAGGTCTACGCCGCCAAGGATATTCTGAAGGCGGCTGGCCTGCGCAAGGAAGGTGTCAATATCATCTCCTGTCCCACCTGCGGCCGCACCCGTATCGACCTGATCGGCCTGGTGAACAAGGTGGACGAGGCCCTGCGGGACTGCGAGAAGCCCATCACCGTGGCGGTCATGGGCTGCGTGGTCAACGGCCCCGGCGAGGCCCGGGAGGCCGACATCGGCATCGCCGGCGGCGACGGCTGGGGCATGATCTTCGAAAAGGGCGAGCAGGTGGATAAGCTGCCCTACGACGAGCTGCTGCCCGCCCTGCTTGCACGGATCGAAAAAATGTGATATCATACTAACTCTTGATTAAACTGTTTCATTCTTTCCGGTCTAAATTGCGCCATAATGCGTTCTCGTCCCAGGTGGGCGACAGCCCACCGTCGTCCTCGGCCTTTTCTGGCACAATTTATCCTCGGAAAGCTCTTAAACCATTTAACCAAGAATTAGTATCATCTGTGGGGGATGCCGACCGGCATTCCCCACAACGCACATACAAAATCTAAGGAAACTGATTATGAAGGACAATGTACTCTTTTTGAATATGTTTGCCCTCTACGAGCCGCCGGAGTCAGCTGTGAAGCTGCTTGCTCAGGCGGCCATTCGTGCTGCGGAGCTTGACCCTGCGGAGCGGCGCATCGAGCTGGAGCTGGACTGCCAGGGCCCCATTCCGGGCCGTGCGCTGGCGGATATCTGCCGGGATGTGGAGCAGGTCTATGGGCTGAAAAGCCTTGTGATCCACCCTCATTTTCCCACCGGAACCCTGTACCAGATGGAGCCCGCCGACCTGATTGACCTCTTCGTCCGGGAGAACTCCATGTGCATGGGCTCCCTGGCCGGAGCCAAATGGGAGTGGGAGGGGCTGAACCTGACCATCAAGCTCCGGGCCAACGGCAGGCGGATGATCGAGGAAGCCCTGCCCGCCGTCAAGCGCAAGTTCAAGGAGCTTGTGGGCGAGGAGGTGGAGATCGCCATCGAGGCCGGCTCTGACCTCCAGGGCAAGGAGCTCTTCGATGCCATGGAGAAGATCCGCGCCGAGATGATCGCCAAGGGCCCGAAGCCTGTGTTTACCGAGAAGAAGGCCGCATCCTCCGGCGGCTCCGCTCCCGCACCCCAGCAGGGCGACACCTTCTACGGCAAGCCCTTCAAGGGCAATCCCGTGCCCATGAAGGATCTGAGCCTGGACATGGGCTTCGTCATCGTCGAGGGACGGGTCTTTGCCGTGGAGCACAAGGAGCTGAAAAAGCGCAACGCCTGGGTCATCAATTTCGATATGACCGACAATACCAACTCCGTCCGGGTCAGCCGCTTCATGGAGGCAAACGAGGCCAAGCCCGTCCTGGACAACGTGTCCGTGGGCTCCGTGCTCCGGGTGCAGGGCAAGATGGATGTGAACAAATTCGACAACGAGACCATCCTGCGTCCCTATTCCATGATGCCCGGCTCCATGCCCAAGCGGAAGGACACCGCCGAGGGGCTCAAGCGGGTGGAGCTCCACCTGCATACCACCATGTCCAACATGGATGCCCTGACCCCCACCGGTGCTGCCGTCAAGACCGCCGCGGGCTGGGGTCACCGGGCCATCGGCATTACAGATCACGGTGTCACCCAGTCCTTCCCGGACGCCATGAAGGCGGCGGGCAAGGCTAAGGTGGCGGGTACCGACCAGAATATCAAGATCCTCTACGGCATGGAGGGCTACTACGTCAACGATGTGGATGACCGGATCGTCGTCCACGGCAGTGCCGACCGGGCCTTCGATGACGAATTCGTGGCCTTCGACCTGGAGACCACGGGACTTTCCTCCCTGACGGATACCATCATCGAGATCGGCGCGGTGGTCTTCAAGCAGGGCAGGGAGATCGACCGGTTCCAGACCTTCGTCGATCCGGGCCGGAAGCTGGAGAAGAAGATCATCGACCTGACGGGCATCACCGATGCCATGCTGGTGGGCGCACCCACGATCGACGAAGTCCTGCCCAAGTTCCTGGACTTCGTGAACGGGCGGCCTCTGGTGGCCCACAACGCCGACTTCGATGTGGGCTTCGTCCGGGAGGCGGCGAAGAAGCTGAACCTGCCCTTCGAGCCCACCTCCGTGGATACCCTGATCCTGTCCCAGAATATGCTGAGCCATCTGAACAAGTTCAAGCTCAACATCGTGGCCGACGCCCTGAGCCTGCCGGAGTTCAATCACCACCGGGCAGCCGACGATTCCATGACCTGCGGCCTGATCTTCGATCGCCTGATCCCGAAGCTTCAGGAGCTGGGCGTCCACTCCATTCAGGCCATCAACGCCGCCATGCCCGCTCTGAGAAGCAAGGGCAAGGTCAGCGACCGTCAGGCCCGGCACATCATCCTCTACGCCAAGAACCAGCAGGGTCTGCGGAACCTCTACCATCTGATTTCCCTGAGTAATCTGGAATACTTCAAGCGTGTGCCCCGGATCCCCAAGTCCGAGCTGCTGAAATACCGGGAGGGCATCATCATCGGCTCCGCCTGTGAGGCCGGTGAGCTGTTCCAGGCGATCATCAACCACAAGAGCGAGGACGAGCTGCTGCGTATTGCCTCCTTCTACGATTTCCTGGAGATCCAGCCCCTGGACAACAACAAATTCATGCTCCGCAAGGACATGGTCAAGACCGAGGAGGAGCTGCGGGAATTCAACCGCACCGTCGTCCGCCTGGGCGAGAAGCTGAACAAGCCCGTCTGCGCCACCGGTGACGTCCATTTCCTGAACCCGGAGGACGAGATATTCCGTCACATTTTGCTTGCCACCAAGGGCTTTGAGGACTGCGACGCCCCCAACCCCCTTTACTTCCGCACCACCGACGAGATGCTCCGGGAGTTTTCCTACCTGGGTGCGAAGAAGGCCTTCGAGGTGGTCGTCACCAATCCCAACTTCATCGCCGACCAGTGCGAGACCCTGCGCCCCGTGCCCCACAATCTGTTCGCGCCCAAGATCGAGAACTCCGTCGAAGATCTGAAGGATCTGGTCTACGGCAAATTCCACCGGCTCTACGGCGACAATCCGCCGGAGAGCTTCGTCAAGCGCGTGGAGGTGGAGCTCCATGACATCATCTCCTGTCATTACGACGTGATCTACATGTCCGCCCAGCGGCTGGTGCAGAACTCGCTGGAGCACGGCTATCTGGTGGGCTCCCGTGGCTCCGTCGGCTCGTCCATCGTGGCGTACATGTCCGGCATCACGGAGGTCAACTCCTTCCCGCCCCATTACCGCTGCCCCAATCCCGAGTGCAAGCACACCATCCTGGATGTGCCCAAGGAATTCAACTGCGGCGCCGACCTGCCCGACGCCAAATGCCCCAAGTGCGGCACCCAGCTGGAGAAGGACGGCTTCAACATCCCCTTCGAGACCTTCCTGGGCTTCGGCGGCGACAAGGTGCCTGATATCGACCTGAACTTCTCCGGCGAATATCAGGCCCGGGCCCACCAGTACTGTATCTCCATGTTCGGCTCCTCCCACGTGTTCCGTGCGGGCACCGTGGGTACCGTGGCGGAAAAGACCGCCTACGGCTACGTCAAGAAGTACCTCAGCGAGCGGGAGCGCAAGGAAAGCAGGGCAGAGGAGAACCGGCTGGCCTCCGGCTGCGTCGGTGTCCGCCGCACCACCGGCCAGCACCCTGGCGGTCTGGTGGTCATTCCCCAGGAGAACGAGATCTGGGACTTCTGCCCGGTGCAGCATCCCGCCGACGATCCCAAATCCGACCAGATCACCACCCATTTCGAATACCACTCCATGGAGGAGAACCTCTTGAAGCTGGATATGCTGGGTCACGATGACCCCACCATGATCCGCATGATGGAGGACATGACCGGCGTGGATGCCAAGACCATTCCCCTGGACGACAAGGGCACCATGTCCATCTTCACATCCTCCAAGATCCTGGGCTACGAGGACGACAAGATCCTCGGCCCCACGGGAGCCGTAGGCGTGCCCGAATTCAACACCCGCTTCACACGGGGCGTTTTGCTTGACACCATGCCCGAGAAGTTCGATTTCCTCGTCCGGATCTGCGGCTACACCCACGGAACGGATGTGTGGCTGGGCAACGCCAAGGATCTCATCAACTCCAAGACCGCCACCGTTGACCAGACCATCGGTGCCCGTGACGATATCATGATCTACCTGATCTCCTGCGGCATGCCGGACAAGCGGGCCTTCAAGATCATGGAGTCCGTCCGAAAGGGCAGGGGACTGCCCCCCGGCGCGGAGGAGGAGATGGTGGCCGCCGGTGTGCCGGACTGGTACATCACCTCCTGCAAGAAGATCAAGTACCTCTTCCCCAAGGCCCACGCCGTGGCCTACTGCATGATGGCCTTCCGCATTGCCTGGTTCAAGGTCTACCACCCCCTGGCCTTCTACGCGGCCTATTTCTACCGCCGGAGCCAGAAGGGCGGCTTCGATGCATCCCTGATGACCGCGGGCTTGGAGGCCACCGTCGCCAACATCGAGGCCATCGACAACAACGACGACGCCACCGCCAAGGATGAGGATCTGCTGACCACGTTGGAGGTCGTCTACGAATTCTACCTCCGGGGCTTCGAGTTCGCCCCCATCGACCTGTATGAAAGCCACGCGACGAAGTTCCTCATCAAGGACGGCAAGATCCTGCCACCCTTCGTCTCCATCTCGGGTCTCGGCGAAAATGCCGCCATCGACCTGATGGAGGGAAGAAAGGGCAAGCACTTCATCTCCATCGAGGAGGTCACCGCCGCCTGTCCCAAGGTGTCGAAGACCCACGTGCAGATGCTCAAGGACGCGGGCGCCTTCGGCGATCTGCCGGATACGAGCCAGGTCAGTTTGTTCTGAATTAGGAATTAGAAATTAGGAGTTAGGAATTGTTTGATTCCTGACTCCTTTTTCTGTTGGGCGGGGTCACTGACCCCGCCGACCAAGTTGGAAAACTGCCCAGTCGAATCAGAAGCACCAGCTACCCACAACCATGTCATTGCGAGCCCGTAAGGGCGTGGCAATCTCCTGCAACAGCGGTTGAAATCCGTACGATATACCAGGAGATTCCCAGAAGGTGAATTGCCCTGAAGGGGCAAGAGAAGCTACCCTGGGGTGCGGCCTGCGGCCTCGGAATGACAGTGGTTTTTTATGGTTCATTCTTGCAAAACCACTGCCCATATGCTATACTGTTTTTATCTATTCTGACGAAAGGGTGAACCATATGCAAGACATCGGCATGCAGTTCCACATCCGCTGCAAGGAGGGCGACGTTGGCAGATACGTTTTCCTGCCCGGCGACCCCGGCCGCTGCGAGTCCATTGCGGCGCACTTTGATAACCCCGTTCACATTGGCATGAACCGGGAATACAACATCTACACCGGCTATCTGCTGGGCGAGAAGGTCTCCGTCTGCTCCACCGGCATCGGCGGCCCCTCTGCCTCCATCGCCATGGAGGAGCTGGCCGCCATCGGCGCGGACACCTTCATCCGGGTGGGCACCTGCGGCGGCATCGATCTGAATGTCCGCAGCGGCGATGTGGTCATTGCCAACGGTGCCATCCGCTATGAGCACACCTCCCTGGAGTATGCCCCCATCGAGTACCCCGCCGTTCCGAATTTCGACATCACCTGCGCCCTGAAGCAGGCCGCCGACAATCTGGGCTACCGAAATCACGTGGGCGTCGTCCAGTGCAAGGACGCCTTCTACGGCCAGCACAGCCCCCAGAAGTCTCCCGTCCACTACGACCTGCTCCAGAAGTGGGACAGCTGGAAGCGCCTGGGCGTCAAGGCCAGCGAGATGGAGTCCGCCGCCCTGTTCGTGGTGGCCGATGCGCTGAAGGTTCGCTGCGGCAGCTGCTTCCACGTTATATGGAACCAGGAGCGGGAGGCCGCAGGTCTGGATCAGGACATGACCGAGGACACCTCCGGTGCCATCAAGGTGGGCATCGAGGCCCTGAAGCTGCTGATCGAGGCCGATCGGAAGGAGGGCTGATATGAAAAATGAGCCCCTTTGGCGGAAGGGCCTGATCTGGGCAGACCTGGTATGCATCATCGGAGCGCTTGCTGCGCTGACCGCGGCCATCTGGTTGGGCGATCCGGAGAACGGAACATATCTGATCCTTCGGTTTGTCAGCTGGGCGTTGATGGGTGTGCATTTTGTGCTGCATGGCATCCTCAATTGGAAGGAGCATCGCGGACTTGCCATCTTTGAGTTAGGCGCGGTCGCATTTTGCCTGATTCTGGTCGTACTGACTTTTTTAAGGTAATAAAAATGGACTGCCAAACCGGCAGTCCATTTTTCAATTTCAATCGTCCCGCTGGGACACCGCAACTGGCCGCAGGCCCATGGCGATCTCGTCGATTTTGCCGAGCCTACCAATGGTAGTATCCGGAAAATCCAGGGGATTGCCACACCAGTGTGCGCACTGGTTCGCAATGACGTGTTCTCTTTTGCGCTGAGATTTACTTCTCGATCGCCATCATCTTGTCGATGCGTCTCTGGTGGCGCTCGTCGCCGGAGAATTCGGTGCCCAGCCAGGTGTCCACGATCTCCAGAGCCAGGTTCTTGCCGACGACACCGGCACCCAGAGCCATGACGTTGGTGTCGTTGTGGAGCCGGGTCATCTTGGCAGACCAGGTCTCGTGGAGCAGGGCGCAGCGGACGCCGTCGACCTTGTTGGCCACGATGGATGCGCCGATGCCGGTGGTGCAGAGCACGATGCCCTTCTCGCACTCGCCCTTGGCGACGGCCTGGGCGGCGGGGGCGATCATGTCGGGGTAGTCGCAGCTGGCCAGGGAGTGGCAGCCGAAGTCGACGACCTCGAAGCCCTTGGTCTCCAGATGGGCCTTGACGGCCTCCTTCATCTCGAATGCGCCGTGGTCACAAGCGATGGAAATTTTCATTGGTAATTCCTCCTTAGTTAAATGACGAAGCCGCCGTTGACCCCCAGCACCTGGCCGGTGACGAAGGGGGCGTCGGCTAAATATTCGATGGCGGCGGCCACATCCTCGGGCCGTCCATTTTTGCCGATGGGGGATTCCTGGCGGAGTTCCTCCAGGATCTCGGGGTCGATCTCGGCGCACATATCCGTCAGGATCACGCCGGGGGCCACACAGTTGACCCGGATGCCGCTGGGGCCCAGCTCCTTGGCCAGAGCCTTGCTCAGGGCGATGACCGCGCCCTTGGTGGCGGAGTAGGCGGCCTCGCAGCTGCCGCCGGTGACGCCCCACATGGAGCTGACCATCACAATGGAGCCGGACTGCTTCCGCAGGAAGCTGGACATGGCGGCGTTGACGCAGTGGTAGATGCCCTTGACGTTGACCTCGAAGAGTCGATCCCAGCTTTGCTCCGGGAGCATGCTCATGAGCCCCGGGATGGAGATGCCCGCGTTGCAGACCAGGATGTCCACATCGGGACACTGCCGGAAGGCGCTGCGGACGGCCTCACCGTCGGACACATCAGCGCAGATGGCGGCGGCGCCGGTCTCGGCGGCCACAGCCTGGGCGGCGGCATGCTCCTTTTCATACAGGAACCAGACCCGGTGACCGGCCTGGGCGAACCGGCGGACGGTAGCTGCACCGATGCCCCGGGAGCCGCCGGTAATCATGACATTTGCCATTTCGTTCTCCTTCCTGACGCAAAACAAGGGCTGCGCGGGCAGCCCTGTATTTGTTAGCGTCTGCGGCTCTTGGTGCGGTGGTCGGCGCGCATACCGGAGAGCTTGGAGTCGGACTCCGACATGAATGCCTTCATCATATCCTCAAACTGCTGATCCTTGGTCTTGGGAGCAGGAGGGGGGACAGGTGCAGCGGCACGGACGGGAGCGGGCCGGGGAGCCTGATTGTTGTTATTGCGGAAATTGCCGCGATCCTGGCGCTCGGGACGGCCCTCGCCGCCCTCCCGGCGGAAGCTGGGACGGCCGGTGTTCTGGGGCTTGGGCTCCAGCCGCTTGATGGACAGGTTGACTTTGCCCTGATCCACAGCGATGACCATGACCTTCACATCCTGACCCTCGGTCAGGTGCTGGCGGATGTCACTGACGTAGGCATTGGCGATCTCAGAGATATGTACCATGCCGGTCTTGTTGTCGGGAAGCGCGATGAACGCGCCGAAATTGGTGATCGATTTTACCTTGCCCTCAAGGACAGCTCCGACGGTTAACTCCATACTGTTGTTTGTTTCCTCCATGATTAGTCTGCTTGTTCAAAAATGATGGTGTCCGGATCCACCAGACCCAGCTCTTCCCTTGCGATCTCCCGGATGGAATCGGCGGTGCCCAGGGCTTCGATGTCCTGGCGAAGCTCCTCGTTCTGCTGTTCGAGAACGGCGGCCTGATGCTGCAGGGCGGCCAGCTTTTCCTCGGCCTCCCAGTGGCCCAGCCGCAGGGAAATCAGCGTCACGGAGGACAGCACGATCGCCGCCGCCACCACGACCTTGTGCAGGGCGGGGGTGCGCCGGTACTGGAGCTGAAAGCGGTTCAGGAAATCGTGGATGTCTGCCATGGGATCTGCCTCCGGAAAGTCTACTGTGGGAATCGCGGTTATTCTTTTGTATTGTACTCCATTTTTTCCAACTTGAAAAGAGGAAATTTGAGATTTTACGAAAAAATTTCTGAAGTTTACGCCAGGGCACCACAGCAAAATGCCAGAACTTGGCCCAAAACGCCGAAACAGCTGCCCCAAAGAGCCATTCCCAGACCCCGAAGCCCAACAGCAGTGCCAGATAATAGCCGATCCGCAGATCTCCACGGCACAGGCTGAAGGCGGTGAAGAGCCAGCAGGCCCAGAGCTCCAGACCGATGACCAGCTCGCTGAAGCGGGGCAGCCGCCGGTGCAGGGGCTTCCATATATCCGCGCCGCAGCCCAGCAGCACTCCCGCCAGGAAGCAGCCCAGGAGCCTGCTCCACACAGTCTCCGGACTCACCGCCACAGCCCCCGCTTCGGCTTGGCTTCCTCGTAGGCGAAGCTGCGCAGCTTCCCCTCCACCACCACCGTCCCGGTGTCCAGACTCAGGCACTTGAGCTTCAGCTCCGCCCCCTCGATGAGGACGGCCCCCAGCTCCGTGTTCAGCTCCACCAACTCCTCGTTGAAGCGCACCACCTCCTTCGCCCCTGTCAGGGTCAGCTTCCTGCGGCCCTCCATGGTCAGCCTGCCGTTTCCCAGCTCCTCCATGGGCATCCCTCCTTCGGTGCAGTCTATGCGCAAAAAATGTGAAGGATGCGTAAATTTTGGGACGGAAACGTTGACGCAGAATGATAAACCCGGTATGATGGTTCCAAAGAAAGGAGTTGAAAAAATTGAGAGATTTCAACTGGAAAGACCTTCTCCGCTATGAAAGCGGTTCGATTCTGATGATCCTGTGCGGCGTGATCCTGACCATCAAGCCGGATACCGCCTCGGCCCTGATCTCCGCTGTGATCGGCTGGCTGCTGATCGCCGGCGGTGTGGCGGCTCTGATCGCGGGCTTTGCGGGCGGCTTCGGCACGGGCAGCGTGGTCACCGGTGCGGTGCTGCTGATCGCAGGCGCATGGCTCCACCGCAATCCCCTGATGATCGCCTCAGTCCTCGGCGTTGTCCTGGGCCTTCTGGTGCTGAGCCAGGGCTGGCGGGCCGTGAAGGATGCCCAGCGCATCAAACGCGGCGGCGGCTTCTGGGTGCCCGGTGCAGTCCTTGCGGTGCTGGAGCTGCTGGTGGGCGTTCGGCTGATCCTGTCGCCCCTGAGCGTGTCCCGGCTGGTGCTGACCGTCGTCGGTATCGCCCTGACCGCCATCGGCGCCTGCAATCTGGTGGCCCATTACAAGAGCGTCAAGTACATCCCAGACAGCGACGGCATCATCGACGCAGACGAATAAAAAAAGAGGGAGCTGCCGAAAGCAGCTCCCTTAAATTGTTGTTCAGATGGCGGGTGCCGGATAGCCGACGATCAAAGATACCAGGGTGCACAGCAGTAATGCCGCGAAGGAGGCCAGCATCCACCAGCTCCGTCTGCGCTTGTGCTCCTGCTTTGCGATGAGCAGCAGGGCACCGAGACCGGATACGAGGATCACCGCCAGGGCCAGCATCCACTTGAGCCAGCCAATGCCATTGGCGGCTGCCACCAGCATCAGCAAAAATACCGCTGTTGCGCCCAGGATCACCTGGGTGAGCATCCGTTCGAATTTGCGGAAGGTGTTGCGCCGTGCGCGTTTGTTCTGTGCCATGATGATTCCTCCGTTGCGTTCCAATACTGATGCTATGATAGCATACCCCGACGAAAAATGCAAGATTACCATGGAATTTGGTTTTTTCGCGGAAGCCCTTGCGAAAGGGCGATCAGGATGGTATAATACACTGGAATATCTGTAGACTGGAGAGATCGCATGGATGCCATTCGCGCCTGGGCCGCGCAGCTTGATTTTGGCCCGCTGACGGAGCTTCTGATCGTGGCTGCGGCCTGTATGATCTGCATCACCTTCCATGAGACCTGCCACGGCCTGGCGGCCCTGGCCCTGGGAGATCCCACCGCCAAACGGGCGGGACGGCTGAGCCTGAATCCTTTGAAGCATGTGGATCCCTTCGGACTTCTGATGCTGATCGTGGCGAAATTCGGCTGGGCCAAGCCTGTGCCCATCGATGTCCGCTATTTCAGGAACCCCAAGCTGGGCATGGCCATCACCGCCATGGCGGGGCCGCTGAGCAATGTGCTCCTGAGTGCCATCGCCGCCGCCTGCTATACCGTGAGCATCTTTTATTCCCTGTGGTTCGAGAATGCCGCGCTGGAGACCCTGGCGGAGTTTTTCTACTATGTGTTCTATCTGAGCGCGGGCCTGGCGGTGTTCAATCTGCTGCCCTTCCCGCCCCTGGACGGCAGCAAGGTTGTCTTCTCCTTTCTGCCGAAAAAGTGGTACTGGAAGCTGCTGCGCTATGAGCGCTACGGCATGTTCGTGCTGATGGCCCTGCTGCTGACTGGCATCCTGGATGTTCCCCTGAATTTTCTGCGTGACGGCCTGACCGGCTTCCTGGCACCCATCTCAGAGTGGACGCTGGAGCTGCTGACCGCCATCCATTCCTAGGAGGTTCCATGACAGAACCCAAATACAAGCTTGAAGGCATTGTACGCACCAAAACGGAGGAGATGGAGGACTTCGAAGGCCCTCTGGATGTCATCTTCGAGCTGCTGAGCAAAAACAAGATCGAGATCAAGGATGTGTCCATCACGGCCATCCTGGAGCAATATACCGCATATTTGGACGAAATGAAGCGTCTGGACATGGAGATCGCCAGTGAATTCATCACCATGGCCTCCCACCTGATGCTCATCAAAACCAAGATGCTGCTTTCCGAAGCCGAGCGGCTGGAGGCCGAGAGCGAGCTGGAATCCCTGCGCAAGTCCCTGGCCGAGCGCGAGCGTAAGGACGCGATCGAACAGATCCGCAAGGCCGTGGCCGTTCTGGAGCCCCGCAATGAGATCGGCCGCTGTACCTTCGTCAAGCAGCCCGAGCCGCTGAAGCGCGACAAGTCCTACCGCTATAGGCACGAGCCCGAGGATCTGCTGAAGGCCCTGGATGCCATCACCGAGCGCAGCGCGAAAATGCTGCCGCCGCCCACGGTCAACTTCAAGGGCATCGTGGGCAAGGAGCCCTACCCTGTGGGCAAAAAGGCCGCCCAGGTGGTGCGCCGATTGATCCAGCACGGCATCCTGCGGCTGAAAAATCTCTTCCGGGGCAACCGCTCCCGGTCGGAGATCGTCGCAACCTTCCTGGCGGTGCTGGAGCTGTGCAAAACCAATTCCGTCAGTCTGGAAGACGACGTGAATGGAGATAATCCCAATGTCCGGCTGCTCGAAGTGCCGGAGCAGAAAAGAAAGGAGGAGCCCGATGGAGTTTGAACAATTGCAGCGCGCCATTGAGGCCATCCTCTTTGCCGCAGGTGAACCGGTGGAGACGGCCCGGCTTGCCCATGCTCTGGAGACCGATGTGACTGAGATCATCCGGGCGGCGGACGCGCTGGCGGATGCCTATGCCTTCGAACGCCGGGGCATCCGGATCATCCGGCTGGAGAAGGCCTACCAGATGGTCTCCTCCGGCGAGATGGCGGATTATGTGACCAAGGCCCTGGAGACCCGGAAGCCCCCGAAGCTCTCCGGTGCCCAGCTGGAAAGCCTGACCATCATCGCCTACTACCAGCCGGCGACGAAGGCCATGGTGGAGCAGATCCGGGGCGTGGACTCCAGCTACTCCATCTCCGCGCTGATGAACAAGAAGCTGATCTGCGAAGCGGGACGGCTCAATGTCCCCGGACGACCCATCCAGTACGCAACGACGCCTGATTTCCTGCGCACCTTCGGCCTGAGCTCTTTGGAGGAGCTGCCGGAGATCGAGCGGGTCAACTTCGGCGAGGCGGTCTCCGCCGAGACCGAGCAGAAGGAGGGCGCATGATGGGCTGGATCATCACCCTCGTCATCCTCTTCCTGCTTGCGATACTGCCTCTGGGCGCGTCGGTGCTCTACGACGAGGATGGCCCCCGGGTTCGGATCGTGGCGGGCCCCATCAGGATCCAGGTCTTCCCCCTGAAAAAGAAGGCCAAAAAGGACAAGCCAAAGAAGGAAAAGCCGAAAAAGGAGAAGAAAAAAGCCGCTTCTGCGGACGGCTCCGCTCCGGAAAAGAAGCCCGTCTCCAAGCAGAAAAAGGGCGGCTCCATCCTGGACTTCTGGCCCCTGGTGCAGGTGGCACTGGATCTGCTGAATGATCTGCGGCGCAAGCTCCGGGTGGATCACCTGAAGCTGCACCTGACCATGGCCGCCGATGATCCCTGTGATCTGGCCGTCAATTACGGACGGATGAACGCATCCATGGCCGGGCTCATCACCCAGCTGGAGCGGTTCCTCGTCATCAAAAAGCGGGATGTCCACATTGACTGCGACTTTACCGCATCCGAAACTGTCATCCTTGCCCGGCTGGATCTGACCATCACCCTTGGCCGGATCCTCTCCATCGCCGCTGTGTACGGCGTCCGGGCCCTTACCACATTTATGAAAATCAAAAAACAACAAGAAGGCGGTGCTGATCTATGAGCCAGAATCTCCCCAACATGCTGGAAAATACCATTGCTAAGATCCGTGAAATGGTGGATGTGAATTCCGTCATCGGAACGCCCATCACCACCCCCGATGGTGTCACCATCATCCCCGTGTCCAAGGTCAGCGTCGGCTTTGGCGGCGGCGGCAGTGACTTCTCCCACAAGACTCCCACCAGCGCTGAGCTGCCCTTCGGCGGCGGCGTGGGCGGCGGCGTGAAGGTCAGCCCCATCGCTTTCCTGATCGTCAAGGACGGCAATGTCCGGATGCTCCCCGTGGCCTCCGCACCCAACACCACCTCTGAGCGGATCGTGGAGATGATCCCCGACCTGCTGGACAAGGTCTCTGACCTGCTGGACAAGAAGGCCGGCGAGGGCAAGGCAGAATAAATTTTCCACACCGGGGCAACCTAACCCCGGGTGAGGATATGAAACGAACGATACTGCGGACGGCGGCGATCCTTGTGGCCGCCGTCCTTTTTATGCCGAGGGTCAGTGCCCTCTCCGCCGAGAAGGCTATGCTTCTGGATGCCGCCACCGGGCGGGTGCTCTATGAGAAGCACGCCGACGAGCGCAGCCTGATCGCCAGCACAACCAAGATCATGACGGCTCTGGTGGTCTGCCAGCACTGCAATGTGCTGGATCGGGTGAGGATCCCGGCGGAGGCCGTGGGCATCGAGGGCAGCTCCATGTATTTGAAGGAAGGGGAAGTCCTGACCGTCCAGGAGCTCCTCTACGGCCTGATGCTCCGCAGCGGCAACGACGCGGCGGTGGCTCTGGCCATCTACTGCGGCGGCACCGTGGAGGGCTTCGCCGAGCTGATGAACGACAAGGCCCGGGAGCTGGGGTTGAAGGATACCCACTTCGTCAACCCCAACGGTCTGGATGCCCCGGATCACTATTCCACAGCCCGGGATCTGGCTGTCCTGGCGGCCTATGCCATGACCGACCCCATTTTCGCCCGCACCGTGGGGGCCAAGACCATTACCCTGGGCGACCGGGTGCTGACGAACCACAATAAATTATTGTGGCAGCTGGAGGGCGCCGAGGGCGTGAAGACCGGCTACACGAAGGCCGCAGGCCGCGTCCTGGTCTCCAGTGCCAGCAGGGGCGGGCGCAGACTCATCTGCGTCACCATCAACGACCCCGACGACTGGCTCGACCACAAAGCCTTAATGGAGCAGGGCTTCGCGGATTACGAGGTGCAGGAGCTGGTGCGTGAGGGCGAGGTGCTGGGCTACCGGTATATCTTGGGCGGCGACGGCACCCATGTGCCCCTGATCGCGGCAAAAAGCTTCTCCTACGCCATGGCGGCGGGGGAGGAATGTGAGATCATCCTGAGTCCCCAGCCTTTCAGCTACGGCCCCGTTCAGGGCGGAGCCGAAGAGGGGAGCGCCTATGTGGTGCTGTCGGGACGAATCGTTGGCCAGATCCCCCTGGTCTGGGGCTCGTCCATGGAATTAAAACAAGAGAAAGAAAAGACGTGGCTTTCGCGTCTGTTTGGAGGAACATGATGGAACGCTTGCAGAAAATCATTGCATCCCGGGGGCTCTGCTCCCGGCGACAGGCGGAGAAATGGATCGAGGAGGGTCGCGTCCGGGTCAACGGCAACACGGCCCATCTGGGCGACACCGCCGATGTGACCGAGGATGTCATCGAGGTGGACGGAAAGCGGCTGCCCAAGGCGGGCAAGAAGGTCTACCTGATGCTCAATAAGCCCCGGGGCTACGTGACCACCCTCTCCGACGAGAAGGGCCGCAGAAACGCCGCCGAGCTGGTGGCGGGCTGCGGCACCCGGGTCTATCCCGTGGGCCGTCTGGACATGGATTCCGAGGGCCTGCTTTTGTTCACCAATGACGGCGATTTCGCCAATCTGCTCATGCATCCGAAGCATGAGGTGGACAAGGTCTACCGGGTCTGGGTGACGGGCTTCACCCCCGAGAAGCTGGAGGCCCTGCGCGAGCCCATCGAGCTGGACGGCTACATTATCAAAAAGCCCCGTGTCCGCCCGGTGAAGACGGAGACCAGCCGCGCCATCCTGGATGTGACCATCCACGAGGGACGCAACCGCCAGGTGCGCCGGATGTGCCAGGCGGCGGGCCTGGAGGTGGCCCGGCTCAAGCGCATCGCAGAGGGAAAGCTTCACATCGGCGAGCTGAAGACCGGCGCCTGGCGGGAGCTGGAGACGAAGGAGATCGAACTGCTTTTGAAGGATTGAAATGCAATTCCTGCATTTCCCTCTTGCAAAAATGGCGGATATCTGTTACTATGGATGCAATTCGGAAAAAGAGCAGATCAGGAGGAACATCCATGAGCAGCGATATTCTCACAATCCTGCAGAGTCAGTCCCACACCTTTTCCAAGGGACAGCGGCTCATCGCAAAATACATAACCGAATCCTATGACAAGGCCGCCTTCATGACCGCCTCCAAGCTGGGCAAGAAGGTGGGCGTCAGCGAGTCCACGGTGGTGCGCTTTGCCGTGGAGCTGGGCTACGACGGCTATCCCAGCATGCAGAAGGCCATCCAGGAGATGGTGCTCAACCGCCTGACCTCGGTGCAGCGCATCGAGGTGGCCAACGACCGGATGGAGGGCCAGGATGTGATCTCCACCGTCCTCCGGGCCGATGCGGAGAAGCTGCGCCTGACCGAGGAGCTGCTGGATCGCCAGGAGTTCACCAAGGCCGTCCAGGCCATTCTGGACACTGACCGGGTCTACATCCTGGGCGTCCGCTCCGCCGCGCCTCTGGCCAATTTCCTGGGCTACTATCTGAATTATATGTCCCCCAACATCCACGTGGTCACCACCTCCGGCGAGGGCGAGATGTTCGAGAAGATCGTCGCCATCAAGCCCGAGGACGTGGTGGTCGCCATCTCCTTCCCACGCTACTCCAGCGCCACCGTCAAGGCCGCCCAGTACTGCCGGGATGCCGGTGCCACGGTCATCGGCCTGACCGACAGCCGCCTGTCCCCTCTGGGACAGAACGCGGACTTCGTCCTGGAGGCCAAGAGCGACATGGTCTCGCTGGTTGACTCCCTGGTGGCTCCCATGAGCGTCATCAACGCCCTGATCGTGGCCATCGCCGCCAAGCGGGAGCAGCGGCTGAGCAAGATCTTCACCTCGCTGGAGAACATCTGGGACATCTACCACGTTTACGAGAAGCAGGAGGGCGGCAATGGCATTTGATGCAGTTGTCATCGGCGGCGGCCCCGCTGGCATGATGGCCGCCATCACCGCCGCACGGTCGGGCAGAAACATCGTCCTGCTGGAGAAAAACGACCGGCTGGGCAAAAAATTACTCATCACCGGCAAGGGCCGGTGCAATGTCACCAACGACTGCACCGCCGACGAGGTGCTGAAGAACACCCCCCGCAACGGCAAATTCCTCTTCAGTGCCATGGCGGCGTTCCCGCCCGAGAAGGCGAAGCAATTCTTCGAGGACGCCGGATGCCAGCTCAAGACCGAGCGGGGCAACCGGGTCTTTCCCATCACCGACCGCTCTCAGAGCGTGCTGGATGCATTGCAGAAGGAGCTGAAGGCCAGCGGCGTCATCGTCAAGACCGCCCGGGTGCTCTCCATCGAGCGAGATGAGGCGGGGGTGATGGGTGTCGCCACCAGCGCGGGCTTTTTTGAGAGCCGCAAGGTCATTCTCGCCACCGGCGGCGCCAGCTATCCGGCCACCGGCTCCACCGGCGACGGCTACAAATTTGCACGGCTCCTGGGCCACACCATCGTGGAGCCCCAGGGCAGCCTGGTTCCCCTGGAGACCGCAGGCCCCGACGCGCCGGACATGCAGGGGCTGGCTCTGAAAAATGTGGCGGTGAAGCTCCTGAACCCCAAGGGCAAGGCCGTCTACAAGGACTTTGGCGAGATGCTCTTCACCCATTTTGGCATCTCCGGCCCCACGGTGCTCTCCGCCTCGGCCCATATCGGAAAAGGGGAGGGCTGGAAGCTTTCCATCGACCTGAAGCCTGCCCTGGAGGAGCACAAGCTGGACGACCGGATCCTGCGGGATCTTGAAATGTATCAGAACCGCTCCATGGAGAATGCCCTGACTGACTTGCTGCCCCGCAGCATGATCCCCGTGGTGCTCCGCCGCATCGGCGTGGACGGCTCGTTGCAGGCCAACTCCTTCACAAAACAGAACCGCCGGGCCCTGGTGGAGCTGCTGAAAAGCTTCACCCTGGACATCACCGGCAGACGTCCCGTGGCGGAGGCCATCATCACCTCCGGCGGCGTCAAGACCGGCGAGATCGACCCGAAGACCATGGAGTCGAAGAAGGTGCCGGGCCTGTACTTTGCAGGCGAGATCATCGACTGCGACGCCTACACCGGCGGCTTCAATCTGCAAATCGCATGGGCCACGGGCTATGCGGCAGGCAGAGCTGTTGCGGAAATGTGAACTTTTTTGGGATTCCCAACAGGGGATTGACAAACGCCACAACTTGTATTAAAATAAGCCGAGCAAATGCTGATTACCTTTTCTGGAGGTGACATATATGTACGAGAAGCTGGTTGCATTCGCCGCCGAGCATCTGGAGCTGGATCCTTCTGAGATCACCCCTGAGTCCACCTTTGAGGATCTGGGCATCGACTCCCTGGACATCGTGGAGATGGTCATGGAGCTGGAGGGCGAGCTGGGTGTCGATCTGGAGATCGAGGACGAGACCATCACCACCTTTGGTCAGATGGCTGCCTTCATCGAGTCCAAGGTCGGCTGAGCCTGAACTTTCCACAATCAATTTCATAACTATCTTGTTCAAGCCGTCCGGCTCGTAACAAGGTCGCACTAGTCGGGGAGATAGCGGTGCCCTGTTGCCTGCAATCCGCTACAGCAGGGATGAATTCCCACACCCGGGCTTGCTGAGTGCCGTCTGCCCTAAGTAAGTGGCGTTGAGAGATCGGTCTTGCGCAACGGAATCCCGTGAACCATGTCAGGTGGGGAACCAAGCAGCATTAAGCGGATCGTTCCGTGTGCCGCGAGGCAGCCGTTCTTGAGTTAACTGCTTAGGTTCCGGGTGTTCAGCTCGTTCAAATGTGGGTGTGCGATCTTGTTATGAGCCGGACGATTTTCTTAAAAAGTGCTGAGTTCTGAGTGCTGAATGCTGAGTTGGAGGGCTGCTATGTATCAAGC
The DNA here is from genome assembly GCA_015067895.1 of Oscillospiraceae bacterium. Next base: position 52,341 of record SVLP01000004.1, on the reverse strand, counting down.
ATTATATCGTAAATACAGACCGCAGACCTTCGATGATGTGGTCGGTCAGGGGGCTGTTACCCAGACCCTGAAGACGCAGCTGCTGTCGGGGCATATGAGCCATGCGTACCTGTTCACGGGCTCCCGCGGTACCGGTAAGACCAGCTGTGCCAAGATCCTTTCCAAGGCCGTCAACTGTCTGGATCCCCACAATGGCAATCCCTGCAATGTGTGCGAGGCCTGTAAGGCCATCGACGCGGGCACCTGTATGGATGTTTTGGAGATCGACGCGGCCTCCAATAATGGCGTGGACAATGTCCGCGATCTGCGCGACGACGCGATCTACGCCCCCAGCCAGGTGCGCAAGCGTGTCTACATCATTGACGAGGTGCACATGCTGTCCATTTCGGCCTTCAATGCCCTGCTGAAGATCATCGAGGAGCCGCCGGAGCATCTGCTGTTCATCCTGGCCACCACCGAGCTGCATAAGGTTCCCGCGACGATCCTGTCCCGCTGTCAGCGGTTCTCCTTCCGGCGGATCACGCCCGAGGATATCGCCGCCCGATTGCAGTATGTCTCCTATCAGGAGGGCATCGAGCTGGACGACGGCGCGGCCCGGGTGCTGGCCCGGCTGGCCGACGGCGGCATGCGCGACGGCCTGAGCCTGCTCGACCAGTGTGCGTCCGCCACCGTGGGAGAGCTCAACGCCCAGCGGGTCTATGAGTGTCTCGGCATCGCAGGCGAACAGACCTGCGGACAGATGCTCTCCTTCGCGGCGGACAGGAATACCCGGGGCGCTCTGGAGCTTTTTAACCGGCTCTACGCTGACGGCAAGGATGTGGCCGCCCTCATCGACGAGCTGGCGTCCCTTTGCCGGGATCTGATGATTTTGAAAACGGCACCGGAAGCGGGGATTTCCATGCTCTCCGGCGTGGCCTCCGATGCGGACGCCAAATCTCTCGTCAAGCGGTTCTCCACCGGTGCGCTGGTGCGGATGATCGGGCTTTTGCAGTCCACCGCCGCAGGCTTCACCCGAAGCTCCAGCCGCAGACTGGACGCGGAGCTTTGCATCATGAACCTCTGCGACCCGGCTCTGCAGATGGATGCTGAGGCCCTGAACGCGAGAATTTCGAAGCTGGAGGAGCAGCTGCGCACCGGCAATTTCGTCTCCCCCGCCGCAGCGCCCCAGCAGCCGAAGCCGGAGGACGCAGACGACGGCGACGCCCCCCCGCCCCCCGGCGATGACGATGCCCCCGTCGATCCCGACGCACCGGCCCAGCAGGCGCCCAAGCCCCAGTCCGGCAGGGACGACACCCCCATGGGCTTCTGGGTGGATCTGGCCGCAGCCATGCGCCCGGAGCTGCCCCCCGCTCTGCGGGCCTTCCTGGATCCCACGGGCAAGATCATGAACGCGGTGGTTCGCGGCGACCGGGTGGGTCTGATCTGCGCGGACGACTTCGTGATGAACATGGTGGATAAGCCTGAAGTCCGGGATCTGGCGGTGCGCAAGGCCAGCGCCATGCTGGGCAGACCTGTCACCGTCAAGGTGGTCAACCGCCAGGCGGAGCGTTCGAAAAGCAAACAGATGGAGCAGCTCATGGCCTTCGGCCGGGAGCACTCCGACATCATAAAAATCAAAAATAACTGACCAAGATACACTTGCCTCCTTCACAGAGGGAGGGGAACCGCGAAGCGGTGGAGGGAGTGTCCTTCTATTGATACGACACTCCCCCAGTCAGCTGACGCTGACAGCCCCCTCTGAGAGGGGGCCGAGAATACAACAAAAGGAGAACATGAATTATGGCTAGAGGTGGATTCCGGGGTATGCCCGGCGGCATGAATCAGCAGGCAATGATGAAGCAGGCCCAGAAGATGCAGCAGCAGATGCTGCAGATGCAGGAGGAGATGGAGCGCAAGACCTACACCGCCAAGGCTGGCGGCGGCATGGTCACCGCTGAGGTCAACGGCAAGCACGAGATCGTGAACCTGACCATCAATCCCGAGGCTGTGGATCCCGACGATGTGGAGATGCTCCAGGACATGGTCATCGCCGCCGTCAACGAGGCCTTCCGCACCGCTGACGCCGATGCCCAGAGCAACATGGCTAAGCTGACCGGCGGCCTGGGCGGTCTGGGCGGCCTGTTCTAAGGAGGGGCCATGCAGTTTTTCCCTGCAGCCCTGCAAAACCTGGCTGACCAGTTTGCCCGGCTCCCCGGCATCGGCGGAAAGACCGCCCAGCGGCTTGCTTTCCACGTGCTGAGCCTGCCTCTGGAGGATGCGGAGGAATTCGCCGGAGCCATTCTGGAGGCCAAGCGCACCGTCAAGCACTGCCCCTGCTGTCAGAACCTGACCGACCGGGAGCTGTGCCCCATCTGTGACGACGACACCCGCGACCACAGCCTGATCTGCGTGGTCGCGGAGCCCAAGGACGTCATCGCCATGGAGCGCAGCCGGGAATTTAAGGGCGTGTACCACGTGCTCCACGGCGTCATCAGTCCCCTGAACCACGTGACCCAGGACGACATCCGCATCAAGGAGCTGCTTCAGAGGGTATCGAAGGGCGATGTCCGCGAGATCATCATGGCCACCAACCCCGACACCGAGGGCGAGGCCACGGCCATGTACATCTCCCGCCTGCTTCGTCCCCTGGAGACCAAGGTGACCCGGCTCGCCTACGGCATCAGCGTCGGAAGTCAGCTGGAGTACGCCGACGAGGTGACCCTGGCAAGAGCCCTGGAGGGCAGACGCGAAATTTGAAATGAAAGAGGATGCTGCGGCATCCTCTTTTTCTGGATAAACGTTGAAAAAAATATACACTGTGATACAATGGAAATATCCGCATGGCTGACCGATCCGGAGAAAAAGAGAGGTAATAGAATGGCATGGTTTAAGTTTGTGATTTGTTTGTTGTTTGGCGTGTTTGGCGTCCATAAGTTTATGGAGAAGAATAAGCGCATGGGGCTTTTGTATCTATTTACGGGAGGCTTGCTGGGTGTCGGCTGGCTTGTTGACTGTATCAGATATCTGGTAGCTGCATTCAGAAGCTCGAACGTGAAAGCGGGCGATGCATGGCTCTGGGTTATATCCGTTCTCTTTGTACTGCTGGGCATGGAGTTCTTTGCTTCGAATATGATTCTGGTCGGTGTGGCAGCTGTGGCTGTTGTGCTGCTGGTGATCCCGATCAAGGGGTGGCAGGGAATCGTTAGGAGCGTTGTCAAGGGGTGGCTGAAGCCTGTAATTGCCGTTGTGTTGGCGTTACTGTGCCTTGTGCAAATTCCAACTCCGGGAACTGCTGATGTTGAAGGTACAGCTCCCGGCATGATCGCTGTGGAAACAACGAAACCCACCACGGAGCCTGAAACGGAGCCGGTGACCGAGCATTCTACCGTATCGATAACGGAGCCGACGACCGAACCTACAACAGTACCGACAACGGAACCGGTGACCGAACCTTCTACAGAACCAACAACGGAGCCGACGACCGAACCTACAACAGAACCGACAACGGAGCTGGTGACCGAACCTCCTAGAGAACCGGCAACGGAACCTACAACGGAACCCACAACAGAACCCACAGAAGGCTCGGGACAGGACTATGTTGTAAATAAGAACACCAAGAAATTCCATTATCCGTACTGTTCCAGTGCTGATGAGATCAAATCCTCCAACCGTTGGGACTATCATGGAACCCGTGACGAGCTGATCGACAAGGGTTATGTTCCCTGTAAACGCTGCAATCCATGAACCGTATATCAGGGAGCCGGAAGGCTCCCTGATTTTTGCAGAATAGCGCATTAATTTTTACCAGTGCTTGTTTTTTGTCCCATCTGATTGTATAATGGACGTAACTATCACATGGAGTGGATCGCAATGCGCAATAATCAAAACTGGGACGACCTGGGACGCAGCATTCAGGATGCGGTGGACTGGGCTGTCGGCTCCCGGAATTATCATCATTTGAATCAGACCATCCGCCAGGCGGTGGAGACGGCTGTGGATCTGGGCGGCGAAGCCGTCCGCAAGGCGGCTCAAAGCAAAAAGACTGCCCAGCCCGGCTATGTGCCGCCACCTGTACGCACCCTCTACGGCTCCACCGGCGGCATCACCGCCAAAGGTGTGCTGAAGATCGTCTTCGGCGCGATCCTTGCGGGCTTCTCGGCCCTGAGCCTTCTGGGCGCGGCCCTGCTGAACATGCTGATCGCGGAGTACGCCGCACCCATCGGCATCCTGCTGGCCGGTCTTGCCGGCGGCGGGCTGCTGGGCTTCAGCGGCATCAAAAACATGAGCATGGCCAACCGGTTCAAGACCTACAAGCGGCTCCTGGGCATCAAGACCACCTGTGCCCTGGACAAGCTGGCCCGGGCCGTGGGAAAAAGCGTCTCCTTCGTTCGGGAGGATCTGCACCGGATGTTCGGCAAGGGACTGTTCCTGGAGGGGCATCTGGACAACGAAGGCACCATGCTCATCACCAGCGACGATACCTATAAGCAGTTCGAGCAGGCCCGGCTCCAGCTGGAGCAGACCCGGAAGCAGCAAGCCGCTGAAAGGGCATCCGCCCCCGATCCCCGGATCAGGGAGGTGCTCGACAGGGGCAACGGCTTCATCGCCCAGATCCGCAAGTGCAACGACGACATCCCCGGCGAAGAGATCTCCGCCAAGATCTCCCACATGGAGCTGATCGTCCGCCGGATCTTCGACCGGGCGAAGGAGCACCCCGAGGTCATCCCCGACCTGAAGAAGCTGATGGACTACTATCTGCCCATGACCGTGAAGCTCCTCAACGCCTACGCGGACATGGATGCCCAGCCCGTCCAGGGCGGCACCATCGAGTCTTCCAAGCGGGAGATCGAGGGGACGCTGGACACCCTGAACCGGGCCTTTGAGAAGCTGCTGGACGAGCTGTTCCAGGACACCGCCATGGACGTCTCCAGCGACATCACCGTCCTGCAAACCATGCTGGCCCAGGAGGGCCTGACCGACGACGAGCTGACCAAAATGCGCAAGCAGATGCAATAAACAGGAGGATTTGCCATGAACGAGGAATTCAAGTTTGACGATACCATCCCCAGCCTGACCCTGGAGCCCGAGCTGGAGCCCGCACCCGAGCTTGTCGCTGTCCAGCCCGAGCCCCCCAAGCCCGAGGAGCCCGTCCTGACTGCCCAGGAGCAGCAGATGGTCACCGACTTCGCCGCCAAGATCGACGTGGAGAACACCGCCCAGATCCTCCAGTACGGCGCAGGCACCCAGAAGAAGATGGCCCAGTTCTCCGACGCGGCGCTCGCCAATGTCCGCACCCAGGACTTGGGTGAGGTGGGCGACCTGATCGTGGATGTGGTGGGCGAGCTCAAGGGCTTCGATGCCGACGAGGACAAGGGCTTCTTCGGCTTCTTCCGCAAGCAGGCCGATCGCTTAGAGACCATGAAGGCCAAGTTCGCCAGGGCCGAGGTCAATGTGGCCAAGATCGGCGAGGCGCTGGAGGGCCATCAGATGCGTCTGATGAAGGAATCTGCCATGTTCGACCAGATGTACAAGCAGAATCTGGCCTATTTCAAGGAGCTGACCATGTACATCCTGGCTGGCAAGCAGAAGCTGGGCGAAGTCCGCACCGGCAAGCTGGCCCAGCTCCAGTCCAAGGCCCAGCTCAGCGGCCTTGCCGAGGATGCCCAGGCAGCAAGAGACCTGGCTGACAAGTGCGACCGCTTCGAGAAGAAGATCCACGACCTGGAGCTGACCCGTGCCATCTCCATCCAGACCGCCCCCCAGATCCGGATCTTGCAGAACAACGACACCGTCATGGTGGAGAAGATCCAGACCACCCTGATGAACACCATCCCCCTGTGGAAGAACCAGATGGTGCTGGCTCTGGGCATCGCCCACTCCACCGAGGCCGCCGCCGCCCAGCGGCAGGTCACCGACATCACCAACGCCCTCTTAAAGCAGAACGCCGAGCGGCTGCACATGGCCTCCGTCGAGACTGCAAAGGAAGCCGAACGGGGCATCGTGGACATCGAGACCCTGAAGGCCACCAACGCCAAGCTGATCCAGACCTTCGACGATGTGATGAAGATCCAGGCCGACGGCCGGGCCAAGCGTCTGGCCGCCGAGGCTGAGATGGTCAAGATGGAAAACGACCTGAAGACCAAGCTGCTGCAGATCAGAAACGGCAACTAAACCTTAAGATTTCATGAAGAATGCCCCGGTTTTGTGGAAAAACCGGGGCATTTGTGCTATGGTAGAAGCATCCCAAGGAAAGGATGGAACGTTATGGGAAAGATCAGATTTCTGTTGACCGTGCTCCTGTGCCTGGTGCTGCTGACCGCCTGCGGCGGGGGAGATGTCAGCGAGGTGGGGCGGCACATCGGCACGTGCGAACGCTTCAGCAAGCAGGAGGTCGCGGACGCCATGGACGAGGTGGAGCGGTTTTTCCGCAGGGAATACGACGGCTGCAAGCTCCTCAGACTGGAATACGACGAGGAGAAGACCCGGAAGGAAGCATACGCATGGTCTGAGGATTACGGCGCGGAAGCCATCGTGCTGCAGTCGGATTTCTATGTGGATGACAGCGGCCGCGCGGTCACCCTGGAGCCGGAGGAGACATACCGGAACTATGAATGGATCCTGACGAAGACGGCCTTCGGCTGGGAGCTGCGCACCTGGGGATATGGCTGACACAGAACCACAATTCTTGCCCCCCGCATTTATGAGGGGGGTGCCCGAAGGGCGGGGGGAGTCCTACCGCGGTTCGTATTCGCCGAAGTGCCGAAGGAGGAGGGGCGGTGTGCCGCATACTCCCCCCTGTCCTGCGCTTCGCTTGGACATCCCCCCTCGTAAACGAGGGGGGCAAGAGGTGCGTTGCTGACTTAGGTCGATAAGCATGAAATGAAAAATTGTGGTGTCCCTGCGGGACGGATTGAATTTACAGGTTGAAATGCGCTTTGATGATCCTCGCGGCTTCGGCTGCGGGGATCTCGGCATTTTCCAGCCGGAGGTAGTTGGGGAAGGGGATCTCGCCGGGGCGGCTGACACAGCGCCAGGACGCGTCGTCCCGGAGGAGCCGGGCGTTGGAAGCCTCCACATCGCGCTTGGATGCCTTGTGCTTCAGCCGGTTTTCGGTGACGTTCCGCGCCAAACGTACCTCCTGGGGCGCGATCAGCTCCACGTAGTACACATCCTCGTCGGGAAGGCCGAAGATGTCCTTGACCCACTCCACGTAATCCCAGTCCTCCTTCATGTCGAAGGCCCACATGTAGGTGAAGATCATGCCGTAGCTGTCCGTCTTTGCAAACTCCTCGAAAATGACCTCCCGCAGCCGCTGGGTGATATCCGGTCGCCACTGTCCGAAGATCTCCAGCACCGGTTCGATCATCATGTGGTTGTGGAACAGCCGCAGACCGGTGATCTTCGCCAGCTCCTGTCCCACGGTCATTTTGCCCACGGCGGCATCGCCGATCATAAACAGCAGTTTCATGGTATCCCTCCTTTTTGCTTCAGTATACTTCCGATGGCGGGGATTGTCAACGCAGAAGTGTCTTGACAGAGATTGGGCAGGTGTCTTGTCAATAAAAAGGTTGCATTTTCCCGCGGTGGGTCGTATAATATCCTCAATACTAACGAACGAGGTGTTTTCTATGGATACCAACAGCAAACTGAATCTGACCATGCTCTGCGACTTCTATGAGCTGACCATGGCCAACGGCTATTTCGCAAACGGTTACAAGGATCGCATCACCTACTTTGACCTGTTCTTCCGTCGCTGCCCCGACGGCGGCGGCTTCTGCATCGCGGCCGGTCTGGAGCAGATCGTCAGCTACATCCAGGAGCTCCACTTCACCGAGGAGGACATCGCCTATCTGCGGGATCGCAACATGTTCACCGAGGATTTCCTGGAGTACCTGAAGGACTTCAAGTTCACCGGCGACATCTGGGCTGTGCCCGAGGGCACCGTGGTCTTCCCCCAGGAGCCCCTGGTCACCGTCCGGGCTCCCGCCATTGAGGCCCAGCTCATCGAGACCTACCTGCTGCTGTGCATCAACCACCAGAGCCTGATCGCCACCAAGGCCAACCGCATCGTCCGGGCCGCTGAGGGCCGCACCGTGCTGGAGTTCGGCTCCCGCCGCGCCCAGGGCCCCGACGCCGCCATGCTGGGCGCCCGTGCCGCCTACATCGGCGGCTGCCACGGCACCGCCTGCACCATCTCCGACCAGCTCTTCGGCGTTCGCGCCGGCGGCACCATGGCCCACGCCTGGGTGCAGATGTTCGACACCGAGCTGGAAGCCTTCACCGCCTACTGCAAGATGTACCCCAACAACGCCACCCTGCTGGTGGACACCTACAACACCCTGAAGTCCGGTGTGCCCAACGCCATCAAGGCCTTCAACGAAGTCCTGAAGCCTATGGGCATCACCAAGTGCGGCATCCGTCTGGACTCCGGCGATATGGCCTACCTGACCCAGAAGGCTCGTCAGATGCTGGACGAGGCCGGCTGGCCAGACTGCCAGATCTCCGTCTCCAACTCCCTGGACGAGCACATCATCCGTGATGTCCTGCGCCAGGGCGCCAAGATCGATCTCTTCGGCGTGGGCGAGCGGCTCATCACCGCCAAGTCCGAGCCCGTCTTCGGCGGCGTGTACAAGTTGGTGGCCGTGGAGCAGGACGACGGCTCCATCACCCCCAAGATCAAGATCTCCGAGAACGTGGGCAAGATCACCACCCCCCACTACAAGAAGCTCTACCGCTTCATCGGCAACGACACCGGAAAGGCCATCGCCGACTATATGTGCGTCTATGATGAGACCGTGGACGACAGCCAGGACATCGAGATTTTCGATCCCGAGGCGACCTGGAAGCGCCGCACCGTCTACAACTACACCGCCAAGGAGCTCCAGGTGCCCATCTTCCGCAACGGCCAGCTGGTCTACGAGCTGCCCAAGCTGGAGGATATCCGCACCTACTGCGCCGAGCAGGTGGACACCCTGTGGGATGAGATCAAGCGATTCGACAATCCCCAGACCTACTACGTGGATCTGAGCCAGAAGCTCTGGGACATCAAGTACGGCCTGCTGAAGAACAAGACCGAATGAGAAAATCCCGGCAAATGGCCCTGGGCGGGATGCTGACGGCGGCAGCCGTGGTCATCATGTCCCTGGGCAGCATCATCCCGGTGAACACCTACATCTGCCCGGTGCTGTGCATCCTATTCACGCGGCCTGTGCTGGAGCGGTGTGGGAAGCGAATCGGCTGGTGCTACTATCTGGCTGTGGCGATTTTGAGCCTGCTGCTGGCTCCGGATCGGGAGGCCGCGCTGGTGTATGTGTTCCTGGGCTATTACCCCATGATCCGACCATTTTTCGGAAAGCTGGGACGCCTGCAATTCATCGGGAAGCTGGTGTTTTTCACCCTGGCGGGGGCAGCCAGCTATGGTGTGCTTCTGGCGGTCATGGGCGCAGCTGCGGCCATGGCTGAGGGTTGGCTCCTGACGGCGGTGACGATCCTGATGTGGGACATCCTGTTCCTGCTGGTTGACCGGCTGCTGGGACTGCCGCTGAAAAAACGATAACTGTAACCGGGCCGGGCAACCGGCCCGGTATTTTATGGGGGAACCATGGAAAAGGAATGGACGGTATACATCCTCGAATGCGGCGACGGGACGCTCTACACCGGCATCACCGATGATCTGCCGAAGCGTCTGAAGGCCCACGAATCAGGGAAGGGTGCCAAATACACCCGGGGCCGGGGCCCGCTGACGCTCCGCTACCGGGAGACGGTGGAGGACAAGAGCGCGGCATTGAAGCGGGAGTGCGCGCTGAAACGGCTGCGCAGAAGCGAAAAAATGGCGATCATTCACGAAAAAGAAAAGGAAACCTTGGAATGACTTGCAATCTGCGCCCGAAAGGAGTATACTAAAGGTAATAAAGTGCGGATGCTCTATCCGCAGGGTGAGGAGTGAGATCGAAATGAAAAACGAACGAACCCTGGTGGTTCTGGCAGCGGGCATCGGTTCCCGGTTTGCCGGCGGCGTGAAGCAGCTGCAGAGCGTTGGCCCCAGCGGTGAGGTTATCATGGATTATTCCATACACGATGCCATCGAAGCTGGCTTCAATCGAGTGATTTTTATCATCCGTCACGATATTCAAGAATTGTTTGACCGGATCATGGGCGACCGGATCCGGAGCATCTGCGCGAAAAAGGGCGTGGAAGTCCTGTGCGCTTATCAGGAGAAGACTGATCTGCCCGGGGGCTTTGAATGCCCTCCCGACCGGGCCAAGCCCTGGGGCACCGGCCATGCGCTGCTTTCCTGCAAGGGCATGCTGCACGGCGGCTTTGCGGTCATCAACGCCGACGATTATTACGGCAAGGATTCTTTCCGCTGTGCCATCGAATTTTTGAACAGCCTGGAGGAGGACTCCAGAGGTACTTATGGTCTCATCGGCTTCCGTCTAGGCAATACCCTGAGCGAGCACGGCGGCGTCACCCGGGGCCTGTGCCGCACCCGGGACGGCTGGCTGACCTACATCCGGGAGACGAAGAACGTCCTCAAGACCCCCAACGGCGCCGTGGCCGTGATCGACGGGGAAGAGCGTCAGTTGGATACGGAGGTTCCCGTTTCCATGAACATGTGGGGCTTCACCCCCGACGTGCTGGACAAGCTGGAGGAGCGGTTCATCGAGTTCCTCGGTGAAAACCTCTGCGTACCCAAATCCGAATTTCTGATCCCCAGCGAGATGGGCGTTCTGCTCAGCCGGGAGACCGTCCGCATCCGCGTCCTGCCCACCACCAGCCAGTGGTTCGGCATGACCTACGCCGAGGACATGCCCGGCGTCCGCAAGGCCTTTGCCGACATGGCGGAGCAGGGCATCTACACCGATCCATTGTTCTGAATATGAAAAAAGCACCCGTCCGGGATCCCGGACGGGTTTCCTTATACTAATTCTTGGTTAAATGGTTTAAGAGCTTTCCGAGGATAAATTGTGCCAGAAAAGGCCGAGGACGACGGTGGGCTGTCGCCCACCTAGGACGAGAACGCATTATGGCGCAATTTATACTGATATTCAATTAAAAACTTTAAGCCGGAGGATTGAAGTTTTTAATATGAAGATCATAATGAGACGGGAATCTGTGATTTTCTATTCCGAAAATCACAGATTCGACAACGCCGTCAGGCGGTGTCTTTCAAATTGAACTTAAAGAGTTCAATTTGAAAATAGTATTAGACCGGAAAGAATGAAACAGTTTAATCAAGAGTTCGTATTATTTGCATTTGGATGCATAATCCGGCACACCGTAGCCACGGATGCACCAGTCATCGATCCAGATGGTGCGATAGGACGCATCGTCGTCCTTGTTGCCCTCCATCACCCGGATGAAGGGGCCGTAGGTGCCCACCACGATGCCCACATGCTCCGGCCAGCCGGTGCAGTCGAGGCTTCTGGGCAAGTCCCAGTCGTAATAGATGTAGTCACCGGGCAGGGGGATGTAGTCGTCCCGTTCCTCCCAGCTGCCCAGCTCCCGGAAAAGCCCGATCTGCCGGGAGCAGGAGCACTCCGGCGGGATGATGTCCGTCAGCCCCTCCGCCATGGCGGCGGCGGTGCCGAAGGCCGCGCACCAGGCATCCTCGTAGGTGACATGGTAGTCCTGGGGCAGGGGATCCAGGGTGTTGTACAGATCGATGAGGAAGCGATGGCTCCCATCCTCCTCCCGAACGCCTGCCCAGCCGCAGGCTGTGTCCACCAGCCCCATCCGCAGCGCCCGTTCCTCCTCGGATACAATCCGGGCAAAGCCAAACCGCTCCGCCGGGACGCACCTGGGAGCCAGGAAATACACCGCCGCCAGCAGCAGTAACATGCCCGCCAGCGCCAGCGGGATCCAGAATAATTTCTTTTTCGTCTTCATTGGAATTCCTCCGATTTTGATGATCCCATTATAGAGGAAAGGATCCCGAAATCGGTGAACAGAATCTTAAGGTTTGCTTAAAAATGGAAGCAGCGGCGTGACGAAGGTCACGCCGCTGGCAGTATCCAAAATATCAGGCCTCGAAATCGGTCTCCTCGGCCACGGGGGTGGTGTCGTCCACGACGACTTCCTCGACCACGGGAGCCTCCTCGGCGGCGGGCTCTTCGATGGCTTCCTCAGCCACGGGCTCCTCCACGAGCTCCTCTTCGATCTCGCAGGCGGGGCAGAGCTTCTCAAACCAGGCCTTGATGGCGTCCATGTACTTCACGACCAGGTAGGCGATACCGGCAACGGCGGCGATGGCCAGGCCGATCTTGATGATGTTTTCGGCAAGTTTCATTTCGGAACCCTCCAGTTTCTTGTTGTTACCTTCTTTAGTATAACCAATTTCGGTGTCAAATGCAACAGTTATTTTGCTTAAACGTATCCGTAAAGGCCCCGGACGCTGACCTCACCGGAGGTGACGGTGCCAATTTCACCGCTGTCATAGCGCACGATCAGCCCGCCCTCGGCATCAATATCCAGTGCCACGGCATGGCGCACCTCGTCGCCGCGGACGATGCTGACCTGCTGCCCCAGGGTGATGCAGTCGGAACGATACCGCTCCAGCATGGCGGCAGGGGAGCGCAGAAGCTCCGCGTCCATCTGCTCCAGCGCCCTGACCATCTCCGCAATGAGCAGGTTCCGGTCGGCCTTCCGGCCCAGCACCATCCGGGCGGAGGTGGCCATATTTCGGATGCTTTCGTCGAAATCGGTCTCCGCCTGACCGCAGTTGATGCCGATGCCGATGACCGCGTTGCTGACCCGCCCGGTTTTGGGATCGAGGCCCAGCTCCGTCAGGATGCCGCCCAGCTTCCGCGTACCCACCACCAGATCGTTCGTCCACTTGATGCCGGGCCGGAAGCCGAAGGCGTTTTCCACCGCATCACACATGGCAACGGCAGCGGCGCAGGTCAGGTGCATCAATTCCTGGGGCGCACAGTCGGGTCGGATCAGGGCAGAGAAATAAACGCCCACGCCGCCGGGGGAGAGGAACGTCCGTCCCAGCCGTCCACGGCCGCCGGTCTGCCGGTCGGCCACCAGGACAGTCCCGGCAGGGGCACCCTGCTTTCCCAGCTCCTTCAGCAGGGTATTGGTGGAGGAGACCTCGTCAAAGATCTGCACGTTCCAGCTGCTGTCGGCCAAAAGACGGTCAATGATATCCTTGTTCAGTAGATTCATTTGCAGACCCTCTCGCAGACGGCCCGGATATACTCCGGCGCAGTGCCGCAGCAGCCGCCCAGAATTTTCGCGCCCAGGTTGTGGCAATCTGCGACGATGTCCGCAAATTCGGCGGGCTCCATGGGATACTCCACCAGGTTGCCGGGCTTGATGACGGGGATGCCCGCGTTGGGCTTGCAGATCAGCGGCCCACGCACCTGACGGCGGAGCTTGGACACCAGACCGGGGGTCATCATGTCGGCGGCCACACAGTTGAACCCCACGGCGGCGGCTCCCGCCTCCTCCAGCTCCCGGAGCACCTTGCCCGCGTCCATGCCGGAGAAGAGACTGCCGTCGGGCTGCATGGTGAAGGAGTACATCACCGTCTCCGCGCCCTCCAGCTCGGCGGCGGTGAGGATGGCTTCGGCATCCTGGGGGTAGAGCAGGGTCTCTGCTGCCAGCAGATCCGCGCCGCCCTCCAGCAGTCCTGCGATCTGCCGCCGGTAGTTCTCCACCATGGTGTCGAACAGCGCGGTGTCGTAGCTGTCGATGAAGGCGGCCAGGGTGGTCAGGTTTCCGGCCACCAGCACATCGCCCACCTGTTTGCTCAGGGAAACCAGCATGGCGTTGATGGACTCGGTCTGTTTGTCCAGGCCTACATTCGCCAGGGGGATGGGCTGGGCCTGGAAGGTGGGGGCGTAGACCACCCGGCTGCCCGCCTCGGCATACCGCCGCTGGAGCTTAAGAATGGTCTCGGGATGGTTCAGGATCCACTCCTCGGTGCAGCAGCCCCGGGGCATGCCCATCTTTTGCAGGTTGGAGCCGGTGGCACCGTCCAGGATCAGGGGCTTATCGGCGAGGAGGGAGGTAAATTCGGTTCTTGTCAGCATAATATCACCAATTGAAAATGGAAAGTTGAAAATGGAAAATTACGGACGGTAGGGCAGGCGGCACTGCCCCCGCCGACCAGGTAGGATGACTTCCTAACTGAATCAGAAGGAGCAACTGCCGACTACTGTGTCATTGCCACGCCCTTACGGGCTCGCAATGACAGCATGGTTTGGGTGACGCGTTCTTTTTGGCATCATATCACACTTTGCGGAACCTTTCAAGGAATGGATTGACGAATGTGGGTTATTCTGATAAAATAGTAGAAAATTTGTATTGAAGGAGTCACCCTTATGAAAAAGTCCATTCTTCGTGAATACGCCAAGCTGATCGTCCGCTGCGGCGTCAATGTCCAGAAGGGCCAGGAGGTTCTGATCCACGCCGGTCTCGACCAGCCCGAGTTCGTCGCCATGGTCGTGGACGAGGCCTACAAGGCCAAGGCCGGTAAGGTCACCGTCAACTGGAGCTACCAGCCCCTGACCAAGCTCCACGCCCGCTACCAGTCCGTCAAGAGCCTGGGCACCGTCCAGGAGTGGGAGAAGATGAAGCTGCAGCACTACGTCGACACCGTGCCCTGCCGCATCCACCTGATCTCCGACGATCCCGACGGCCTGAAGGGCGTCAACACCGCCAAGCTGGCCAAGGGCCGTCAGCTCAGCTACCCCATCCTGAAGCCCTACTCCGATGCCCGCAACGGCCAGGAGCAGTGGTGCGGAGCCGCCGTCCCCGGCGTGGCCTGGGCCAAGAAGCTCTTCCCCAATCTGAGCAAGAATCAGGCTGTGGAGAAGCTGTGGGAGGCCATCCTGTCTGCATCCCGTGTTCTGGACGGCGACCCCATCGAGAACTGGGCACAGCACAATGCAAACATGGAGGCCCACTGCCGCCACCTGAACGAGCTGAACATCGAGAAGCTGCACCTGTTCGCCGACAACGGCACCGACCTGACCGTGGGCCTGATCCCCGAGGGCCAGTTCTGCGGCGGCGGCGAGACCACCAAGAGCGGCATCTTCTTCAACCCCAACATCCCCACCGAGGAGTGCTTCACCAGCCCCAAGCGCGGCGAGGCCGAGGGCATCGTCTATTCCACCAAGCCCCTGAGCTATCAGGGCCAGCTCATCGACAGCTTCTGGATGCGCTTTGAAAATGGCAAGGTGGTCGAGTCCCACGCCGAGGTAGGCGACGACGTCCTGACCACCATGCTGAACATGGACGAGGGCGCCCGGTATCTGGGCGAGGTCGCCATCGTGCCCCAGTCCAGCCCCATCAACCTCAGCGGCCTGCTGTTCTACAACACCCTGTACGATGAGAACGCCGTGTGCCATCTGGCCATCGGCATGGGCTTTATGGACTGCCTGACCGACTACCACAACCGCACCCTGGAGGAGGGCCGCGCCCTTGGCATCAATGATTCCATGATCCACACCGACTTCATGATCGGCTGCGACACCATGAACATCGATGCCATCTGCCGGGACGGCGAGACTGTCCGCATCTTCGAAAACGGCCAGTGGACTTTCTAAAAAAGATTGTTTTTTCTGAAAAAAATGCTTGCATTCTGGAATTGAATGTGTTATTATACTCAGGCGATTGAAATTGCTGAGGGCATTATGCCCTTTTACCTGATAAGAAAGAGGTGAACGAAAATGAAGGAAGGTCTCCATCCCAAGTACGATCAGACTACCATCCGCTGCGCTTGCGGCAATGTCTTTACCACTGGTTCTACCAAGAAGGACATCAGAGTCGAAATCTGCTCCAAGTGCCACCCTTTCTATACCGGCAAGCAGAAGCTGGTTGACACCGGTGGACGTGTTGATCGTTTCAACAAGCGTTTTGGCCTGAAGTAAGCACGCAAAGCCCGCACTGCGATTGTAGTGCGGGCTTTTTGTATATTTTTGTCGATGTATGACGTTTGTAGGGGCGGACCTGCGTGTCCGCCCGGGCGCACACATAGGTGCGCCCCTACGTTCCATTATGGAAACGTCATTTTCTTTGAGAGGTAACTATGGAACGAAATTTTGACGAACACATTGTAGAGCGGGCGGTGCTGGTTGGTCTCAACGCCGACTGCTTCAAGCTCAGCGAGACCGCCACCGAGGAGACTCTGGAGGAGCTGGAGGCATTGCTGGAGACCGCCGGCGGCATTTGCACCGCCAAGGTGCTCCAGAACCGCCACACCCCCGATGCCCACTCCTTCATCGGCGAGGGCAAGGCCGCCGAGGTGCGGCTTTTGATCGAGGCCACCGGATCCACCATGGCCATCTTCGACAACGAGCTCTCCGCCGGTCAGATCCGGGCTCTGGAGGAGATCCTGGGCGTCACCGTGCTCGATCGCAGCGCCCTGATCCTGGACATCTTCGCCCAGCGGGCCAAGACCCGGGAGGGCCGCCTTCAGGTCGAGCTGGCCCAGTACAAATACCTGCTGCCCCGGCTTTCCGGCATGGGCACCAGCCTGAGCCGCCAGGGCGGCGGCATCGGCACCCGGGGCCCCGGCGAAACCAAGCTGGAGTCCGACCGCCGCCACATCCGCGAGCGCATCAACCGTCTGGAGCAGGAGCTGAAGCAGGTGCGCCAGGTGCGAAGCGTCCAGCGGGAGCGCAGAATGAAAAACTCCGTCCCCGTGGTGGCCATCGTGGGCTACACCAACGCGGGCAAATCCACCCTCCTCAATCAGCTCACCGGCGCAGGCATCCCCGCCAACAACCGGCTTTTCGACACCCTGGACACCACCTCCCGGCAGCTGACCGTGTCCGACAACCTGGACGTGATCCTCAGTGACACCGTCGGCTTCATCGCCAAGCTGCCCCACCATCTGGTGGATGCCTTCCGGGCCACCCTGGAGGAGCTGGAGTATGCCGATGTGCTGCTGCACGTCATCGATGCCGCCGATCCCCACCGGGAAGAGCACATCGCCGTGGTTGACCGGCTGATCCATCAGCTGTCCAAGGAGGGCACCCCCGTCATCTGCGCCTACAACAAGGCCGATCTGGTGGAGCCCACCGACATCCCCATCGGTGAAGATGTGGTTGCAATTTCCGCCCGGACGGGCGATAATATGAGTGGCCTCTTAAAGGCCATCGAGAAGGCCCTGGACAAGGGACTGCACCATGTCCTGGTCTGCCTTCCTTATCACATGGGCGGCATGGTGGATACCCTCCATTCCAACGCCCAGGTCAAGTCCGTGGACTATACCGGGAGCGGTATCGAGATCGAGACCATCGTCGACGAGATCCTCTACGGACGGCTGAGAGACTATATCATCGAGGAGCTGTAAGCATGGAAGAATATCTGGTGCCCACCGACTTTGGTGAGGATGAATTTTATGAGAAGAAGTCCCACTTCATTGGCCGCATCTGGCCTGTGGAGACCGAGGAGGCGGCACTGGAACGCATCCAGCAGATGAAAAAGCAGCACTACGACGCTACCCACAACTGCTGGGCGTATATCATCCGGGACGGTGCCGTCCGCTTTTCTGACGACGGCGAGCCCGGCGGCACGGCGGGCATGCCCATGCTCCAGGTCTTGCAGCGGGAAGGGCTGTACAACTGCGTCTGCGTGGTGACCCGCTACTTTGGCGGCATCCTCCTGGGCGCGGGCGGCCTTGTCCGGGCGTACACCAAGGGCGCGAAGATCGCCGTGGACGCGGCGGGCAAGTCCATGAAGCGGGTCTGGAGCTGCCTGTACGTGCCCTGCCCCTATACGTTTTACGAGCGGGTGAAGCTGGAGGTGGCCGCCTGGGGCGGCATCATCCGGGACACCCAGTTCGGCGCGGAGGTGGAGCTGGAGATCCTCGTCCCCGAAGCCCAGGCCCAGCCCTTCCTGGATCGGCTCATCGATATGTCCGCCGCCAATGTGGAGGGCATGGAGACCGGAAAAGAATATCGAGCATTTCCGATTGAATAAGTGCTGAGGGCATAGTGCTGAGTGCTGAATTGTGTTTGATTCACTCAGCACTGCGCGAACGGAGGAATTTTTATGAAACGGATCATCTTCTTGATTCTTTGCACGATGGTGCTCTTCGCCGGATGTGCGCGGATCGATACGCTGTATTATGCGGATCAGAGCAATTATGTGACGGTGACCGGTACGGTCAGCCACATTGCGTATGATGAAGAGGAGACTGCGCTGTATATCGGCATCGCAGAATGCCCGGAGGGCTTTTCCGATACGACCTTCAAGCTGACAGGCGATGGGCTGACCATCGCCCGGGAACGGGGGATCGATGAACTCCTGCAAGAGGGCGGCGAGATCACCTTCACCGCCGCACCGCGCTATTTCGGGGACGGCTATGTGGTTCCGTTGGCTGCGATCTCAGTTGGGGATCAGTGTTTTTTGGATTTTGAACAAGGTTACGATGGTTTGATGAACTGGCTGAACTAAGCTGATTCATTCAGCACTCAGCCCTCAGAACTCAGCACTACGCGAACGGAGGTAGCGTCATGTCGATTCGTGCGTTATTGGAGCAGGAGGAGCATCTTCGTCTGGATCCCCGTGCGGCTTTTTCTGACCGCAGTCGGGGTCGTCCCCTGCCGGAGGAGCGGCGGGACGACGAGGTGCGCACTTGCTATCAGCGGGATGTGGATCGGATCATCCATTCGAAATCCTTCCGCCGGCTCATGCACAAGACCCAGGTCTTTCTCAAGCCCGAGGGCGACCACTACCGCACCCGCATGACCCACACCATCGAGGTGGCACGTATTGCCCGCACCATCGCCCGCGCCCTGCGGCTGAATGAGGATCTGACCGAGGCCATCGCCATGGGTCATGACCTGGGCCACACCCCCTTCGGCCACGCCGGGGAAGCGGCTCTCAGCGAATGCATGGGAAAAGAATTCCGCCACAATGAGCAGAGCCTGCGGGTGGTGGATGTGCTGGAGAAGAACGGCGACGGCCTGAACCTAAGCTACGAGGTGCGCATGGGCATCCTGACCCACACCGGCGCGAAGCAGCCGGAGACCCTGGAGGCCAGGATCGTCCGCTACGCCGACCAGATCGCCTACGTCAACCACGACATCGACGACGCCATCCGGGCGGGGATCCTGAGCAACGACGACATCCCCAGAGACCTGCGGGAGCTGCTTGGATACCTGCACAAGGAGCGCATCAACACGGTGGTCTGCGACATCATTACCACCGCCCAGCAGACCGGAAGCTTAAGTATGTCCCACGACATCCACCGGGCCCACCACGCCCTCCGGGACTTCATGTTCGAGCGGGTCTACCGCAGTCCCATCGCCAAGGCCGAGGAGAAGAAGGCCCGTGCCATGCTCCAGCGGCTCTTCGAATACTACATGAAGCACCCGGAAAGCCTGCCGGAGGATTTCCTCCCCCAGCTGAGCTTTGACGGCATGGAGCGCACTGTCTGCGACTACATCGCGGGCATGACCGACAAGTACGCGGTCGACAAATATGCAGAACTTTTTATCCCATCGGGTTGGCAGACCCGGGGGTGATGTGTTATAATAACGTAATTGCGGAACACACCCAAGCCTCCCTTGTCAGGTCGTTCCGCCAACCAGATAAGGTACTATGATCGAATTACAAGGAAAATACGCGCAGGCGCGTGTCTTCACTGACGTGGTGGATCCCGAATCGATCTCCCAGGTCATCAGCCTCCTCAACCAGCCCTACGCCCAGGGGAGCCGCGTCCGCATGATGCCCGACATCCACGCGGGCGCGGGCTGCACCGTGGGCACCACCATGACCATCGGGGACAAAATCTGTCCCAATCTGGTGGGCGTGGACATCGGCTGCGGCATGGAGACCGTCATCCTGAAGGAAAAGCGCATGGAGCTGCAAAAGCTCGACAAGCTGATCCGTGCCGAGATCCCCTCCGGCTTCGCCATCCGAAGCAAGCCCCACCGCTTCGCAAAGGAGATCGATCTGGAGGAGCTGCGCTGCGCGAAGCACGTGGATCTTCTCCGGGCCGAGAAGAGCATCGGCACCCTCGGCGGCGGCAACCACTTCATCGAAGCGAATCAGGACGAGGAGGGGAACCTTTATATCGTCATCCATTCCGGCAGCCGCCGTCTGGGTCTGGAGATCGCGAATTACTACCAGGATGCGGGCTTCAAGGCCCTGAACGACCGCCGTGCCGAGATCGACAGCATCATTGCCGACCTGAAGCGGCAGGGCAGAGCACAGGAGATCGAAGCTGTGCTCCGGGATCTCAAGGCCCGTCCTGTCAACATCCCCAGGCCCCTGGCCTATCTGGAGGGAAACCTTTTGCAGGACTACCTCCATGACATGGCCATCGCCCAGCACTTTGCAGACCTGAACCGCAAGGCCATGATGGACACCATCCTCAAGGGCATGGGTCTGAAGGCCGCCGACCGGTTCACCACCATCCACAACTATATCGACCTTCAGCACGGCATCCTGCGCAAGGGCGCGGTGTCGGCTCAGGAAGGGGAGCGGCTGCTGATCCCCATCAACATGCGCGACGGCAGTCTCATCTGCATCGGAAAGGGCAACGAGGACTGGAACTGCTCCGCACCCCACGGCGCGGGCCGTCTCATGAGCCGCAGCGAGGCCAAGCAGTCCTTCACCGTCAGCGAATTCAAAAAGCAGATGCAGGGCATCTACACCACCTCCGTGGGCGCGGCCACGCTGGACGAGTGCCCCATGGCCTACAAGTCCATGGCGGATATCGTCGACAACATCGGCCCCACGGCGGACATCGAGCGCGTTATCAAGCCGATTTATAATTTCAAGGCGGACAACGCAGATAATTAACAATGTAGGGGCGGGCCTGCGTGCCCGCCCAGGCGCACACACAGGTGCGCCCCTACAAGATTATTATAGAAGGGAGCGGACGAACATGGCATTTCCCCCGTCATTCATCGACGAGCTGGTGGCTCGCAATCCAATTGAAGATGTGGTGGGGCAGTATGTCTCCCTGAAGCGGTCGGGCGGCAACCTATTCGGCCTGTGCCCCTTCCATGGCGAGAAGACCGCCTCCTTCTCCGTGGCTCCCGACAAGGGTATCTACTACTGCTTCGGCTGTCACAAGGGCGGCGGAGTCATCAATTTCCAGATGGAGATCGAGGGCCTGAGCTATCCCGATGCAGTCCGGGCGTTGGCGAAGCGGGTGGGCATGCAGGTGCCCGAGGACGAGCAGTACCAGTCCCGCTACCGGGCCCAGGAGCGGCTCTGGGCCCTGAGCAAGGAGGCCGCCCGGTTCTTCTACAGCAAGCTCTACGCTCCCGAGGGCGCGGCGGCTCTGGCCTATGCCCGGGAGCGCGGCATGCCCAAATCGACGCTCACCACCTTCGGCATCGGCTACGCCCCCAATACCTGGGACTCTTTGGTCAAGGCCATGAAGGCCAAGGGCTACACCGAGCAGGAGCTCATTGACTCCGGCCTGGTGTCCAAGTCCCAGAAGAATGGAAATATCTACGACCGGTTCCGTGACCGTCTCATGTTCCCCATCATCGACGTCCGGGGCAACATCATCGGCTTCGGCGGCCGGATCATGAATAACAACGATCCCAACGCGGCGAAATACCTGAACTCTCCCGAGACCCTGATCTTCAACAAGCGCAAGAACCTCTTCGCCCTGAATCTGGCGAAAAAGTCGAAGCTCGGCTACCTGATCCTGGTGGAGGGCTATATGGACGCCATCGCATTGCACCAGTACGGCTTCGACTGCGCAGTGGCCTCCCTGGGCACGGCTCTGACCGAGGATCACGCGGCTCTGCTGACCCGCTACACCGACCAGGTGGTGCTGATCTACGACGGCGACAAGGCCGGTCAGAACGCCACCCAGCGGGCTATCCCCATTCTGGAAAAGGCGGGATTGCAGGTGAAAGTCCTGCGGATGAAGGACGCCAAGGATCCCGACGAGTTCCTGAAAAAGTTCGGTGCCGACCGGTTCAAGCTCCTCCTGGAGGATGCTTCGAATCGTGTGGAATACCAGCTCAACGCCATCCGCCGCAAATACGACATCCGGGAGGATGACCAGCGGATCAAGTACATTCAGGAATCCGCACAGCTGATCTCGACGTTGGGCAGCTCCGTCCAGCGGGAGGTCTACGGCCACCGGGTGGCCGAGGAGGGCAAGATCAGCTATGAGGCCATGTCCATGGAGATCAAAAAGGCCTGGAAAAACCGCCAGTACCGGGAGAAGAAGGCCCAGGAGAAGATTAGTCTTTCCCCCGCCCGGAATACCCAGCCCAAGAGCCGCACCATCCGCTACGATGATGTGAAATCCGCCCGGGCGGAGGAGGGGCTCATCGCCATGGCCCTGCGGGAGCCCGCCCTGTTGGATCTGGCAGGGGAGCTGAAGGCGGAGGAATTCTCCGTGTCCCTGTTTGCCAATGTCTACACCCAGATGCAGACCCGGTACTCCGCCGGTCTGGCGGTGAGCATGGCAGGTCTGGAGGAGCTGAACGCCGACGAGGCCTCCCACGTCGCCATGGTGGCCCAGAGCCAGTCCGGGCCCATCAACGAGCAGGCCTTCAGGGACTACATATCGACGATCAAAGCCCGGCACCGCAAGCGCAGCATCTCCTCCGACGAGGATCTGCTGGCCCTGCGTGACCGGAAAAAGGGAAGCGGGGGGTATCAGGGATGACAGACGCCCAGCTTTTGCGCTCCGGCGAGGAGGATGTGCGCCAGTACCTCTCCGAGATCCGCCGCTACCCCCGGCTGACCCCCGAGGAGGAGCGGGAGCTTGCCCGCCGCTGTGCCGAAGGCGATGCCGAGGCCATCCGGGCCATGGTCAGCTCCAACCTGCGGCTGGTGGTGTCCGTGGCCCGGGAATACGCCGGGCGGGGCGTGCCCCTGCTGGATCTCGTCCAGGAGGGCTCCATCGGCCTGATCGCCGCGGCACAAAAATTTGACTATACCCTGGATTACCGTTTTTCGACCTATGCCACCAAGTGGATCCGCCAGCGTATCGGCCTGAGTCTCAACGACCACGGCAGCGTGATCCGGGTGCCAGCCCACACCGCCGAGCGGATGCGAAAGCTGAACGCCGAGCGGGCCGCCTTCCGGGTGGAGACAGGCCGGGAGCCCGATGCCAGCGAGCTGTCCGCCCGAACGGGCCTTTCAGCGGAAAAGGTGGCCGAGCTTCTGTCCCTGACCCCGGAGGTCACCTCCCTGGACATCCCGGTGGGGGAGCGGGGAGAGGACACCATCGGTACGCTTCTTCCCTCGGAGGAGTCGGAGCCCCAGGCGGAGCTGATCCGCCGGGAGCTGAGCGAGCTCCTGGAGGGGCTGATGACGGAGCTGACCGAACGCCAGCGCACCATTTTGCGGCTCCACTTCGGCATGGACGACGGCATCTGCCGCAGCCTGGAGCAGATCGGCAAAGAGCTCGGCATCTCCAAGGAGCGGGCCCGCCAGATCGAACGGCAGGCCATGGACAAGCTCCAGAGGATGGGAGCGGATATGGGATTGGAGGACTTTTTGGAATGAATATGGATGATATGACCTTCGAACTGACTCCCTGGGAGTCGTTCGTGGAGGACTTATACGACAGCAGCATTTCCGCTGCGCAGCTTCTGACCTTCTTTGAGGGAGAGGATGACGACGCGCTGGAGGAGGCCTTTCAGGATCTGGAGGAGGCATCCGTCGCCATCGATCTGAGCGATCTGCCCCGCGCCGGTGCTTCCGGCGAAGCTGCCCGCAGACTCCGGGAGGAGGAGCAGCTCTCCCGTAAGGGTGATCTGCTGTCCGGCCTGGAGGAGAATGACCCCCTGCGGCTGTATCTGCAGGAGCTGGCAGCCATCCCTGTTCAGGGGGATCTGCAGCTGCTGTCGGAGCAGCTGGCGAAGAATGTGGCGAAGGGGAACAGCGATGAGCTCCTGCGAACCCGGATCGTGAACCTCTGCCTGAGCCGGGTGGTGGAGCTGGCAAGGGAATACACAGGCTACGGCGTGCTCCTGCTGGATCTGATCCAGGAGGGAAGTCTGGGCCTGTGGCAGGGAACCGTCGGCTTTGTCGGCGGGAATTTTGAGGATTGCCGGGACTGGTGGATCCGCCAGTATATGGCCCAGGCGATCCTCCGCCAGGCCAGAGCCTCCGGCCTGGGACAGAAGATGCGCCAGGCTGTGGAGGACTATCGGATGGTGGACGAGCGGCTCCTGAGCGAGCTGGGCCGCAATCCCACCCTGGATGAAATTGCCGAAAGCATGCACATGACCGTCTCCGAGATCGAAGCCGTCCGCAAGTTCCTGGAGAACGCCCGGATGGTGGGCAAGGCCCACGCCGTCAAGGAGCCTGATGAGGAGTCCCCCGAGGACACCCAGGCCGTGGAGGACACCGCCTACTACCAGACCCGGGAGCGGGTGGACACCCTGCTGTCCGGCATCAGCGAGCTGGAGCACAGGGTCGTGACCATGCGCTACGGTCTCGACGGCAAGGCTCCCCAGACTGCGGCTGAGGTGGGCCGGAGGCTGAACCTGACTGTTTCGGAAGTTGTGGAATTGGAAACCGCCGCGCTGACAAAAATGCGCCAGAGCGGAGAATAAAGGAGAGAAAAACATGGGAAAGTATTATTCCATCGCCATTGACGGCCCCGCCGGTGCGGGCAAGAGCACCATCGCCAAGCGGCTTGCCAAGGAGCTGGGCTTCCACTATGTGGATACCGGTGCCATCTACCGCACCCTGGGCTATTTCTTCAACCTGATCGGCATTCCCCCAAAGGACATCGACGGCATCACCAAGTACATCGATGAGTGCGTCATCGAGATCGAGTGGGACGACGAGGACGGCTCCCAGCATATGTTCCTCAACGAGGTGGATGTTTCTGCAGAGATCCGCACACCGGAGATCTCCAAAATCGCATCCACCGTCTCCGCCCACGCTCTGGTTCGTGAACGGCTGCTGGACATGCAGCGCGACGTTGCCCGGAAGCACAACGTCATCATGGACGGCCGGGACATCGGCTCCGTGGTGCTGCCCAAGGCGGACGTCAAGTTCTTCCTGACCGCCTCCGCCGAGGTTCGCGCCCGCCGCCGCTTCGAGGAGCTCCAGGCCAAGGGCTCCAAGGACAGCTATGAGAAGGTGCTCAAGGAGGTCAACGACCGGGATCATGCCGACATGACCCGTGCAGTGGCCCCCCTGAAGCAGACCAAGAGCCACATCCTGGTGGACACCTCGGATATGACCATCGATGAGGTCGTGGCACACATGGGCGCCATCGTCCGGGAGAAGTGCAAGCTATGAGCATTACGATCGCGAAAAATGCCGGCTTCTGCTTCGGCGTGAGCCGTGCTGTGGAGCTGGTGGAGGAGGCCGCGAAGAGCGGCAAGTGTGTCTCCACCCTGGGCCCCATCATCCACAACCGCCATCAGGTGGGCCGCTTCGAGCAGATGGGCGTCAGCGTCATTTCCCAGCCCGAGGAGGCCGTGCCCGGCAGCACCGTCATCATCCGCTCCCACGGCGTTTCCCGGGCCGTCCAGCAGCGTCTGGAAAGCATGGGCGTGGAGATCATCGATGCCACCTGCCCCTTCGTCAAGCGCATCCACGGCCTGGTGCAGCAGGCGGAGCAGGAGGGACGGCTGCCCGTCATCATCGGCACCCGCACCCACCCGGAGGTCACCGCCATCGCGGGCTGGTGCTCAGATTGCCGCATCTTCGAAAGCCCCGAGGAGCTGGAAAACTGGGCAAAGAGCGGCGAGGTTTCCGCGGATACCCCCATTTGCATGGTTTGCCAGACAACTTCCACAGAATTTCTATGGAAAATTTGTGGGGAAACTGCAAAAAAACTATTTACTAATTTGAAAATCTTTGATACAATATGCAAAGCAACTGAATTTCGGCAGAATGAGGCGGCGAAGCTGAGCGCTGAATGTCAGGCCATGGTCGTAGTAGGAGACGCAAAGAGTTCCAACACAGGCCGCCTCGCTATGATCTGCCGGGAGCACTGCGAAAAAGTTTTTTTGGTGGACAATGCTGACGAGTTGAACGCCGAGGATTTTCGTGGTGTCACTGCTGTTGGAATCACGGCTGGCGCTTCCACGCCGGCGTGGATTATAAAGGAGGTCAACAAGACTATGAATGAAATTACCAATGTTGAGACTGTTGTGGAGGAGAGCTTCGAGGCACTGCTGGAACAGTCCATTAAGACTTTGAATACTGGCGATAAGGTCACCGGCGTCGTCACCGGCATCGGCAACACCGAGATTTCCGTCGATCTGGGCACCAAGCACGCTGGCTACATCCCCTACGATGAGGTTTCCGCCGATCCCTCCGTCAAGCCCGAGGACATCCTGTCCGTGGGTCAGGAGATCGAGGTCTTCGTCGTCCGCGTCAACGACCAGGAGGGCACCGTGCAGCTTAGCAAGAAGAAGCTGGACGGCATGAAGATCTGGGACGAGATGGCTGCTTACGCCGAGGAGAAGGCTACCGTTGAGGGTACCATCACCGAGGAGAACAAGGGCGGTCTGGTCGCTTCCGTCAAGGGCATCCGCGTCTTCATCCCCGCTTCCCAGTCCGGCATCGCCAAGGGCGGCGACATGACCGGCATGGTCGGCAAGGTCGTCAAGCTGAAGATCACTGAGGTCAACCGCGCCCGCCGCCGCGTCATCGGCTCCATCCGCGCCGTCAACGCTGAGGAGCGCAAGGCCGCTCAGGAGAAGATCTGGGCCGAGATCCAGGAAGGCTCCAAGTACCACGGCGTGGTCAAGAGCCTGACCTCCTACGGCGCATTCGTCGATATCGGCGGCGTCGATGGCATGGTTCACGTTTCCGAGCTCAGCTGGAACCGCATCAAGACTCCCGCCGATGTTGTGAAGGTGGGCGACGAGATCGACGTTTACGTCATCTCCTTCGACCCCGTCAAGCACAAGATCTCCCTGGGCTACAAGACTGCCGAGATGAACCCCTGGAACCAGTTCATGACCAACTACGCCATCGGCGACGTCGTCGATGCCAAGGTCGTGAAGCTGATGACCTTCGGTGCTTTCGCTGAGATCCTGCCCGGCGTTGACGGCCTGATCCACATCAGCCAGATCGCTGAGCGCCGCATCAACAAGCCCGAGGATGTTCTGTCCGAGGGTCAGGACGTCAAGGTCAAGATCACCGATGTCGATGCCGAGAACAAGCGCATCTCCCTGTCCATCCGCGCCCTGCTGGAGGGCGAGGCTGACGCCGAGTAATTAACCCCTACATACCGGGGCCGGGTTCCGGCTCCGGTATTTTGGGTTCTATGGAGGAAATAGAAAATGGTCAAGCATATCGTACTGTACACCTTCAAGGAAGGCGTCAACAAGGAAGAGGCTGTCCAGATCGTGGCCGACGCCCTGGAGCCCCTGGTGGGCAAGATCGAGGGTCTGAACTGGCTGGAGATCAACCAGGCCTACCAGGGCGGCATGGATTACGCCCTGTACTCCGAGTTCGAGAGCCGTGAGGCTCTGGCTGCCTACGCCACCCACCCCCTCCACGAGGAGGCCAAGACGAAGTTCTTCCACCTGCTCGACAAGCGGTACGCCGCCGACTACGAGTATTAAGCAGTATTTTGCCCCGGTTCCATTCGGAACCGGGGCGTTTTCATTATGGGGTCAAATACGGGGTAATGTCCTCCACGTCCACCATGGATTCCATGATCGCAAGCATATCCTCAAGGGTCATGCCCTCTTCACCTTCCCACCGCATACTGTAGACATGATGGAGCGGAATGTTCACATTTGCGGCTTCACAGAAATTTCCATCGTCCCAGATGAGCCACAGACAGCCGGAATACCGGATGAAGTGGACGGTACACCCATTCACCTGAAGCTCTTCATGGGCATATTCCGGGTCATCCTTGTAGGATTCTGCCGTATAAAGATCCGTTACGATATGACCGTGTCCGCCGGAGAGGTGGATGGTACTGCCATCTTCATTTTCCCAGATCCATCTGACATACCATTCGTCCTTCACACAGACCTTCAGCTCATAGCCGTTGGGGATGAAGGTGGGCTTCTTGTGCGTGTCTAAAGGCGGCCTTTCGATCAGCTGACTGTCATTGTCCGGATCGTTCTTCAGATAGGGTGTCACATCCTCCACGGTGTCCACACTCAGCACGATCTGCGCCAGTTCCTCTGGCGGCACCTCCATGGAGCATTCCATATGATAAGCGTATTCGCCGTCAGACCAGTACACGGTGGTCATCCGCGGATAGGACTCCCAGGTTTCCGGATTTCGGAAGGAGGGGACGGTGTAGTACTCCAGCGTCAGATCCCCGATGGTTACGGACTCGTGCTTCAATTCGGCACCATGATAGACCTCCAGAGAGAAGCTGGTGCGGCCAGCGGGGATGCACTTCTGCTCAAAGGTGATCCACTTGGGCGAGTTCCGATCCCACCATTTGAAATGGACGGGAGCGTCCGAGTATCGTGCGTCGATCTCGCCGTAGGACACCAGCCAGTCGTTTTCGATCATATAGTGGGGCAGACGCACTTCTTCAATTTCTGCGGGCAGGGGAGCGGTGCTGTCTACGGTCAGGTCGATGCGATACTCGTCATTTTGAAGATCCAGGAACAGATCCCCGTAGATCCGCCGCCGACCCTCCTGAACCTGTACCACCTCATTGGGGAACAGCAATCCCCGGAGGAAGGGAGCTGCAATGACCGTCACCACCATCATCATCACCGCTGCAGCGGCGATGACCAGCTTCCGCAGGGGCAGCCTTCGCGCGGCCCTGCGCTCCGACCGCTCCAGCAGCACGTCGTCGATGCCGCCGAAGGCGTCAAACAGCTCGTATTCGTTCATAGATAGCCCTCCTCAACTAAGTAGTTTCGCAGCTTTCTGCGGGTGCGGTGGAGGGACACGGTCACGGTATTGGCCCGCATCCCATATCGCTTCGCGATCTCGGCGGCGGACTCGGCGTAGAAGCACCGGCGCACGAAGATGTCACAATCCCGGGCCGGGAGACGGCTTAGGAAGCCGTTGACGGCCCGCTGAAGCTCCTTGGCATCCACCAGCTCCTCAGTGGAAAGACCACCCAGCACCTCCGCAAGCTCGTCGAGCACCGCGTCCGCGCCCTCGCCCCGCTTGGCAGCCCGGCCCTCCCGCAGTCGGTTGCAGGCCAGATTCCGTCCGATCTTCGCGATGTACAGCCGCAGATTTTGTGGCCTGTTCGGCGGGATGGACTCCCAAACCCGGAGCCACATGTCGTTCAGCGTCTCCTCCAAATCCTGCTTATTTCCCAGCATACGGGAGATCAACGCCCGGCAGTAGGTACCGTAGGCCTGTTGACTTT
Organism: Oscillospiraceae bacterium; assembly: GCA_015067895.1. The sequence continues at coordinate 23,138 of SVLP01000004.1, read as the reverse complement.
CCCGGATGGCTCCCTCGTCCCGGGCGAAATACAGCGAGACGATCTCTTCATCGGTCATGGTCAATCCTCCTTTCACCCTGATAGACACGGTTTGACCTGAAATGTTACAACGCCCGGAACGAAAAGTTCCGGGCGTTCAGACTGTAGAAAAACCTCAAAATTAGGATGTCATCGCGAACCAGTCCTCAGACTGGTGTGGCGATCCCCTAAAAAGAGCAAATAACGCCGGATTATCAACTGAAAATATTCGAAAATCTGGGAGATTGCCACGCCAGTGTGCGCACTGGCTCGCAATGACACCTTTTTCGACACGCTGAACGCCCGGAACGAAAAGTTCCGGGCGTTGGCGGTTATTTCTCGAAATGTCCCTTCCTGCGCTTGGTGTAGTAGATGGGCGCGGTGATGCCCAGAAGCAGCAGGCAGATGGCGGAAATTTTCCAGCCCAGGGAGAAGGCCTCGTTGCGGTAGACGTACTCGACCTCATGGCGGCCCTGGCTGAGCTCCACGGCCACCATCACATCGCCCACCAGCCGGATCTCGGCTTCCTGTCCGTCCACGTACACATGCCAGCCGCCCTCCTGGGGGATGGAGGTGTAGAGCAGACCGTCCCGGTCACAGTCGATGGTGCCGCTGATGCGGGTGGTGTCGAAGTCGGTGATCTCCAGGGTGGACGCCTGGAGCTTCTCCACACCCTGGCGGAAGAGTGTGTCGTCCAGCACAGCCGCCCGGACGGTCATGCGGCCCTCCTCGCCCTGTTTGCAGGTGAGCTTGACCTCGATCACATCGCCGGGGGCACAGTCGCAGGCGGCGATCATCTGGGTCAGGCTCAGGGTCTCGGAGTAGAGCTTCTCGCCGTTGTGGGAGACGGTGTAGCTGTTGCGGTCGGTAACGTCGAAGTCCAGGCACACGAAGCCATCCCGGTAAGCCTCGAAGGTGTAGGTGACGGAGGAGCCGGACTGGGCGCCGGAATACTTCACATGGCTGCCGTTGACGGAGCTGATGGTGACCTTCTCGCCGGTGACCTGGGGCTCCAGGGGATGCCAGACATCGCTGTACAGGCCCGCAGCCGCGCTGAAGAGGGCATTCTGCAGATCAAAATGATCCGCAGCCGAGAAGCTCAGATCCGCAAGCTCGCGCTGAGCCAGGAAGCCCAGGGGAAGATATGCATTGTTCTGGAGCAGGGATACATCGCCGGAGACGAAGACCTCGTCGAAATACCGGTTTTCCTCCACATCGCCGTCCCGCTCGACCATGTACTTCAGTCCCAGGAACAGGTTCGCAACGGGGCTGCTCTCCTCGAAGCAGTAGCGGTTGTAGGTGTTCTTCGCGCCGTAGCCCAGAACCCGCATGAACTCGGTGACCTTCACATTGGCGGAGCTCGTAAAGGTGGAGACGCCCTTGTAGCCGTTCAGGGCGCCGTCGTTCAGGGTCTGGGAGTGGGTGGTCTCCACCCGGTAGAACGGATCGTCCCGTTCGCGCTCCTCCAGGAATTCCAGCACCTTGACGGTGTCCTCCGTGCCCTTGGGGTAGTTGGTGTTGTAGGTGAAGGAGAAATTCAGACCGAAGCACAGCACGTTCATGGCAAGCTCCAGACAGAAAATGGAAGCCAGACACAGGGCACCGAAGCTGCGGCGCTTGTCCGTCTCCTCCACGTAGGTAAGGATCGTCTCCCTGTCCGGCTCCTCCTCGCCCTCGGCGGGAGCGGGAAGCTTGCCCGGCAGGCAGTAGCCCAGAGCCGCCAGATAGACGATGAGGAAACCCAGATTGAAGGCCAGGAACACGGGCTCCGTGCGGCTCTCAGAGGCCCACATGAGCCCGCCCGCCGCGATGCCCGCCAGGATCAGCTGCCATAGCCGGAAGCTGTCCCGGAGCGTCCAGGCCCTGTAGGCCATATACAGCACCACAAAGCTGAACAGGAAGCTGAACCGATAGGGGATCATGTTGGTAAAGTGGAAGCCGTGCCAGATGTAGTCCAGCTGCCGGACGATGAAAGACACCATGAAGAAGATCAGCAGTGCCAGGGAGAAGAACTTGTCCCGAAGCTTGACCTCCCGGCTCGTCAGGAACAGCACAGCCAGCAGGATGCTGCCCACGCCGCAGTACAGGTTCGGCAGACCCTCCTTGAAGCTGGGCACGATACCGCCCAGGGTGTTGCCGGCCACCTGCCGCATGGCATCGAAGAGACCCGCCCAGGTGTTCTCGTCGGCGATGTTGAGCTTGAAGCCCTCGGGGAAGGAGTTGACGCTGGACTGGGTGTTCTGAAGACCCGCCAGGGCGGGCAGCTCCAGGATGCAGCTCATGCCGATGGCGAGGATCGTAAACCAGCCGATCCGCACAAAATCCGCACACAGCCGTCCGAAACCCCGCCAGCGGCAGATCTCATAGACGAAGAACAGCAGCAGGATGAAGATGCAGACGAAAAAGCCGATATAATAGTTGGAGAAGATGGACAGGAACAGCGTAAAGGTGTACAGCAGCGGCTTCTTGTCCCGCAGAAGCTGCACCATGCCCAGCACCGTCAGGGGCAGCAGAGCGAAGGTGTCCAGCCACATCACGTTCCACTGATAGGCCAGCGCCCAGCCGCACAGGGCGTACATACTGCCGAACAGGCTGATGGAAATGTCCTCTTTTTCAAAAATTCGGTTCAGGAAGATGGCGAAGAACAGACTGGCCAGGCCCAGCTTCACGGGCATCAGCAGGGAGTAGACCTCCAGCTCCCAGCCCGCAGGCACGATGGCAGAGATCAGATTCAGAGGAGAAGCCAGATAGTAGGAGATCAGGCTCAGATAGTCCATGCCCATACCGGCGGCCCAGTTCCACAGCAGACCGTCGCCATTTCGGATGGCCCGGCCAAATTCCACCCAGAAGGGGAAATACTGGTGGTACATGTCCGAGTAGAGCATGCTCACCTCACCGCCCCGGAAGGGCTCGGAACCGGCGATGAGCATGACGATGAGCATCAGCCCTACCGGGATCCCGAAGGCCAGCCAAAGCGACAGGGCGCGGCTTTCCTTATTTTTCAGAGTCATATGGAAAAACCTCCGTTGGTTTCAAAATTTCCCATCTATTCTAACACGTTTTGAACGGAGGGTAAAGGGAAATCTGTCAAGTTTTATTGCAATGTCTGTAGGGCTGGATCGCTGCTCGGCCAAAACAGAACGATGGCACTCCGATTATCATGTCATCGCGAGGGCGAAGCCCGTGGCGATCTCCTGGAACAATGTGCAAATTCAGACACGGTACCAGGAGATTGCCGCGCCTTCGGCTCGCAATGACAGTGGTGACTTTGGGCTGGTTCTGCTGATTCAACTGGGCAGTCACTGGAGCTTGTCGGTGCTTTCTGACCCCACCCTACAGGGCGCAGAAAAGGCCGCCGGACATCCGGCGGCCTTTCAAAACGATATCAGAACTTGCTCTCGCAGTAGATGCAGCGGTACTCCCGCTTGTTGCGGTCGGTCAGCTTGAAAATGGGAGCCAGCTCCTGCTCGGTGGAGGTGATGCAGCGGGGGTTCTTGCAGTGCAGGACACCCTCCAGCTCCTGGGGCAGATCCAGCTTCTTCTTCTCGACGGTCTTGCCGTCGGCGATGATGGAGACGGTGACGCCGGGATCCACGTAGCCCAGAGCGTCGGTGTCCAGCTCGATGGCGGCGTCGATCTTGATGATGTCCTTGCGGCCCATCTTCTCGGAGGAGGCGTTGGCGATCAGAGCCACCATGCAGTCGAGAGAACTCAGGTGCAGGAGGTTGTAGATCTCCTTGCCCCGGCCTGCGGTGATGTGGTCGATGACGATGCCGTTGATGATGGAATCAATATTCATAACATTACACCCCCAGAAGCTTCAGGATCAGCGCCATGCGCATATACTTGCCGTTGAGCACCTGCTTGAAGTAGCAGGCCCGGGGATCGTCGTCCACGGCAACGGAGATCTCGTTGACACGGGGCAGGGGATGGAGAATGGAGAGATTCTGCTTGGCGTTCTCCAGCTTGTCCACGGTCAGGATGTAGCTGTCCTTCAGACGCAGGTAATCCTCCTCGTTGAAGAACCGCTCCCGCTGGACGCGGGTCATGTACAGGATATCCAGGGAGGGCATGGCGGCCTCCAGGTCGGTGGTCTCCACGTAGGGGATGCCCTCGCGATCCATGGCCTCCTTGACGTAGTCAGGCACCTTCAGCTCCTCGGGGGAGATCAGCACGAACTTCACGCCCTCGTAGCGGCTCATGGCATCGATCAGGGAGTGGACGGTGCGGCCAAACTTCAGGTCGCCGCAGACGCCGATGGTCAGGTTCTCGAACCGGCCCTTCTCCAGCTTGATGGTCAGCAGGTCTGCCAGAGTTTGGGTGGGGTGGTTGTGGCCGCCGTCACCGGCGTTGATGACGGGGATGGTGGCGTTCATGGCGGCGACCATGGGCGCGCCCTCCTTGGGGTGACGCATGGCGATGATGTCGGCGTAGCAGGAGATGGTCTTGGCGGTGTCGGCCACGCTCTCGCCCTTGGCGGCGGAGGAGGACTTGGCCTCGCTGAAGCCGATGACATTGCCGCCCAGCTCGTACATGGCGGCCTCAAAGCTCAGCCGGGTACGGGTGGAGGGCTCGAAGAAGAGGGTCGCCAGCTTCTTGCCTGCGCAGCGATGGGCGTAGGACTTGGGGTTGGCGATGATGTGCTCGGCGGTGGAGACCAGCTCGTCGATCTCCTTGACGCTGAGATCCAGGATGCTCAGCAGGCTGGGGATGCCGTACTTGTTAATCATATCACTTCGCTCCGTTCACAGCCAGGTAGTTCTTGATCCGGGTGACGTTCTCGGCGTTGGCGGGATCCTCCTCCAGGTACTCGATGATGTCGTAGACATCGACGACAGAGTAGACGGGGAAGCCGAACTGCTCCTCGATCTCCTGCATGGCGCCCTTCTCGGTCTGGCCCTTCTCCTTGCGGTCGACCATGATGAAGGTGGCGATGACCTTGGTGTCCTTCACATGGCTCAGGATCTCCATGGACTCCCGGATGGCGGTACCGGCGGTGATGACGTCCTCGATGATGACGATCTCCTCACCGGCCTGGGGGACATAGCCGACGAAGGTGCCGCCCTCGCCGTGATCCTTGACCTCCTTGCGGTTGAAGAAGAAGGGCAGATCCAGACCGTTCTTGCTCAGAGCAACGGCGGCGGAGATGGAGAGGCTGATGCCCTTGTAGGCGGGGCCGTAGAGGACGGTCTTCTTGGCACCCAGCTTGTCCATGTAGGCCTTGGCGTAGAACTCGCCCATCTTGGTGATCTGGTCGCCGGTCTTAATCATACCGGCGTTGACGAAATAGGGGATCTTCCGGCCGGACTTGGCGGTGAAGTCACCGAACTTCAGCACGCCCGCACCCTGCAGGAACTCGATAAATTCTCTCTTGTAAGCTTCCATGATGGTTCTCCTTTATCTGTTAGAGTGAAGAGTGGAGATTGGAGAGTGGAGATTGTCATTATCTCCGCCCGTCAATCGTAATCAGCCGTGCAGACCGCGAGCCTGACGGTCCATGTCCTCAACAACGATGTCGAAGATCTCTCCCAGAGTGGCGCAATATTCCAGCACCTTCCAGGGTTCGTTGGTGTGATAGTGGATCTTAATCAGATCCTCGTCGCCGACGGCCAGAAGACAGTCACCTTTGAAGTTTTCCACGAAATAATCGTTGATGGCATCTTCATCCAGGTCGTGACCTTCAATCAAAAGTTGGGTATCATAACGAAAGTCCATAATCAAAAACCTTTCAAAAGGGGGATGGAGATTGGAGAGTGGAGATCCTCATTATCTCCACTCTTCACTCTTCAATCTCCAATCTTAATCAACAAACTCCGCCACGCACCGCTCGTATGCGGCCACGGGGTCGGCGGCGGCGGTGATGGGACGGCCGACGACGATGTAGTCGGAGCCGATCTCCTTGGCGGCAGCGGGGGTCATGACGCGCTTCTGGTCGCCCACATCGCCGTCGGCGAAGCGGACGCCGGGGGTGATGGTCAGGAAGCTCTTACCGCAGCGGTCGTGCACCTTACCGGCCTCCAGGGGGGAGCAGACGATGCCGTCCAGGCCGCTCTCGGCGGCGCAGGAGGCGTAGTGCATGACCACCTCGTCGATGGGCTCACGGATCAGCAGGTCGTTCTCCATGCTCTCCTGGTCGGTGGAGGTCAGCTGGGTGACAGCGATCAGCAGAGGACGGGTGCCGTCGGGTCTGGTCAGACCCTCCAGAGCGGCCTTCATCATGCTCTTGGTACCGGCGGCGTGGAGATTGGTGATGTCCACATCCAGGCGGCTGAGCACGTTCATGGCCTTCTTGACGGTGTTGGGGATGTCGTGGAGCTTCAGATCCAGGAAGATCTTGTGGCCGCGAGCCTTGATCTCACGGACGATGCTGGGGCCTTCGGCATAGTACAGCTCCATGCCGATCTTCAGGAAGGGCTTGCGCTCGCAATCGGCGAACTTGTCCAGGAATGCGAAGGTTGCTTCGGCGGAAGCGAAGTCACATGCTACGATAACGTCTTTTCCCATCAGTGGGCACCTCCAATAATATCAGTCAAATTTTCAATACGGTACTTCTTCATGACGGTGGGCAGCTCCTCGACGATGCGCTTGCAGGCGAAGGGATCCACCAGATTGGCAGCACCCACCTCGACGGCGGTGGCGCCTGCCAGCATCAGCTCGATCACATCCTCGGCAGAGCTGACGCCGCCCATGCCCACGATGGGGATGGACACATTTTCATAGACCTGATACACCATGCGCACAGCCAGGGGCAGCAGGGCGGGGCCGGACATGCCGCCGGTCTTGTTGGCGATGATGGGCTTGCGCTTGCCGAGGTCGATGCGCATGCCGAGAACGGTGTTGATGAGGCTCACGCCGTCGGCACCGCCCTCTTCAACGGCCTTGGCGATGGCGACGATGTCGGTGACATTGGGGCTGAGCTTGACGATGACGGGCTTGGTGGTCACGGCCTTGACTGCCTGGGTCACTTCCTTGGCACAGCCGGGGTCGGTGCCGAAGCTCATGCCGCCGCCGTGGACGTTGGGGCAGGAGATGTTGACCTCCAGCCAGCCCACCTGCTCCTCCTTATCAAGCTTCTCGCAGGTCTTGACATACTGCTCGATGGAGAAGCCGGAGACGTTGGCCATGACCGGCTTATGGAAGAATTCCTTCATCTCGGGCAGCTCGTGGGCGATGACATGGTCAACGCCGGGATTCTGCAGGCCCACGGCGTTCAGCATGCCGCCGGTGAATTCGGCGATACGGGGAGTGGGGTTGCCGAACCGGGGATCCAGGGTGGTGCCCTTGAAGGAGAAGGTACCGAGCATATTGATGTCGTAGAGCTCCGCGAACTCCTTGCCGAAGCCGAAGGTGCCGGAGGCGGGGATCACGGGATTGCTTAACTCAATGCCGCACAGATTCACTTTGGTATTCATGCGAACACCTCCTCGCGGAAGAATACGGGGCCGTCCTTGCAGACCCGCTTGTAGCCACCCGCAGTCTGGATGGTGCAGCCCATGCAGGCGCCGAAGCCGCAGCCCATCCGCTCCTCGAAGGAGTACTGGCCGGAGGTGGTCATGACCTTCTCCATGGCCCGGAACATGGGCATGGGGCCGCAGGAGTAGAAATAAGTATAGCTCAGATCCTTGATGACGTCGGTGACGAAGCCCTTGGTGCCGACGCTGCCGTCGGCAGTAGCCACATAGACTTCAGCACCCAGAGACTTGAACTCGTCGGCCAGGAAGATCTCCCCGGCGGTGTTGAAGCCCAGAACCACCTGGGGATGCTTGCCCTCGGCGATCAGCTTCTTGCAGAGGTTAAACATGGGGGGCACACCCACGCCGCCGCCCACCAGCACCGGACGGTCGCCGGACAGGGAGGTGTCGTAGCCGTTGCCCAGGCCGGTCAGGATATCCAGCTTGGTGCCGACGGGAAGACCTGCCATGATCTCGGTGCCGGAGCCGACCACCTTGTAGATCAGGGTCAGGGTGGTTTCGTTGTAGTCGCAGACGGAGATGGGGCGACGCAGATACTTCTCCGGCAGCCGCAGATCCACGAACTGACCGCAGTTGGTGATGGCGGAGGTGTCGCCCTCCAGAACCATCTTGTAAACCAGATCCGTCAGCGCGGTGTTGCTGACGATGGTGAAAATGCTTTGTTTCATGGGTTCCTCCTTGTTTTTTGGGGGAATGTGACGAATTACATCGTAGGGGCGCACCTGTGTGTGCGCCCGGGCGGGCACACAGGCCCGCCCCTACAATTCATTTTTTAGGCGTCAATGGTGGAAACCTGGAAGGTGATCTCCTCCAGGACATCCAGCAGAACCTTGACGGTATCGAGAGAGGTGAAGACGGAGATGCCGTTCTCGGTGGCGACCCGGCGGATGCGGAAGCCGTCATCGCCGTTGGCATCCTCGTCGCCCAGGGTGTTTAGCACGTAGGTCACGTGACCGGAGCGGAGGGTGTCGATGATCTCCTCGGAGCCGGTGGAGATCTTCTTCTTGGAACGGCTGCGGATGCCGTTCTCCTTCAGGAAGGAGGCGGTGCCGGGGGTGGCCTCGATGTTGAAGCCCAGGTCGTAGAACCGGCGGATCAGGGGCAGGGCGTCCTCCTTGTCCTTGTCGGCGATGGTGACGAAGAGGGTGCCGTAGTTGGCGACGCGGGTACCACCGGCCTGGAGGGCCTTGTAGAAGGCACGGTTCAGGCTGTTGTCATAGCCGATGGCCTCGCCGGTGGACTTCATCTCGGGGCTCAGGGCGATGTCCGCGCCGTGGAGCTTGGAGAAGGAGAAGACGGGAACCTTGACATACCAGCGCTGGCGGGAGGGCTGGAGACCGCCCTTGTAGCCCTGCTCAGCCAGGGAGTGGCCCAGAGCCACCTTGGTGGCGATGTTGGCCAGGGGGATGCCGGTGGCCTTGCTCAGGAAGGGAACGGTACGGGAGGAACGGGGGTTGACCTCGATGATATACACATCCTCGTTGGGGTCGACGATGAACTGGATGTTGAACAGACCCTCCATGCCCAGGCCGATGCCCAGCTTGGTGGTGTAGTCGATCAGCACGTTCTTGACCTTCTCGCTGATGGAGAAGGAGGGGTAGACGGAGATGGAGTCGCCGGAGTGGACGCCGGTGCGCTCAACGTGCTCCATGATGCCGGGGATCAGGACTTCCTTGCCATCGCAGACCGCATCGACCTCCAGCTCCTTGCCCATGATATACTTGTCGACCAGGACGGGGTGCTCCTCGGAGGCGACGATGGCGTACTGGAAGTAGTGGCGCAGCTGCTCGTCATCACGGACGATCTGCATGGCGCGGCCGCCCAGGACGAAGGAGGGACGAACCAGCACAGGGTAGCCGATCCGGTTGGCGACGGCGATACCGGCCTCCACATCGGTGACGGCCTGACCGTTGGGCTGGGGGATGTGCAGCTCTTCCAGGGTCTTCTCGAAGGAGTCCCGGTTCTCGGCCCGGTCGATGGCGGCAACGGAAGTGCCAATGACGGGGACGCCCAGCTTGTCCAGACGGGCAGCCAGGTTGATGGCGGTCTGACCGCCCAGGGTCACGATGATGCCGTCGGGCTTCTCCAGATGGATGACGTTCATGACATCCTCGATGGTCAGAGGCTCGAAGTACAGCTTATCGGAGCAGGTGTAGTCGGTGGAGACGGTCTCGGGGTTGTTGTTGATGATGATGGCCTCGTAACCGGCCTCCCGGATGGCCCAGATGGCGTGGACAGTGGAGTAGTCGAACTCGACGCCCTGGCCGATGCGGATGGGGCCGGAGCCCAGGACGATGATCTTCTTCTTGTCGGTGACGATGGACTCGTTCTCGTCCTCGTAGGTGGAGTAGAAGTAGGGGACATAGCTGTCGAACTCACCGGCGCAGGAGTCGATGATCTTGTAGACGGGGAAGATGTCCTCCTTCTCACGGAGCCGGTACATCTCGATATCGCTCATACCCCACTGGGCACCGATCCAGGCGTCACTGAAGCCCATGCGCTTGGCTTCCTTCAGGACTTCCACATTGCCAATGTTGGCCTTGACCACCTTCTCGAAGTTGACCACGTTCTGGATCTTCTCCAGGAAGAACATGTCGATCTTGGTGGCCCCGTAGATGTTGCCCAGGTCGCAGCCCCGGCGCATCAGCTCGGCGATGGCGAAGAGCCGGTCGTCCTTGGCGATCTTGATATAGCTCATCAGCTCGGCGGTGGAAGTCTCGTCGAACTTCTTGTTGTAGATGTGGTTGACGCCGATCTCCAGACCGCGCACACCCTTCAGCAGGGACTCCTCCATGGTGCGGCCGATGCTCATGACCTCGCCGGTGGCCTTCATCTGGGTGGACAGGCGGTTGTCGGCGGAGGTGAACTTGTCGAAGGGGAAGCGGGCCAGCTTGGTGACGATATAGTCGATGCTGGGCTCGAAGGAGGCGGGGGTGGAGGCGATCATGATCTCGTCCAGGGTCATACCCAGGGCGACCTTGGCGGTGACCCGGGCGATGGGGTAGCCGGAGGCCTTGGAGGCCAGGGCGGAGGAGCGGGAGACACGGGGGTTGATCTCGATCAGGTAGTATTCAAAGGAGTAGGGATTCAGGGCGAACTGGACATTGCAGCCGCCTGCGATCTTCAGCTCCCGGATGATCTTCAGGGCAGAGTTCTTCAGCATGTTGTATTCCTTGCTGGAGAGGGTCTGGCTGGGGGCGACGACCATGCTGTCGCCGGTGTGGATGCCCACGGGATCGATATTCTCCATGGAGCAGATGGCGATGGCGGTGTCGTTGGAGTCGCGCATGACCTCGAACTCGATCTCCTTGTAGCCCTTGATGGACTTCTCCACCAGAACCTGGTGGACAGGGGAGAGCTTCAGGCCGTTGGCCAGCAGGGGGATCAGCTCTTCCTCGTTGTCGGCAAAGCCGCCGCCGGTGCCGCCCAGGGTGAAGGCGGGACGCAGGACGACAGGGTAGCCGATCTCATTGGCGGCCTTGATGCCCTCCTCCAGGGTGGTGGCGATCTGGGAGGGGCAGACGGGCTCGCCCAGCTTCTCGCACAGCTCCTTGAAGAGCTCACGATCCTCGGCCCGCTCGATGGACTCGAAGGAGGTGCCCAGGATCTCCACCTGGCACTCCTTCAGAACGCCCTTCCGGGCCAACTGCACGGCCAGGTTCAGGCCGGTCTGGCCGCCGAGGCCGGGGACGATGGCATCGGGACGCTCCTTGCGGATGATGCGGGAGACGTACTCCAGATTCAGGGGCTCCATATACACCTTGTCGGCGATGTTGGTGTCGCACATGATGGTGGCGGGGTTGGAGTTGAGCAGGACGACCTCGTAGCCCTCCTCCTTCAGTGCCAGGCAGGCCTGGGTGCCTGCGTAGTCGAACTCAGCGGCCTGACCGATGACGATGGGGCCGGAGCCGATGACCATGACTTTCTTGATATCCGTTCTCTTAGGCATTGCGCTTGCCCTCCTCCATCAGCTTCAGGAATTTCTCATACAGGGGGTGGTCGCCGCTCAGGTCGAACTGGGCGGAGAGGGTGGGGTAGATGGTGCTCTCGGCGGCCTCGGGGGTGCCGTCGAGGACGTTGACATGGGTGATCCGCAGACCGGTGCCCTCGATGGAATCGGCGCTCAGCATATAGTTGTGGCTCTGGGGGGCGAACTCCAGACGGCCGGTATCCAGATTGCGGATGGGGTGGTTGCAGCCGTGGTGGCCGCAGTCCATCTTCACGACCTTGGCGCCGTTTGCCAGGCACACCAGCTGGTGACCCAGCTCCACGCCCAGGATGGGCATCTGACCCTGGAGCTCCTGGATCAGCTTGACGACGGAGGGCACATCGTTGGGATCGCCGGGGCCGTCGTAAATGAACAGGCCGTCGTGCTGCAGGCTCAGCACCTCCTCGGCGGTGGTGTTGTAGGGGACGACGGTGACGTTGCAGCCCAGCTTATTCAGATTCTTGATGGAGCTGAGCTTGATGCCGCAGTCCACAGCGACAACGCTGTACTTGTGATTGGGGGTACGGGAGTACCAACGCTTCTTGCAGCTGACCTTGGCCACGGCATCCTTGGAGGGAGCCCAGGCGCGGATGGCAGCCAGAGCGTCCTCCACGGGGGTGTCAATGGAGGTAATCATGGCCTTCATGGTGCCGTTGTCCCGGATGAGACGGGTCAGGGCGCGGGTGTCCAGACCGTAAATGCCGGGGATGCCGTCCTCCTCCATGGCTTCGCTCAGGGTCTTGGTGTAGCGGAAGTTGGAGGGCATATCGTTGTAGTCCCGGACGATCAGGCCGCCGATGTTGGGGTTCTTGCACTCGTCGTCCTCATCGTTGACGCCGTAGCTGCCGATGATGGGGTAGGTCAGCACCACCAGCTGCTCGAAGTAGCTGTTCTCGGAGACGATCTCCTGGTAGCCGACCATGGAGGTGTTGAACACCAGCTCCGCGACGGTATCCCGGTCAGCGCCGAAGCCGAAGCCCTCGAACACGGTGCCGTTTTCCAGGACGAGTTTCTTGTTTTTCATTTCTGCCATACGATTTTGCCTCCTACGATGGTCATCAGATTCTCACCGGATACCTTCCATCCGGCGAAGGGGGTGGCACGGCCCTTGGACAGGAAGTCTGCCGGGTCGATGGTGTATTCCTTGCTCAGATCCCAGACGGAGAAATCCTCGGTCTCGGGGATGTTGAAACGCCTGCGAGGATTCACCGCCATCAGCTCCACCAGCCGCTCCAGAGAGATCAGGCCGGGCTTCACCAGATAGGTGTAGAGCAGGGGGAAGGCGGTCTCGATGCCCACGACGCCCATGGCGCTCTTCTCCAGACCTTTGCCCTTCTCCTCAGCGGAGTGGGGGGCGTGGTCGGTGGCGATCATATCGATGGTGCCGTCCAGGATGCCCTCCAGGATGGCCTTGCGGTCGTCCTCGGAGCGCAGGGGGGGATTCATCTTGAAGCGGCCGTCCTCCTGCAGATCTTTGTCAGAGAGCAGGATGTAATGGGGGCCGGTCTCACAGGTGACGTCCACGCCCTCGGCCTTGGCCTTGCGGATCAGGTCGACGCTCTCCTTGGTGGAGATGTGGCACACATGGTACTTGCAGCCGGTCTCCTTGGCAAGCTTCAGATCCCGGGCGATGGGGCCCCATTCACTCTCGGAGCAGATGCCCCGATGGCCGTGGGCCGCAGCGTATTCGCCGTCATGGATATAGCCGCCGCGAAGCAGGCTGTTGTCCTCACAGTGGGCTACCAGGATCTTGCCCAATTCCTTGCATTTGAGCATGGCTCTGCGCATCATTTCCTCGTCCTGGACGCCTCTGCCGTCGTCGGAGAAGGCGATGACGTCGGGGGCCATGCCGTCGAGATCGGCGAGGACTTCGCCCTTTTCCTCCACGGTGATGGCACCGTAGGGGTAGACACGGATGCAGGCATCCTTTTTAATGGCTTCCAGCTGAGGAGCCAGATGCTCGGGGGAATCGGGAACGGGATTCAGGTTCGGCATGGCGCACACGTCGCTATAGCCGCCGCGGGCACAGGCCGCGGTACCGGTGGCGATGGTCTCCTTATACAAAAAACCCGGCTCGCGAAGATGCACATGAACATCTACGAAACCGGGGAAAAGGAAACAGTTACCCGCAGAGGAAACGGGAACACACCCATCGCAGGAAGAAATAGGGGCGGAAACGTCCTGGACGACAAATTTGCCGCCGCGCCAGCAATTGACACCATTGAGCTTCATCAGCACAGGAAATTCCTCCTTTGATCTAAATTTTTATCCATGGAATGATATCACGAAATCCCCTCTGTTGTCAATGGGGAAATTCATGATTTTGCTTAAAAGTCGTCGATAGAAACAGGCGCTTTGCACAATCGAATTGGGTGTGCCGGGATTCCGAAAAAGGGCGCACGACCTGCATCGTGCGCCCGATCCGACATAAATCAAAGGTCATTGTCGAAGTTGTCGTCCAGATCATCGGAAACGGAGTCGAACTCACCGAAGCGGAAGCGGCGGCGGGCCTTGGCCTCCTCCACCAGCTGGTGGATCAGCTCCTTGACCTCCTTGGAAGACTTGACATTCTGGATCTCCAGCTTGCCGCTGGACTTGTCGGAGGAGATGACGGTGATGGTGCCGACGCCGAAGATCATCTGGCCGAAGCTGCGGCTCAGGGAGATGTCGCGGACGCGGTAGAGCAGGATCTCCTCATACTTGCGGTTCAGGAAGCCGGTCTCCCGGAACAGGCGGTCGTCGGAGACGGAATAGGTGGTAAAGCTGATGGGCATACCCAGGTAGCGTTTCTTGTCCCTCCAGAGCATGGTGTCGGTGGAATTGGGCATATTATATCACTCCTTGATCGTTATCTTATTTCTATTGTACGACCAAAAGCGACGGATGTCAAGGTTTACAATATGATGCAGATGAGCCCCTGGGCCCCCTCGTTGTGGATGCGGCTCAGGCTCTGGCGGAACTTCTCCCGCACCTCGGGGCCGGTCTGCATCAGCTTGCCTGTCAGGCCCTCGCGCACCATGTCGTAGACGGACTTGCCGAAGAGGTTGCTGCCGAAGACCTCCTCCGGTGTGCCGCTGAGCCGCTCCTGAAGATCCCTTGCCTGCTCCTCGCTGCCCACCATGGGGCTCAGCTCCGTGGCAATGTCCACCCGGAGCATGTGGATGCTGGGGGCCGAGGAGCGGAGCTTCACGCCGAAGGAGCCGCCCTTCTTCAAAAGCTCCGGCTTATCCAGGGCCATCTCCTCCTGAGAAGGCATGACGATGCCGTAGCCGCCTGTCTTCACCGCATCCAGGGCCTCGGCGATCCGGTCGTATTCTGCCTTTACGCCCGTCAGCTCCGTCAGCAGCCGGATCAGGTCGGCGTCGGAGCGGATGGGGATCCCGGCCCGGCGGCTCAGGGTGTCGTAGTAGAGCTGCTCCGGCAGACGGATGCGGCAGTGCACCGTGCCGGTGGCCAGGTCGGTGGATTCGATGCTGATGCCGCGAACCTCCTCCAGGGACGCCAGCTTGCCCAGCTCCTCTGCCGCTTGGCCGAGGGTCTGGATGGCTGCGGTTCGCTCCAGCAGACCGTCGTAGATCTTACCCAGGATGGGACTGTCCTCCTCCAGAGCCTCCACCCACCTGGGCAGATGCACCCGCACCTCGCCCAGGGGGAAGGCGCACAGCAGATCCTGCAGCAGGGCGGCGCAGCCCTCGGCGGTCAGACTCTGGCAATCGGCAATGGCGGCGTTGATGCCGTAGGCTTCCTTCAGCTCGGCCCGGAGGGACGCGGCGGCGTCGCCCATGGGGTCGGTGGTGTTGATGATGGTGACGAAGGGCTTGCCGGTCTTCCGGATGTCCTCGATGGCCCGCCTTTCCGCCTGGACATAGTCAGAGCGGGGGATGTCCGTGACGGTGCCGTCGGTGGTGACCACGATGCCGATGGAGGCGTGATCGTCCATGACCTTCTTCGTCCCCAGCTCCGCTGCTTCCGTCATGGGGATGGGCTCTGGCTGCCAGGGTGTGGACACCATTCTCGGCACCCCGTCCTCCGTGGCTCCCACGGCCCCCTCCACCATATAGCCC
This sequence comes from Oscillospiraceae bacterium, assembly GCA_015067895.1. Next base: position 7,596 of record SVLP01000004.1, on the reverse strand, counting down.
ACCGAATCGATGAGCCGGATGCGCAGCTTCGTGGTGCCGTCGGGGAGGATCTCCACCGCCTCCTCCGGCACGAATTTGGGCTCAGAGGTCATGATGGTCTTGCCGGAGCCGCTCTGGGGCAGCTCATCCCGGGCCCGGGCCGCCCGGGCCGGGTCGGGGATGTTGGGGATCACCAGCTCCTCCATGATCCGCTTGATGAGGGTGGATTTGCCCGTCCGTACGGGCCCCACCACGCCGATGTAGATGCTGCCGCCAGTCCGCGCGGCCATATCCCGGTAGATGTTTTCCATAGCCAGCCTCCTGAAAGTTGAAAGGTTAGAACAGGCTATGAGTCTATGACCCAAAAAAGAACATGTCATTGCGAACCAGTCCGCAGACTGGTGTGGCAATCCCCCAAGGTGTCCGAAAACATCGGGAGATTGCCACGCCAGTGTGAGCACTGGCTCGCAATGACATGCTGGATTCAAATTAAATGGACTGCATCAGATGGTTGCTGATCTGGGCGGTGAACTCCTGGGCGGCGTTGTAGCCCATGCGCCGCTGGCGGTTGTTCATGGCGGCCACCTCCAGGATCACGGCCAGATTCCGGCCCGGGGTGACGGGGATGGTGTTCAGCGGCACCTGAACGCCCAGCAGGTCGTAGAAGTGATCCTCCAGGCCCAGCCGGTCGTAGACCTCCTTGGTGTCCCAGGGGACGATGCTCACCACCAGATCGATGGTCGTGGCGTCCTTGACGGCGCCCGCGCCGAAGAGGGTGGCCACATTGATGATGCCGATGCCCCGCAGCTCGATGTAATTCTGGATCAGGGGCGGGGCGCAGCCGATGAGAGAGGTGGAGCTGACCTTTTTGATCTCCACGGCATCGTCAGCGATGAGCCGGTGGCCACGCTTGATGAGCTCCACGGCGGTCTCGCTCTTGCCGATGCCGCTTTCGCCGATGAGCAGGACGCCCTCGCCGTAGATCTCCATGAGCACACCGTGGCGGGTGACTCTGGGCGCCAGCTCCCGGGTCAGGTAGGCGATGATGGAGGAGACGATGGAGCTGGTGGAGCCTGCCCACTGGAGGATGGTGATGTTGTGTTTCTTAGCCATCTCCAGGGACTCCGGGCCCGGAGTCAGACCACGGGCGGCGATGAGGGCGGGGATCTTGAAGCTGAAGAGCCGGTCGTAGACCAGTAGCCGCTCGGCGGCGGTCATTTTGTCGAGGTAGCTCGACTCCACATTGCCGATGACCTGCAGGCGCATGGGCTCAAAATGGTCGAAGTAGCCCGCGATCTGCAATCCCGGACGGGCCACGTCCGCCACGGTGATCTGGATCTTTTCATAGTCCGTGGACTGCCAGGCGATCTTCAGATCGAACTGGGACACCACCTTCGAAAGGGGGACAGAGTAGGTTTCGGCCATTTTGGTACCTCCGAAATTCATAATGGAACTATTATACAGCGGCGGAGTGAGAATGGCAACCCCAAAAAATTTATGAAAAAATTTTGAAAAAAAGGCTTGCTTTTTTCGCCAATCTCTGATATTATGTTCAAGCGTTCGTAGAAGCGCGTATGAATGAGTTTTGACCGATGGGAGGTGCAACGAATGGCGAAGTGTGATTATTGTGGTAAGGGCGTTACCTTTGGTATCAAGGTCTCCCACTCCCACAGACGTTCCAACCGTGCTGTCAAGCCCAATGTCAAGCGTGTTAAGGCGGTTGTCAACGGTACTCCGTGCCATGTGTACGCTTGTACCAGATGCCTCCGTTCCAACAAGGTTGAGCGGGCAGTGTGATCCATAGCGGCAAAATTTCGGCATCCCCGAACGGGGGTGCCGTTTTTGTTTTGTATAGCAATGCGAAGTGGAACGGTAGGGCGGGCGGCATGCCCCCGCCGACCAGAACGGATGACTGACCGGTTCAAACAGAACAACTAACGTAGAAAATCTGTCATTGCGAGGCCGCAGGCCGTGGCAATCTCCCGGAACCAGGTACGATCTCCAACGCAGTACCGTCAGATCGCCGCGTCTGTTCTGTTGCGCGCGATGAATTGAGGATTTTTCATTTGCACGGCATGATATGTTATGGTATGATAAAGAAAAGGGGGAATGCCGATTGAAACGCCTGATCGCACTGCTTCTGTGCCTGCTGCTCCTGTCCGGCTGCGCACCGAAAACAGAATATCTGCTTGCCCAGTCTGTCTGTGACGACCGCGACGGAACGCCTCAGCGCAGCACCTTTGAATACGACGAAGCCGGTCGGCTCATTGCCCTGACCAACGAGGATGATGATTTCTTCGGGATGGGGCCGCTGTACGAACGGATCGAATTTGAATACGATGACCACGGCCAGCTCCTGCAGGAGCGGATTTATGACGAAACCGGCTGCATCCGCGTCCGGGAGTACGTCAATTCCTATGACGCATCAGGGAGACTGGTGTATTTTGACTCCTATACCGACGGCGAGCTGTTCGAAAGCCGGACGAATTCCTATGATGAACAGGGAAACCTGACCCGCACGGAATTCATCCACCGTTCCCCCTACAGCACGGACACCATCGTGGAGACCTTCGACGAGGCGGGCAACGTGCTCCGAAATGAGACCACTGTGGTGCTGTGGAGTGCGGCGGAGCTGAACGAAAGTGAGCGCGCCCCCGTTATCACGGAATACTTCTACGAAGATGGCCTGCTGATTCGTTCGGAAAGCGACGAAGGCCGCCGGGATGCATATACCTATGACCGAAAGGACAGGATCACACGGCTCGAACGTTTCCAGGATGAAGTGCTCCAGTGCTGCTGGGAATATACCTACACCGCAAATACCGAGACCGAGATCCAATACGAACCGGACGGCACCATGACCGCGAAACAGGTGCGAACCTATGACAAGGCGGGAAACCTCATAAAAGAGGAATATTTCGATTCCGCCGACAGACTGTGTCAGACCGCCACCCATTCCTACATCCCCAAATAAAAACCGCCCCTGTGGAAGCAAACCTCCACAGGGGTTTGGTCGAATTAAGGATTCTTCATTTGCACGGCAGGGTATGCTGTGGTATGATAAGGAAAAGGAGGAGCTGCCATGGAAACTTACCTGATCCCCGCTGTTTCGGCGGTGTATGTTCTGGTGCTTGCGCTGTGCGTGCCGGAGTATATGCATCGCAAGACAAGGAAGAACGGTGTATATCTGCCTGGATCCTTATTCTGGGTGGGCGCAGTCTGCGGCGGTGTATTTTCCGCATTCTGTTGGCTTGGCGCGGACGCTGGTGTATTTACGATGGCCATTTTCGCCGCCTTAACCGTACTGTCGTCGGTGCTGATTCTGGGATGGCGAAACTGCTGGATCGTCTATGACCGGGAGGGCTTTACGCAGAAAAACCTGATCGGTATGTACCGCCGCTTCCGCTACGAGGATGTGACCGGCTGGGCTTCCCATCCGACCAATCCCGTGGAATCCACGGTATACGCCCTGGGCAAAAAGGTTTCCTTCAACCTGCTCTCCGAGGAAAACGGAGGTTTTCTGACTGCATTGTCGGAAGGATACCGCAGAACACACGGAGGGCAAACGCTGCCCGGTCACTGGCGGCCGGAGCGCAGCAGTGGATTCCGGGCCCATGTGCGGAATCCTGGCGAGTTTCTGTTTGTTTTCATCCTGATGGTGGTGTTCCTGGTTGTCATGTGCGGTTACTGCGCCTGGGGTATCTGGAGACCGCTGGATGGCTCCGATTGTGAGACGATGCGCTTGACATTCACGGGCTGGACTGAGGAAGATCAATACCTGATCCTGACCGCCGAGGGGTATGATGAAGTTTTTGAGATTCGCGGATTCCCGGAATACGTTTCCCGCCCGGAGGCACTTCTGGAGCAATGCGACGGAGAAACGGTCTTCGCCGCCCATGCAAGGCGGATCGATGGGGACGGGGATCCCGATTATTACTGGCTCCAGTCTCTTGAAGCCGAGGGGATCGACTATCTGACCCTGGAAGATGCGACAGCACAGCGCAGGTCGGAGCTGCCTATGCTGATAAGGCTCTTCGGCGGTTTCTTCGGAGTTGTCCTGATATTTGCAGGACTTATGTACATGGTGGGTCGTGATCCCGAAAAGTTCCCCAAATGGCTTGTCAAAGGACTTTTCAAGGAAGGATATATCGATTATTAAGAAAAAAACGCCCCTGTGGAAGCAAATCCTTCCACAGGGGCGTTATCATTCATTCAGCACTCAGCACTCAGCACTCAGAACTCAGCACTCATCAAAGCCAGCCCGCGTCCTCGGACTCGGCCTTCTTCCGCCGCATGAGCAGCTCAGCAGTCATATCGGCTGCGCTCATGCCCTCATAGAGCACCTTGTAGGCGGCCTCGGTGATGGGCATCTCCACGCCCATTTTCTGGGCCAGAGCCCAGGCGGACTTGGCGGCGTAATAGCCCTCGACCACCGCGCCGACCTCCTTCATGGCGGTCTGGACATCCTTGCCCTGGCCGATCAGGATACCGGCTCTGCGGTTGCGGGAGTGCATGGAGGTGCAGGTGACGATCAGATCGCCCACGCCGGACAGACCGGTGAAGGTGTCGCGGTTGGCGCCCATGGCCACGCCCAGTCGGGCAAGCTCCGTCAGGCCTCTGGTCATCAGCATGGCCTTGGTGTTGTCGCCGTGGCCCAGGCCGTCGCAGACACCGGCGCACAGGGCAATGACGTTCTTCAGCGCCGCGCCCAGCTCCGCACCCAGGGGGTCGGCACTGGTGTAGATGCGGAAGGTGTCGGCCATGAAGGCGTCCTGGACGAACTCGGCCAGCGCCTGATCCTCACAGGCGGCCAGGCAGCCGGTGGGGATGTTCAGAGCCACCTCCTCGGCGTGGCTGGGGCCGGTCAGGACGACCACGCTCTTGCCGGTCTCCTCGGCCACGATCTGGCTCATGCGCTTGCAGGTGCCGTCCTCGATGCCCTTGGTCACGGAGACCACCACGGCATCGTCATCGATGTAGGGAGCCACGCCCCGGCAGACGCTGCGCATGGGGAAGGAGGGGGAGGCAATGACCACCAGCTTGCTTCCCCGGACACAGGCGTAGTCGCCGGAGATCTTCAGACCCTCGGGCAGCTCCGCGCCGGGAAGGCGGGGGTTGCGCCGGGTGGTCTCCATTTCCTCGATCAGCTCTTTTTCAAAAGTCCAGACGGTCACATCGTGGCCGTTCTTATGCAGACGGATGGCCAGGGCCGTGCCCCATGCGCCGCTGCCAACGACACTTACTTTCATTTCTGATTTCCTTTCCCCAGAAGATTGGTCTTGCGCTCCTGACCCTTGACGAGCCGGACGATGTTGGCCCGGTGCATCCAGACGATCAGGGCACTCAGGATGAAGCCGACGATGACGGCAAACTTCTCATCCCAGTGGAAGATGGCGTAGATGAAGCCGAAGGAGCCGGAAGACAGCACACTGCCCAGAGAGACATAGTGGGTCAGCCAGTAGGCCACCAGGAAGATGCCAAAGACGAACAGGCCGATGCGCCAGTCCAGACACAGGGCCACGGTGACGCCGGAGAGGATGCCCTTGCCGCCCTTGAAGCCCAGCAGGGCAGGGAAGTCGTGGCCCAGGATCAGAAACAGACCGCCCAGAGCCCGACCGGCGATCTCATAGCCGTAGGGGGCCAGCAGCCGACCGCCAACCATGCAGGCAAGGACTGCCTTGCCCATGTCCACGGCGATGACCATCAGGGAGGAGGCTGCGCCATAGTTGCGGATGAAGTTGGTCAGACCGGCGTTGCCGCTGCCGTGGCTGCGGACGTCCTCATTGGCCACCAGCTTGCTGACCATGACGGCGCCGTTCAGGTTGCCCAGCATGTAGGCGGTGAGAATGGTGATGATAACGTTGAACCACATGGTTTACTCCTCCTTCTCGCCCTTCTGGCGGATGGTGATGCGGACGGGCGTACCCTTCAGACCGAAGACGTCGCGGATCTGGTTCTCCAGATAACGCTGATAGGAGAAGTGGAAGAGCCGGGCGTCGTTGCAGAAGATGACAAAGTGGGGGGGCTTGGTACTGGCCTGGGTCATGTAGTAGATCTTCAGGCGGCGGCCCTTGTCCGTGGGAGGCTGGACTCTTGCGGTGGCCTCGGCCAGGATGGAGTTGAGCTGACCGGTGGGGATGCGGAAGTTGTTCTGCTCGTTGACGGACTGGATCATCTCAAAGAGCTTGTCCACCCTCGCACCGGTCAGGGCGGAGATGAAGTGGATGGGGGCGTACTGCATGTAGGCCAGACCGTTGCGGACTGCAGTTTCGATGTCGCGCATGGTGTTGGTCTCCTTGTCGGGCACGGCGTCCCACTTGTTGACCACGATGATGGCGGCCTTGCCCGCTTCGTGCACCAGACCTGCGATCTTGGTGTCCTGCTCGGTGACGCCGTCATTGGCATCCACCAGGATCAGACACACGTCGGCCCGCTCGATGGCGGCGATGGTACGCATGTTGGAATATTTCTCGATGACATCATCGACCTTGCTCTTGCGGCGCATACCGGCGGTGTCGATGAAATTGTACTTGCCGGACTCGTTCTCGAAGTAGGAGTCGATGGCGTCCCGGGTGGTGCCGGCCACATTGGAGACGATGACGCGCTCCTCGCCCAGGATCCGGTTGAGCAGGGAGGACTTGCCCACGTTGGGCTTGCCCACGATGGCAACGTTGATGACATCGGACTGCTCGTCGGTCTCCTCCTCGGGGGGCAGCTGCTCCAGGCACCAGTCCAGCAGATCGCCGGTGCCGTGGCCGTGGACAGCGGAGGTCTCGAACAGATCACCGATGCCGAGACTGTAGAACTCGTAGACGTCGGGGTTGTAGTAGCCCACGGAGTCACACTTGTTGACGGCCAGGGCCACGGGCTTGCCGGACTTGCGCAGCATGGTTGCCACATCCTGGTCAGCGGCGGTGACGCCGGACTTGACATCCACCACCATGACGATGGCGTCGGCCAGCTCGATGCCGATGACGGCCTGGCGGCGCATGAATTTCAGCATGTCGTTCTCGGTGCCGGGCTCGATGCCGCCGGTGTCCACCAGAGAGAAGGTGCGGTTGCACCATTCACAGTCGCCGTAGATCCGGTCACGGGTGACGCCGGGGGTATCCTCCACGATGGAGGTGCGGTGACCGGTGAGCTTATTGAACAGCATGGATTTGCCAACGTTGGGACGGCCAACGATGGCGATCAGACCTTTTGCCATGCGGATCACTCCTTTCAGTAAATAGCGGGTGTTTATCTTATTTAATATGCCACATTTTTCCGAAGAAATCAACGGGAAAATGAAAATGGCACGGAAAAATGAATGTAGGGACACCTCTGACCAGGTGTCTGCACAGGTGGTTATCATCGTTAACCACAACCGTGAAGAAAAAGAGGAAGACATTCGTCTTCCTCTTACTCTTGGTGAGAATTACTCAGCCTTGGCGGCAATGACCTGACGGCCATTGTAGGTACCGCAAGCCTTGCATGCGCGGTGGGGAGCGACGGGCTCGCCGCACTTGGAGCAGACGGCAACGCTGGGAGCGCTCAGCTTCCAGTTGGAGCCACGGCGCTTATCGCGGCGGGCGGAAGACACTTTACACTTAGGAACAGCCATGGTGACACCTCCTT
>SVLP01000037.1 GCA_015067895.1 Oscillospiraceae bacterium | reverse complement strand
CGGCGTGCAGGGCGTACTTGGTGCCGTTGGCGGCGTAGGTTGCGCCCAGAGCCATGTTGCCGGGCAGGGCGGTGCCGGAGCCCAGACGGTAGACGGAGCCACCCTCCTGGTCGGCGCAGATGATGAGGGCCAGGCCGCCGTCCTTGGTGGCGGCTTCCTGCATGGCGTAGACCAGATTGAAGGACTGCTCGGTCTCCTTGATGTTGTTGGCGAACAGGATGATGGAGCCGAAGTTGTAGTCCTCGATGATCTTGCGGACTTCGTCGTTCATCTCGGTGAAGTCGGTGGAAGATTCGGCGGTTGCGCCCCACTTGCGGAAGTCAACCATCATCATCTGGGTGACCTTGTCGCGCAGGGACATGGTGTCGACCAGGTAGTCCACATAGGACTCGGCTTCGTCGCCGTAGATCAGGCAGTCCTGACGGGCGGTCTTGAACTCGGCCAGATCGTCCTTGTAGGAATCCATCAGCTCGGGCAGACTGCGGTCGTTGTTGATGCCGTCGGCGATGACAGCGGAGCCGACGATCTCGTTGAACTGCTCGGAGAGGGAGAACTCATCGGGGAAGAACTCCTTCATGGTGTACAGGATGCCCAGGATGGTGTCGATGGCGCTGTAGGCCTCCTCGTCCAGGATGTGCATCTGCACACCGTAGCAGGCCTCGGCGGGGTAGCGGATGTCAGCCAGCTCGGTGGTGTTGTTCCAGGGAGTCATGGCAGCCAGACGGAAGCGGACGCCGGGCAGCTCCAGCTCATTCAGAGCGTTGGCGAAATCGACCATGTCGTCCTTCATGTAGGGTGCGCCGAAGAACTCATAGGTCTTGGTGGTGCCCCAGCCGTAGGAGACGGACTCGATGCCCTCCAGCCAGCCCAGGGAGGCGTAGGTCAGCAGAGCCTCGGCGGCGCCGATCCGGCGGTCGGTCTGGATGAACTGCAGACCGGTGTCGGCCCACAGCATATCCCGGGTGTAGCCGAACATCTTGACGACACCGGCGTTCTCGAAGCCCAGCTTCTTGGCCAGGTAGAAGGCCAGCTCGCCATTGGTCATGCCGTGGCGGGTGGAGATGCCATAGGCAGTGTCCACGGGGCCCTCAACGGCGGCAGCACCGACGGGGTTGGGACGATCCAGAACGGTGAAGGTGATGTCGGCAGCCTTGGCGGCCTCAATGCACTGGGCCATGAATTCCACAGTGCCGTTGCAGCGGGAGCCGGTGTCCTGGATATCGAAAACGATGTCCTGAACATTGGCCAGAGCCTCGGCGGGGATGCCGTTTTCGTGGACGCGGTAGACGGTCAGGCCGGTCTTGGCATCGGTGTAGACACCGTCCTCAGCAGTCTGGAACTCGCCGCGCAGGCCATTGCCGGTGGTGATGACGGAGACGATCTCCACATCGGACTTGTCGTTCAGAGCATCAACGATGTGCTCCAGGTCGGAGGTGACGCCGGACTGGTTGGTGACCAGGGCGATCTTGCGGCCGTACTGATTGGACTTCAGGTAGACCTCGGCGCCCAGCATGACCTGGGGCTCCAGGGTATTGACCAGCTCCTTGTCAGCGGGGACATTGTACTCGTCCAGCAGGTACTTCTCGCGCATGACCTTGTAATCAGCGGTCTGCTCGTCCATCAGAGCCAGCATTCTGTTGGCCTCGGCCACGATCTGCTCGTCGGAAGCGCCCTTGGGGAAGGCGGCGGTATCAGCGGACACCCAGTCGGAGCCGGAGCGGTAGTCCAGCTGGTAGTGGGAGTAGAAGTGGTCGCCGTCCTTCTGCTCGGCCTTGGTCTCCCAGCCGTACATGGCCTGCAGGGTCAGGTTCAGGTAGGTCTGCATCTCGATGGGAGAGAAGGCCCGCTTGTCGGTGACATGGATCTGCACGCCGTGGGCCAGCTTGCCGACATAGTCGGTACCGGAGAGCAGCTGGTTGGTGGACAGGGTGGTGGTGTGGACGGGGCGGAAGATGACGCCGTCCAGGCCGAAGCCGTTCAGACGCTCAGCCAGAGCATCGGCATCGGTGATATAGGGAGCGGAGATGGTGGTGAAGGGCTGGGTGGTGCCGCGGCCCTCGTTGATGGGCAGACCCTCGAACCAGACGGTGCCGGTGTAGACCAGGCAGGCCTCGGCGGTGGGCATGTTGGGAGAGGGCAGGATGAACTCCAGGCCGGTCTCATCCCAGTACATGTCGCGGGTGTAGCCCTCGCAGGGGATGACGGTGACGGGGCAGTCAGCGAAGGACAGCTTGTCGGCGAAGTTGGCGGTCAGCTTCTCCTTGATGGCGATGATCTCGTCGGAGTCGCCCTCCTCGACCTCGTTCTCCCAGGGCCACAGACCCTTGTAGGTCTTGCTGGACAGGGAGGTGGTGGAGCCGTAGAGGTTCTCGGGGCCGCCGGGATAGGTCTTCTGCCAGAAGTAGCTCCAGCCCTCGCCCTGGTACATCAGAGCGACCTCACCCATGGTCAGGCCATAGCGGGAGGGCAGGGGGAAGCGGGCGAAGCCGGTCTGGTTGTTGGAGGCATGCATGGTGCCCTCGACCACATCGGAGCTGATGGGGGAGGGACGATCCAGCACGATCAGCTCGACTTCCTGACCGTAGAACTTCTTTGCCTCGACACAGGCGGCCATCAGGTCAGCCAGGTTGTACAGGTAAGTCCAGGTCTTGGAGCCGATCTCCTGCAGGTCGAACAGGATGACGTCGATGGGCTCGTACCACTTGCCGTTGTTGCCGGTGAACATGGCACGGGTGGGACGGTTGGGGCTGGAGGGGTTCTCCATGCCCTCATCCAGGGCAGCGATGCCCAGGGCCTCGGTGTCGATGGTGCCGCCGGAGTACAGGCTCCAGTTGATGAGGCCGGTGGTGGCGTCGATGCAGTGGGGAACTGCTGCGCCGGCCTGGGCAGCGCCGCGCAGGCCGTGCTCGCCGCCGAACAGGCACACCAGGTTGATGCTTTCGGAGGCGGCCAGCTTGTCGGCCAGGTGGTTCATCTCGGCATCCACGCAGACCTGGTTGGTGAACAGGGCCACGCTCTTGCCGCTCAGGTACTCCTGCCAGTATTCGCTCTCGAGCAGAACCTCAGCACCGATCTTGACGGTGGAGGACTCCTCCTCAACGGCGGAGGCGGTCATGGCGGGGAACATGCCGATGACCATGGCCAGTGCCAGAACGAAGGCCAGAAGACGCTTTGCTGTGATCTTTTTCATTCTTGTTCTTCACACCTTTCTGCAGTATATCCCGCGGGAGTCAGGCGAAGCTCCGCGTATATACCGCGTTTCCAACTTACGGATACGTTTCCCGGGGGGACGGGCTGCCGCTCGCCTGCCGGAGCCGTGACGCTCCCCGGACAAACCAGCCCGGAACTGGCGGGATCAGATGCGTTCCACGGGCCACCTCCCGTGAAAGTGCCCATCAAGCCGCCCTTCCGGAACTGTATTCTGTACAATTTTACAATAGGCTGGAAGTAATTGCAAGGTGGTTTCAGGCAAAAGCGATAAAATGGTATGAAGTTCTGCCGGGTGAAACAGGCGATGTTCACAAAAATACTCCCGTCCGGATCCCGGACGGGAGAAAGGGGGTCTTACAGGAAGATATACTTCAGCACGAACAGCACGGCCAGCACGTACATCAGGGGCTTGACGGACTTGCCCTTGCCAGCGGCCAGATTCAGCAGCACGTAGCTGATGATGCCCAGGGAAATGCCCTCGGAGATGGAGTAGAACAGGGGCATGGCGATGATGGCGAGATATGCGGGGATGGCCTCGGTCAGGTTGTCCAGCTCGAAGCGGATCTCGGTGACGGTGCCCACCATCAGGAAGCCCACCATGATGAGGGCGGGGGCGGTGGCGAAGCTGGGGATGGCGGTGAAGATGGGGGCGAAGAGGGTGGAGGCCAGGAACAGCACACCGGTGGTCAGGGCGGTCAGACCGGTGCGGCCGCCGGCGGCGACACCGGAGGCGGACTCGACGAAGGTGGTGACGGTGGAGGTACCCAGGACGGCACCGGCGGTGGTGCCGATGGCATCGGCCATCAGGGCGGGCTTGATGCCGGGCAGACGACCCTCCTCGTCGATCATGTCGGCCTTGGTGGCCACGCCGATCAGGGTGCCCAGGGTGTCGAACAGGTCAACGAACAGGAAGCTCATGACGATGACGATGAAGTTGACCATGCCGACGGAGGAGAAATCCACGTTGAAGCACTGGCCGAAGGTCTCGCCCAGCTTGGAAAAGTCGGTCAGACCCCAGCTGGGGAACAGGGAGAAGTAATTCTCATAGTCGGGAACGTAGATGCCCGCGACCTGGCAGATCATGCCGATGATCCAGGTGGCGACGATGCCCAGCAGGATGGCGCCGTTGACATTTTTAATGTAGAGCACGGCGGTGATGAACAGACCCACCAGAGCCAGCAGCGCGCAGATGCCGCTGGTGCTGAAATTCTCGGTGAAGCTGGTGATGGTCACCAGGGTGGAAGAGTCCACGCAGAGACCTGCGTTCTGCAGGCCGATGAAGGCGATGAACAGGCCGATGCCAACAGAGACACCCCGCTTCAGGTTCAGGGGGATGGCGTTGAAGATGGCCTCCCGGACATTGGTCAGGGACAGGCCGATGAAGATGATACCCTCGACGAAGACGGCCAGCAGAGCCACCTGCCAGCTGTAGCCGAAGCCCAGGACAACGGTGTAGGCCAGGAAGGCGTTCAGACCCATACCCGCGCTCAGGGCGAAGGGCAGGTTGGCCATGAAGGCCATGCAGGCGGTGCCGAGGAAGGAGGCGATGGCGGTGGCCAGCAGCACGGCGGTGGGATCCATGCCCGCGTCACCCAGGATGCTGGGGTTGACGGCCAGGATGTAGGCCATGGTCATGAAGGTGGTGATGCCCGCCATGACTTCCCGCTTCACGGTGGTGCCGTTGGCCGCGAGCTTGAAGAATTTTTCAAACATTTCTCTTGGTTCCTTTCGAATTTTCTTTCGTTTTGCAACGATAGTGCCCATTATAGCACGGAAAAATACGGATGCAAGGAAAGGTTTGAGATCTGCAAGAAATTCGGCATTATGCGCCATTTCGGCAGAAAGAAAAGTCCGGGTTTTTGCAAAATGGTAAAAACTCACCTGTACTCATGATAGGTGTACTTCCCGCACCGCACGTTCTGCCACCGCTCCCGCTGGCGGGCACCCTGGGGCACCAGGATCACCAGCTCCGACAGCCGGACATCTTCCCGCTCCAGGGCGGAGATATCCGCGATGGTGCAGCCGTTGAAGCACACGCAATAGCTGTGGAGGCCTTTGTGCACCCCCTCGGGGAAGAGGGCATCCAGATCGGGCAGGTCTGCGTCCCAGATGCACAGCTGGAACCAGTCCTCCATGGTGCGCAGGAATTCCAGGCTCTTCAGCGCGAAGCCGCCGCGGATGTGGATATCCTGAAGCCGGGGAAAATCGCAGAGGAAGCCGTAGTCCGCCATCGGGCAGAACACATAGCACCCCACCACCCGGCAGCCGCTCAGCAGCTCCCGCACCACAGGGTCAGCCAGATCGCCGGGCGCGAGATACACATTGGGAGTGCGCATGTTGTAGGCGTTCATGTCCCTCTGCCAGGGCACGGGGATCGACCGCCGGGGCTCGCCGGTCTCGGTGATGCCGAGGCTGACGGATTTTCCGGAACGCTGCCGGAGGAGTTCAAGCTGGGATTCAAGCATTGGATCGCCGCCTTTCGTTTTTTTAGACTATACAGCGATTTCGGGAAAACGGCAAGGGGGCCGGAAGGTTATAAATGAAGTATTGCTTCGCAATATGAAGTGTCCTTCGGACATGAAGTAGCTTCGCTATGAAGTGAAATTTGCCCCCATGTGCGAAGCACACTTCATACGCGAAGCGTACTTCATACACCGTAGGTGTACTTCACTTGCCCGCAGGGCAAATTTCATTGAAAAAAGCACTTGCTTTCGCAAGTGCTTTTTTCTGGTGGGGGAGGACGGATTCGAACCATCGAAGCGAAACGCAGCAGATTTACAGTCTGTCCCCTTTGGCCACTCGGGAACTCCCCCGTATTCGGTTGTGTCTGAAAGACTTGGTTATTATAGCACGGATTTCGGATTTGTCAAGGGGGAAATGAAGAAAAATGAAGTATTGCTGACGCAATATGAAGTTGCTGCGCAATGAAGTGTCCTTCGGACATGAAGTGAAATTTGCCATCATGTGCGGTAGCACACTTCATACGCGAAGCGTACTTCATTCTGCGAAGCAGAACTTCACTTGCCCGCAGGGCAAATTTCATTGAAAAAAGCACTTGCTTTCGCAAGTGCTTTTTTCTGGTGGGGGAGGACGGATTCGAACCATCGAAGCGAAACGCAGCAGATTTACAGTCTGTCCCCTTTGGCCACTCGGGAACTCCCCCATATTCTCTTTCCCAGCTCGGTGGAGCCGGTAGACGGACTCGAACCCCCGACCTACTGATTACAAATCAGTTGCTCTACCGACTGAGCTATACCGGCAACTCGAACCGAACATGCATATTATAGCATGGGTCTTCGAAAAGTCAAGCATTATTTTTGAAAAAGGGCAAAAACTGCATGCTTGCCCCCCTCATTTATGAGGGGGGATGGCCGCAGGCCAGGGGGGCTTTCCTCCTATTTGCAAAGCAAATAGGAGGAAAGCCCGCTTTGCGGTGCAAAGCGGGCAGAACCCCTCCGACCCGGCTGTCGCCGGGCCACCTCCCCTATAAATAGGGGAGGCAAGAGAAGGCAGAAATTTGATTACAGCTCGATCTCCAGACGGGACATGACACCGGCGCAGCGCTTGCACAGGCCGTTCTCGTCGGACTCGGTGGAGTGCATCCAGCAGCGGGGGCACTTCTCGCCCTTGGCCTCACTGACGCCGATGGTCAGGTCAGCGAAGTTGGTGCCGGTGCCGATCTGGGCACCCTCCTCGGGGGAGGCCCAATCGACGGCGGAGACGATGCAGACCTCAGCCAGGTTCAGGCCCTCACAGGCGGCCTTCAGCTCGGCATTCTCGGAAGCCAGAGTCACGTGGGCCTCCAGAGCCTTGCCGATGCGCTTGTCGGCGCGGGCCTTCTCCAGAACGCCGTTGACATCCTGGCGCAGCTTCATGACCATATCCCACTTGGCCATCTGGTCAGCGGTCAGGGCATAGCCCACGAAGGACTCGGGCATCTGGTTCAGCAGCACGTTCCGGGCATCGTCGGAAGCCAGGTGGGGCATGGACTGCCAGATCTCATCGCAGGTGAAGGCCAGGATGGGAGCGAACAGCTTTGCCATGGCGTCCACGATCAGGAACAGGGCAGTCTGGGCGGAGCGGCGGCGCAGACCGGCCTTGTCCTCGCAGTACAGACGATCCTTCAGGATATCCAGGTAGAAGCTGGACAGCTCCACCACGCAGAAGTCGTTCATGGCGTGGGTGATGACGTGGAACTCGTAGCCGTTGTAGCTCTTGCGAACCAGACGGGTCAGCTCGTCCAGCTTGGTCAGAGCCCAGCGATCCAGCTCCTCCAGGTTTTCTGCGGCCACCATGTCGGTGTTGGGATCGAAGTCACTGAGGTTGCCCAGGAAGTAGCGGGCGGTGTTGCGGAACTTCAGGTAGTTCTGGGCGATCTGCTTGAAAATCTCCTTGGAGCAGCGGACATCGGCGTGGTAGTCGCTGGAAGCGGCCCACAGACGGACGATGTCGGCACCGAAGTCCTTGATGAGGTCGGCGGGATCCACGCCGTTGCCCAGGGACTTGTGCATGGCGCGGCCCTGGCCGTCCACGACCCAGCCGTGGGTCAGAACCTGCTTGAAGGGGGCACCCTGATCCAGGGCACCGACGGAGGTCAGCAGAGAGGACTGGAACCAGCCGCGGTACTGGTCGGCACCCTCCAGATACACGTCAGCGGGCCACAGCTCGGGAGTCCGGTGCATCAGGGAGGCGTAATGGGTGGAGCCGGAGTCGAACCAGCAGTCCAGAGTATCGGTCTCCTTATCGAATTCCTTACCGCCGCAGTGGGGGCAGGTGAAGTTCTCAGGCACCAGCTCCATGGCGTCAGACTCGAACCAGGCGTTGGAGCCCTTCTCGTCAAAGAGGGCAGAGATCTTGGCGATGGATTCGGGGGTGGAGACGGGCTTGCCGCAATCCTTGCAGTAGAACACGGGGATGGGCAGACCCCAGCGGCGCTGACGGGAGATGCACCAGTCGGCGCGCTCGCGGATCATGGAGACCATGCGATCCTCGCCCCAGGCGGGGAACCACTGGACGTTCTCGATGGCGGCCACAGCCTGATCCTTGAAGGACTCGACGGAGCAGAACCACTGGGGAGTGGCGCGGAAGATGACGGGCTTCTTGCAGCGGTCGTGGTGGGGGTAGGAGTGGATGATCTCCTCGGAGGCGAAGAGCATACCGGACTCTTCCATGTCGGCCTTGATGATGGGGTTGGACTTCTCGGTGGGCAGACCGGCGTACTTGCCGGCATACTCGGTGTGGCGGCCGTAGTCGTCCACGGGCACCACCAGCTCCATGCCGTAGCGCATGCAGGTCTGGTAGTCGTCGGCACCGAAGCCGGGGGCGGTGTGGACACAGCCGGTACCGGAGTCCATGGTGACGTACTCGGCGTTCACCAGACGGGAGGTCTTGTCCAGGAAGGGATGCTGGGCCAGCATGTTCTCAAAGAACTGGCCGGGGTAGGTGGCCAGGACTTCGTAATTCTCGAAGCCGCCCATCTTCATGGTCTTCTCCATCAGGGCCTCGGCCATGATGTAGGTCTCGCCGTTCTCGGCCTTGACCAGAACGTAGGCGTCACGGGGATGCAGGCAGATGCCCATGTTGCCGGGCAGCGTCCAGATGGTGGTAGTCCAGATGACGAAGAACATCTTGCTCAGGTCGAAACCGGCCAGCTTGCCCAGGTCGTCCTTCATGGGGAACTTGACGTAGACGGAGGTACAGGGATCGTCCTTGTACTCGATGTCGGCCTCGGCCACGGCGGTGGCGCAGAAGGGGCACCAGGTAACGGGCTTCAGGCCCTTGTAGATGTAGCCCTTGTCGAACATGCGGCCAAAGACCTTGACCTCCTGGGCCTCGAAATGACGATCCATGGTGCGGTAGGGATGCTCCCAGTCACCGACCACGCCCAGCCGCTTGAAGCCGCCCATCTGCTTCTGGATGAAGTCCTCGGCGAAGGCTTCACAGGCGGTGCGGAACTCGGGCACGGACATGTCCTTGTTGAGCTTCTTCTTGGAAGTCTCGATGGCCCGCTCGATGGGCAGACCGTGGTTGTCCCAGCCGGGGACGTAGGGGGTGTAGTGGCCCATCATGGCCTGGGAGCGGACGATGAAGTCCTTCAGGGTCTTGTTCAGGGCGTGGCCCATGTGGATGTAGCCGTTGGAGAAGGGAGGGCCGTCATGCAGAACGAAGGGGGGCAGATCCTTGTTCTTCTCCAGCATGGCGTTGTACAGATCCAGCTCCTGCCACTTTTCCAGCATCTTGGGCTCCCGGGCAGGCAGACCGGCCTTCATGGGGAAGTCGGTCTTCGGGGTGATGATTGACTTTTTATAGTCCATTTTGAAGTTACCTCCAATTGTGATATTACATGATTTTGACCCGGTTCTTTTGACCGGGAATGTGGGTTGGTTGCTTGCGGGTAAAAGCTACCTCTGTCATTGCGAGGAGCGAAGCGACGTGGCAATCTCCCGCCACAGCGGTGCAGACTTTGAAGCTGTACCAGGAGATTGCCGCGCCCCGTTGGGGCTCGCAATGACAGCGCGATTTTGGCTGGGCAAAAAGAGAAACGCCTTTGTCCCTTACATTAAGAGACAAAGGCGCATCGTTCCTCTGCGGTACCACTCTTGTTCCGGAAAAATTTCCGGCACTCGTTTCGCTGTATCGGGCGGACCCGGCGTGTCTTACTGAAATTCAGACCGCTGCTCGGAGGTGATACGGTTCCCGGGCTGTTTTTCTGCCTTGCACCAACCGGCAGTTCTCTGGAAAACAGGGGGCGGGTCGCTTGTCCTCGTCATGGCGTTGGGGGATCTTTACTTGGTGGGATCGTAGTTCCGACCAAACTGCAGGTTGGTGAAACGGCTGGTGGTGTTGGAGTTGGGGTGGTTGGGCTCGGCCTTGGGGGCGGGCTCGTCGGCGGTGCCCATCATGGCCTCCAGGGTGGAGGCGATCTCGTCGGCCACGGCGTCGGCGGTGGCGGCATGCTCCTTGGGGGGCTCGGTGGGCAGGTTGGCGGTCTTGATCCGCTCCAGGGCCTGGACGCAGGTCTTCATCTGCTCCTGGATCTCCTCGATCCGGGCGGCAGCGGCCTTCTTGGCCTCCTCGACCCGAGCATTCTCGGCGGCGATCAGGGTGACTGCGTTCTTGGCATTCTCGGCGGCGGCCAGATTGGCGTCGGAGAGCATCTGGGCGCACTTGGCCTCGGTCTCCCGGATCATCTGGTCGGCGGACTTCTGAGCGCCCACCATGGCGTCGCGGAGACTTGCCTCGCCGTTGCGGTACTCCTCCAGCTTCTCCACCAGAACGCGCATCTTGCTCTTGAGCAGGGCGTTCTCCTTGTAGAGGGTGGTGTAGTCCTCGATCAGGGGCACCAGCACCTCGTCCACGGAATCGATGTCGTAGCCGTTGAAGCGGGCTCTGGCGAAGGAGATCTCATCGAGCTGCTGCGGTGTAAACATAGGCTAGTCCTTTCTTGTGCGGGGAGATGGGAATATGCGACCGATGAATAAATCGACGAGAGCGGTCAGCGAGAGATTTTGGCTCAAATGAAAGTTTGGAAACGAAGGAATACTTTGTGTATTTCGAGTTTTCAAACTGCACAGTTGAGCCAAAAGATCCGCTGTCCGCCGAAGACGATTTGTTCAGCGGTTGCATCTATTAAACGTAATTTTCGACCTCGCCCTGCAGGTTCTTCAGATCGCCCAGAACTTCCATGTTGTAGGGGCAGAAGACGTAGGTGGCCTGGGACACCTTCTTGACGGTGCCGTCCAGAGCGTAGGCGCAGCCGGACAGGAAGTCAACGACGCGGCGGGCCAGGTTCTTCTCCACGCCCTCCAGGTTCAGCACGACGGCCTTCTTGGCGCGCATGTTGGCGGCGATGGTGGGAGCGTCGTTGAAGCTCTCGGGGCGAACCAGGATCAGCTGGATCTTGTTGGCGTTGGTGTTGACCACCTGACCGCTGAAGCCGGCGGAGGCAGCGGGGGTGAAGGTGGTGGTGGCGCTCACAGCGGGAGCGAAAGCGGGCTCCTGGGCGGGAGCAGCCTCGCGGCGGCCGAAGCGGGGAGTACGCTCGGGCTGGGTCTCCTCCTCGAAGGAGTCGTCCATCTCGTCGTCGTAATCGTCGTAATCCTCGTCATCGTTGTAGGGCTTGGTAAAATTCTTGATCTCATCCCAAAAACTCATATCTCTATATTCCTCCTAAAAGTATCTGTACATCAAAATTTACTGATGAGGTTTGGCGTAGTTCCGGGCACCGAAAATGGCGGTGCCCACACGGATCATGGTGGAGCCTGCCCGGATGGCATCGGCGAAGTCGTCCGACATACCCATGGATAGGCATTCCATGGTTACATTATCGTATTTTTTTCCCGTGATGTCAACAGAAAGCTTTGAAATTTCTATAAAAAATTTCAGATTATCGCCCGGCTCATGGCTCACCGGGGGGATCGCCATCAGTCCCCGGACGCGAAGATGGGGGAAATTGGGAAGTTCTTCCAATACATGGAAAATTTCATCGGCCCGGAAGCCGGACTTGCTCTCCTCGCCGCCGATGTTGATCTCCAGCAGGATGTCCTGAACGATGTTCTGTTTTGCGGCCTCCTTCTCGATGGCCTGGATCAGATTCATCCGGTCGACGCTCTGGATCAGATCCACGTGGCCGACGACCTGTTTGACCTTGTTGGTCTGGAGCACACCGATGAAGTGGACGGGGGCGCCGCGATAGGCGTCCTCCTTTTCCTTCTGCACCAGCTCCTGGACGCGGTTCTCGCCGCAGCAGTCCACGCCTCCGGCGATGGCCTGACGGACAGCGTCGGCGTCGTTCATCTTGGTGGCGGCGCAGAGCTGGATGGATGCGGGGTCACGGCCGCAGGCCAGGGCTGCGGCATTCATTTCCGCCCGGATCCGGGCGATGTTTTCTGCGATGGACATAGGGTTAGTCCCCCTTTGTAGAAATCAATGTAGGGCGGGGGCATGACCCCGCCGACCCGGTACGATGACCGGGATTGTGGGTTAGTCGCTTACGGGTAAAAGGTTCCTCTGTCATCGCGAGGAGCGGAGCGACGCGGCGATCTCCTGCCACAGCAGTGCAGATTTTGAAGCTGTACCAGGAGATTGCCACGCCCCGTTGGGGCTCGCAATGACAGCGTAATTTTTGGTTTTCTCTTCTGCTGTCACGCGGGCAATCGTCCGGCATGGTCGGCGGGGGCAAGCCGCCCGCCCTACAGTAGGTTTGCGAATCGGCAAAACAAAAGACGGCGGATCGCTCCACCGTCTTTCGGGCCTATGCCGGTTGTCCGTTGGCCTTCAATGGCCGGATGGGCACCAGGGTGGAGATGGCGTGCTTGTAGATCATTTGCTGCTTGCCATCGGTGACCAGCACCACCACGAAATTGTCGTAGCCGCTGACCGTTCCCCGGAGCTGGAATCCATTCATCAGGAACAGGGTCACGGGAACCTTTTCCCGGCGAACCTCCTTCAAAATGGCGTCCTGCAGATTCATTACCTCTGACATAAGTATTCCTTCCTTCTTTGTATTGGGGTTTGTATCTTTACCCCTGGAATACCCATATCTTAGCACGATTCACTTGTCGAAATTGGCCGCAAGGGCGCGGGCGGCGGAAAAGATTTCCTCTGCGCTCTGTCCCGGAGTTCTGAGAAGCCAGTGGATCTTTTCATTGCGCTTGAACCAGGTCTGCTGCCGCTTGGCGTACCGCCGGGAGGATTGCTGCACCTGGGCGATGGCCTCCTCCATCGTAGAGCGGCCCGCCATAGCATCAATAAATTCCTTGTAGCCGATGGCCTGCATGGCGGTGGCCTTCTCCGGGATGCCGGAGGAGAGGATCTCCCGGATCTCCTCCAGCAGACCCGCCTGCACCATCAGCCGAACGCGCAGGTCGATGCGGTCGTAGAGATCCTGACGGTTCACATAATCCGTTCCGATCCAGAGGGGATCGAAGCGGGGCGGGATGGCAGCAGTTCGCTGATTGTGGGCGGTGATGGTCTCGCCGGTCTCCTGGAAGACCTCCAGAGCCCGGATGATCCGCCGGGGGTTGCCCTGACTCTTGTCCAGCGCCACGGGGTCGATCCTACGGAGCTCCTCGACGAGGGGTTCGATTCCCCTCAGCTCCACCATACGCTCCAGCCGTTCCCGGCAGCCCGTGGAGGGGGTGGGTGCGAATTCGCCGCCCTTGATGAGGTTGTCCACATACAGCCCGGTGCCGCCTGCGATGATGGCCGTCTTGCCCCGGGAAAGGATGTCCTCGACGATGGGGGTGGCCATCTCCACGTAGCGGCCCACGGAGAAGTCCTCGTCAGGCTCGATGATATCGATCATGTGGTGGGGGATGCCCTGCATCTCCTCGCGGGTGGGCTTGGCGGTGCCGATGTCCATGCGTTTGTAGATCTGCATGGAGTCGCAGGAGACCACCTCGCCGTTCGTAAATTTCGCCAGCTCCACTGCCAGGGCGGTCTTGCCCGAGGCCGTGGGGCCGACGACACAGATGATCTTATCCATGGCTTACAGGGCCTGACCCAGGCAGTAGAAGGCCATGAACAGCATCACCGCAAAGGCCGCCAGGGACAGGAAGAACAGCATGGGATTGCCGATCAGCGTCTCCAGGGAGAAGATGCCGGTCTGCTTGTACTCGTCATAGGCATCCTTGAAGAAATTGTACAGGAAAAAGCCCGGGAACAGGGCGCCGACGAGGAAGAGGAAGAAAAAGCCGATTGTCATGATAATACCTCCAGGTATTGAGAGTGTAGGGAACGGCCTCCGTGCCGTTCCAACCGCCGCCGGGCGGCTAAGATCAAAGCAGCCGGACGAGCCAGTCGCCGTTTTCTTTGGTGTAGTAGAATTCGCTGAGGTCGTCGGATTCGAAGACGCGAACCATGTCCTCGAAATCGGGCGCCAGGGGGTAGGTGGTCAGGGCTTCTCTGGGGATCCAGAAGACCTCGCCTTCGGCGGAGGACTTGAGGGTTCCGGAGTATTGGTCGGCCCTGTAGAAAAAGACCACGTATCGCTCGTCCCGGCGGGTCTGGAACTGCTTGACCCCGCAAAGACGCGGGTTTTCGATGGTCAGGCCCGTCTCCTCGTATACCTCCCGGATGACGGAAGCCGCGAAGGCTTCGCCGGGCTCCACATGGCCGCCGGGAAAGGTGATGCCCGGCCAGTCGGGATTTTTCCGATCCTGGACGAGAATGTTGCCGTTTGGGTCGGAGATCATGCACATATTGGTGAAAATCGCAGGTTCAGAGCGGGACATGGGGATACCTCCTTAAATGCCGCAGATGGTGAAGCAGCCGCACTCCTTCAGCCAGCTTTCCGCGTGGGGGGCCAGCTCCTTCAGAATTTCGGCGGCACACTGGGTATGGTGCTCCTCTGCCAGCTGGGTTAGGAGCCGGAACTGGTCAGCGGTGACCTCTGTGTAATAATAGTAGTCGAAATGGGGGATAGCCTTGCGGAACAGGTCGTAAAGCCCCAGGTCGTCGAACAGCGGTGCTGGCAGATACAGAGAGTCGGACTGCCAGTGCTGTTTGCAGTAGGGGCCGGGCTGGAATTCAAGGTACAGCGAGCCGCCCCGCTCCTTTCGCTGGGCTGCGGTCATAAGTAAGTACATAGAATCACCTGAAATAGAATTACAGTTGATTGCGTTGGTGTATCCTGCACGAAAGGGGTGGATGAGTGTGCATTCGGGATAGAAGGATCAGCTTCGACAACCATGTCATTGCGAGCCCGTAAGGGCGTGGCAATCTCCTGCCACAGCAGTGGGATTCGTAACGACGTACCAGGAGATTGCCACGGCCTACGGCCTCGCAATGACAGTTGTAGTCGGCAGCTGGTCCTTCTGGTTTGAATGGGTGATCATCGTACCCGTCCGGGGGATAAGAATGATGAAGGCAATCAGGTCCGCCTAAATTGCTTCTCCAGCTGTTTTTTGCTTAAGGTGATGCAGATGGGTCTGCCGTGGGGGCAGTATTTGAGCTCCTCCCGGCCCATGACCTCTTTGACCAGAGCCTGCAGCTCCCGCTCATCGGTCTTCCAGCCGGCCTTGATGGCGGCCTTGCAGGCCATGGTGTGCAGCAGCTCGTCGCGAACGGTGTCGGTGTCGGCGGCTCTGCCGTCGAGGAGGTCGTCGGCCATCTCCAGCAGGGTGTCGGCCACGTCGCCCTCGGCCAGATCCATGGGCACCCGGCGCACCAGCACGGTGTTCTCGCCGAATTCGTCGATCTCAAAGCCCAGGCCTTCCAGCAGCTCCTTTTTCGCAAGAAGCTGGGCCGCCGCATCCGCCCGAAGCCGGACGGGGATGGGGGAGAGGAGGGACTGGGAGGTGATGTCCGTGGGATTTGCCCGGAGCTTTTCAAAGAGGATCCGCTCGTGGGCGGCATGCTTGTCGATGAGGAAGGCTTCGTCCCCCTGCTCCACGATCACGTAGCTGCGGTAGAGCTCGCCCACCATCCGCCAGGGGATCTCCTTGGGCATGGGCAGCTCCTCCTGGATGGGGAGGGCGATCTGCTCGGGCTCCGGTGCGGGAGGGGGAGGAGGGGGCGGCGCAAAGGTGGTCACCGGGGGAAGGATGGGCTCCCGGACTTTGGGTGCGGAGGGGCGCTCGGCGTTCATCACCTGGATCACGGGCCGGGCGGTGGCGGGGGGAATTTTCGGGGTATTGGAAACGGCGGTGGTGAAATTCTTGTATTCCTCCGCCGTCATGGTTCGGAAGAAATCCTGCTTCTTCACCGGCTCCGCCCTGGAAACGGGCTGCGCAGGCTGGACGGGGGCAGGGGGCGTCTTCAGCTGCACCTGGGGACGGTCGGGAGTCTTGTTCAGGGCGCCCAGAACGCCGTAGTGGACGCAGTCAAAGGCGGCCTTTTCCGACAGGAACTTGACCTCGGTCTTGGCCGGATGGACGTTGACGTCCACGGAGGAGGCGGGCAGCGTCAGATGCAGCACGCAGGCGGGGAATTTGCCCACCATGATCTGGTTCCGGTAGGCCTCCTCCAGCGCCTGAATGAGAAGCTTGGATTTGACAGGCCGGTTGTTGACGAAGAAGGTCTGTAAGGAACGGCTGGGCCGGGAATCCGTGGGCTTGCTGACGAAGCCCCGGAGGGAATAGCCCTCCCAGCGGGAGGAAACCTCCACGAATTTGGCGGACTCCCGCCCGTAGACGCAGTAAACGGCAGCGCCCAGCTCCCCGGAGCCGGGGGTCTGGAGGGTCTGCTTGCCGTCGCGGATGAAGGTGAAGCTGACCTCCGGGTGGGCCAGGGCCTGCAGTTGCACGGCGGCGGCGACTTTACCGCCCTCCACCGAGTCGGATTTCATGAACTTCATCCGTGCGGGGGTGTTGTAGAAGAGATCCCGGACGATGATGGTGGTGCCGTCGGGGCAGCCGACCTCGTCCTCGTCGGTGACGGTGCCGGCCTCCAGCTGAAGGCTGACGCCGGAGATCGCTCCGGCAGTCTTGGTCATCAGGTCGATGCGGCTCACTGACGCGATGGCGGCCAGGGCCTCGCCACGGAAGCCGCAGGTGGTGATGGCAGCTAAGTCCTCGGCGGTGCGCAGCTTGGAGGTGGCGTGGCGCAGGAATGCGGTCTTGGCATCCTCGGCAGACATGCCGCAGCCGTTGTCTGTGACCCGCAGGTAGGTCATGCCGCCGTTTTTGATCTCGATGGTGACTTTGGACGCACCCGCGTCCACGGCGTTCTCCAGCAGCTCCTTGACCACGGAAGCGGGCCGCTCCACCACCTCACCGGCGGCGATCAGGTTGGCGATATGGGGGGATAATTGGATGATCTTCGGCATAAAAGTTACCTCAAAAGGATGCAGCCAAGGGCGTTGACCGCCATGTGCAGCAGCAGGGGCGCACAGAGACTGTCGCTGCGCTCGCAAGTCCAGCAAAGGGCGATGCTGGGGCCTAAATACTGGGCGAAGCACAGCAGCAGGGTCAGCGGGTCATAAAGGCCGATGTAGCTGATGACATGGGCGGCGGAGAAGAAGCCGCAGGTGACGATGTAGGCCAGGGGCACACTGCGCTCGGAAAGGCCCGTGAAAAGCCAGCCCCGGAACAGGCATTCCTCCGCCAAAGGTGCGGCGAAGATCACCGCCACGGTCATCAGCACGGGGGATTCCCCCAGCATGGCGCCCACGCTGGCGTCGTTGACATTGCCGAAATCCGGCTGGATGTGCAGGATCGCCGTGGTCACCGCCAGATTCAGCAGCCAGTACAGGCCGAAGCCCTTGGCGGCGGTGATGACGGTCTCCGTCCAACTTCTGGAAGCGTTCCGGAAGGAGCGCACCAGCAGCCGCCGGAAGATCAGCACCGCCAGCGCAGCGTTCACGAAAAAGCAAATGACATTGATGGTGGTCTCGGATTCTATGCCCATCAGGACGCAGACCAGGGCCACCACGAAGGGAACCGCCAGCATTTGCAGCAGCAGGTACACCCAGCCCCAGCGTTTTTCTTGTTTCGTTAAGTTCAGAGTCATTTCAGCATCAGTTTCAGCTTATACAGCTCGTTCATGGCTTCGATGGGGGTCATGGTCTCCACGTTCAGCTCTTCCAGAGCCAGACGGATGTTCTGGGCGGTCATGTCCAGCATGGATACCTGATCCTCGAACTCGGTCTCGGCGGGCTTCTGGGGGGCTGTTCTGCGGGGGTCGCCGCTCTCCAGCTCCTTCAGGATCTCCCTGGCCCGGGTGACCACGGTATTGGGCAGGCCAGCCAGCTTGGCGACCTCCACGCCGTAGCTGTCGTCGGCGGCACCGGGGACGATCTTGCGCAGGAAGATCATGTCACCGCCCCGCTTCTTGACGGCGATGTTGTAATTTTTTACATTGGGAAGCTCGTTCTCAATGGTGGAAAGCTCATGGTAATGGGTGGCGAAGAGGGTCTTGGCACCCAGTTTTTTGGGATTGGCGGCATGCTCCAGCACCGCCCGGGCGATGGCCATGCCATCGTAGGTCGAAGTGCCCCGGCCGATCTCGTCCAGGATCAGCAGGCTCCGGGCGGTGGCGTACTTGAGGATGTTGGCCACCTCGTTCATCTCCACCATGAAGGTGGACTGGCCCGAGGCCAGATCATCGCTGGCACCGATCCGGGTAAAGACCCGGTCAACGAGTCCGATCTTCGCGCTCCGGGCGGGGACGAAACTGCCCATCTGGGCCATCAGCACGATCAGCGCCACCTGACGCATAAAGGTGGATTTACCTGCCATGTTGGGGCCGGTGATGATGGAGACCTGATGGTCACAGGCGCCCAGCCGGGTGTCGTTGGGCACGAAGAGGGCATCCTTCAGCATGACCTCCACCACCGGGTGACGGCCGTCCTTGATGTCCAGCTCCGGCCCCAGGGTGATCTCGGGACGGCAGTAGCCCCGCTGAACGGCCACATTGGCAAGGCTGCACAGGCAGTCTGCCGCAGCCACGGCGGCGGCGGAGAGCTGGACGCGGGCGGCCTGTTGGGCCAGATGTTCCCGCAATTTGGTGAAGAGCTGATACTCCAGCGCCACCAGCCGATCCTTGGCGGTGAGCACCTGGGTTTCCAGCTCCTTGAGCTCCTGAGTGATGTAGCGCTCGCAGTTGGCAAGGGTCTGCTTGCGGATGTAGCCCGCAGGAACCTGGTCGGAATAGGACTTGGAAACTTCGATATAATAGCCGAAAACCCGGTTGAAGCCCACCTTCAGGCTCTTGATGCCGGTCTTCTCCCGCTCGGAGGCTTCGATGGCGGCGATGGCGCCGCTGCCGCCGGACATGATATCCCGCAGGCGGTCGGCCTCAGCATCGGCACCGGGACGGATCAGACCGCCCTCGCGAATGGTGATGGGGGGCTCGTCCACCAGCGTATGTTCGATGATGTCGGCCAGGTCGGTCAGCGGATCGATGGAGCTCTCCAGCTTGCGCAGCATGGGAGCTTCCAGCCTTTGCAGCTGGGCCTTGACCTCCGGCAGGGCCCGGCATCCTCTTGCCAGACCCAGCAGCTCCCGTCCGTTGACACTTCCGGTGACGATCCGCGTCATCACGCGCTCCAGGTCGCTGACCTCGGACAGGGCCTGGCTCAGCTCGCCGCGAACGATGGTGGAGCTGACCAGATCCTCCACAGCGGCATGCCGCCGGGTGATCTCCACGGGGTCGAGGAGGGGCTTCTCCAGCCAGCTGCGAAGCATCCGGCTGCCCATGGCGGTGCGGGTCTTGTCCAGCACCCACAGCAGGGTGCCCTTCTTCTCCTTGCCCCGCATGGTCTCGGTGAGCTCCAGATTCCGCCGGGCGTCCAGATCCAGCTCCATGAACCGGCCGGTGGTGTAGAACTGCAGCTCCCGGATGTGGGCCAGGTCGTTTTTCTGGACATGGAGCAGGGTAGTCAGCAGGGTGCCGCAGGCGATGATGGTGGCGCTCATGCCGGAAATGCCCATCTCGGCCAGGGTGCGGCCAAAGTGCCGCTCCAGCAGTTCCTCGGCGGCCACTAGATCGAACTGCTCAGGCTTGCCCTCGTCCACGCAGCAGTGCAGCCGCAGGAACAATGCATTGTTCAGCTCCTCGGCATCACAGCCGTTGCCACCGCGAATACATTCGGAGGGGGAGAAGCGGCCCAGCTCTCCCGCCGCTGCGGCGGCATCGGAGCAGACCGTGGCGAAGAACGCGCCGGTGGACACATCACAGAAGGCCAGACCGTAGCGTCCGCCTTCGCCGTAGAGGCAGGCCATGTAGTTGTTTCGCGTCTCGTCGAGCATACAGCTCTCGGTGACGGTGCCGGGGGTGACGATGCGGGTGATGTCCCGCTCCACGATGCCCTTGGCGGCGGCAGGATCCTCCATCTGCTCGCAGATGGCCACCTTGTAGCCCTTGGCCACCAGGCGGGCGATGTAGCTGTCCACGCTGTGGAAGGGCACACCGCACATGGGGGTCTGCTCCTCCTTGGCCTTGTTCCGATCCCGGGTGGTCAGGGTCAGATCCAGCTCTTTGGCTGCCACCTTGGCATCGTCGTCAAACATCTCATAAAAATCGCCCAGCCGGAAGAAGAGGATGCAGTCCTGATTCTCGGATTTGATCTGGTTGTACTGCCTCTTCATGGGCGTCAGTTCGTTGTCGGGTTTTGCCATGCCATCAGTCCTTTTGAGAATGTAGTAGCTTGTTACAGTTAAGTCTTTATGTCCATATCTGTAGGGTGTGTGGCATGCCCACGCCGATCAGCTTCGATGACTGCCAGTGTGAGCTAGAGGAATCGTGTTCGATTACGATGTCATTCCGAGGCCGAAGGCCGTGGGAATCTCCTGGTAATGCGTATAAATCTACAACATTCTACCAGGAGATTGCCACGCCCTGACGGGCTCGCAATGACAGAGGTAACTTGAAACTGGCCCTTCTGTGTGAGTCAGGCAATCATCCCACCCTACAGTGGTGTGTTATTCGGCCAGTGCGCCGGTAAGGCTCCATGTGGTGGAGCCGGTGATGGTAATGTTCTGGTAGGTGCCGATGAGGCTGTCGCAGCCCTGGAAGCGCACCAGTCTGCCGCCCTCGGTGCGGGCGGTGAGGAGCTCCTTATCCTTGCCGTCGACCAAACAGCGGAAGGTCTTGCCCACGTAACTCTGGTGGATCTCCTCGGAGATCTGATTCTGCGCTTCGCAGAGCCGGTCGAAGCGGGCGTTTTTTTCACTCTTGGGGGTGGGATCCTCCATTTTGGCGGCGGGGGTGCCGATGCGGGGGGAGAAGATGAAGGTGAAGAGGGAGTCGTAGCGAACCTCCTCGATCAGGGTCATGGTCTCCTCAAATTCCTCCGCCGTCTCACCGGGGAAGCCCACGATGACGTCAGAAGTCAGCACCAGCTCGGGCATGACGGATTTGGCGTAGCGCACCAGCTGAAGGTACTGCTCCCGGTCGTAGTGCCGGTTCATGGCCTTCAGCACCCGGGAAGAGCCGGACTGGAAGGGCAGATGGAGCTGCTTGGCGATCTTGGGATAAGCCGCCATGGTGTCGAAAAGCTTTCTGGATGCGTCCCGGGGATGGGAGGTCATGAAGCGGATCAGGAAATCGCCGTCGAGCTGGGCAATTTGAGCCAGCAGGTCGGCAAAATCCACGCCCAGACCCAGATCCTTGCCGTAGGAGTTGACGTTCTGACCCAGCAGGGTGATCTCCTTACAGCCGGACGCGATCAGCTCCCGGCACTCATTCAGCACATCCTCGGGGAGTCTGCTTCTTTCCCGGCCCCGGACATAGGGGACGATGCAATACGTGCAGAAATTGTTGCAGCCGTACATGATGGAGACCCAGTTTTTCAGGCCGTTGGAGCGGACAACGGGCAGACCCTCGGCGATGGAACCGGCCTCGTCAGCAACAGAAAAGGCCCGCTTCTTGGTGGTCAGCACCTGCCACAGCAAGGACGGGAACTCCCACAGATGGTGGGTGGAGAAGACGCCGTCCACGTGGGGGTAGCTCTTTTTGATCCGCTCGGAGACCGTGGGCTCACCGGCCATGCAGCCGCACAGGAAGATCTTCTGGCCGGGGTGGCGGCGCTTGGTGTGGGTCAGGGCACCCAGGTTGCCGAAGACCCGCTGCTCCGCATGCTCGCGGATGGCGCAGGTGTTCATCACCACCACATCGGCACCTTCGGCCTCGCCCACGATGGCGTAGCCGGATTCCGACAGCATACCCCGGATCCGCTCGGAGTCGGCCTCGTTCTGCTGGCAGCCGTAGGTCTCCACATAGGCCTTCGGGGTCACGCCCTTCTCGTTCCAAAAGGCGTGGATCTTCTGGCAGACGGCCAGCTGGGCGTCTACCTGCTCGGGGGTGATTCGGGTGGTTTTGGTGTCCATATCAAATATCCTCCATCGGATGGGCAAAGTTTCGCATAATATATTAGTTTAGCACTTTTCGCATATAAAAGCAAGGAAATTTCAAATCCAGAACGTGCAAAAACCGCCGCGAAAAATCACGGCGGTTTGTAAGTTTTTTGAAAACGAGATGTAGGGAACGGTCATGACCGTTCCGCAGTACAGCCTTCGATTTCCAAAGACCCTTCGGCGGTTCCGAAAAAAGCCACGGGCGAGAAGATCGGAAGACTGTGGCGCTTTGCAGATATTCCGTAGGGAACGGTCATGACCGTTCCGCGGTACAACCATCGATTTTCAAACACCCTCCGGCGAATCCGGAATCGGTGATCCACGGTTGAGATACCACCGGATCGGATTTTCGTCGATGTATTTCCAGGCGTTTTGATAGCCTTGCTCATCACGGATGATGCGGTCATAATAGGATTTCTGCCAGATCTTCCTGCCGGGGAGGGAGTGATGGAGCTTTTTCGAAACGGCGGCCTTGTACTGTCCGAGGATCACCGGCAGAGCGTGTCCCTGCTCCTGGGGCGATTCCCGCAGAATGATGATGGCGTGGACGTGGTTGGGCATGACAACGAATTTGTCGATGGCAGCATAGGGGAAGTGATCGGGAATCTGCAACAGGAGCTCGACGGCGATCTGGCCGTAGCCGTTCAGGTGCTCCACGGTGCCGAACAAACACTGCTTTTCGTGGGTGCAGATGGTGACGAAATAGTAATTGGGCGTGGCGTAGTCGTAATTTGGGATGCGGTTGGCCTTGCGTTTGGGATGGTTCATTCGGGTCACCTCGGTGAGAATTCGCCGGAACGTGTCAGAGATCGGGAACTGGTTCTGCGGAACGGTCATGACCGTTCCTTATATTGCATGATAACAAATATGGGGGAGTATGGCAAGAGGAGAGGGAGAGATAGAACAAAATGACCACTATGGTTTTCGAGGTGGTCTTTTGGGTCAGCTCGGTACGAATTCGCCGGAACGTGTCAGAGATCGGGAACTGGTTCTGCGGAACGGTCATGACCGTTCCCTACATTGCATCGTAGCAAATTTGGAAGCGCGAAGCAAAAGGGGCGGGGACAGCAAAAACCGCCGTGGTTTCCCACGGCGGTCTTTACCATTATCATTGGGTCACAAATTACTTGTGAGCACCGGCGACCTGAGCGGCGACCTCGGCAGCGAAGTCGTCGACCTTCTTCTCAATGCCCTCACCCTTGGTGTAGTGGATGGCGTTGACGAAGGTGACCTTGCCGCCCAGCTTCTTGGCAGCGTCGGCGATGTAGCCGGCCACGTCGCCCTTATAGAGGTCGGCGCGGACGAACTCCTGCTGCAGCAGGCAGATCTCCTTGTAGAAGGCGGCCATCTTGCCCTGAGCGATCTTCTCCTTGACCTGAGCGGGCTTGGAAGCCATCTTGGGATCGTTGTCCATCAGAGCGACCTGAACAGCCAGCTCCTTCTCAACGGCTTCGGCGGGAACCAGGGACTTGTCCCAGTACTGAGCCTTCATGGCAGCGATCTGCATGGCGACGTTCTTGCCGATCTCGGTGGCGTCGATGTCGCCCTCGACAGCCAGGTTGACCAGAACACCGTGGGTGCCGCCGGCGTGGACGTAGGCGACGGAGGTGTTCTCAGCGAAGCGGTCGAAACGGCGGATGACCATGTTCTCGCCGATGGACATGACCTTCTCCTGCATGATCTCGGTGACGGTCAGGTCGGAGCCCGGGTACTTGGAAGCCTTCAGAGCCTCGACATCGGCGGGGTTCTCCTTGGCAACGACGGTAGCCAGGTTCTTGACCAGATCCAGGAAAGCCTCGGTCTTGGCGGCGAAGTCGGTCTCGGAGTTGACCTCGATGACGACGCCGACACCGTCGATGACGGTGGCGTAGGCAACGCCCTCAGCGGCGATGCGGTCAGCCTTCTTGGCGGCCTTGGCCAGGCCCTTCTCACGCAGCCAGTCGATGGCCTTGTCCATATCGCCGTCGGTGGCCTGGAGAGCCTTCTTGCAGTCCATCATGCCGACGTTGGTCATCTCACGCAGCTTCTTAACATCCTGAGCAGTAAATGCCATTGTAGTTTCCTCCTGTGAAATCAGTTGATTTGAGAAGTGCCCACCCACCCGGGGTGGGCACGATGGTTCGGGAATTACTCCTCGACGGGAGCCTCGGTGTTGTCCTCGCCCTGGCGGCCCTCGATGGCGGCGTTGGCCATGGTGGCAGCGATCAGACGGATGGCGCGGATGGCGTCATCGTTGCCGGGGATGACATAGTCGATCTCGTCGGGATCACAGTTGGTGTCGACGATGGCGACGATGGGGATGTTCAGCTTGGTAGCCTCAGCAATGGCGTTGCGCTCCTTGCGGGGGTCAACGATGAACAGAGCTGCGGGCAGCTTCTTCATCTCCTTGACACCGCCCAGGTACTTCTCCAGCTTGGCGATCTCGCCCTGGTGCTTGATGACTTCCTTCTTGGGCAGCATGGCGAAGGTGCCGTCCTCTTCCATCTTGCGCAGCTGAGCCAGACGGTCGATACGGGTACGCATGGTGCGGAAGTTGGTCAGCATGCCGCCCAGCCAGCGGGCGTTGACGTAGTAACCGCCGCAGCGGGCAGCCTCTTCCTTGATGGCGTCCTGAGCCTGCTTCTTGGTGCCGACGAACAGAACGTTGCCGCCATTGGCAGAGATCTCACGAACGAAGGAATAAGCCTCCTCCAGCTTCTTAACGGTCTTCTGCAGGTCGATGATGTAGATACCGTTACGCTCGGTGTAGATGTAGGGGGCCATTTTGGGGTTCCAGCGGCGGGTCTGGTGACCGAAGT
>SVLP01000036.1 GCA_015067895.1 Oscillospiraceae bacterium | reverse complement strand
TTATCAATTAAAACCTTATTTTGTCCAAGGTGATAAAAGTCATCTTTACGTTATTCAATTTACAAGGTACAGCTCTCTGTCACCTCGCGGCGACTTAGATATCTTAGCACACTCACCTCGGTTTGTCAAGAACTTTTTTCGAAGTTTTTCGAGGAATTTTCACGATCCATTTTGATCCGAATTCTTCGATTTTCTCCGCCGTTCTATCCAAACTTCATCGGTTTGTGGCTTTATTTGTTTGCCGCTCTCTCAAGCGCTCGGATATAATACCACGCCCACCCCCATTTGTCAACACCTTTTTTCATCTTTTTTGAAATTTCTTTTTCAGCCCTTCCGAATCACCTTGCAGGGATTCCCCGCCGCAACGGAATTGGCAGGGATATCCTTTACAATGACACTCCCCGCACCAATGACGCAGTTATCTCCAATGGTCACGCCGGGACACACCGTCACCTCTGCGCCGAACCACACATTGTTCCCAACCGTAATGGACTTACACTGCATCACCCCTGCCAGTCTGCGCTCCGGCTCGATGGCGTGGTTCACCGTAACGAAGGTACACCCGGGCCCAACCAGCACATCGTCTCCGAACCGGATCGTGCCGCCGTCCACGAACTTGCAGCCATAGTTGGCGAAGAAATTGCGGCCCACATGGATGCAGTCGCCATAGTCGCAGAGGAAAGGCGGCTTGATGGTGCAGTTCTCCCCCATGGAACCGATCAGCTCCTTCAATATCGACTGGCGAGTCTGCATATCCTCCGGTGGGGTATGGTTCAGCCGGAAGCAGAGGGATTCTGCCCGCTCCCGGATCACGCGCAGCTCATCGCTGCCCCGGATGAATTCCAGTCCGGCTCTGGCCTTTTCCATTTCTGTCATGATTGCTCCTCCCAATTGAAAAAGGGCCGCGAAGGCGCGGCCCCGGTCTTTACTTCTTGAACACGAACAGCTTGCAGAACACATAGTTCAGGATGACCACGATGAACGACAGTGCCACCTTCACAATGGTGATCCAGTCCAGGATAATGTCCCCCAGGGTGAACGCAATCACGCCGCCCAGCTTCAGCACCTTCTCGCACAGGAACAGTCCCGCCTCCTCGATGCCGAAGGAGCCGATGCGGCCCGCCAGGAAGGAGGGCACCTCCCGCTTCAGGGCGTCCAGGCCCCAGCTCTTGCTTTCGAAGACGAACATCTTATTGACCACGAAGGCAAAGATCACCGCCGCGACGAAGGCCGCCGCGTTGGCAGTCAGACTGTTTTGCTGCTGCCAGAGCACATTATATAGAAGATGGAACACCACATAGTTGACCACGGTGGTGGCCACGCCGAAGATGATGTAGAGAATGGTCTCCCGGTTCAGGAGTTTTTTGATCTTATCCATATTCAGATACCTCCAATTTCATATATTTTAGTTGCCTGCGCTTCGTCTGTCAAGAGCCGTGATAAGACATTTGGTTACGGATACGCCCAGAAGTTTCGAGCTTTCTCTCCCTGTTTTTGTTCATTCCGTCCATATTTTTTCCACCCATTTCCAGTTTGCTTGACAAGTAATTGTAAACAATGTAGAATGTATGCGGAAAGCTATGAAACACCGTATAACCTGATTTATTTAATGAAGGAGAAACGATATGACACCCAATGAACGCAAAGCATTGCAGACCATGGCCTGCAAGGTTCGGCTCGGCATCGTCGAGTCCACCAACGCAGCCAAGTGCGGCCATCCCGGCGGCAGCCTGTCCGCTGCGGATGTGTTTACCTATCTGTATTTCAAGGAGCTGAACGTGGATCCCGCAGACCCCAAGAAGTGGGGTCGTGACCGCTTCGTGCTCAGCAAGGGCCACTGCGCCCCCGGCCTGTATGCTGCACTGGCCCATCGCGGCTTCTTCCCCGTGGAGGATCTGCTGACCCTGCGCAAGATCGGCAGCTATCTGCAGGGCCACCCCAACATGAACTCCGTCCCCGGCGTTGATATGTCCACCGGCTCCCTGGGTCAGGGCATCTCCACCGCCTGTGGCATGGCTCTGGCCGCCAAGGTGCAGGGCAACCCCTGCCGGGTCTACACCCTGCTTGGCGACGGCGAGATCCAGGAGGGCCAGGTCTGGGAGGCCTGCATGTTCGCAAGCCACTACAAGCTGGACAACCTCTGCGTCATCATCGACAACAACGGCCTGCAGATCGACGGCAACATCGCCGATGTCATGAGCCCCTACCCCATCGTGGACAAGCTCCAGGCCTTCGGCCTGCACACCATCGCCGTCGACGGCCACGACTTCGACCAGCTGGAGGCCGCCTTCGCCGAGGCCAAGACCGTCAAGGGTCAGCCCACCGCCATCGTCATGACCACCACCAAGGGTAAGGGCGTCTCCTTCATGGAGAACAACGCAGGCTGGCACGGCAAGTCCACCAATCCCGCCGAATTTGAGATCGCCATGGGTGAGCTGAAGGCCGCTCTGGCAGAACTGGAGGGCTAATCATGGCAGATGTGAAGAAGATCGCGACCCGCGAGGGCTACGGCGAGGCTCTGGTGGAGCTGGGCCGTGAGCATGACAATATCGTTGTTTTCGACGCTGACCTGGCCGGTTCCACCAAGTCCGGTGTCTTCGGCAAGGCATTCCCCGGCCGTCATTTCAACGCCGGCATCGCCGAGGCTGACATGATCTGCGCCGCCGCCGGTGCCGCTTCCATGGGCATGGTGGCTTTCGCCTCCAGCTTTGCCATGTTCGCCACCGGCCGCGCCTACGAGCAGATCCGCAACTCCGTTGGCTACACCCGCCTGAACGTGAAGATCTGCGCCTCCCACGGCGGCATCTCCGTGGGCGAGGACGGTGCATCCCACCAGTGCTGCGAGGATCTGGCTCTGATGCGCACCATCCCCGGCATGGTGGTCATGAACCCCTCCGACAATGTCGAGGCCAAGGCCGCTGTCCGTGCTGCTTACGAGCACGACGGCCCCGTGTATATCCGCTTCGGCCGTCTGGCCGTTCCCGTGTTCCATGACGAGGAGACTTTCAAGTTCCAGATCGGCAAGGGCGACGTCATGCGCGAGGGCTCCGATGTGGCCATCATCGCCACCGGCCTGATGGTCAACGAGGCCGTCAAGGCCGCCGAGACCCTGGCCGCAGAAGGCATCGACGCCATGGTCATCAACATGTGCACCATCAAGCCCCTGGACGAGGAGCTGGTCATCGATGCCGCAAAGAAGTGCGGACGTGTCATCACCTGCGAGGAGCACTCTGTCATCGGCGGTCTGGGCGAGGCCGTCTGCGCCTGCCTGTCCGAGAAGTGCCCCACCCCCGTCCGCCGCATCGGCGTCAACGATGTCTTCGGCTTCTCCGGCCCCGCCAACGACCTGCTGAAGGAGTTCGGCCTGAGCGAGGAGAACATCGTCAAGGTCGCCCACGAGTTCTGCGGTAAGTAATTGAGATTGAGAAAGCCCTGCACGGCGTGAGCTGTGCAGGGCTTTTTATTGGTAAGAAAGTCGTTCGTCAAATTGGTATTTGGTGAATTATTTCAGCAAACATATGATAGCAAAGACAACCGCAAGGATTGCTCCTTGTAGCAGGTACGCTTTTGGATTAGCCCAATTCACTGTAACGCCTTCACTCCTCGGCTTCTTGACAATGATATTCAAATCGTCGGGGTTTGCGTATGTAAAAGCACCTGTATCTCGATACCATTGCTGAACTTCTTCTGCTGACCATTTTCTTTTGTTAGATGCCTTTTCAGCCATTGTATACCCTTCTTCCTCAAATTCAAGTTTGTCAAATTAATTATAGCATACTCCCAATCCACTGTAAAGCCGAAGAACCGTCTCCCGTCCACCTCTGTCATTGCGAGCCCGTCAGGGCGCACCCCAGGGTGGCCTCTCTTGCCCCTTCGGGGCAATTCACCTTCTGGCAATCTCCTGGTACTGCGTTCAGATTTGTACATCGTACCAGGAGATCGCCGCGTCGCTTCGCTCCTCGCAATGACGTGGTGGACGATGGCTGATTCTTCTGCTTAGGCTGGGCAATTGTCGGGGCTGGTCGGCGGGGGCATGCCGCCCGCCCTACAGTGCCGTATTCCATCCATCCCGCATAGAATGAACCGCATGGTCATGCAACTACGAACCTTGGAGGTATTCATTCTATGGCAATTTTCACCAATCAGGCTACCCTTGTTTACAACGGCGGCTCCGCCAATTCCAATGTCGCCGTGGGCGAGATCCTGGAGGTTCTGTCCGCCGACAAGACCGCCGTGTCTGGCACCTACGCCCCCGGTGAGCTGGTGACCTATGTCATCACCATCCGCAACACCGGCACCGGAGCATTCACCAACCTGACCGTCACCGACGATCTCGGCGGCGGCACCAACGCGCCCCTGACCTACGAGGAGGGCACGGCACTGTATTTTGTGAACGGCGTTCCCCAGACTGCTCCCGCCGTCACCCCCGGTGCGCCCCTGGTCTTCACGGGCATCACTGTCCCCGCAAACGGCAACGCCGCCATCGTTTACCAGGCTCGGGCCAACGCCTTTGCAGACCCCGGTCTGGAGGGCACCATCACCAATACCGTCACCATCACCGGCGGCGGGCTGACCAGCCCCGTCACCGCCACGGAGTCCGTCAACGCCCTCATCGGCGCGGATCTGACCATCACCAAGACCATCACCCCCGCCCAGGTGGCGGACAATGGCCGGGTGACCTACACCTTCCTGATCCAGAACTCCGGCAACGAAGCCATCGACGTCACCGACGATGCTTCCGTCACCGACACCTTCGATCCCATCCTGACGGATATCACCGTCACCCTCAACGGCGTGACCCTGACCGAGGGCACCGGCTACACCTACGACGCGGCCACCGGCCTGTTCACCACGGTCCCCGGCATCATCACCGTACCCGCCGCCGCCTTCACCCAGGGCACCGACGGCGAATACACCCGCACCCCCGGTCTCACGACCCTGATCGTCACCGGAACCATCTGACCCCTGCCCCTCCGAAAGGAGGGGCTTTCCTTTTGTAACCCCTTGACGGCTGTGCAGGCATCTTCTATAATCATTGTATCCAACCAAACAGGAGGTTCCAACATGAGAGCTACCATCCCCCTGAATCAAGACTGGCTGTTCCGGAAGGACGGCACCAAAGTTACCGAAACCGTGAACCTGCCCCACACCTGGAACGCCATCGACGGCATGGACGGCGGCGGTGACTACTGGCGCGGCAAGGGCTTCTACACCAAAACCATCCGCCGGAACGAGCTGCCCCAGGGTGAGCGCATCTTTCTGGAGATCCCTGCCGCCAACGCCAGCGCGGATGTGTGGATCAATGATGTCCACTGCGCCCACCACGACGGCGGCTACTCCCGCTTCCGATGTGATATCACCGACCATCTGGCAGAGGAGAACACCATCCGCATCGCCGTGGACAACGCCGCCAGCCGCACCGTCTATCCCCAGGTGGCGGACTTCACCTTTTACGGCGGCCTGTACCGGGGCGTCAACCTGATCGGCGTCAGCGCGAGCCACTTCGACCTGACCACCAACGGCCACCCCGGCATCCATGTGACCCCCACCGTGGAGGGCACCGACGGACGGGCCCGCGTCCGGGTCTTCACCGCCAACCGGCGGGAGGGTCAGGTCATCCGCTACACCCTCCTCTCCGGC
Organism: Oscillospiraceae bacterium; assembly: GCA_015067895.1. The sequence goes on along the minus strand of SVLP01000036.1, from coordinate 19,305 downwards.
GAGAAGGAGCTGACCGTCCACACCTCTGACGCCGAGATGGTGGATTTCAAAATCAAAAACGTCCACCTCTGGGACGGCAAGCGGGATCCCCACCTGTACACCCTCCGGGCGGAGCTCCTCGACGGCGACACCGTCCTGGACACCGTCTCCACCCACTTCGGCGTCCGCAGCTTCTCTGTGGATCCCGAACGGGGCTTCATCCTCAATGGCCGGGAGTATCCCCTCCGGGGCGTGGCCCGGCACCAGGATCGCATCGGCTTCGGCAACGCCCTGCTGCCCGAGCACCATAAAGAGGACATCGACCTCATCCGGGAGCTGGGTGCCACCACCATCCGTCTGGCCCATTACCAGCACGACCAGTATTTCTACGACCTCTGCGACGAAGCAGGTCTTGTCATTTGGGCGGAGATCCCCTACATCTCCCAGCACATGCCGGAAGGCCGTGACAACACCATTTCCCAGATGACCGAGCTCGTCACCCAGTGCTACAATCACCCCTCCATCTGCTTCTGGGGCCTGAGCAACGAGATCACCATGAACGGTGCGGAGGATCCCGACCTGATCGTCAACCATCGCATTCTGAACAGTCTGGTCAAGGAGATGGATCCCATCCGCCTGACCACCCTGGCCGCCCTCTCCACCTGCCCCATGGACGCGACTTATCTCACCATCCCCGATGTGGTCAGCTACAACCACTACTTCGGCTGGTACGGCGGCGATACGGACATGAACGGCCCCTGGTTCGACAAATTCCACGCCAAAAATCCCACAATCCCCATCGGTGTCAGCGAATACGGCTGCGAGGCCCTGAACTGGCACACCTCCAACCCCATCCAGGGCGACTATACCGAGGAATACCAGTCCTACTACCACGAGGAACTGATCCGCCAGCTCTATTCCCGTCCCTACATCTGGGCCACCCACTGCTGGAACATGTTCGACTTCGGCGCGGATGCCCGGGCCGAGGGCGGCGAGAACGGCCAGAACCACAAGGGTCTGGTGACCATCGACCGCAAGTACAGGAAGGACGCCTTCTACGCCTACAAGGCCTGGCTCTCCGACGAGCCCTTCGTCCACATCTGCGGCAAGCGGTACACCGACCGGGTGGAGGATGTGACCAAGATCACCGTCTACTCCAACCAGAGCGAGGTGGAGCTCTTCGCAAACGGCAATTCCCTCGGTAAAAAGACCGCCGACGACCACTTCTTCTATTTCAGCGTCCCCAACGTGGGTGAGACCACCCTCCTCGCCGTGGCAGGCGACTGCCGGGAGGAGAGCTTCATTCGGAAGGTGGACACCTTCAACGAGGATTACCGGATGAAGGAGCAGGGCGCGATCCTCAACTGGTTCGACATCACCGAGCCCGAGGGCCGCTTCTCCCTGAATGACAAGATCGGCGATATCATGGCCACCTGGCAGGGCAAGCTCCTCTTCGCCTCCCTCCTGAAGAAGTTCCTGCCCAAGGGCAAGAAGGGAGAAAAGCCCAAAGCCGCAGGCTTTGAGATCAACGCCGGACTCATGGAAATGGTGGGCGGCTTCACGGTCATCCGCCTGCTGAACATGGCCAGCGGCATGCTGGATCTGGGACTTACCAAGGAGGATCTGCTGGAGATCAACCGGAAGCTCAACAAGATCCGGAAGCCCAGAACGTAAAAACACAAGCGGAGCGCGTTTGCGCTCCGCTTTCACTTTCTGACTCTGGGACAATCCCGATCCCTGCATTGTTCGCAGCATGGTGCTTCCCCGCCGAAGCAACACAGCATATAATCACATTCCTCGCAGCAGCACTCCCCGGTTTCCCCGTTTCCCGGACAATCCCGTCCATAATTCCCCGGAATCAGAACAACGCCGGTAACATCCACGATCATGAACCCACCTCCATCAATAGACTATTAGATTATATAATGTAATAGTCTATATGTAAAGTGGGGAAATTCGATATCATCTCATTAATACATGATATATGAGAGGATATCTTATGATTCGATTAAGAGTGCTGGAGCTGCTGGAAAAGCAGGGTAAAACCAAATACTGGCTCTACAAGCAGTTGGGTATGAGCTATCAGAATTTCAGCCGCATGGTCAACAACGAGACGAAGTCCATCCGTTATGAGAACATCGAGACCATGTGCCTGCTTTTGAACTGTACTCCCAACGAGCTGTTTGAGATCACGGAAGATTGATAATCCCCCGGAAGCGATGCTTCCGGGGGCTCTTTTTACGGCAGATATTTCTCAAAAATGGGGATCCAGCCCTCGTCCACGGCGGTCTTGTGATCTTCGGGACTGCGCAGCGTCCAGGTGACGCTTTCCTGCTTCCACAGCTTCCGGCAGATGGTGTTGCTCCAATTTTTCCGGGTGGGGAAATCGTAGGCGATGAAGTCGGGCTTGCACAGGAAATTCTCCAGATGGAAGCTCAGCACCACCTTCAGCGGCAGGGGCAGCTTATTCTTGGGATATTTCAGGCTGTTCTCCGCCAGCTGGCCCCGGATGATGTCGGGGCGGTTCTGCTTCAGCCAGAGCACGCACCTCGGATCAAAGGACTCCATGCACCAGATGCCCTCATACCCCTCCATGGCCTTACAGGCCGCTTCGCACAGTGCCGCATGGTTGCCCCCCTCGGGCTTGAGCTCGATAATCAGAGGGGTCTTTCCGGCGAAGACCTTCAGCACTTCGGCGAAGGTGGGGATGGTCTCCGCCGTACCCTCCAGAGGGTAGTTTACCAGGTCGGCGGTGGTCAGCTCCTCCACCTTGCCGGGCTTTCCGGTGGTGCGCTCCAGCTTGGAGTCATGGATGACGGCCAAACCGCCGTCCTTCAAAAGATGCACATCCAGCTCCGCACCGTAGCCGTGCTCCACGGCAGCCCGGAAGGCCGCCAGGGAATTCTCGGGAACACCCGCGCCATGGAGTCCCCGGTGGGCGTAGTTCCAGCCCCGGAGCTCACCAAGCCCCGGATGTCCCGTCCGGCCCTTCAGGGCCAGCAGATAACCGGCTCCCAGAACCGGCAGTGTCCATAGGATCTTTTTCATAGGTCACCTCAATCGTCGATGTCCAGAGCCTCCAGGCCCTTCTTTGCCGCGACCTTGCTGTCGCCGTGTCTGACCAGGAACATGGTCACGAAGGCCAGAGCCACGAAGATGGCTGCATAGGGGAACAGAACGGTCATGCCCAGACGATCCATCAGGAAGCCGGAGAGCATGGGGGTGGCGATCTGGGCGGACATGGAAGCGGTGTAGTAGAAGCCGGTGTACTTGCCCACATCGGCGCCGGAGCACATTTCAACGACCATGGGGAAGGAGTTGACGTTGATGGTGGCCCAGGCGATGCCCGCCAGGATGAACATCACGTTCATGATCCAGGTGGGGCTTTCGACCCGCATGAAGCCCGCCACGGTGAAGGCAGCCGCCAGCATCACGACGCCGCCCAGGATGGTCTTCTTGCGGCCGATCTTGGAGGCCACGTTACCGGCGGGGATGTAGGCGATGATGGCTGCGGCCTGGGCCAGCAGCATGGTGGTATTGTAGTCCTTGTCCAGGATGTTGCCGGCATAGACGGCGTACTTGGAGGTGACGGCGTTGTAGCCGAAGTACCACAGGGCGATGGACGCCAGGATCAGCAGCAGGCTGCGCTTCTCGGAAGAGCTCAGGCCCCGCTTTTCGCCGGAGTCCTCCTCCGCCTTCTCCTCGACACCATACTTGATGGAGTCAGCGGCCATCTCCGCGGCCCACTTGGGCTCCCGGACGGTCAGCAGGAAGATCAGCAGAGAGCCCAGCATCAGGGCGGCGATGGTGCCGTAGTAGACGGTGTAGCTCATCAGGGCGTTCTGGACGGCGGAGGTGGCGAATACCATACCCAGCACCAGCACCAGGATGCCGCCTGCGGTACCCATCAGATTGATGATGGCGTTGCCCTTGGAGCGCAGGGGCTTCATGGTCACGTCGGGCATCAGCGCCACAGCAGGAGACCGGAAGGTTGCCATACTCACCAGCACGATCAGCAGCAGCACCACGAAGAGGATCAGGGGCATGGGATTTGCACGGGTCTGCTCGGCGGCGCAGGCCTGCCGGGCGGGGGCCACGTAATTGGTGTAGTCGGGATTGGTGACGGTGACACCGTCGCTGACCGTCACCTTGCAGGTGATGGCGGTGAACTCCTCCAGCGTAAACTCCTCGCTCAGGACGAATTCGGTTCCCTCGGGGGTCAGCAGCACCTTGTCCGCCTGGGCCTCGTAGATGGCGGTCATGGCTGCGGGATCATCGATGGTGCTGTAGGCGCTGATATTGCGCAGCTGGGCATTGTCGGTGAAGGACAGGCCCACCAGCGCGACCGCTGCCAGGATGGTGCCGATGGTGATGAAGGGGGTGCGCTTGCCGTAGCGGCTGGCGCACTTGTCGGACAGGGCACCGAAGAGGGGCAGCATGAACACCGCCAGGATGTTGTCCAGTGCCATGATCGCACCGGACCAGGTCTGGGACATGCCGAACTTGTTGGTCAGAATGACGGGGATGGTGGCGTCGTAGGCCTGCCAGAAGGCACTGATGAGGAAAAAGGCGAAGCCTACCAGCACCGTGCGCTTGTAGTTGAGTTTCATTTGGAAACCTCCCAATTTATGTATATTCCCCATTATACCCGCTGTTCGCTCCAATGTCCAGTATTTGTCCCCGCCGGGGTTGAAAATTCGGTAAGAAATCGGTAAAATAAAAGAAAAATCCTGGAGGTATCCCCTATGAAGATCGTATTGCTCGACGGCGAAGCCCTGAACCCCGGCGACCTGAGCTGGGCCCCCTTTGAAGCTCTGGGCGAGCTGACCGTCTATCCCCACGGCTGTGAGGATCAGGAGGAGGTCATCCGCCGCATCGGCGATGCCGACATCGTCCTCGGCAACAAGACCCCCGTGAGCCGCCTTGTCTTTGAGCGCTGCCCCAATATCCGCCTGATGTGCCTGGTCTCCACGGGCTACAACGTGGTGGACATCGCCGCCGCGAAGGAGCACGGCATTCCGGTGTGCAATGTCCCCGCCTACGGCACCGAGATGGTGGCCCAGTTCGCCATCGGCCTGCTGCTGGAAATCTGCCATCATGTCCAGCTCCACAACGAATCCGTCCACGCTGGCGAGTGGGAGCGGTGCCCCAATTTCAGCTATTGGAAGACCCCCATCATCGAGTTGGCTGGCAAGACCATGGGCATCGTCGGCTTCGGCCGCATTGGCCGCCAGGTGGGCCGGATCGCAAAAGCCCTGGGCATGCGTGTCCTCGCCGCCGGCAGCCGCCGCTGCCCCGAGGGCGAAGCCGTCGCAGAGTATGTCGACCTCGATACCTTGCTTCGTGAGAGTGATGTGGTCAGTCTCCACTGTCCCCTCTTCCCCGAAACGGAGAAGCTCATCAACGCCGATTCCCTCGCCAAAATGAAGGACGGCGCGATCCTGCTCAACAACAGCCGGGGCGGCCTGGTGGACGAGCAGGCCCTGGCCGCTGCCCTGAACTCCGGCAAGCTCCGGGCCGCCGCCGTGGATGTGGTCACTGTGGAGCCCATCGTTGGAACCAACCCCCTGCTGACCGCCAAAAACTGCATCATCACCCCCCACATGTCCTGGGCCGCCGTGGAAGCCCGGCAGCGGATCATCGATATCACCACCGCCAACATCCGCGCTTACCTGGCAGGCCAGCCCCAGAACGTGGTGAATCCGTAACGGAAGAGCATTTGCCCGCAGAGGATGGATTCAAGAGAAAAACCCACGGGAATCTCTGGTTTCTTTTGGCTTCTTTGTCAATTGCAAGACCCCCGGAAAATCGGTAGAATAGTACCATCTGAAATTGTTCTCTACCGGAAATATCCGTAATTACCATAATTTTACAGGAGGTATCACCTATGGGCGGCTTCTTCGGCGCCATCGCCAAGCGCGACGTCAAATACGACGTGTTCTTCGGCGTGGACTACCACTCCCACCTGGGCACCCGCCGGGCGGGCATGATTATCCACGACGAGATTGACGGCTTCCAGCGTCAGATCCACAGCATCGACAACACCCCCTTCCGTACCAAATTCGAAAAAGATCTCGCCAAGTTCCACGGCAACATGGGCATCGGCTGCATCTCCGACGCCGACCCCCAGCCCCTGATGGTTCGCTCCCACCTGGGCGTGTACGCCATCTCCTGCATCGGCCTGTTCACCAACGCCGATGCGCTGGTTGACGAATACTGTGAAAACACCGGCCACCAGTTCATGGCCATGTCCTCCGGCAAGGTCAATATGGTGGAGCTTCTGGCGGCCCTCATCAATCAGCGCGACAGCCTGACCGAGGGCATCCTCTACGCCCAGAGCAAGATCGAGGGCTCTGCCACCATCCTCATCATGACCGAGGATCGGCTGATCGCCGCCCGTGACCGGCTGGGCCGCCTGCCCGTGCTCATCGGCAAGCACGAGACCGACGGCTACTGTGTCAGCTTCGAGTCCTTCGCCTACCTGAAGCAGGGCTACGAGGATTGCTACGAGCTGGGCCCCGGCGAGATCGTGGAGGTCACCGCCGACGGCTACAAGAGCGTCAATCCCGCCGGTGACAAGATGAAGATCTGCACCTTCCTGTGGACCTACTACGGCTACCCCAACTCCTACTACGAAGGCCAGAACGTGGAAATGGTGCGCTACCGCAACGGTGCCATTATGGCCCGGGACGATGCCAAGCGGCACCCCGAGATGGATGTGGACTATGTCTGCGGCATGCCCGACTCCGGCATCCCCCACGCCATGGGCTACGCCAACGAGACCCACAAGGCCTTCGCCCGACCCTTCATCAAGTACACCCCCACCTGGCTGCGCTCCTTCACACCTCCCGATCAGGCCATGCGCAATCAGGTAGCCAAGATGAAGCAGATCCATGTCCCCGCCCTCATCAAGGACAAGAAGCTGCTGCTGGTGGACGATTCCATCGTCCGGGGCACCCAGCTGCGGGAGACCGTGGAGTTCCTGCAGAAGAGCGGCGTCAAGGAAGTGCACATGCGCTCCGCCTGCCCCCCCATCATGCATAGCTGCAAGTACCTGAACTTCTCCCGGAGCAACTCCGAGATGGAGCTTCTGACCCGCCGGATCATCCAGGAGCTGGAGGGCAACAAGGGCCAGAACTATCTGGACGAGTACACCAACCCCGACACCGAGCGCGGTCAGGCACTGCTGAACTGGATCAAGGAGAAGATGGGCTTCGACTCCATCGGCTACCAGTCCCTGGACGGTGCCCTGGAGGCCATCGGCATCGACCGGTGTAAGCTTTGCACCTACTGCTTCGACGGCAAGGAATAACATACCCCGATCCCGCATGGTACACCATGCGGGATCTTTTTGCAATTTCCCCTGCAAAAGTCCTTGACAAATGCCGGAAGCGGTGGTAAAGTGAAGAAAATTCTTTCAAAGGAGGTACGACCAATGTTTGTTTCCCGCTGGAATGATATGCCCCTGTCCGTCAATGGCTCTGATCGCCGTGCCGGGCTTACATTGTCGTACCCTGATGCAGCATAACCCCATTTTCAGGAACCAACGGCAGTGCAGGCTCGAATGCCCGCGCTGCCGTTTTATTTTTCATCAAAGGAGTGAAACCAAATGCTTACCCACAAAGGCACCCAAACCATCGAAACGCCCCGCCTGATCCTCCGCCCCTTCACCATGGCCGACGCGGAGCCCATGTTCCGAAACTGGGCCAGCGACCCGGAGGTCTGCAGGCACATGACCTGGCCCACCCACGCCAGCGTGGATGTGACCCGGGAGCTGCTGACCAGATGGACGGAATCCTACTGCAACCCGGATTACTACAACTGGGCCATCGTTATCAAGGACAACGGCCCCGAGCCCATCGGCAACATCTCCGCCGCCCATATCCGGGAGAAGACCCGCTGTGCCCACATCGGTTACTGCATGTCCCGGGCCCACTGGGGCAAGGGCATCATGACCGAGGCTCTGACAGCACTGACCGATTTCTTCTTCGACCAGGTGGGCTGCAACCGGATCGAAGCGGAGCACGATCCCAACAACCCCGCCTCCGGCAGAGTCATGGAGAAGGCCGGTATGACCTACGAGGGCACCTCTCGCCAGGCTGCCGTGAGCAACCAGGGCATCATCGATGTCTCCCGCTGGGCCATCCTGAAATGCGACCGGGAGGAAAAGCGATGAGCACCCGGATCGACATCATCAGCTCCTTTTACACAGCCTTCGACGAGGACGCCCGGGTCGCCAGCTCCCGCCAGGGCCAGCTGGAGTACCTGACCACCATGGAATATATCCACCGCCACGCACCCGCAGGCGGAACGCTCCTGGAGCTCGGCGCGGGCACAGGCCGGTATTCCATCGCCCTGGCGAAAGAGGGCTTCGAGGTGACGGCCCTGGAGCTGGTCGAACACAACCTACAGATCCTGCGGCAGAACAGCGCGGGTCTGCCCAACCTCCACACCCATCAGGGGGATGCCCTGGATCTGAGCCGTTTTGGAGACGAGACCTTCGACATGACCCTTGTCCTCGGGCCCATGTACCATCTGTACGCCCCCGAGGACGTCCGCACTGCCATCCGGGAGGCCATTCGTGTCACGAAAAAGGGCGGTGTGCTCCTCTTCGCCTTCCTCTCCGCCCATGCCATCCTGGGCAACAACTACCTGCAGGGCGAGCTCCAGTTCGGTCTGCGTGAAAACTTCACCGACTCCTATCAGGTCAAACACTTCCCCGAGCAGCTCTTCACCGGCTACGACATCCAAGAATTCGAAGCCCTGTTCAAAGAATTCCCGGTACAGCACCTGACCACCGCCGCCGCAGACGGCATCCTGGAGCTGGCCTCCCGGCGGGTGGATTTCGCCATGAGTGACGCAGATTTCGCCGCCTGGGCCCGCTACCACCTGGCCACCTGCGAAAAGCGGGAGCTTCTGGGTCACTCCAGCCATCTGCTCTATCTCTGCCGCAAGACCTGATGCGTTCCCCATCCCCCAAAACCTCCCGTCCGATGACGGGAGGTTGTTTTGCCATCTGACGGTTTACATTGTAAACTGTTTGTAGTATTATGGTGTTTACAGTGTAATCATCGGGAAATATTTTTTCAAAAATTCCGCCTGCCTTCCGTAGTTGTCGGTGGCATTTGGTGGTCAAGGCTGGGATTCGTCCCTATAATGTCAGAAAAGGTGGTGGAAACAGTGGATACAAAGATCGATTATGTGCGGCTAGGCCGCCGGATCAACGCCGCCCGAAAGCGCCACCGGATCACCCAGGAGGAGCTGGCCAGCCGCTGCGGCTGCACACGCAACCACCTGAGCGATGTGGAGAACGGGAGCAGCAGGCCTTCGCTGGAGCTGCTGGTTCGCATCGCCCGCCATCTGAACACCGGTCTGGACGATCTGCTGATGGACAGCCCCGGCGCTGACACCACCTGCATCCTCAATGCCCAGCTGGCACCGAAGCTGATGCGCTGCAACAGCCGGGAGCTGGCCATCATCGACCGCTTGCTCGACGAGCTTCTGGAGTACCGAACCGCCCTGCTTGGTGAGGAGCGTACCATCCATTAGTCCAGGAGGGATATCTTGAGATCAACGCACCATTCTGTCCGGGAGCTTCTCCGGGGCACTGCCATCCTCTCCATCGGCACCCTTGCCGCCAAATGCTTCGGCGCATTCTTTCGCATCCCCCTGTCCCGACTGCTGCTGCCGGAGGGTGCCGCACATTTCCATACGGCCTACAATCTGTATCTCACGGTTTTGAATCTGGCCTGTGCGGGGTTTCCGGCAGCCGTCAGCCATCTGGTGAGCTGCGCTCTGTCCCAGGGCACGGCAGTCCGAACCATCCACCGGGTCAGTCTTCGCCTGCTCACGCTGATCGGGCTTGCCGGTACCGCTCTTCTGCTGTTCGGCGCAGAGCCTCTGGCCCTGTGGCTGCGGGATCCGGACGCCGCCTGCGCCATCCGCGCGCTCTCTCCGGCAGTCCTGTTCGTCTGCATCAGCGGTGCCTACCGGGGATGGTTCCAGGGCCACCAGGACATGATTCCGACTGCTTCTGCCCAGATCCTGGAGGCCCTGTGCAAGCTGACCATGGGGCTCATCGGCACGTCTCTTGCCCTGAACCGGGGAGCAGATCTGCCCCAGGCGGCGGGAGCCGCCATGTGCGGCGTCAGTCTGGGGACAGGACTCTCCTGGCTCTGCTTCGTGATCCGGTTCCGCCGCAGACCACCGGAGCCCGGCCCGTCATCCCCCTCGGGCCCCATCGCAAAGGAGCTTCTGTGGCTGGCGATCCCCATCACCGTCGGGACTGTCGGGACACAGCTCTTTCAAACGCTGTCGGGCCGCATCATCCTGATGCGGCTCCAGGACGGTCTGGGCCTTTCCCCGGATCGCTCCGCCGAACTCTTCGGCATCTACGGCATGGCCCAGAGCCTTTATCTGCTCCCTGCCGCGCTCATCCAGCCCCTGACCGTCAGTACGATCCCGACGGTGAGCGAAGCCCGGTCGCTGGGGCAGCTCCGGGAGGCCGGAAAGCGGGAGGAGGCCGCCCTGACCCTCTGCTGTCTGATCGCAGTCCCCGCCGGACTGGGATTAAGCCTGCTGTCGCGGCCCCTCCAGCAGCTCCTCTACGGCTATGATGCCCAGACACTTTCCATCGCCGGGCCGACCCTGTCCATTCTGGGTCTTGCATCCATCTGTCATTGCCTGCTGCTGGTGCTCAACGCCATCGTCCAGGCCCGCTCAGCCCCCTTTGCTGCGGCGTTGGCCACGCTGACCGGAACCTGCGTCGGCCTTTGCGTCACATGGGTGCTGACCGGCATCCGTCGCGTAAACATCCTGGGCGGCGCCATCGGGACTCTGTCCTGCTGCACCGCCGCTGTGCTGATCGATTCTCTGTACATCCGGAGGCTGTCATCGGATGTGCCATTTTCCCACAAAAGCAAAGGAGGAACCCCCATGCGGATCCCTGTTCGAATCCTGCTTGCCCTCAACACCCTGTTCCCACCCGTGGTGCATCCGTTCAATCTGCAAAACGAGGGCAGACTGACCTACGCCCAGTGGCAGTACCAGTGGGGCGCGAAAACGGTGGAATGCTTCTCCCCCGGCTTTGAGCCCGGGGACATCTTCGCCGGCAAACGGGTTTTGGACATGGGCTGCGGTGCTTCGGGCAAGAGCCTGTACTATCTTTCCATCGGAGCGGCGTCGGTGGTCGGCGTGGATGTGGTGCCCCACTACAAGTCCGAGGCCGAGGCCTTCGCCAGGGAGCTGGGTCTTGCCGACCGCTTCACCTTTCTTCTGGGCGACGCGCTGCATCTGCCACTGGAAGAATGCACCTTCGACGTGGTCATCATGAACGATTTCATGGAGCACATCTGCGACCCGGAGGCCGCGATCCGGGAGGCCATGCGGGTCATGAAGCCCGGCGGACGGCTGTTCCTCAATTTCCCGCCCTACTTCCACCCCACCGGAGCCCACCTGAGTGATCTGATCGGCATTCCCTGGGTGCACATGCTCTTTTCCGAGCGCACCCTGATCGAGGGCTACCGGGAGCTGGCCAGGGGTCTGCCCGATGAGCAGGAGCGGCTGTCCCTCCGCTTCGGCAGCGATGAAGCGGGTCGGGAACACATCAGCTACATCAACAAAATGACCATCCGCAGGTTCCGCCGCATATGTAAGAACATGGGCATCACGCCCCTGTGGTATCGGGAGATCCCGCTGCGCCCCTTCCTGGCTCCCCTGGCGAGGGTGCCCATATTAAAGGAAATGTTTGTCAAAATGTGCGCCTGCGTCATTGAAAAGAAATAAGATAGCACAAGGCTCCCCGCAACGGGGAGCCTTGAATCCTTTTTACAGTGTCCCGATGAATTTCCGCACCTGACGGCGGCTTTTCAAGATGACGATCCGCTTGCCCTCCAGCCCGTTCAGCAGCTCATAATACCGCTTCCGATTCTGGCTGTTGAAGCTCCAGATCCACCTCGCCATCTCCGGGTCGAACCATTCATTGCAGCCCTGACCCATATCCTGCCGGGCATGGCCCCAGTTCTTGACGACCCGCCCCAGCCAGTTCTTCATGCAGACAAAGCGGCTCATATCCAGATAAATCACCGTATCGCATTTTTCCAGCCTTGGCTCGATGGTACGGTTGAAATTCCCGTCCAGGATCCACCGGGGCTTCTCCATCTCGGCATACAGCCGCGCATCAAATTCCGGCTTCTCCAAATGCTGCCAGTTCCCCGGCTCCCACCAGATCTGATCCAGGTGCACCACGGGCAAGCCCGTCTTTTCCCCCAGCTGCCGCGCCAGGGTGCTCTTCCCCGCCCCGCCGCAGCCGATAATCATCACACGTTCCATCTTACCCTCCTTTGATATCAAAAGCGGCGCACCCACTTTGGATGCGCCGCTTTCAGAATCCTCTTAAATACAGCTTAATTCAGCACTCAGCCCTCAGAACTCAGCACTTAATATGCGACTCCCCAATATGCCATGGTCTTGGCGGGCTTGCCGCAGCAGGCACAGACCTCATCCAGCTGTTCCTGGGCGAAGGGCATGCAGCGGCTGGACATACCGGCCACTTCCTTCATCTTCAGCTCGCACTCCAGCTCGCCGCACCACATGGTCTTGACGAAGCCGCCGTTCTTCTCCTGGAGCTCCTTGGCCTCCTCCAGGGAGTGGGCCTCGTAGATGTGCTCGTCCAGATTCTTCTTGGCGCGCTCGTACATACCCTTGTGCACCAGCTCCAGCTGCTCAGCAACTGCCTGCTCCAGCTCCTCGAACTTGACGACGATCTTCTCCCGGTCGGTACGGCGAACCAGCACGCACTGGCCGTTCTCCAGATCCCGGGGGCCGCACTCCACGCGCAGGGGCACACCCTTCATCTCGTACTCGGCGCACTTCCAGCCCATGGAGTTGTCGGAGTCGTCCATCTTCACCCGGAAGCCGGCATTCAACAGCCGGTCACGGAGCTGGGCAGCTCCCTCCAGAACGCCGGGCTTGTGCTGGGCGATGGGCAGAACCACCACCTGGACGGGAGCCACCTTGGGGGGCAGAACCAGACCGTTGTTGTCGCCGTGGGTCATGATGATGCCGCCGATCAGGCGGGTGGAAACGCCCCAGGAGGTCTGGTGGGGGTTGGTCTTCTGGTTGGTCTTGTCGGTGAACTCGATGCCGAAGGCCTTGGCGAAGCCATCGCCGAAGTAGTGGGAGGTACCGGCCTGCAGGGCCTTGCGGTCGTGCATCATGCACTCGATGGTGTAGGTGGCCTCGGCACCGTTGAACTTCTCCTTGTCGGTCTTGCGGCCCTTGGTCACGGGCATGGCCAGCACGTTCTCGCAGAAGTCGGCGTAGACGTTCAGCATCCGCTCGGTGAACTCCTTGGCCTCCTCAGCGGTGGCGTGGAGGGTGTGGCCCTCCTGCCACAGGAACTCCCGGTGGCGCAGGAAGGGACGGGAGGTCTTCTCCCAGCGCATGACGGAGCACCACTGGTTATACTTCATGGGCAGGTCACGATGGCTCTGCAGCACATTGGCGAAGTGCTCGCAGAACAGGGTCTCGGAGGTGGGACGGATGGCGTACTTCTCCTCCAGCTCCTCACCGCCGCCGATGGTGACCCAGGCGCACTCGGGAGCAAAGCCCTCGACGTGATCCTTCTCCTTCTGCAGCAGGCTCTCGGGGATCAGCATGGGCATGTAGACATTCTCAACGCCCTGCTTCTTGAACTCCGCGTCCATGATGCGCTGGATGTTCTCCCAGATGGCGTAGCCGTAGGGACGGTAGATGAACACGCCCTTGATGGAAGAATAGTCGATCAGCTGAGCCTTCTTGCACACGTCGGTGAACCACTGTGCAAAGTCCACCTCCATATCGGTGATCTGCTCGACCTTCTTGTCGTTGCCTTTGTTTTTAGCCATAGTATTTTCATCCTCTCTCGGGAATATTGTTGGAATTACAAATGTTAGTATATCATATGTGTCAATAGGTTTGCAAGTAAAAATGTTCATTCTTTCCAGTCTGTAGGGCGGGGTCATGACCTCGCCTGGCAACTGAAGTGGCTGGATTGTACAAGCAGAAGAACCAGTTTCAAATTACCACTGTCATTGCGAGGAGGCCATAGGCCGACGTGGCAATCTCCTGCCACCGCTGTTGGAACCGGAACAATTCCGCAGGAGATTGCCACGCCCTTACGGGCTCGCAATGACATCGTTGTGGCACCAGATCCTTCTGTATTATCAGAGAGGTTACCACAGTCACTCGGCGGAGACATGCCATCCGCCCTACAGTATGTTCTTCCCGGACAGCTTATCCTGTCTGCACTTGTGTTTTTGCGGTGAAAATGATATACTGAGAAAAAATAGAATCGGAGGTATTCCCATGAAATCCATCCGCGACATTTACAAGATCGGTGTCGGCCCCTCCTCCTCCCACACCATGGGCCCCGAGCGGGCGGCCAAGATCTTCTACGAGCAGTATCCCGACGCAGACCGCTACCGGGTCACCCTCTACGGCTCCCTGAGCAAGACCGGCGTGGGCCATGGCACCGACCGGGTGCTGCGCCACACTCTGGGCGACAGCCGCACGGGCATCATCTTCTCCAAGGAGGAGTGGCCCGGCATGCATCCGAACACCATGGACTTGGAGGCCATCGTGGGCGAGGATGTCATCGGCACCATGCGCATCGAGTCCATCGGCGGCGGCGACATCCGGATTCCGGGGGAAAGCCTGCTGGACTCCCCGGAGGTCTACCCCGAGAACTCCTTCGCCGAGGTCTCCGACTTCTGCCACTGGCGCTACATCGACACCCTTTCCGACTACGTGGAGCTCAACGAGGGAGAGGAGATCTGGCCCTTCCTGATGGAGGTCTGGCAGGTCATGAAGAACGCCATTGAAACGGGTCTGACCACCACCGGCACCCTGCCCGGCGGCCTGCGGGTGGAGCGGAAGGCAAAATTCCTCTATGAGCAGATCCCCCAGGACGATGTCCCCGCCTTGAAGGAATTCCAGATGATCTCCGCCTTCGCCTACGCCGTGGCGGAGCAGAACGCCGACAACGGCCTGATCGTCACCGCCCCCACCTGCGGTGCCTGCGGTGTCCTCCCCGCCGTGCTGCGCTATGCCCAGGTCACCCGGGGCTTCACCGACGAGCAGATCATCCGTGGCCTTGCCGCCGCAGGCATCATCGGCTCTTTGACCAAGCGCAACGCCTCCATCTCCGGCGCGGAGTGCGGCTGTCAGGCCGAGATCGGCACCGCCTGCTCCATGGCCGCCGCCGCCCTGGCGGAGCTCTACGGCCAGAACCTGGATCAGGTGGAGTACGCGGCAGAGGTCGCCATGGAGCACCATCTGGGTCTAACCTGCGACCCCATCTGCGGCCTTGTCCAGATCCCCTGCATCGAGCGCAACGCCGTGGCCGCCATGCGGGCCATGAACGCCTGCAACATGAGCTACTTCCTCACCGGCTCCCGCAACATCAGCTACGACATGGTCTGCCGGGCCATGCACGAGACCGGCATCAACCTGAGCCACCGCTTCCGCGAAACCAGCGAAGGCGGCCTAGCCAAGATCTACGCCAGAAAGCAGAAGATGTGACTTTTCACCCGCTCCAATTAGTCGGTTGGGCATAGGGATATGGCCAACCGTCAATGAAATAAATTTGCGATGCAAATTTGTAAAATATGGCTTGCGCCATGTGAAATAGGCTTCGCCTGTGAAATATATTCTACGAAAATATGGATGTAAAAATGGAGTTCTGCAAAATGCAGAACTCCATTTTTGTCATTTGAATCGTCCCGAAGGGACACCACCACATGCCCTTGGGCATATTTCACATTTCCGCAAGGAAATATTTCACTTTCCCGTCAGGGAAAATTTCACCGGGCGGGTGTTTTTTCCAAAATCCCTTGCTTCTTCTCCCCTTTTGTGCTAGAATAAATTGTCATTGTATGCGCTTTGCGTAAAAATCATCCAAAAGGAGTTTATTCATATGAAGCTTGGTATCGTGGGACTTCCCAACGTGGGCAAGTCCACCCTGTTCAATGCCATCACCAATGCCGGTGTTCCCGCCGACAACTATGCCTTCTGCACCATCGACCCCAACGTGGGTGTGGTTTCCGTGCCCGATGAGCGGCTGCAGTGGCTGAGCGATTTCTATTCCCCCAAGAAGACCACCCCCGCCGTCATCGAGTTTGTCGACATCGCCGGCCTCGTGAAGGGTGCCAGCAAGGGCGAGGGCCTGGGCAACAAGTTCCTCTCCAACATCCGCACCACCGATGCCATCGTCCATGTTGTCCGCTGCTTTGAGGACAGCAACGTCACCCATGTGGAGGGCAGCACCGATCCCCTGCGGGACATCGACATCATCAACCTGGAGCTGGTCATGGCCGACATCGAGATGGTGGAGCGCCGCATCGACAAGTGCCAGAAGGCCATGAAGGGCGGCGACAAGAAGTTTGCCGCCGAGGCCAAGCTGCTGCAGGGCCTGCTGGAGCACCTGAACGAGGGCAAGCTGGCCCGGACCTACACCGACGATCCCGAGGAATTCGCCGTCATCGCCCAGAGTGATCTGCTGACCCTGAAGAAGACCATCTACGTTGCCAACCTTTCTGAGGACGAGGTCAACGAGCCCGAATCCAATAAGCACTTCAACGCCGTCAAGGCCCTGGCCGATGCCGAGGGCAGCCAGTGCCTGCCCATCTGCGCCAAGCTGGAGGCCGACATCGCCGAGCTGGACGATCCCGACGAGAAGGCCATGTTCATGGAGGAGCTGGGTGTCACCGAGTCCGGCCTGGATCGGCTCATCAAGGCCAGCTACGCGCTGCTGGGTCTGATGTCCTTCCTGACTGCCGGTACCGACGAGTGCCGCGCCTGGACGATCAAGCGGGGCACCAAGGCTCCCCAGGCCGCCGGCAAGATCCACACCGACTTCGAGCGTGGCTTCATCCGAGCCGAGGTCATCGCCTTCGAGGATCTGAAGACCATCGGCACCATGGCAGCCGCCAAGGCCCAGGGCAAGGTTCGCAGCGAGGGCAAGGAGTACGTCATGAAGGACGGCGACATCGTCAACTTCCTGTTCAACGTGTAAGGTATGCAGAAGTTTTTTCTCATCAATTTCCTTCTCTTCGGTGCCGCCTTTGGCCTGTCCTACCTGAAGGAGATCGACCGGCTGGAGCGGGACGAGGAGCCCAGCCGCAGCGGCAAGCGGCTCGTGGTCATCGCCCTGTGCGCCCTGGCTCTGAGCTTCCTGTTCACCCTGATTAGTGCGGACGCAGGCATCATCATGCTGACCCTGTCCGTCCTGATGCTGGCCGTCCTGACGGGCATCACCGCAGGCCAGTGGTACGCCTGGCGGGTCTACTGCCACCGCAATCCCGACCTGTTTGCGGAAGAATAACGAATTCGACCCGATGCGGCCTGCGCATCGGGTCTTTTTTGCCCCGCAACCCAAAGTTGCGCGTAAGCTGCTGGACGCAACCGGGCTTTTGGTGTATGATGGAGCCATCCAAACAGAAAGGAAGACCCCTATGGATGCAAGAATCTTCTATCTGATCCCCCTTGCGCTGCTTGAGATCGCGCTGGTGATCTTTCTGATCGTCATGTTCGTCAAGCTGCTGATCCTGGTGTTCCGGGCTCTGCGCAAATATCTGAACGACTCGCCCCAGCGCCAGGAGGAAACCATCCTCCGCAAGTCCCTGGGCGAGGTGCTGAAGGAGCACCGCACCCGCTGCTCCATGACCCAGGAATTCGTGGCCGAAGCCATGGGCGTCAGCCGCCAGGCGGTGAGCAAATGGGAAAACGGCACCGCCGACCCCAGCACCTCGAACCTGCTGAAGCTGGCGAAGCTCTACGGCATCACAGCGGAGGAGCTGATCCGGGCGGTTCAGCACGAAGCCTGAGAAACCAATGTGGGGAACGGCCTGTGTGCCGTTCCCCGCAGGATATTTCCCCTTGCTTTTTCCGGAGGAATCATATATAATACAAAAGCTAACTGGGCTTAGCGAAGTTTGGTATCGCGCTTGGTTTGGGAGCTGGAACACTCAAACGGTTCGACCGCTCCAAATGTTGGATACTCCCTTTTCTCTTCGCAATTATCCCCGATTACTTCCGTTGAAAGTTTGGTAAAACTGTGATAGAATTTCCTTGACCACATATTTGACCACAACGAGCTTTTTCTCTTAACTTAATATCCGGGTGTGGCCCAGTTGGTAGGGCGCCTGGTTTGGGACCAGGATGCCGCGAGTTCGAGTCTCGCCACTCGGACCAACAGCCTTAGTAATCGAAAAATTACTAAGGCTGTTTGTTATATATCATGCGATTGGAGATGTA
Organism: Oscillospiraceae bacterium; assembly: GCA_015067895.1. The sequence continues at coordinate 1,032 of SVLP01000036.1, read as the reverse complement.
GCGAAAATGGCACAGGATTGCAAGAAAGAGTTCAGAAAAGCAGTAACGATCTTTCTCGATATCTTAGGCTCTCAAGATAGAAAAGATTTTTCTGAATGGCATAAAGTAATGAGCATATTCTCTGATACTATAGCACAGGAAAAACAATTAGATAGCACTCATCCTCACACGATATATAAGCGGGAAATCCATGTATTCTCAGATTGCGCTTACATAATTTATGATTACAAACCAGAAATAGAGGAATCGAGAAAAGATGCGTATGCTCTAATGTGCATTGCATGCTACAATACGGAAAAAGTTATCTTTGAGTTTCTTCGTAATGGCTTTATTGCACGAGGAGCATTAACATACGGCGATATCTATTACGATAATGATAAAAACGTTTGGTTTGGCCCTGCTATGAATAGGGCATATTGGCTCGAATCAAAAAAAGCTCTTTATCCTCGTTTAATTATAGATCCTGAGTTTGCAACTGGTCTCTTTGAATTTAACAAGAAAAACTACCAGCAAAACGAACTCCTAAAACAGCTTAATGGAGAAATAATTAAGAAAGATGATGACGGTGTTTTCTATCTCCATTATCTAAACACCTACGAGCTGGGTATCGGAATAACGCAGTGCCGTGATTTTCCTGCTCAGGTTCTTGATATGTGTAAGACCGAAATAGAAAAACCAAGGGAAACACCGAAACTAAAGCGTTCGATCGAAGAGAAATATGAGTGGTTGCAAAGATATATTCAGCAATCATGTTACAACAATTAATAAAAGGTCGTCAGCGTTCATTCTGAACACTGGCGGCCTTTTCTTTGTTTATAGCATTGCAATTTACGCCCTGGTCATGAAATGCTGCGGCGGTGCATCCAGATCGTGGATCTGCTCCTTGATAAACTCCGGATAGATCGTCACATCCGTCAGCTTCTCGATCGGCATCCAGCCGAGGACGACCTTGCTGTTATCCTTATGGGCCGCAAACGCCCCCGTATCCGGAATATCGGAACCATCCGCCAGCTCGATCCGGTAGTAGAACGC
>SVLP01000035.1 GCA_015067895.1 Oscillospiraceae bacterium | reverse complement strand
GAGGGATGGGGCCGGACACGGCAGCGCCGTTGCGCTTGGCGGTGTCCACGATCTTGGCCGCGCTGGAGTCGATCAGCTGATGATCGTAAGCCTTCAGGCGGATGCGGATCATTTCGTTGTTTGCCATAGTTGTTTTCCTCCTTGAAAACGTACTCAGTTTCTTTTGTGCCTGGGTACGGTCGAACTATTCATGTCCGCGCCCCCGTGCGTATCACTCTGGCCCATGAAAAATGGTCGACGCAAGGCCGACCCTCGTTCATGGCGCAGCGATATACGCGCAGCGCGTCCCGAACAGTTCAGCCGCCCGATGACCGGACATACTCCGCAGAAGTTACCTCGTTTCCGAGCAATCTCCTGCATCATCGCAGTGCGCGCATAGTATTCCCTACCGCGCTCAAGTATAATATCATACCCCTCCCCCATTGTCAAGGATTTTTTCAGGGAAAATCACAAAATCGGACGGCGTTTTTCGTGAAAAAGGGAGATTGGTATGAGGTGCCGGGGGATGGTACTTTTGGCAGTCGTTTTGTGCAAACGTGAAACTTATTGTGGCAGACAACCCCCTCCGACCCCTTTCTGGGCCACCTCCCCCATTTGGCTGTCGCCAAGCATGGGAGGCTAAAAAAGGCTCCCCCGTCCCGCAAGGGATGGGGGAGCTGTCGCGCAGCGACTGAGGGGGCCTTTATGACCGCACTTCAATTCCCACTCACCCCTCCCCTATTGTCAAGCATTATTTCGGGAAGAATACCAAAATCCCCGCTTGCTTTTCAGGCAAAACGGAGATTTGGTAGATTGTGCTGCGAGGTGGTATTGGGAGATCAGCCTGATCCTGCCTTTCCTCCGGAAACGCTCTTCTTATCGCTCCCGTATCAACGTCCAAAGATCTGAAGAACGTCTTGATAGTCATGGAGATTGCAAAAATACATAGTACCTGTTGTCACCTTGAACCTGACTGCATCACTGTCTCCAAGCGGGGATTGGATCATGCATACATCACAACTGGGGCAGTGAATATCACAGAAGTAGCGCACATCCTCAGAGTCATTCACATTATAGCATTCTTTTGTCGCCTTTCTGTCGCAGTTCTCACAAGAAGTTGACGAGCAGCCCGTCATAAAAAGAATGGCAACTAGCAGCATTCCGATAATCCTTTTAGAGTTTACTCTTTTAACCGTCTTCATTTTTTAACCACCTATCTATCCTTAATTAAGAACTTGTCATCTCAATAGCAGTTCCGCCAGTCTACTATCCCCCATGCCAACGCCAACCTTGTACACTTCCCAACCCGGGATCACAAACAAAAGTACCATTGCTGCGATCAGAAACAGTCTGATCCCCCATGCTTTATTTTCCTTTGTTTTATATACAACCGGATATCCGCCAAGCAGAAGCCACAACGCAACAAGCGCACCGCCGCCGCCACAAATACCTCCTGCCATTCTGCAAATCTCCCCCGGCTCAATACCACCGATCAAGATCATAATCATGACGAGCACAACTACCGGAATTTCAAAAATGTATATGATAATCATAAACTTCCTCACCTAAGAGCCATCCGGATCAGTTTTCCTGATTACTGGTGCCAAACTCAGTTATCTGCCCATCCGCGACCCGGATCCGTCCGCAGTCGCCTACCTTGCACACCACAGGATTTGAAACGTGTTTCCAGATTTTAGTAGTGGAACCGTCTTTTTTCTTCACGGTATACCACTCCAGATGATGTTGTGTAGGATCCCATTCCTTTTTGACGATTTCTCCCTCAATCCACTCAATGTCTTCCGCCGTCGCATCTTCATATACATTGGAAGACCAAGCCTGTTCACCTGCAAACATGACAATGATTCCGTAAATAAGTTCCACAACACCCGCTAAAATAATGAGCCAGCCAATCATGGAACCCGTGTCAATATTGCTTCGGTGGCTAGAGGACAGATAGTAATTCCAGCTATCTTTCTGACCAGACATTGACATCACAAGCATTGCGCCAAAAAAGATCTGAAATAAACCGCTGAAAAGAGAAATCCTTCCCCAGTTATTTTGTTTCATACTCTTTTACCTCCTATTTTTCTACATTATATTATACTTACTCAATTATATCAATCCGGCAGATCCTACAATTTTATACATGAGTAATTATAACATTTTGCATATACTTGAGTTAGTATAAATTTGAGGTGAAACCATGAAACATCCGAAGTATTACGACTCACAAAAGGAAGCGACTGCGCGTTATAACAAAAAAGCCTACGACCGGATCAACGTCATCGTTAAAAAGGGTCAGCGGGAAGTCATCAAATCTTTCGCCGCCAGTCAGGGGAAGAGTCTCAACCGTTTCATCTGTGATGCCATCGCGTATCAGATGGAGCAAGCCGAACAGCATAAAGAATAACCAGGTGATTCCGTCGGTTGGGAATCACCTGGTTTTGTTTTCTGGCAGATAGAGCCCCCTCCGACCCCTTCGGGGCCACCTCCCCCATTTGGCTGCCGCCAAACAGGGGGAGGCAAAAAAGGCTCCCCTGTCCCGCAAGGGATGGGGGAGCTGTCAGCTTGCTGACTGAGGGGGCTGCGGAGCCTATTCTGACCGGCAATTGTTCAGCCGATTCTGAACAATACCGTCGATGTATTCGCAGACACCTCTGAAATTACGGGTGATATCCGAATTTGCAAAGCGCAGTACCGTCACACCGAATTTTTCCAGGTACTCCGTGCGCAGCTGATCTTCCTGCTGATTTTGCGGCTCATAATGCTGGGAGCCATCCAGTTCGATCACCAGCTTTGCTTTCGCACAATAGAAATCCACAATAAATCTTCCCAGAACTGCTTGACGGCGGAATTTCACGGGATGCTGCCGCAGATAATCATACCACAGATGCCTCTCTTCCTTCGTCATTTCCCTTCGCAGGCTTCTGGCGTTTCCAACTAACTCGTGATTTCTCTTATTGTCCATAGGGAACCCCCTCCGACCCCTTCGGGGCCACCTCCCCCATTTGGCTTCGCCAAACAGGGGAGGCTTTTTTATTTCAATTCCCACTCGTTGATGAGGGCTGCCTTTTCGTAGAGCTTGAGGTAGCTGTCGTAGCGGGTTTTGCCGATTTTGCCTTCCGCCAGGGCGGCGGTGACGGCGCAGCCGGGTTCCTTTCTATGGGAGCAGTCCCGGAACTGGCAGGTTCCGATGTATTCGCCAAATTCAGGGAAGGCGTACTGGAGGTTCTCCTTGAGGATGACCTCCATCTGGTCGGTATCGAAGGAGGAGAAGCCGGGGGTGTCGGCGATGAGGGCATCGTCCACATCGTAGAGCTGGACATGCCGGGTGGTATGGCGGCCCCGGCCCAGCTTTTCGCTGACCTCGCCCACCGGGAGCCGGAGCTCCGGGGAGAGGGCGTTGAGGATACTGGACTTGCCGACACCAGAGTTGCCGGTGAAGGCGGCGAACTTGCCGGAGAGCTCCCTGCGCAGCTCGTCGATGCCGAGACCCGTTTCCGCGCTGGTCTGGATAACGGTGTAGCCCGCCTGCCGGTAGATGGCGGTGAGATCTTCCGCCGGATCCATGTCGCATTTGTTGACGCAGATGCAGACGGGCACCTCCTGGTCGCCGGCGATGGCGGCCACCCGGTCAATGAGGAAGGGCTCCGTCACCGGGTTGACATTGGCTGCGAAGACCACCAGCAGATCCAGGTTGGCAACGGCCGGGCGGACGAAGCAGTTTTTCCGCTCATGGATCTTCTCCACCATGCCCTTGCCCTTTTCCACGCTGATGTCCACGATGTCGCCCACCAGCGGGCTCGTGCCGCTGCGGCGCATATGGCCACGGGCCCGGCAGGTGATGACCTTCTTGTCCGTCCGGACATCGTAGAAGCCGGACAGGGATTTGATGATGCGTCCCGTTTCGATCTTAAGCACCGAAATCCACCTTCTCCGTCCGCAGCAGCTCGCCGTCGATATAGATGGAATACTCGCCGGTGCCTCTGCCCGTCAGGGTAAACTCATAGGTGGCGGTATCGGGAGTCAGATCCACGTTGACCACCATCTCCTCCTCGAACTCGATGGAGAGGTTGTACTCCTCCGTCCGGTCAGAGGGCAGGGCGATGGTGATGGACTTGGTGACCTCGGGGGGCTCGGTGGGCTTGCTGGTCGCAGGGGGCTCGGTGGGCTTGGGGCCCTTGGAGATGGTCAGGATGATGGTGGTGGTCACATCCACCCGGTCGCCGCCGACGATGTTGGAGCGGATGACCCTGCCCTCGGCCACGGAGTCGGAATGCTCCTCCTGGACGCTGACCTTCTTGAAGCCCTTGCCCTCCAGGGTCTCCCGGGCCTGGCTTTCGGTCAGACCCACCACGTTGGGCATATATTCGATGATCTCGCCGGAGGAATAGTAGACGATGATCTCGGTGGTCACATCGGTCTCGCTGCCGGGCTCCACACTCAGGCGGGTGACGGTGCCCTTCTCCTCCAGGCTGGGCTCCTCCTTGGGCGTGACCTTTTCAAAGCCGTTGTTCTTCAGAACGGTAACGGCGTCGGTGTACTTCTCGCCCACCAGGCCGTCGGGGACACGGGCGGTCTTGATCTCCTTACCGCGACTCACGAAGAGCAGGATGGTGTCGCCCTCCTCCAGAGGCTTCTCGGGCTCGGCGGCCTCGGCGCGGATGACAAGACCCTCGGCGATGGTCTCGTGGAACTCCTCCTGCACCAGGGGGCGCAGGTTGAAGGCGGAGATGTAGTTTTTTGCATCCTCCACGGGGCGGCCGGTCAGCCGCTCCAGCTGGGGGTTCAGCTCCTCGGCCTCGGGGCCCATGCTGACCCAGACCTGAACCTTGCTGTTCAGGGGGACATTGTCGCCGTATTCGGGGCTCTGTCTCATGATGACACCGGCCTCGACCTCCTCGTCGTAGTCGTAGTCCGCCAGGACGATCTCCACGGTGGGATACCGGGTGCGATCCAGGTCGTCATAGACCTGGCCCACCAGCTGGGGCACGGGGACGAGGGTATTGTTGTTGCCGAGCAATCCGCCGTTGAAGAGCATCACCAGGAAGATGATGATGGCAATGACAGCCACGGCGGAGCAGATGACCACGGTGGTGGTCACCGCCTTGCGGCGGTTGTCGGGCTTCTCCTGGCGCTCGGTCTGCTGGGGCTGCCGGGGCTCGGGCTGGGCCGGACGGGGGCGGACGGCCTGAGCCGTCTGGGCGGGACGGGCAGCGGCGGGACGGGCGCCGCTCTGGGCGGGCCGGTCGGTGCGGACGCCCGCCACACGCTCGGCGGTGTTCCGGGGCTGCCGGGGCTGCTGGGATGCGGGGCCGGGATAGACCTTCAGCACCTCATCCAGAGCGGCCTCGGTGCCAAACTGAAACAGGACACCGGGATTCTGCCGCAGCTCCTCCAGATCGTAGAGCAGGGCGGTGGCGGAATTGTACCGCTGGGCAGGATCGGTGGCCATACACTTCATGATGATCTGCTCCAGGCCGCCGGGAATGTTGGGATTGAGCACCGAGGGCATGGTGGCACCGCCGTTGATGTGCTGGATGGCCACGGCCACGGGGGAGTCGCCGTCGTAGGGAGCCCGTCCCGTCATCATCTCATACATGACAACGCCCAGGGAATACAGGTCGGAGCGGTTGTCCACCCGGCCGCCCTTGGCCTGCTCAGGGGAGATGTAGTGGACGGAGCCCAGCGCCTCCTTGGTCAGGGTGTTGCTCTGGCTCATGAGCCGGGCGATGCCGAAGTCCGTGACCTTGACGGAGCCGTTCTTCAGAACCATGACGTTGTGGGGCTTGATGTCCCGGTGGACGATGCCCCGGCCATGGGCGTGCTCCAGGGCCTTGGCGATCTGCATGGCGAAGTGGAGGGTCTCCTTCCAGTTCAGGGTGCCCTTCTTCTCCATGTACTGCTTCAGGGTGATGCCGTCGATGAGCTCCATGACGATGTAGTCGGCATCGTCGTGGGTGGAGACATCGTAGACGGACATGATGTTCGGATGGCTCAGCATGGCGACCGCCTGGCTCTCGCCGTGGAAGCGGTTGCGGAACTCTTCGTCCTTGCTCAGCTCGTCCTTCAGGATCTTGATGGCCACCAGCCGGTTCAGACGATGGCAGCGGGCCTTGTAGACCACAGCCATGCCGCCGGTGCCGATGGGCTCCAAAATCTCATACCGACCGTCCAGCAGACGGCCGATGTACTTGTCGTTTTCCATAAGTCCTTCTCCTTTCCTCAAATTCAGGCCATGACCAGGACGCTGGTCACGTTGTCGGGGGAACCGCGCATATTGGCGATGTCCAGCAGACGCTGGCAGCAATTGTCATTGTTGACGCCGTGAACGACCTCGAAGAGGATCTCCTGGTCGTCCACCTCATTGTGGAGGCCATCAGAGCTGAGGAGCAGCGCATCTCCCCGCTCCACCCGGATGGCGAAGACATCGCTCTCCACGGTGGGCTCGGTGCCCACGGCCCGGGTGATGTAGTTCTTGCCGGGATAGTCCCGGGCCTCCTCGGCGGTCAGGTCGCCCCGATCCACCATCATCTGCACCAAAGAGTGATCCACGGTGATGCGGCGGATGTCCTCTCGGGTGATGTGGTAGCAGCGGCTGTCGCCCACGTTGACGACGGTGGCGTTTTTGCCGCTGAGGAGGGCGGCCACCAGAGTGGTGCCCATGCCGGCAAAGTCCTCGAACTGCTGGGCCTGGTCGTAGACCGTGAAGTTTGCCAGCTTCACCGCGCCCTGGAGGAGCTGCTCCAGCTGCTCCTGGTTCATGGAGGACTTGTAGGAGCGGACGACCTCGTCCACGAATACATCTATGGCAAGGCGGCTGGCGATATTACCGGATTTGGCTCCGCCCATGCCGTCGCAGACCACAGCCAGCACCGTATGGCGATCCAGCTCCTCGATCCGGAAGGCGTCCTGGTTCTGGGCGCGCACCCGGCCTGTGTCAGAAAGGCCCCAATATTCCATCGGGAGTACCTCCTTTCGGGGTGTTACCCCTGGTTCTTCGTGTATTTTCTTCGCAGCTGTCCGCAGCTTGCGTCGATATCGCTTCCAAGCGTCCGCCGAACAGTGGCGGTGATGCCGCCGTCCTCCAGGATCTTCTGGAATTTGGCCACCGCCGCCCGGGAGGAGGGCTTCAGGGGACTCTCCTCCACGTGGTTCAGGGGGATCAGGTTGAAGTGGGCGGGAAGGCCCTTGAGTCTGCGCAGCAGCTCCTTGGCATCCTGCTCCCGGTCGTTGACCCCGTCGATCATGGCGTACTCGAAGTGGATGCGCCGGGAGGTGGCCTCGTAGTATCTGCGGCAGGCGGCCAGCAGCACATCGATGGGGTAGGCCTTGTTGACGGGCATGACCTTGTCCCGGATGGCATCGTTGGGGCCATGCAGGGAGATGGCCAGGGAGATCTGCAATTTCTTTTCGGCCAGCTCGTCGATCTTCGGCACCAGGCCGCAGGTGGACAGGCTGATGTGGCGCATGCCCAGATTCATGCCCTCTGCGCTGCCGATGAGCTCCAGAAAGCGCAGGACATTGTCGAAATTGTCCAGGGGCTCGCCGATGCCCATGAGCACCACCCGGGAGATGGGCAGGCCGGAGTCGATCTGGGTGAAGAGCACCTCGTCCACCATCTCGTGGGGCTCCAGTCTTCTGACCAGACCGCCGATGGTGCTGGCGCAGAAGGCGCAGCCCATCCGGCAGCCCACCTCGGTGGAGATACAGACGGTGTTGCCGTAGTGGTAGCGCATGAGCACCGTCTCGACACAGTTGCCGTCTTCCAGACGCCAGAGGTATTTGATGGTGCCGTCCTTCTTCGATTCCTGCTTGCGGATGACCTGGGGGGTGTAGAAGGGATGGGCGTCCGCCAGCTTCGCGCGGAGCTCCTTGCTGAGATTGGTCATCTCGTCGTAGCTGCGCACACCCTTGTGGAGCCAGGTATAGACTTGCTTGGCCCGGAAGGCGGGCTGGCCCAGCTCCTTCAGGGCGGCCTGGAGCTCAGGCAGGGTCATGGATTTGATGTTCATAGCGTTCTCCGCAGACGGGCGATGAAAAAGCCGTCCGTGTCGTGTTCACCGGGCACCAGGGTCAGCATGCCGGTGGTATTTTCTTCGAATTCGGCGGGGAGCGTCAGGGGCTCCAGGCGGAATTCGGGATTGGTCTTGAGGAATTTCTCCACCACGCCCTCATTCTCCCGCCGCACCAGGGTGCAGGTGGAGTAGATCAGCACGCCGCCGGGGCGGACGTACCGGGACTGGTTTTGGAGAATTTGAAGCTGCAATGCAGGCAGCTCGCGCATGGTGTCCGGGTCTTTTTCCCGGATATCGGGCTTTTTGCGGATGATGCCGTAGCCGGAGCAGGGCACATCCACCAGGGCGAAGTCCACCTTCCCCTCCAGCTCGGGATCGAAGACGGTGGCGTCGAAATGGCGGGGGTGCATATTGGCAAAGCCCAGCCGCTCCGCGCCGCGCTCCATCAGGGGGACTTTGTGCTCGTAGACGTCGGAGGAGACGATCCTTCCCTTGCCGCCCAGGCGGATGGCGGCGGCGAAGCTCTTGCCGCCAGGTGCGGCGCAGCAGTCGGTGACCAGGAAATCGCCCTCGGGGATCCCGGCGCAGTCCACCGCAAGTCTTGCGGCGGCGTCCTGGACATAGAAGTCGCCGTCCACAAAGGAGGGCAGCTTCTCCAGGGCACCGGTGTTTTTCAGCACCAGGCAGTTTTCCATCCAGCCGTGGGGCGCAGCCTCCACCCCCTCCCCTTCCAGCCGCAGAAGGAGCTTCGCGGCGGTGGTGCGCAGGGTGTTGACCTGCACCACGGTATCGGGGGCGGCATTGTTGGCCATCAGCATGGCTTCCAGCCGATTTTCGCCCACGTAGCTTTTGAAGAGGGCGACGAGCCCGGCGGGGTGGGAGTATTTGGTGGCCAGGTCAGCCGGTGCCGCCAGGGTGTCCCGGCTGCGCACGGCATTGCGCAGGACACCGTTGACCAGCGGGGCGGCGTTCTTCTGCTTTTTGCAGTACCGCTTGGCAAGGTCGACGGATTCGTTGACGGCGGCGGAATCGGGGATCTTGTCGAGAAACAGGATCTGATAGAGCCCCAGATGGAGGATGTCCCGCAACACCGGCCGCAGATCCTTCAGCCGTCCGGTCAGGAGCTGCTGGAGGTAGTGATCCAGCAACGCGCGATTCTGGAGGACGCCATAGGCCAGACGCGTCGCCAGAGCCGCGTCCCGGCGATCCAAATGATCCCGGGAAAGCTGCTCCTTCAGCAGTCCGTTGGCCCAGCCGCCCTCGGCCCGGCAGTTTTTCAGCACGTTCAGTGCAGTCTCTCTGGCGGACATATCACAGCTCCAAAGGATGGCCCCGGAAATAGTCGGGGGCTGCCATGCGCTTGCCGCCCTCGGCCTGGAGCTGCCGGATCTCGATGACGGTTCCCTCGCCGCAGGCCACGCGCAGACCCTTCTTGTTCAGCTCCAGGGGGGTGCCGGGAGCCTTGTCGGTGGTATCCTCCACCAGGATGGTCTGGTGGATCTTGAACTTGGTGCCGCCCAGCTCCGTGGTGGCGATGGGCCAGGGGTGCAGGCCGCGAACCTGGTCATGGATCCGCCGGGCGGGCTTCGACCAGTCGATGGGGCACATGGACTTGTCCAGCATGGGGGCAAAGGTGACCTTCCCGGGATCCTGGGGCGTCGCAGGGACGTCGCCCTCGGCCAAACGGCTCAGGGTCTTGCTCAGCAGCCCGGCACCCAGCACCGCCAGACGATCCAGCAGCTCACCGGCGGTCTCGTTCTCGCCGATGGGGGTCTTGGCAACGTCAATGATGTCGCCGGCGTCCATCTCCCGAACCAGGTACATGCTGGAAACGCCGGTCTCGGTCAGGCCGTCCAGGACAGCCCACTGGTAGGGAGCACTGCCCCGGTACTGGGGCAATACGCTCGTGTGGATGTTGATGCAGCCCTTGGCGGGGATGTCCAGAACCCGCTGGGGCAGGATCCGGCCATAGGCCACCACGGCGCAGACGTCGGGGTTCAGTGCCCGAAGCTGCTCCACATCCTCGTCAGCCCGGAAGTTCTCCGGCTGGAAGACGGGGATACCCGCAGCCAGCGCCACCTCCTTGACGGGGGAGGCCACCAGCTTCATGCCCCGGCCCTTGGGCCGGTCGGGCTGGGTGTAAACGCCGACCACCTCAAAGCCGTCGGCCAGGATCTTCTTCAGGCAGGTGGCCGAGATATCCGGCGTACCCATAAAAACAACTCTCAAATGATTACCTCCAAAAGCAGCTCCTTGCCTCCCTCACAGAGGGAGGAGAACCGTGAAGCGGTGGAGGGAGTGTTCCCAAAAACGAAGGACACTCCCCCAGTCACCTTCGGTGACAGCCCCCTCAAGGAGGGGGCCAAGAGATTCTTCCTTACAGCTCCTCCAGCTCCTCCTCGGTCAGGAAGCGCTCCATCTTTTCGGTGTAGACGATGCCGTCCAGGTGATCCAGCTCGTGGCAGAAGCAGCGGGCGATGAGCTCCTCGCCCTCGGCCTCGTACCAGTCGCCGTTGCGATCCTGGGCCCGAACCTTGGCGTAGTTGGGCCGGGTGACGATGCCGTACTTGCCGGGGACGGACAGGCAGCCCTCGACACCGGTCTGCTCACCGGAGGTCTCCAGCATCTCGGGGTTGATGAGCTCCAGGATCTCGTCGCCGGTGTCCACCAGCACGACTCTTCTCAGGATGCCCACCTGGGGCGCGGCCAGGCCGACGCCGTTGGAATCGATCAGGGTCTCCCGCATGTCGTCCAGGAGCTTGCGGAGCCGCCAGTCAAAGCTGGTCACCGGCTTGCAGACCTTGTGCAGGGCGGGTTCATCAGTGGTATGAATTCTGCGCAGTCCCATAACAGTACCTCACATTATTATAGTAGTATTAATCGAAGCCGTTCACATCGATCCATGCGTTGACGCCACGGTGCTGCCGATCCTGCTGGAACAGCCGCAGGAGCTGAGCCAGCATCAGCCGGACGGGCCGGGTGACGGCGCAGCGCAGGGTCAGACGGTAACGGAAATTGTAGTTGATCTTCATGATCGGGCAGGGGGCCGGGCCCAGGAGGGCGAACTCCCCTACCCCATTCTGCTTCAGCCATGCATCCAGGCTGTCCCGGAACATGGCAGCGCCCCGCATCACCGCGCCCTCGTTCTCGCCGGTGAAGGTGATGTGGGCGATGTCGCCGTAGGGGGGCGACTGTGTGACCCGGCGCAGGCCGGACTCCAGCTCGAAGAAGCCGTCGTAGTCCTGTCTTGCCGCCAGGTTGATGATCCGGTGCTCGGGAACCAGGGTCTGGATCACGGCCCGTCCGGGACGGTCGCCCCGGCCTGCCCGGCCCACCACCTGGGTCAGCATGTTGAAGGTGGTCTCCGCCGCCCGGTAGCTGTCGGCGTAGAGACTCAAGTCCGCATCCAGCACACCCACCAGGGTCACGTCGGGCAGGTTCAGGCCCTTGGCCACCATTTGGGTGCCGATGAGGATGGGGATCTTTTCGTTTTTGAAGCGATCCAGCAGCTTTTCGTGGGTGTTCACCGCGCTGACCGTGTCCGCGTCCATGCGCAGCACCTCGGTGTCGGGGAACTCGAATTCCAGGGCCTCCTGGATCTTCTGGGTGCCCACGCCCAGGGGCTTCATGGGGCCGCCGCACGCGGGGCACCGGTCTGTGACCCGCTGGGAATGGCCGCAGTAGTGGCACATGAGCCGGGCGTTGGCGGAGTGGAAGGTCAGGCGGTTGGAGCAGCGGGGGCATTCGGGGCTCTTGCGGCAGTCGATGCAGACCAGAGCCCGGGAATTGCCCCGGCGGTTGAGAAACAAAATGGTCTGGTCGCCCCGGGAGAGGTTGTCCCGCATGGCGTCCAGGAGAAAATTGGAGAAAGGCGAATCGTTGCCCGATTTCAGCTCCTCCTTCATGTCCACGATCTCCACCCGGGGCAGGCTCCGTCCGCCGAAGCGGCGGCTGAGCTCGTAAAGGCGGTAGTCGCCGTTCCTTGCACGGGACATGGTCTCGATGCTGGGGGTGGCGGAGCCGAGAAGCACCAGGGCCTTCTCGTGGCTGCCGCGCCAGATGGCGACCTCCTTGGCGGAATAGCGGGGGGATTGCTCGGAGCGGTAACTATGCTCCTGCTCCTCGTCCATAATAATCAGGCCGAGGTTTTGGCAGGGGGCAAAGACCGCCGAGCGGGTGCCAACGGCAACTCTTGCGTCGCCGGAATTGAGCCGCTTCCACTGGTCGCTCCGCTCGCCCGCGCTCAGGGAGCTGTGGAGCAGCGCGATCTGGTCGCCGAAATGGGCAGCCAGGATGCTCAGCAGCTGGGGCGTCAGGGCGATCTCGGGCACCAGGAGCATGGCACTTTTGCCGGATTCCAGGCACCGCTCGATCAGCTTCAGGTAGACCGAGGTCTTGCCGGAGCCGGTGACACCGTACAGGAGGGCCACGCCGGGCTTTTCCTGATTGGCCTGGGCCCAGAGACCGTCGAAGGCCGACTGCTGCTCGTCATTGAGGAGCAGGGGCCCCTCCAGCTTTGCCGGGGTGATCTGGCGGCAGCGGAGCACCGGGCGGGTGCTCAGACTCAGATAGCCCAGAGTTGCAAGGCGCTTCACCGTCTGGGTGGATGCGCCGGTATAGTAGCAGATGTCCTTCACCGCCGCGCTGCCGACGCTGCACAGCAGCTCCAGCACCGCCTTCTGCATGGCTGCCCCCTTGGGACGGCTGGCGGCGAAGGCCTGGGCTTCCTCCGCAGACGCGGCCAGTGTCGCGATCTGCTCCGACTTATCGCCGGTTCTGCGCAGGAAGTCCGATTCCGTGGTGATCCATTTCTTTTTCAGCAGGTACCCGAGGGCCTTTTCCAGGGCATCCTCCTCGGGAACGACGGATTTCAGGTGCTCCGCGTCGCTTTCGCCGCCCACCGATTCCAGAAACTCTAAAATCGCCGGGGCGTCGGGCTGGCGGATGGTCTTCCCTTCCCAGGGCCGCCCCTCGGCCAGGGTGAACCGCTCCAGGGTGCGAAACCACAGGGGTGCGGGCAGCATGGCCCGGATGGCGTCGACGAAGGTGCAGAAATACCGCTCCCGGAGGAAGGCGGCAAGGCGCAGCATCGTCCCGGAGATCAGGGGCTCCGCGTCCAGCTGCTGCAAAACAGCCTTCAGCTTCGACTCGTCCCCGGCCTCGACGCTCAGGACGACGCCCTCCGTCCGGCGGTTGCCGGGGCCGAAGGGAACCATCACCCGGATGCCGGGCGCGAGGGTCATGTCCTGGCCGAAGCGGTAGGAATAGGGCTTGTCGATGGAAAACCGGGCGGCACTCACCGCGATCTTTGCGATCAAACAAGTCCCCTCCTTTCCCGCACGGCGTGATTACTTCAGATACTCTTCCTTCAACGTGGCAGTCAGCTTGCCGTCGGCCACTTCCTTGATGGCCATGGTGACGGGCTTTTCGGGCAGCTCCTCGCCGAATTCGTTGGCCTCCAGGGCGATCTGGCGGGCGCGCTTGGCCACCACGTTCACCAGCAGATAACGGCCGTCCACCTGCTCCAGCAGGTCAGCAATAGGGGGGTACAGCATAGATAAATTCCTCCAAATTCAAATGTTGATGGATGTTACTTCTTGATCTCGTAGTCGATGATGTCCAGGATCTCCGCCACGCAGCGATCCAGGGTGTCGTTGAGTACCACATAGTCATAGTGGTCAGACTGGGCGATCTCCCACTTGGCCCGCTCCATGCGGACGGCGATCTGCTCCTCGGGGGTGTCGCCCCGGCCTCTGAGGCGGCGCTCCAGCTCCTCCAGACTGGGCGGCGTGACGAAGATCAGGGCAGCGTCGGGGTAATTGCGCTTGACCTGGAAGGCGCCGTTGGGCTCGATGTCCAGGACGACATGCTTCTCACCGGCCAGCTGAGCCTTTGGGGTGCCGTAGAGGTTGTTGTGGTGGGCGTCGTACTCCAGGAGCTGACGATCCTCGATCATCTGCTCAAAGTGCTCCCGGGTGACGAAGAAATAGTGGACACCGTCGATCTCGCCGGGACGGGGATCACGGGTGGTGGCAGAGACGGAGAAGCGCAGATCCTCCCGCGCCGCCATGACCTGCTTCAATGCCGAGCTCTTGCCGACGCCGGATGCGCCGGAGAAAACAAAGATCTTGCTCAAATTTCATCCTCCTCATATCTGCGAAGCTGTTCCTGGCTGCGCTGGCCGATGACCTCGGGGGTCATGGCGGACAGGATCACGTGATCCGTGTCCATCAGCAGCACAGACGCGGTCTTGCGGCCAAAGCTGGCGTCGATGAGCATCTGTCGCTCCCGGGCCTCCTGGATCACCCGCTTGATGGGTGCAGAGTCGGGGCTCACCACCGCCAGCAGCCGGTTCGCCGCCACCAGGTTGCCAAATCCTATGTTGATGAGTTTCATGTGTTACCTCTTTATCCTGATACTTGCCTTCCCCTTTGGGGAAGGTGGCTTTTTGCGCCGCCGCCTTATGGGCGGCGCAAAAAGACGGATGAGGCTCTTAAGCAGTACGCATTCGCCGCAAGCTCCAGCAAAACAGAACGCCGTACCGCACCTCACCCGCCCCCTTCGGGGGCACCCTCCCCAAAGGGGAGGGCCTTGGGTGCTTATTCGATGTTCTGGGTCTGCTCGCGGATCTTTTCCAGCTCCGCCTTGATGTCCACCACGATGCGGGCCACCTTGACGTCGGAGCACTTGGAGCCGGTGGTGTTGGCCTCCCGGTTCATCTCCTGCAGCAGGAAGTCCAGCTTCCGGCCCACGCCGCCGGAGCCGGACAGCATGGCATCCATCTGCTCTAAGTGGCTGCGCAGGCGGACGGTCTCCTCATCCACGGCGACCTTGTCCGCGAAGATGGCGGCCTCGGTCAGGATGCGGCTCTCGTCGATGGACTTGTTCTCCAGGACTTCGCGCATCTTCTCCTCCAGACGCCGGCGGTAGTCGGAGACGGTCTTGGGGTTCAGCTCCTCCACCTGGGAAACCAGCTCCAGGATGGTGGCGGCGCGGCTGCGCAGGTCGTGCTCCAGGGCCAGACCCTCGGTGCAGCGCATGGCATCGTAGGCAGAGAGGGCCTTGTCCACCACGCTCAGCAGGTCAGCCTTCAGCTGATCCTCGTCGGCCTGGGGCTTTTCCACCACGAAGACGTCGCTCATGCGGCTCAGGGCGGTGACGCTGATGTCGTCGGTGACGCCGTAATCGGCCACCATCTGGCGCATGGCGGCGAGATACCCCTCCAGCACGGGCCGGTTCAGGG
This sequence comes from Oscillospiraceae bacterium, assembly GCA_015067895.1. The sequence goes on along the minus strand of SVLP01000035.1, from coordinate 9,833 downwards.
TCACCTGCACATCCGCCTCGGTCTCGGAGCGGACGCTGATGTAGACATCCACCTTGCCCCGGGACACGGCGGCCTTGACGGCGGCCTTGACGGCCTCCTCCGCGAAGGAGAAGCTCCGGGGCAGCTTGACGGTGCAGTCCAAGTAACGGTTGTTGACGGATCGGATCTCAACGGTAAATTCCCGGCCGTTCACCGTCTCCACGGCGCGGCCATAGCCAGTCATACTTTTAACCAATGTTCTTCATCTCCTGTCAGGCGTGGCCCTGTCCGGGGGCGTAGCCCGTGATCGTATATACGGTATCGTTCTTTTTGGCGGTGTGCCGGTCGAACCAGACGGCAAAGCAAACGCCCAGCACGAAGCCCAGGCTTCCCACCAGTCCGCCACTCCAGCCCATGTACGCACCCAGGGCATAGCCCGCGAAAAACAGCACCATGGGCACCAGATACACGGCCACCACCGCCTTCATGACGGAGGCCGTGTCCGAGGTCAGGGTGACGAAGTCGCCCACCTGGGCCTTGATGGGATTGTCGGCGGCCACGATCATGGTCTCCTTGGCAGCGCCGCAGCCGGAGCACTTGTGGCAGTCGCCGGAGCAGGCACTCTCCCGCACCAGGATGATGTCCGCACGGCCATCCTCGCGCAGGCGGTGCACTCTTACGATTTGTTCCATATCATTCCTCCGTGATACTCTCCATCGGCGTGACCTGCACCGATACGCTGTAGCTGCCCAGTACGCCCAGGCTCTCGTAGCTCTTGGGGAAGACGATGGTGGGCTCCACAGCGGAGGTGTTCTCCACGCCGCCCAGGTCGATCTGGGCGATGATGTCCGCCGCGTTCAGCCGCTGTACCTCCGCCTTCAGGCCCCGGACGGTGATGGTGAGCTGCTTGGTCAGGGGCTCCCAGGTCATGCCGGGGGCCAGATTCAGAGGATCGAACTCGGTGATGGTGAACTCCCGGGTTGCCAGCTTCGGGAAGCTGATGCGCACCGTGGCGGTGGGCAGGTTGCTCACATTGGTGACGCCCTCGGGCAGGGTGATGTCAAAGGTCAGCTCCTGATCCTGGGTGATCTGGGACAGGTCAATGGTGCCCAGATCCAGCTTCTCCAGCGCAGCCAGGGCAGTCTCGCTGCCGCTGATGCTGATCTGGACGGGATCGAAGTCCAGCTTGGTGGTGGCTGCGGTGGCGCCGCCGCCGTCCACCAATGTGACGCTCAGGGGGATCTGCTTGACCATGACCACGGGCAGGTAGACCCGAACCTCGGAGACGTTGGTGGTGATGAAGCCCGCGTCCACGGGCTGGCCCGCCTTGTCCTGGAGCTCATAGCGGTAGCTCTCGTAGATGGACTCGGTGCGGCCCTCGCAGTTGACGGTGATGGCCGCGTGGTCGATCCTGTCCACCACCTCCTCCGGGCCGGTGATCTCCACATAGTCGTAGTCCAGATCCACGGCAGCGGTATCCTTGATGTAGTCCGCCGGAACGTCCCCCAGGTAGCTGAGGGTCACGGGGATCTCCTTGGTCTTCCGCTTGGCCACCACCACGGTGACCCGATCCGGATCCTTCTGGGCGGAGACGGAGCCCGTGGGCACGTCGCCGGGGAAGATGACATTGTAGGTCAGCTTGTGCTCGCCCGGCTCGGAGATCTTGGACAGATCCGCCACCAGCTGGATGTTGCCGGAATTGACCTTGCTGACATCCTGGCGGCTGCCGGAGACGGTGATGTTGACCCGGTATTCATCCTCGCTGAGGATCATGAAGCCCCGGTCGGCGGTGAGGATGCTCTGTCCCTCCAGACCCACCGGTACATTGTAGAGGGTCTGCTCATAGTCCGTATTGATATAGTTGACCACGTACAGCCACAGGCCCAGGGCGATGGCCAGGGCAAGAAGGAAATTGCCAAGCTTATTTCTTGTCATGGGGATCCTCCTTACCGGTCAGCATGACCTTCTTCATGGCGGTGACGAGCTTGTGCTCCTGCTTCTGGGATTCCTCCTTCAGCAGCTCCTGGCGCAGCAGCCGCTCCAGGGTCTGGGGGGCCAGATGGCGCTTGAGCATGCCGCCCACGGCCACGGAGATGGTGCCCGTCTCCTCGGAGACGATGACCACCACGGCGTCGCTGGCCTCGCTGGTGCCCACGCCCGCCCGGTGCCGGGTGCCCAGGTCTGCGCTGAGCCGATGGCTGTCCGAAAGGGGCATGACGCAGCCGGCGGCGGCGATGCGGCCGTCCCGGATAATCATGGCGCCGTCGTGGAGCGCTGCCTTGGGGAAGAAGATGTTGCGGATCAGCTGCTCGGAGACCTGGCTGTCGATGACGGTGCCGGTCTTGAAATATTCATCCAGCTGATGGGTGCGGGCAAAGACGATCAGCGCGCCAACCTTTTCCCGGCCCATGACCTCGCAGGCCTTGACGGTCTGGCTGATGACCATGTCCATCTCGTCCAGCTTCTTCTCGGGGGTCAGGAATCGACGCAGGCTGACAGAGCTGCCCAGATGATCCATCATCCGCCGCAGCTCCGGCTGGAACAGGACGACCATGGCCAGCAGTCCTATGGCCAGCACCTGACCCAGCAGGAAATTCAGCGCACGCAGCTCATAGATCTCGGTCAGGGCCGCCACCACCAGAATGGCGATTATGCCCTTGAAAATGCGCATGGAGGCGGTGGTGCGCACCAGCAGCATCACACGATAGATCAGATATGCCACCAGTAAAATATCGACCATGTCCCGCAGATCCATGCTCATGATCGTCTGGATCTGTTCCCGAACGGCATCCATCACTTACTTCCCTCGCTTTTGATCTCAAATTTGGGCCGAATTCGGCAATGCCGCATACGAACCCTATTATCTAATCTATTATAGCGGATTGGGTGAAAGATAGCAAGAGTCAAGATGTTAAAAAAGAGTGGAGAGTTGAGAGTGAAGAGTGGAGATTTTACCGGTCTTTGATCTCCACTCTCCAATCTCTCCCAGCAGAGCGTCCGCGTCGGCCTGGGTCGAGTCGTGGCCGAAGCTGGCGCGGATGGTTCCGGTTTTCAGTGTGCCCGCGCTTTTGTGGGCCAGCGGGGCGCAGTGGAGTCCTGCCCGGAGGGCGAAGCCCCGCTCCCCCAATCGGTCGCAGAGGGTCTGGCAGTCGCCCTGTCCCCGGAAGGAGACGGTGCCCAGCTGGTGGGGGCCGGTGAAGACCTCATAGCCCAGTTTCTCCAGTTTTTCGGCGGTATATGCCGCCAGGGCGGTCTCGTGGGCTCCGATGGCGGCGGGGCTCCGCTCCAGGATCAGGCGGAGGCCCGCCTCCAGCCCGGCGAAGCCGGGGACGTTCAGGGTGCCCGCCTCGGCCCTGTCCGGCAGGAAATTGGGCATGGTCTGGGATTCGGACTCGCTGCCGGTGCCGCCCATCAGGAGGGGCTTCGGATTTCTTCCGCAGAGCAGCAGCCCCGTGCCCATGGGGCCCAGGAGCCCCTTGTGGCCCGGCATGGCGATGAAGTCCGCGCCGAGGGCTCCGAAATCGATGGGCACGGCCCCGGCGGACTGGGCGGCATCGATCACGAAGGGGATCCCCCGGCGGCGGCATTCCCGCGCCATGGCTTCGACCGGAAGGATATAGCCGAACACGTTGGAAACATGGGTGAACACCGCGCAGCTTGCCCCCCGATCCAGTGCTCTTCGGAAGGCGCACAGGGTATCCTCCCAGTCGAAGAGCCGACGTCCGGCCACGGCGATCCGTGCCCCCAGGCCGTGGAGGGGCCGGGTGACGGCGTTGTGCTCGAAGCCGGAGATGACCACCCGATCCCCCGGCAGGACGAGGGTGCGGATGGCCATGTTCAGGCCGTGGGTGCAGCTCTGGGTCAGCACCACGTTCTCCGGCTCGATCCGGAACAGCTCCCCTGCCGCCTCCCTGCAGGAAAAGAGCACCTCCGCGCCAAGCCGGGCCGCCGGATGGCTGCCCCGGCCCGGGTTGGCGCACTCTGCCATGGCCTCCCCCACCGCCCGGCGGACGGCCTCCGGCTTGGGGAAGGACGTGGCCCCGTGGTCAAGGTAGGTCATGGCTCAGCTCCTCTACCAGGCCATCTCCATGGAGCAGATAGCTTTTCCGAAAGGGGAGCTTCTCCCGGCGCAGCACCGCCAGCCCCTCCCGCAGCTCTGCGCACTTCACCTCCACCCCGTAGCCGCAGCCCCGCTCCTCCATCCACCGGGGCGTCCGGCGAAGGATACAGCTCATACCCGCCCGGGCAAAGGCCCGCTCCGCCCGCTGGGCCTGGGTGATGGAGCGAAAGGTCAGAAAAAAGGTTTTCATGCAAACACCTCCTGGGACAGCATATGCCAGTGCTGAGGGCTGAGTGCTGAGTGGAACAGCTTCCATCCACCACCGTCATTGCGAGCCGAAGGCGCGGCAATCTCCTGGTACTGCGTTGCAAATCCGCACATCGTACCAGGAGATCGCCGCGGGGCGTTGCCCCTCGCGATGACATCGATGTCGGAACACGGTTCCTCCATTTTATATCCAATCCCCGTCTGTCATTTTATCTAAATTTACTTTGCATATTCCATTTTCTTCTATTGAAATCGCCGACAGCCTCCGTTATAATAGAGGTGTTCCAATACTATAGAGGAGGCTGTACCATGCAAAATCAACATCCGCTGTTCCGCGACCTGAAGAGCGACATCAAGTTCATCACCATTGGTGAGATCATGCTCCGCCTGAGTCCCCCGAACTACCAGAAGATCCGCATGGCCAACGAGTTCGAGGCCACCTACGGCGGCAGTGAGGCCAACATTGCCCTGTCCCTGGCGAACCTGGGCATCGACTCCACCTTCTTCACCGTTGTCCCCAACAACTCCATCGGCAAGAGTGCCATCCGCACCCTGCGCTCCAACGATGTCCACTGCTCCCCCGTCATCCTCTCCACCCCCGAGGAGACCCCCACCCACCGGCTGGGCACCTACTATCTGGAGACCGGCTACGGCATCCGCTCCAGCAAGGTCACCTACGACCGCAAGCACTCTGCCATCACCGAGTATGACCTGAGCAAGGTGGATATCCGGGAGCTGCTCGACGGCTTCAACTGGCTCCACGTCTCCGGCATCACCCCCGCCCTGAATCAGACCTGCGCCGACTTCATCCTCAACTGCCTCAAAGTCGCCAAGGAGATGGGCCTGACCACCTCCTTCGACGGCAACTTCCGCAGTAAGCTCTGGACTTGGGAGGAAGCGAGAGATTACTGCACCCAGTGCCTGCCCTACGTTGACGTGCTGATGGGCATTGAGCCCTACCACCTGTGGAAGGACGAAAACGACCACTCCAAGGGCGACTGGAAGGACGGTGTGCCCCTGCAGCCCAGCTACGAGCAGCAGGACGAGGTGTTCCAGCACTTCATCGAGCGGTACCCCAACATCAAGTGCATCGCCCGCCATGTGCGCTACGCCCACTCCGGCTCCCAGAATTCCCTGAAGGCCTACATGTGGTACCAGGGTCACACCTTTGAAAGCAAGCTCTTCACCTTCAACATCCTCGACCGCGTGGGCGGCGGCGACGCCTTCGCCTCCGGTCTGATCTACGCCATGATCCGGGGCTACAAGCCCATGGATCTCATCAACTTCGCCGTGGCCTCCTCCGTCATCAAGCACACCATCCATGGTGATGCCAACATCACCGACGACGACAAGGCCATCAAGGAGATCATGAACCAGAATTTTGATATCAAGCGTTGATTTTCCACGAAAAAATGCCCGCCGATTGGCGGGCGTTTTTTATCGTTTTCGGACACTCACCGTAGGGGACGGCGCCCCTACGAATGAGATTCGCTTATTCTTCGAGGAGACACACTGCGTGGCAGCGCAGGCCCTCCATGGTACCGGTGAAGCCCAGCTTTTCCTCGGTGGTGGCCTTGACGTTGACCCGGTTGACCGGGATCTGGAGGTCGGCGGCGATGTTGGCGACCATCTGGGGGATGTGATCTTTCAGCTTGGGCTTCTGGGCGATCATGGTCACGTCCACGTTGGAGATGAAATAGCCGTTCTCGCGCACCAGCTTCACCACGTGGCGCAGGAGGACTCTGGAGTCCGCGCCCTTGTACTTCGGATCGGTGTCCGGGAAGTGGCGGCCGATGTCGCCCAGGCCCGCCGCGCCCAGGAGGGCATCGGAGACGGCGTGGAGCAGCACGTCCGCATCGCTGTGGCCCAGCAGGCCCAGCTCGAAATCGATCTTCACGCCGCCCAGGATCAGGTCGCGGCCCTCCACAAGGCGGTGCACATCATATCCATGTCCGATTCTCATACCAGTTCCTCCATCAGCATTTCGGCAAATTTCAAATCGATGGGCGTGGTGACCTTCAGGTTCCGCTCGTCGCCGTCGACGATCTTGACGGTCATGCCCAGCCGCTCCACGGCAGAGCAGTCGTCGGTGACCTCGGCTCCGTCGATCTCTGCCTGCTTCAGCGCGCCCCGGAGCAGGTCGAAGTCGAAGACCTGGGGGGTCTGGACGGCCCGGAGGGTGGCGCGGTCGGGGGTGGAGACCACCAGGGCGGAATTGCAGACCTTGATGGTGTCCTTGACGGGGATGACGGGGATGGCGGCGTGGTAGGCGTGGGCGGCACGAACCACCCGGTCGATGAGCTGCCAGGTGACCAGAGGCCGGGCACCGTCCTGGATGGCGGCCAGCTCGCACTTGTCAGACAGGGCGTTCATGCCAAGCGCGACGCTTTCCTGGCGGCTCTTGCCGCCGACCACCACGGCGGTGACCTTGCCGAATCCGGCGGTCAGATCAGTGATGGGCAGGATCAGATCCTCCCGGGTGACGATGACGATCTCCGCAATGGCGTCGCAGTCCTGGAAGGCCCGGACGGTGTGGACGATCATGGGCTCGCCCTTGAGCTCGGCCATGACCTTGTCGATGCCGCCCATGCGGCTGGCGGAGCCTGCGGCCACGATGACCGCGCCGCAGCGGCGCAGGGGCAGCAGCTTGCGCACAGGCTTGGTATACTTGGAAATGTTCATAATTTACAGCTCCTGTACCAGTTTTTTGAAGAATTTACCCCGAACCATGAAGTTCTTGAACTTGTCGAAGGCGGCGCAGGCGGGGCTGAGGAGAACCACATCGCCGCTTTCTGCGGCGGCTGCGGCGGCGTGGACGGTGTCGGTGAAGTCGTCGATGACGAAGATCTCGGGCCTGCCCTCGGTGAAGTCCGGGCAATTCACCACTGCATCATAAATTTTCTGGGCGGTGGCACCGGTCAGGTAGAGCTTCTTGACATGCTTGCAGACCTCGGGGCCCAGAACATCGAAGGGGATGTGCTTGTCGTAGCCGCCCGCGATGAGGATGACCCGCTCGGGGAAGCTGCGCAGACCCGCGATGGTGCGGCTGGGGGAGGAGGCGATGGAGTCGTTGTAGAACCGGACGCCGTCCTTCACCCGCACCAGCTCGATGCGGTGCTCCACACCGCCGAAGCTGGTGGCCACATGGCGGATGGTGTCGTCAGAGACCAGGCCGTCGGTGATGGCGATGGCGGTCATGTAGTTCTCCACGTTGTGGATGCCGGGGAGCAGGATGGTGTCCATGGGCATGACTTCCTGGGAGACGCCGTTTTTCACCCGGTAGATGATGCCCTTTTCCAGATAGGTGCCGTTTTCGGGTCTCTGCTGCCGGGAGAAGTAGCGGGTCTCGCCGGGGCCCAGCAGGGGCGCGGTGATGGCGTTGTCGGCGTTGACCACCAGCAGACCGTCGGTTCCCTGGAACTTGTAGACATTTTTCTTGGCCTCGATATACTCGTCCATATCCTTGTGGACATCCAGATGGTTGGGGGACAGGTTGGTGATGACGGCGCGGCTGGCGCTGCGCTCCATGTCCATGAGCTGGAAGGAGCTGAGCTCGACGACAGCGAAGTCCTCGGGCTGCATCTCGGGCAGGGAGCTGAGCAGGGGTGTGCCGATGTTGCCGCCCAGCCAGACCTTCTTGCCCTCGGCCTTCAGCAGCTCGGAAACCAGGGTGGTGGTGGTGGTCTTGCCGTCGGAGCCGGTGATGGCGATGGTGTGGCAGCTGCACAGCTCGAAGAAAACCTCCATCTCGGAAGTGATCTTCGCGCCCTGCTCTCTGAGCTTGACGATGGCGGGGTTGCCGGGGTGCATGCCGGGGGTGCGGAAGACCACGTCGGCGGCAATGCCGTCCAGATACGTATCGCCCAGGCTCAGCTTACAGCCATTATGCTCCAGCTCCAGAACTTCCTCCTCCAGCTTTTCCCGGGGAGTCCGGTCGCAGCCGGTGACATCGCAGCCGAAGGAAAGCAGCAGGCGGACAAGGGGGCGGTTGCTGACACCGAGACCCAGGACGGCGATCCTCTTGCCCCGCAGGGACTCAAAATAATGGTTAAATGCAGAAAGCATATCGTATGACCTCCAATTCCTGATTGTAGGGAACGGCCTCCGTGCCGTTCCCTACGAATATATTTATAGTATACCTATTTCAAAAACATTTTGCAAGATGTTTGACATTCGAAACAAAATGGAGTAAAATACAGACGCAACTGGGTCGGACAGCCGCGGCTGCGATTCGAAAGGACGCAGGTGAGGAAAGTCCGGGCTTCATAGGGCAAGGATAACGGGTAACGCCCGCCGAGGGTGACCTCAGGACAAGTGCAACAGAGAGATACTACCTCGGATTTCGGTTCGGGGAAAAGGTGAAAAGGCGGTGTAAGAGACCACCCGCTCCGTGGGAACACTGGAGTGCTGTAAACTCTATCCGAAGCAACGCCGTGGAGGAACAATAGGTTTGCCCGACCGTTCCGAGGAGGCGGCTGGATCGTGTGAGCAATTGCACGACTAGATAGATGGCTGTCAAGACAGAACCCGGCTTATAGACCCAGTTGTATCGTTGAAAAACCCCCGATGCTGACGCATCGGGGGTTTTTCAGTGAAGTACGCCTTGCGGCGTGTGAAGTTGCTTCGCAGTGAAGTTCGGCTGCGCCGAGTGAAATTGCCCTGGCGGGCAGTGTGTCAGTCTCTCAGGGTCGGCAGAAAAGTGGAATAATCACCGAGGGTATGGCGCAGTTCTGTCAGCTCTTCCATCGGGAAAGGCATCCAGTGTTTGACGTAGGCATCCCCCATGCTTGCCGGGAGATATGCGGAAAACGCATCACCAACGGTGCAGGCAAAGCTGTAAAGGTTCAGGTTGCCGACCGATAGCAGCTGCTGCTCAAACTTCAAATTCCGGGGAAGCTCTGTCAAGACCCTGTTATCCCAAACGGCCAATGGATACCAGCCGTGTAAATCCTGTTCGGTATACCAGAGTGTCAATTCATCCTGCGCACTGCGCTTGATCGAGAGAATGTAAGCACCGGGTTCCTCCTCAAAGACCGCATAGCCCTCCTCCCGTTCGCCGCTGAGCAGTTCGCTAAGCAGTTTCAGGAGCTGACGAGGACCATCGTGGTCGCTGATGTAGGAGGCGCAGACCTCTGCATCACCCAAGCGGAAGTCGAACCAACCGGCTTTGATCTCGCGGATCGAGAATGTCAAGTCCTGCATCATGTGCACCGCCTTTCCTATCGGCATTATATCACGATGGAAACTATCTGTCAAAGAAACGGATACAAATTCGCCGGAGGTACATTGGAACTGTCAGGTCGTACCGCGGAACGGTCGATGCCCGTTCCCTACGGTCATTCTGCATTCCGCATTCTGCATTCTGCATTAAAAAAGCTCCCGACCAGATGGTCGGGAGCTTCTCAGCTTGTCAAAGAACTATCCAAACGCCCCCGTTTCGTGTATACTAGACGAAACGGGGGTGTTTTTATGGAAGCATGGAAAAACAACGCACGGCGGGAGCCGGTAATCATAGACTTGGATACGC
>SVLP01000034.1 GCA_015067895.1 Oscillospiraceae bacterium | reverse complement strand
CGGGTCTGGTGACCGAAGTGGACACCGGCTTCCAGCAGCTGCTTCATAGAAACGACAGCCATAGTAATAATCTCCTTTGATTTTGTTTTTTCCTCCACCCCATCATCTCGCGCAGTCCCCGCCCATGTGGGCACTGGGGGAAGCGATCAGCGGGTGTGTGGTGTTGTCGTCGGTGGGAAAATCCCACGCCGAACCATTATATCTGATATTCTATCGAAATGCAAGAACTTTTTTTGAAAAATCCCACCAATTTTCAACAGAGAAAGTGCTGAGTTCTGAGTGCTGAGTGCTGAATGATCCATAACTCAGCACTCAGCACTATGCACTCAGCACTTCACTGGCGCAGCCAGTGAGGCTTCGGCCTGGGGAAGCGGCACTCCTGGATCTTGCAGTCCACCAAGATGATGTCGTCCCCCACCCGCCGGATGGCGTTCCAGGGGATGACATAGTCCTCGGTGTGGCCCAGCAGGCCGAAGAATTTTCCCTTTCCCGGCACCACGATGGCCTTTACCTGCCCCTCGGGCACCTCTACCTCCACATCCGACACGTAGCCAAGCCTGGCCCCGTCGCAGATGCAGACCACCTCCTTGCAGCTCAAGTCCGTCACACGCATACCCATATCGAAACCTCCCAGACAGTTTGGTCAAGGATATGACGATACAGCCATAAAAAGAACCCCGTAGGGCGGGGGCATGCCCCCGCCCTACGGGAGGTCAGCTCACCTGGACGGAGACGTATTTCCGCAATTCGCAGATCGCGCCCTTCTCCAGCCGTGACACCTGGGCCTGGGAGATGTTCATGTTTCGAGCCACGTCCATCTGGGTTTTGCCGTCGTAGAAGCGGGCCCGGAGGATCTGCTTTTCCCGGTCGCCCAGCCGGCGGAAGCCCTCCCGGAGGGTGATGTGCTCCAGCCAGCTTCCCTCATTGTTCTTGGTGTCGCGCACCTGATCCATCACCGTCAGCGGGTCGCCGCCGTCGGTGAAGACCGGGTCGAAGAGACTCACCGGGGCGGAGATGGCATCCAGAGCTGCGCTGATGTCGCGCTGGGGCAGCTCCAGCTCGGCGGCGATCTCGTCGAGATTGGGCTCCCGGCCCAGCCGCAGTGTCAGAGCCTCCCGGCACTGGAGTACCCGGTAGGCCACATCCCGCAATGAGCGGCTGACCCGGATGACGGAGTTGTCCCGGAGATATCTTCGGATCTCACCGGCGATCATGGGCACACCGTAGGTGGAGAAGCGGACGTTCTTGTCCGGGTCGAAATTGGAGATGGCCTTCAGCAGGCCCACGCAGCCCACCTGGAACAGATCGTCGGGGCTCTCGCCCCGCTTGTCGAAGCGCTGGATGACGCTGAGCACCAGCCGCAGGTTCCCCTCGATGAGCTGTTCCCGGGCATTTTCGTCCCCCGCCCTGGTTCGGCGCAGCAGCTCGTCCATCTGCTCTGCCGTCAGCAGCCGCAGGCGGGATGTGTTGACCCCGCAGATTTCCACTTTTCCCTGCATGGCAAAGTTCCTCCTGTATGGTCGGTTTCCACAACAGTATTTCCCAAACCGGGAAATTGATACCCGGCGGTGGAAAAGGGAAAATGGGGACGGCCTTTGGCGGTTTTTCACAAAGTTTGTCGCAGGAGGGCGGCTCCGACCCCCATCCGACCTCCCCGAAAAGCCGACAAAAGCCAACCGGCGAAGCGATTTTCTACGGTATTTTTTGGGTGCGGGCCGGTGACGTAACCATCGCCCATACAGCGCAGCAGGGGGGATATGCAGAGAAATATACAGAGTTTTCCACCGATCTTCCCACAGGCCGGGAATCCGAATAACTGTTGAAAACTCATGGTTTTCCACATTCTCAACAGGTTTGTCCACAGGGGTTATCCACAATCGGAGGGCCATGTGGACAAGTTTCCGGTATTCATAATTTGTTTACATAACAACGAATGCCCGGAACCGACAAATTACTCCCTTTCGTGCAATTTTTCGTGGTCGGAAAGGTTTGTGAAAAATACCCCCTTGACAAAGTCTTCCGGCCAAAGGGGCGGCGGATCCCTCCTGCGGGGATTCCTGTGAATTTTTTTGAAAAAGGGGTTGATTTCTTGGGGAAAGTACGCTATAATCTGTTTCTGCATAAAGGGCATTCTATGCCCGGAAGAATTTTTGAACAGGAGGTGTAACTCATGCCCAACATCAAGTCCTCCAAGAAGGATGTCATCTCTTCCAAGATCGCTTACGAGAAGAACAAGGCCAACAAGTCCGAGCTGAAGACCAACCTGAAGAAGTTCGACGCTGCTCTGGTTGCCGGTGACAAGGCTGCCGCCGAGGCCGCTTACAAGGTCGCCGTCAAGGCTGTTGACCAGGCTGTTGTCAAGGGTGTTCTGCACAAGAACAACGCTGCCCGCAAGAAGAGCAGCCTGACCCTGAAGATGAACAAGCTGGCCTAATAGAAGAAGTTCTCTGAAAATATCTCCTGCCGTGTTACTTCGGCAGGGGTTTTTTCAGTTTTAGGGGGAAAATCAATTACAAATTACAAATTACGAATTATGCTTATCGACTTAAGTCAGCAAATCGGAAAAACGCACCATCTACCAAGTCTGTCATTCTGAGCGAAGCGTCAGCGAAGTCGAAGAATCTTCGCATTTGAATCACATTTGCAGTCAAATTGGTGCGAAGATCCTTCGACTCCCTACGAAAATCTTCGATTTTCTTCAGTCGCTCAGGATGACAGCAGCTTGGCTTGTTCAAACTGTTGGTCGTGCTGAGTTAACCCGATAAGCATTTTACGAATTATAAATTGCCTTTTCCTCCCGGTTGCGATATAATTTGTAATTGGTAACTTGTAATTTGTATTTCCACTTCCGGAGGTGATCCCATGGCCCGTCTTACCGATCCCATCACCATTCTGCGCGGCATCGGCCCCGCGAAGGCGAAGCAGTTTGAAAATTTGAATATCTTCACGCTGGAGGATTTGATCTGCCATTTCCCCCGGGGCTATGAGGATCGGACGCAGCTGGTGACCATCGACAAATTGCAGGTGGATGTGCCCGCCTGCTTCCGGGCGATGGTCATGAACACGCCCAAGACCTCCCACATCCGCAAGGGCCTGGACATCACCAAGGTTCAGGTGGCGGATCACACGGCCCGGCTGAACCTGACCTTTTTCAACAGCCGCTTCGTCTCCGAGAACCTCCACTACGGTCAGGAGTATATTTTTTACGGAGCCGTCAGCGGCGATTTCATCGGCTACAACATGACGAACCCGGCCTTCGAAGCCCTGGATTCCCAGCCCGTCACCACCCGCCGGGTGCTGCCCATCTACCCCCTGACGGCGGGGCTCACCAACGGCGCGGTGCTCAAGGCCGTGCGCCAGGCCATGGCCATCTGCGACACCCCCGCCGAGATCATCCCCGCAGAAATACGGGAGCGATACGGCATCCTGCCGGCCCAGGAGGCCTACCGGGCCATCCACGAGCCCAGAGACATGGCAGAAGCGGAAGCGGCAAAGAAGCGGCTGATCTTCGAGGAGTTTTTCGTCTTCTCTGCGGGCCTGAGTCTCATGCGGGCGGCGAGAGCGGACAAAAAATGTCCGCCCTTTGCGAACACCAATCTGACACCCTTTTACGCGGCCCTGCCCTTTAAGCTCACGGGAGCCCAGCAGCGATGCATCGACGAGATCCTCGCGGACTTCCGCCGGGGCACCCCCATGAACCGGCTGGTGCAGGGCGACGTGGGCAGCGGCAAGACCATGGTCGCCGCAGCTGCCGCCTATGCGGCGGTCACCAATGGCCGCCAGGCGGCCATGATGGCTCCCACGGAAATTTTGGCGGAGCAGCACCACGCGTCGCTGTCCAAACTTTTGGAGCCCCTGGGCATCCGTGTGGGCCTGCTGACGGGCTCCCTGACCCCGAAAAATAAGGCTCTGGTGCGGGAGCGCATCGAGCACGGGGAGCTGGACTTTGTCATCGGCACCCACGCCCTGGTCACCGACAAGACGGTCTTTGCCGACCTTGGTCTGGTCATCACCGATGAGCAGCACCGCTTCGGCGTGGGTCAGCGGTCGCGTCTTTCCGCCAAGGGCGACGATCCCCATCTGCTGGTCATGTCCGCCACGCCTATCCCCCGGACGCTGGCGCTGCTGATGTACGGCGACCTGGAGGTGTCCATCCTGGACGAACTGCCCCCGGGCCGCCAGACGGTGGATACCTTCCTCGTCAATGAAAGCTACCGCCCGAGGATCAACGCCTTCATCCGCAAGCACGCGGCGGCGGGCAACCAGATCTACGTGGTCTGCCCCGCTGTGGAGGAGACCGACGGCATGAGCCTGAAATCCGCCACGGAGTGGGCCGAGACGCTGCAGACCGCAGTCTTCCCCGACCTGCGGGTGGCCTTGCTCCACGGCCAGATGAAGGGCTCCCAGAAGGAGGAGGTCATGGCCCGCTTTGCAAGGGGCGAGGCGGACATCCTGGTGGCCACCACCGTCATCGAGGTGGGTGTGGATGTGCCCAACGCCACGCTGATGATCGTGGAGGATGCCGACCGGTTCGGCCTTTCCCAGCTCCACCAGCTGCGGGGCCGGGTTGGCCGGGGCCAGGACAAGAGCTACTGCATCCTGACCTCCCACAACCGAAATCAGGAAACTTTGGCCCGGCTGAAGGCCTTCTGCAAGACCACCGACGGCTTCCGCATCGCCCAGGAGGATCTGAAAATGCGGGGCCCCGGCGATTTCTTCGGCTCCCGCCAGTCGGGCCTGCCCACCTTCCGGGTGGCAAGTCTCGGCTCTGACCTGGAGACCCTGACCCTGGCCCAGCAGGCATCGAAGGACTGGATCGAACGCCACGGCACATCGGATACCCCCGAAGCAAAGGCCCTGAGAGCCCGCATCCAGACCCTCTTTGAGCGCAGTGAGGGAACCATGAATTGACGCAAGCAGCCCCCGACGAAAGTCGGGGGCTGTAATGCAATAAATGGTTGGGTGCCCCAAAGCCTTCCCCCTTGGAGAAGGTGCCTCAACGAGCGAAGCGAGGCAGAGGCGGATGAGGCTGGTGCGCAGTACGAATTCGCCGAAGTGCATCTGTAGAAGTGACTCTGTGCCGCACCTCACCCGGCCCTTCGGGCCACCCTCCCCAAAGGGGAGGGCATGGCGTGATTACTTCAGCAGTTCCGCCGGAACCTCCATGGCCATCCGCTCATAGCCGCGCTTGCTCGGATGCAGATGGTCGCCGGAATCGTACTCGGGCAGGAACCGGTTGGGCTTCTCCGGATCTCGCAGGGCCTTGTCAAAATCGATGCAGCCGTCGATCAGGTCGGTGGTGCGGATGAACTCGTTGTAGGCATGGCGCATCTCCTGACGGAAGGGGGCATCGGTGCGCCAGCCGCCCATGGGCAGCAGGGTGCCCACATAGACCCTGTAGCCGTAGCCCCGGGCCTTGGCGATGTAATCCTTCAGGCCGTCGATGAGCTCCTGGACGGTGGGCAGATCCTTCATGGGACGGAAGGCGTTGTTCCGGGCACCCACGGGGTGGATGATGTCGTTGATGCCCTGCTGGATGATGACCGCGTCCGCGCCGTCGGTGGGCACCTCATGGTGGAACCGGTGCTCGCCGGAAAGGCCATAGCTTTCATAGGTCAGGCAGGAGTATTCCCGCAGGATCCGCGAGCCCGAGGTGGCGCGCCGGATGACGGCGGTGTGGGCAAAGCCCTCCCGGAAGCAGCGCAGGGACAGGTAATCCGGCCAGTCCTGGGCGGTGATGGAGTCGCCGTAGCAGACGATGGTGCGGTTCTCGGCGGAGGTCAGTACGGAAACGTTGCTGAGGAAATAGTTTAAGTGGGTGGGCCGGGAGGTCTCCAGGGAGATGTGGGGATTCTCCGTCTCGTCGCCGTTGGCGTAGAGACCGTCGCTCAGGGGGCCGCAGGTGAAGACCACGCTGCGCATGAGGGTGAAGTCCCCCAGGTAGAAGCTGACCTGCACCATCTCCCCGGCGGTGATGGCCACCTCCAGCGGGTCAGAGACGGTGGTCTCGCCCGCGCCGATGGTGACACTGCGCTCCCCGCCGAAATACACCGGGTAGAATTCGCCGCCGTAGAAGACCGTGGTTTTCGTCAATACAATGGGCTCGGTGCCGCAGTAATTGTCGAAGGTCAGCCGGATGGCACTCCCGGAAAAGGGGATGTTGATGGGGTAGCGGATGGTGATGTTTTTGGCGTACCGCTCCGGGCGGTTCTCGGCAACGGACACCGCGTTGCCCCATACGCTGGCCCAGTGTTGGGTATGATCCATAGAGGGTTCCTCCTGAAAATGTTATGAACAGTGTGTAGGTTTGCACCAAAACGCTTCTCCCGGGGAGAAGCTGTCATGAAATCGCCCAAAGTGATTTCATGACTGAAGAGGAATGCGGGCGGTAACGTTCCTGTTTCGGATCCGTTAAGACCTCCAGATGCGTTTCGTCCTGAGCCCACCCTGTGAGCAGGTCTGATCGGCGGCACTGACGTTCAGGTTTTCGCCCGCATTCCTCTCCCGACCCCTTCGGGGCCACCCTCTCACCGGGAGAGGGGATTGGGCGGGAGCTTGATCCCGACAGGATTCCTTCTATCATGATACGACAAAACCCTCGAAATTGAAAGTGTTTTCTGTTACAATGGCAGCATCTGATTCAGGAGGATATCCCATGAATGCCTTTTTCATTGTCTGCCCGCTGCTGTTTCTGGCAGGCTTCATCGATGCCATCGGCGGCGGCGGGGGGCTGATCTCATTGCCTGCCTACCTGCTGGCAGGACTGCCGGTGCACAATGCCATCGCCACCAACAAGCTTTCCAATGCCTGCGGCACCACCCTGGCGACGCTCCGCTTCATCCGCCAGGGGCTGGTCAACTGGAAGCTGGCCGTGCCCACGGTCTTCGCTGCCGTGGCGGGAAGCTTCTGCGGTGCCAAGGCGTCCATGGCGGTGGCCGAGGGGATCATGGAAAGGCTGCTGCTCTTCGTGCTCCCCATTGCGGCCTTCATCGTCCTGCGCAGCCGCAGCTTCCGGGAGGAGGGGGAGCTGATCCTCGACCGCCGCACCTGGGTGACTGCACTGGTCAGCGCGGCTGTGGTGGGCTTTTACGACGGCTTCTACGGCCCCGGTACGGGCACCTTCCTCATCATCGCCTTCACTGCCCTTGCCCGGTTCCCCCTGGCCCGGGCCAATGCCCACGCCAAGGTCATCAACCTGACCACCAATCTGACCAGCCTCTGGGTCTTCCTGACGGGCGGGCAGGTGGTGCTTGCGCTGGGACTGGCGGGGGCGGTGTGCAACATGGCGGGCAATCTGCTGGGCGCGGAGCTGGCACTGAAGCGGGGCGCGAAGGTCACGAAGCCGGTGATCCTGATCGTGCTGGGTCTGCTGGTGCTGAAAATTCTCGGCATCATATAAGAACACCCCCTCGCCCCCTCATTTATGAGGGGGGATGGCCGTAGGCCAGGGGGGAGTCAGCAAAACCTTCCGGAGGGCTCCCCCCGCCCTTCGGGCACCCCCCTCGTAAACGCGGGGGGCAAGAAAGGAGCGGAGCATATTGAAATTAGGATACGACTTCTACCACCGGCCCTGTCTGGAGGTGGCCCGGGATCTGGTGGGCAAGGTGCTCGTCCATCGTGTGGACGGACAGGAGCTGCGCCTGCGCATCAGCGAAACGGAAGCCTACTGCGGCGAAGGCGACACCGCCTGCCACGCACACAAGGGCCGCACGAAGCGCACCGAGGTCATGTACATGGATGCGGGCACCATCTATATCTACCTGTGCTACGGCGTCCATTGGCTGCTGAACATCGTCACCGGCGAGATGGATGAACCGGAGGCGGTGCTGATCCGGGCCTGTGTGGACAAAAACGGCCCCGGCAAGCTGACGAAGGCACTTGGTATCACGGGGCAGCTGAACCGGGGCAGTATTCTTGGGGAAGAATTGTGGGTCGAGGACGACGGCTTCCGCTGCGAAATCGCAGAGGACAGGCGGGTGGGCATCGGCTACGCCAGCGAAGCGGATCAGTCAAGGCTCTGGCGCTTCAAGCTCCAGTAACGCCCGCTTGTAATGGATACCGCCGGCGTAGCCCGTCAGATCGCCGTCAGCACCCACCACGCGGTGGCAGGGGATGACGATGGCGATGGGATTGGCTCCCACGGCCCCGCCCACCGCCTGGGCGGACATCCGCGGCTTGCCCAAAATCGCGGCTGCCTGTTTGGCCAGGCTGCCATAGCTGACGGTCTGCCCGTAGGGGATCTGCAGCAGCAGCGTCCAGATGAGCTTCCGGAATTCCGTCCCCTCGGGGCGCAAGGGCAATTCAGCAGGGGAGGGCGCGTCTCCGGCGAAATACCGGTCAAGCCAGTCCTTCGTCTGCGTCAGAATGGGATGAGGTATTTCGGCGGCATTGCGGGAAAATCCCCTCTGCCCCGGCAGGGACAGATGCACCAGGGCATCATCGTCGCAGACAAGCGTGATTTCCCCCAACGGGGAGGGATAAACCGTTCGATAAAACATTTCTGATACCTAAAACCGTAAAAGGAAATCCGTGTAGGGAACGGCTACGGCCGTTCCGCAGTGAAACCTGACATCTTTGAATCATGTCCGGCGAATTCGTAACATTCTACCACTTCGCCCGACTGCACCGGTCAGGTTGGTGCATGCTGCGGAACGGTCATAACCGTTCCCTACATGGGCATTGGGAAGATTTCAAAAAGGAGTGCGCGCCGCGCACTCCTTTCCTTATACATATTACGGCTCGTGGAAGGCCACCATGGTCTTCTTCCACTTGCCCCGGGCGAAGACCACGGCGGACATGACCGCGCCCAGCACCCAGCTGATGAGCAGGGAGGCGGACAGGGAGAAGGGGTGGCCGTGGGGCCAGGCCTCGGATGCAGTGAAATAGGCCATGATGTAGGCCACGGGAACCCGCAGCAGCACCGTGGAGATGATGGAGATCCACATGGGGCTCACGGTGTCGCCCGCGCCGCGCATGACGCCGCCCAGGGATTGGGTGACCGCCACGCCCACATAGCCCACAGCCATGATCCGCATCATCCGGCCGGCCAGATCGATCAGCTCGGCGGTGTCGGTGAAGATGGCGAAGAGGTACTTGTTCAGGAACAGCAGGATGCAGGTGATGACCGCGGAGCAGGTCACGGCGATGACGGTGCCCTGCTTGGTGCCCTGGTGGACGCGCTCATATTTCATGGCACCCACGTTCTGGCCGGTGTAGACCGACATGGCCTGACCGAAGGAGAAGTTGGGCATCATGGCGAAGCCGTCCACACGCATGATGATGACGTTGGCGGCGATGACCATCTCGCCCATGGAGTTGGTCAGGGACTGGGTCACCATGGATGCCATGGAGAAGATGGCCTGGGTGATGCCGGAGGGGACGCCGATCTTGATGATACGCATGGCAACGGCCTCGTCCAGCTTCACGGTGGACTTGTTCAGATCGAAGATGTCGCCCATCCGCATGAGCTTGCGGAAGCAGAAGAAGGCGGAGATGCCCTGGGCGATGACGGTGGCGAGGGAAACGCCCGCAACGCCCAGGCCGAGGCCGGCCACGAAGACCAGGTCGAGGATCACGTTCAGGATTGCCGCCAGCAGCAAAAAGCCCAGGGCGGAGACGCTGTCGCCCAGTCCCCGGAGGACACCGGAGAGCATGTTGTAGAAGAAGAAGCCCGCAATGCCCAGGAACTGGATGGTCAGGTAGCTGGTGCACCAGCCCAGGATGGAGTCGGGGGTGCCCAGCAGCTTCAGCATGGGCCCGGTGACCAGGGGGCCGATAATCATGATGGCGATGGTGGCAACGAAGGCCAGGGAGATGCAGTTGCCGATGTTTTTGCTCAGACCCTCCCGATCCCTTGCGCCGTAGGCCTGGGAGATGACGATGCCCGCGCCGGTGGCGATGCCCACGAACAGGGCCAGCAGCAGGTTCAGTATGGGCATGGCGCTGCCTACGGCTGCCAGAGCGTTGTCGCCCACGAAGATGCCGACGATGACGGAGTCGGCGGTGTTGTACAGCTGCTGTGCGATGTTGCCCAGCAGCATGGGGACGGAGAATTCCAGGATCCGCTGCCAGGGTGCGCCCTGGGTCATGTCCTTTGCCGCGAAGAGCTGCTTGATGCTCAAGTTGACCACTCCTTTTTCTTTGTATGCGTCCATTTTACCGCATCTTAACCGGGATTGCAACAAAAAATCGTGGCGGGCGCAACCAATTACAGCGGGGCGGTTGGGCACATTTGCCAAAGGGGACAGAAACGGCGGCCCTTTCCGGGGGATAAGTCCGGCAATTTGTGACAGATTATCGGCAAAACGCACACTTGCTCCACAGACCAACATCGGGTATACTATAGGAAGAAACGAACTACGCATATCATCCGTGAAAAGGAGTATGACGATGCCCAACAAAAGAACCTTCAACCCGGAACAGCTCCGATACCTGCAGCTGCTGTCCAAGCAGTATCCCACCGTCCAGGCGGCCAGCACGGAGATCATCCGGCTCCAGTCCATCCTGAACCTGCCCAAGGGTACCGAGCATTTCATGTCCGATATCCACGGCGAGTATGACGCCTTTCTGCACATCCTGAATTCCTGCTCCGGCGAGGTCAAGGAGAAGCTCAAGGAGATCTTTGGCAACACCCTGTCCCAGCGGGATCGGAACGATCTGGCGACGCTGATCTACTACCCCAAGGCCAAGCTGGAGCTGGTGGCGGACACCGAGGAGGATATGGAGGAGTGGTACCGGATCACCATGCACCGGCTGATCCAGGTCTGCCGCTTCGTCTCCATCAAGCATACCCGCAACAAGGTGCGCTCCCTGACTCCCGAGGGCTACCGGGAGATCCTGGACGAGCTGATCCACGTCCGGGACGAGGACGGCTCCAAGAAGCTGTACTTCGAAAATCTCATCACCACCATCATCTCCATCGGCCAGGCCGCCAGCGTGATCCAGGCCATCTGCTCGGTCATCAAGGCCCTGACCGTGGATCATCTGCACATCGTCGGCGACATCTTCGACCGGGGCCCCCGGGCGGACATCGTCATGGACAGCCTGATGAAGTGCAACAGCGTGGACATCCAGTGGGGCAACCACGACATTTTGTGGATGGGCGCGGCCTCCGGCTCCCGGACGCTGGTGGCGACGGTGCTCAGCAACTCCATCCGCTACAACAATCTGGACGTCATCGAGACCGGCTACGGCATCTCCCTGCGTCCCCTTTCCATCTTCGCCAACGAGGTCTACCGGGACTGCGATACCTCCTGCTTCAGCATCAAAATGACGAATCTCGACGCCAAGCAGTACACCGAGAAGGACAAGCTCCTCTCCGCCCGGATGTACAAGGCCATCACCATCATCCTCTTCAAGCTGGAGGGCGCCAAGGTGCTGCGCCGTCCCGAGTACGGCATGGAGGATCGGGCGCTGCTGCACCGGATCAACTATGAGACCAGAACCATCAACATCGGCGGCGTGGACTACCCCCTGAAGGACTGCGACTTCCCCACGGTGGATCCCGCCAACCCCTACGAGCTGACTCCCGAGGAGAGCCACGTCATCGACCAGCTCACCGAATCCTTCCGCTACTCCGAGAAGCTCCAGAAGCACGCCCGCTTCCTCTACTCCAAGGGAAGCCTTTACAAGGTCATCAACGGCAACCTGCTGCTGCACAGCTGTGTGCCCATGACCGAGGACGGAAAGCTCCAGAGCTTCACCATCAGCGGCCAGGAGCTGAGCGGCAAGGCCTTCATGGACTATGCCGACAAGACTGCCCGCCAGGCCTACTACCACAAGCGGGGCACCCCCGAGCGGGAGTTCGGCATGGACTTTCTCTGGTGGCTCTGGGCGGGCCGGAACAGCCCCATCTTCGGCCGTGACCGGATGGCGACCTTCGAGCGGCGGTTCATCGACGACGAGGTGGCCCAGGCCGAGCCCAAGAACCCCTACTACACCTATTATCAGGATCCCGAGGTCTGCGATATGCTGCTGAAGGAGTTCGGCCTGGCAGGGCCTCACTGCCACATCATCAACGGCCATGTGCCCGTCAAGGCCAAGAAGGGCGAGAGCCCCATCAAGGGCGGCGGCAAGCTGATCGTTATCGACGGCGGCTTCAGCAAGGCCTACCAGCCCACCTCCGGCATCGCGGGCTACACCTTGACCTTCGGCTCCCGGTATTTCCGCATCGTGGCCCACCAGCCCTTCGCGGGTAAGCAGAACGCCATCCGTTCCAACGCCGACATCGACAACGAGTCCGACATCTTCGAGCGGATGGAGCGGCGGATGAAGGTGGCCGACACCGACGAGGGCCGGGAGCTCCAGGCCCGGGTGGACGAGCTGCTGGAGCTGCTGGACGCCTACCGCGCTGGCGCGGTGACCGAGAACCACAACGAATAAGACCCATATATCAAGCAGTGCCCCGGCTTTTGCCGGGGCACGTTCCTTTGTTGAATTTAAGGAAACCTTAAGAAAGCCATAAAGACTTCCTAAGATGGACTGTGCTACCATAGCACCATCTCAAATGGAGGTATTTATGATGAAAAGAAAGAGAAATACCGGCACCGGCTGCCTGGTTTTGATCCTGCTGATCCTGGGGCTGGGGGTCTGGAAGCTCTGGTCTGCCGCCGATATCCCCGAATCCGGTACCTACGGCGAGGCCGACAAGGCCATCGCCGCCTTCTGCGAAACGCATGATCTGGAGCTCTCCGACTATCCCCAGGAGCTGCGGGAGCTGCTGGAGCGCAATCCCGAGACCGAGGACTTCGTCCTGCACTATCCCCTGGAGAAGGACAGGGAGGTTCCGGTCGATCTGTCGGGATACGATAATCACGATGGAGTCCCCCTGTTTTTGCAGTGGGATCGGCAGTGGGGCTATCTGGAATACGGCAGCTCCGTGGCGGGCCTGACCGGCTGCGGCCCGGTGTGTCTGAGCATGGCGGCTTATTACTTAACGGGTGATGACGCGTTCGCACCCGATAAGATGATCGAATTCGCGAAGAAGGGCGGCTATTATTCCCCCGGCAGCGGCTCCAGCTGGACGCTCATCAGCGAGGGCGCGGTGAAGCTGGGCTTCGACGTCACCGAGATCCCCCTGGTGAAGAAGCGCATTATGGACAACCTGGAGGTGGGCAACCCCATCATCTGCGCCATGGGCAAGGGCGATTTCACGAGCTCCGGCCACTTCATCGTCCTGGTGGGAGCTGAGGACGGCCTGATCCGGGTCAACGACCCCAACAGCATCGCAAATTCCGAAAAGCTGTGGAAATTCGAGGACATTGAGAGTCAGTTCCGCAATTTGTGGGTCATCCGGAAATAACAAAAATGGGCTAGACTTGGTTTCCGCCAAGCCTCCCCCATTTGGCTAACACCAAGCCTCCCCCGTTTGGCGTTAGCCAAATGGGGGAGGTGGCCGAGCGCAGCGAGGTCGGAGGGGGTGTGTACATCAGTCAGTTATCGGTTGGCCCCCCTCAGTCGCTGCGCGACAGCTCCCCCATCCCTTGCGGGACAGGGGAGCCTTTCTTCCAACCTGATCCGTGCAAAAAAGGAAGTGTCCTGTTTGGGGACACTTCCTTCGCTTACTTATGATACAGCCGTCTCGTCTCGTACTGGGCCTCGAAGCTGACGTGGATGCCCAGGCGGCGCAGGAGCTTCTCGTCCTCCTCGCTGAGGATGACGGTGAAGTGGGCCTCGCTGCCCCGGAGGTTCTTCAGCTGCTCCTTGGCCTGCTGGGCGACCTCATCGGTCAGGGCGGAGATGGTCAGGGCCAGCAGCACCTCGTCGGTGTGGAGCCGGGGGTTCCGGTGACCCATGTAGCCGGTCTTCAGGTCGCAGATGGGCTCAAGCACGTGGCTGGCGATCAGGTGCTTCTCATCATCGATGCCTGCCAGTGTCTTCAGGGCGTTGAGCAGCATGGCGGAGGCGGCACCCAGGGTGTCGGAGGTACGGCCCGTGATGATGCGGCCGTCGGGGAGCACCATGGCTCCGGCGGGGCCACCGGTCTCCTCGGCCCGCTTCAGGGACGCGGCCACGGCGGGGAAGATGTCGGGGGTCACGTCTGCCTGCTTCATGACCAGCTCCAGCTTGCGGATGGTCTCGTCGGCATCCTTGCCCCGGATCCGGTCGACGCATGCGGCGTAGTACCGGCGCAGGATTTCCTTGCGGCTGGCCTCCCTGCAGACCTCGTCGTCGACGATGCAGCTGCCTACCATGTTCACGCCCATGTCCGTGGGGGACTGGTAGGGGGAGGAGCCGTGGATCCGCTCAAAGGTGGCGTTGAGCACCGGGAAGATCTCCACATCCCGGTTGTAGTTGACGGCCTTCTCGCCGTAGGCCTCCAGGTGGAAGGGGTCGATCATATTCACATCGTTCAGGTCGGCGGTGGCGGCCTCGTAGGCCAGATTCACCGGGTGCTTCAGGGGGATGTTCCAGACGGGGAAGGTCTCGAACTTGGCGTAGCCCGCCTGAACGCCCCGCTTGTGCTCGTGGTAGAGCTGGCTCAGGCAGGTGGCCATCTTGCCGCTGCCGGGGCCGGGGGCGGTGACCACCACCAGGGGCCGGGAGGCCTCGATGTAGTCATTGACACCGAAGCCCTCGTCGGAGACGATGTGGGCCACATCGTGGGGGTAGCCCGCGATGGAGTAGTGGCGGTAGCACCTGACGCCCAGGGTATTCAGCCGCTTCAGGAAGGCATCGGCGGCGGGCTGACCGGCGTAGCGGGTCATGACCACACTGCCGACGAACAGCTCCAGCTCCCGGAAGGTGTCGATGAGCCGCAGCACATCGGCGTCGTAGGTGATGCCGAGATCTCCGCGCACCTTGTTGCGCTCGATGTCGGCGGCGTTGATGGCGATGACGATCTCCACATCCTCCTTCAGCTGCTGGAGCATCCGCATCTTGCTGTCGGGCTCGAAGCCGGGCAGCACCCGGGAGGCGTGGTAGTCGTCGAAGAGCTTTCCGCCGAACTCCAGATACAGCTTGCCGCCGAACTGGGCGATGCGCTTGCGGATCTGCTCGGACTGGGTGGTCAGGTATTTCTGGTTATCAAAACCGATCTTAGGCATAGTGATCGTTCTCCCAAATCAAAATCTTGAGGACAGTATACCACATTTTCCGCCGCAAGAAAAGCCGGGAGAAGAATTTCTCATGTAAAAAAACCGGGTCGAAAATTGGGAAAAGACTGTGGAGCGTGCCACTTGACTTTGCAGGCGCTACCATGTAAAATGTCGTTGTACTGCCCGCCGATTTCGGCGGGTATTTTTATAAATGCTTATCGGGTTAACGCAGCACATTTTTCTTGGCCCCCTCTGAGAGGGGGCTGTCAGCTTCGCTGACTGGGGGAGTGTCCTGAGATAGAAGCGCAGTGTTCTCTTTCAGGCACTCCCTCCACCTCTGACGCGGTTCCCCTCCCTCTTGGAGGGAGGCAAGGGGGTGCGTTGCTGACTTAAGCCGATAAGCATTTTTTATATTGGAAATGATGCCCGTTGGTCTACGGGGCGTTTCCGCTTTCTGGGGAAGCCTTGCGCAAATCTGTTGCACAACCCGGTGTTTTCTTCGTTAACCATGCAAATCCGAAACAAAACGAAAAAGAAATTGTTGACATTTCAACTTCACCGTGGTATACTGCGAAGGATCAAACGAAACGGAGGCTATTTTTTATGATCCAGCGTTTCGATGCCTTTGTTTCCGGCATCACCACCTGCTATAAATACATCCAGCGCATCAAATCCATGGAGATGACGGAATTCGGCCTGAAGGGCACCCATGTCATGTGCCTGTATTACCTGCGCCAGAACCCCGCCGGGCTCACTGCGTCCCAGCTGTGCGGTCTGTGCGCCGAGGACAAGGCCGCCATCTCCCGCACCGTCTCTGAGCTGAAGACCCGGGGCTATATCACGACCCTGAGCGAGAAGGCCTACCGGGCCATGCTGACCCTGACTGCCGCCGGTCAGGAGGTGGCCCGCAAATTTGACAAGCTCATCGAGGGCTGGGTCACCGTCGGCGGCGACGGTCTGACCGACGAGGAGCGCTCGGATTTCTACCGGAGCCTGTCCACCATCGTGGAGAACCTCCGCGCCCGCATCGAAGCGGAGACCAAACATACTGCTTAATTGAAAGGAGCCGAATTATGGCTGTCAAGTTTATCATCGATTCCGCATCCGACGTACTGCCGGGCGAGTGCAAGAAGCTCGGCATCGTCCACGTGCCCCTGACCGTTCGTTTTGGCGACAAGGAATTTGCCGACGCAGTGGACTTAAGCCACAAGAAGTTCTATAAAATGCTGACCTCCGGCAAGGAGGCCCACCCCACCACCAGCCAGGTGAGCCCCGCCGCCTGGGCTGAGGTCATGGAGGAAATCGTGAAGGACGGCGACACCGCCGTGGTCATCACCATCTCCTCCAAGCTCTCCGGCACCTACCAGTCCGCCTGCATCGCAGCCGGTGATTTTGAGGGCAAGGTCTTCGTGGTGGATTCCCTGTCCGCCACCATCGGCGAGCGGCTGCTGCTCCAGTACGGCATCCAGCTGGCCAACGAGGGTCTGGACGCCGCCACCGTGGCCGCCAAGCTGGACGCGATCAAGGACAAGATCCGCATTTACGCCCGCCTGGATACCCTGGAGTATCTGAAGAAGGGCGGCCGCATCAATGCCGCCACCGCCGTGGTGGGCACCATGCTCAACATCAAGCCCATCATCGCCGTCCAGGACGGCGTGGTCGCCAACGTGGCCAAGGCTCGCGGCCCCAAGGCCGCCGACAAGCAGCTGCGCGACCTGGTGGCCAAGTCCGGCGGCATCGACTTCTCCAAGCCCCTCTGCGCCGCCTGGAGCGGTCTGGAGGACGACAACCTGAAGACCTTCCTGGCCGAGAGCACCGATATGCTCTGCGGCACCGAGGTTCCCGTCGCCACCGTCGGCTGCGTCATCGGTACCCACGTGGGCCCCGGCGCAGTGGCCATCGGCTATTTCGCCAACTAAGTGCATACACAGACAGCCCGGAGCGCAAGCTCCGGGCTGTCTGTGTATCGAAAACCCCTTGCCTCCCCCATTTATGGGGGGTGACCCGGTGGATTCGGGCAAAGCCCGGAGCCGCCGGGTCGGAGGGGGTCTGCCCGTTTTTCTGTGAAAAACGGGCTTTTCCGAATATTTGCAACGCAAATATTCGGACTCCCCCCGCCCTTCGGGCACCCCCCTCATAAATGCGGGGGGCAAGGGGGGCGATATTTACGCCGCATTCAGCGTCAGCACCACCTTGAACAGGTCGCCGTCCACCACCAGCTCCAGGCGGCCGCCCTGGAGCTCCATCAGGCTCTTGGCGATGTTCAGGCCCAGACCGTTGCCCTCGGTGTTGCGGGAGCTGTCGCCCCGGACGAAGCGCTCCATCAGCTCCTCGGCGGAGATGTTGAGCATCTGGGCGGAGATGTTCTTGATGGAGATTTCCACCTTCTGCCCCCGCTTCAGCACATCCACATAGACGCGGGTTCCGGGCATGGCGTACTTGACCACGTTGCTCAAAACGTTGCTCAGCACCCGCCACAGGTGCTTGCCGTCGCTTTCGGCCATGACGGGCTCCGCCGGAGCCTTGAGCATCACGCTCAGGCCGCAGCTTTCCAGGGTATCGGCGAACTCACCCAACGCCTGATTCACCGCCTCGGTCACATCGGTGGGGGTGATCTCCACCGCCACATTACCCGAGGAGGCACGGCTCATCTCCATCAGATCCTCGATGAGCTTTTTGAGCCGCTGGCTCTGGCGGTCGAGGACTTCCAGATATTCCGCCCGCTCGGACTCATTTTCGGTCTTTTGCAGCAGATCCACATAGTTGATGATGGAGGTCAGGGGAGTCTTGATGTCGTGGGAGACGTTGGTGATGAGCTCCGACTTCATCCGCTCGGACTTCATCTGCTGCTTTGCCGCTTCGACGCAGGTGTCACCCAGGGCGTTGAGATGTCCGGCGAATTCTCCGAAGCAGCCCAGCAGAAATTGATTCTCCACCTTTTCCTCCAGCTTACCCTCGGACATCTTCTTTGCACCGTCACGCAGGCAGCCGAAGCAGTAGGCTCCGTAGAGCACCAGCAGCACCGTCACGACGACACCGAAGAGGATCAGCAGGGGCTCCCATCTGGAGAGACCCACGATGCAGCAGAACAGCATCAGCAGCCATACCGCGCCGCTGGCGATGAGCCACTGCCAGGTCAGGGGCAGCAGATCGGCAAAGCGTTTGAACATGGAACCGATGGCGGTGAAGATCCCCAGGAACCACGTGACGGACTTCTTCACGGTGCTCCAGCACCACTTTGCCGCCCGGAGGACGATCTTCCAGCCGTACCGCCAGCACAGGCCGATGCCGGTGTGCTTGAGCCAATAATTGTCGCCCACCTTCATCTGGGCGGCGCAGGCCATGGTCAGCAGGGCGACCACGCCGCCCGCGCCCATGCCGCACAGGGCGAGCAGCACCAGATCCCAGAAGAAATTCTCTACGTTCGTACCGTCGTAATAGCCCCAGACGGAGCAGTGGATGATCTGATCGAGCAGCATGGCGGTCAGGACAGCAAGCCCCACAGCGGCAAAG
Organism: Oscillospiraceae bacterium; assembly: GCA_015067895.1. The sequence goes on along the minus strand of SVLP01000034.1, from coordinate 6,947 downwards.
CCCGCGCACACCAGATAGATATCCAGGGGGATCACGTTCAGTCCATCGGGCTTGACACCCTCGCGCCCGGGGCTCTTGCCCGCCACCAGTGCCAGCCACAGCAGGGACAAAAGCAGCACCGCAAGGCCGTAGATCACCAACGGGCCCAGCGTATGGCCGTACTGCGCCAGCAGCTTCGGAAGAAGCTCCTCCTCCATGGAAGTGTCCAGCAGTGCCATCGTCTGCTCGGCGGTCATGCAGACCTCCACATAGTAGCTTTCGTACCCGGTGTACTCCATTCGGTAGATGGTATAGTCGGCACCATTGGCATCGGCGTGGTTGTAGCTGTTGAGGGAAATATTCTGCCAGTTGACGCCGTCGTCCTCGCTGACTACATAGTATTCGGTGGCTGTGACCCCGTCGCCCAGGGGCGGCAGGGCGTTGCCCTGAAGATCCACATAGGCCGTGCCGGTGGACTCGGTCAGCTCGGTGAACTCGGCGTAGTTGGGGTAGTATTCCGCCTTGGGCATCTCGGTGACATAGCCCCGGCGGACGCTGTAGGTGTCGCCAGTGCTCCAGTCCCAATCCAGACCGGCGGGACAGCCGCCCTCCAGCAGCTCGTTGGTTTTTGAGCTGCGGATCTGGTAGTAAAAGTCGTACTCCAGGGAATCCACCGCATCCACATCCGCGCCCCAGCGGAAGAACCGCTCAAAGAGCTTCGGCTCGATGCCCGTGTCCTGCCAGGCGAAGTGGTCGAAGACCGCGGTGGCGGCATGGTTGCAGAAGCCGCGTACATTGCTGTAGAGCTGGCTCTGGCGGCTGCGCTCATAGTAGCCCAGCTCCCCCAGGATCAGGCCGCAGCAGCTGACCAGCAGCACTGCGCCGGAGATGACCGCCAGCACAAGAGCCAGGAGCTTGAATGTCCAGTGATATCGGTACTTCATTTGACAGCCTCCATCTTATAGCCCCGACCCCAGACGACCTTGAGGTATCTGGGCTCCGAGGGATTGATCTCGATCTTTTCCCGCAGATGACGGATGTGCACCGCCACGGCGTTCTCACTGCCGAAGGGGTTCTCCTGCCAGACGGTCTCGTAGATGACCCGGGTGGAGTAGACCTTGCCGGGGTGCTCCATGAGCAGCTTCAGGATGTCGTACTCAATGGGGGTCAGGGCAGCATCCTCGCCGTCTACGGTGACGGTCTTGGAGCTGTCGTCCAGGACGATGCCGCCGATGGTGATGGTGCCGGAATTTTCGGCGGGCTTCGCGCCCAGCCGGTCGTAGCGGCGCAGATGGCTGCGCACCCGGGCCAGCACCTCCACGGGCACGAAGGGCTTGGTCACATAGTCATCCGCGCCCACGTTCAGACCCAGTACCTTGTCCTCGGTCTCGGATTTGGCGGTAAGTAAAATGATGGGCACGTTGGAAAATTCCCGAATTTTCGCGGTGGCGGTGATGCCGTCCATCTGGGGCATCATGATGTCGAGCAGCACCAGATGGATGTCGTTGTTTTTCACGAGCTTCAGGGCCTCTGCGCCCGTGTATGCTTCAAACAGCCGGTAGCCCTCGGGGGCCAGGTAAATCTTCAGTGCGTTGACGATATCAGGCTGATCGTCACAGATCAGAACGTTGTACATATGGGATCATCTCCTTTACGAGCCCATTATACCCGATTCTTCTTTAAGATGAAAGATGGAGAATTCTTAAGAGTTCCTTAATTATAAGCCCCCGACTCTTCAGAGCCGGGGGCTTAGTGCTGAGGTCTGAGTGCTGAGTGCAGAGTTTTTGGACGGGATCATTCAGCACTTATTCTTCATACGCCCGGTACAGGAACGTGACCACCTGGGCCCGGTTGCAGGAAGCGTTGGGGCCGAATTCGGTGGCACTCAGGCCGTTGGTGATGCCCTTTTCCACAGCCCAGAGGACGGCCTTGTAGAAGAAATCCTGTTCCGTCACATCCGTGAAGGGGTTGTTCTGTTCCGCAGGCTCGGGCTTTCCGGCGGCTCGCCACAGGAAGGTGACGACGGCGGCACGGTTGCAGACATCAAAGGAGCCGAACTTGTCGGCAGAAACACCGTTGGTGATGCCATTTTCCACGGCCCAGAGGACGGGAGCGTAGAAGAAGTCACTGGTCTTCACATCGGTGAAGGGATTCTCCGTGGAGCTGGGTTCGGGATTTTTGGCGGCCCGGTGGAGGAAGGTGACCACATGGGCCCGCAGACACTGGTCATTGGAGCCAAAGGTGGAGGCGGAGGTGCCGTTGGTGATGCCGTTTTCCACGGCCCAGGCAACAGGCTCCTCGTAGAACTGACCCTCGGCCACATCGTCAAAGGGAGTCAGGCGGGTCTCGCCGCAGCGGGTGCAGACGGTGCCCTCCCAGTCGTGGGCATCGGGATCGATGGGAAGGGCTTCCGTGCGGCTCAGGCCGCAGCCGGAGCAGACGTAGACGTGATAGCCTGCCTCCGCGCAGGTGGCTGGGACGGTGTGGGAGTAGGTGTAGGCGTGGTCGCAGGGCACGTGATCCGTGTAATCGGGCACCCGCTCCTCGTCGGAGATGCAGACATTGATGTGGGTGATGCAGTAGTAGCCGCTGCTCCCCATGTCCTGATCGGTCAGGGTCAGCCGGATCTGGGCGAAGCCGGGAGCCAGGGCGGTCAGGATGCCGTTTTCATCCACGGTGCAGACCTCCGGGGTGTCGCTCTCCCAGGCGACGATGTGAAAATCCGTGTCATAGGCATCGCCCCAGCAGACATCCACGAAGGGGCCCACATAGCCGGGCTTAAAGGCCATGCAGCCGTACTGCATGGTGAAATCCTTCTCATCTGCCAGGATGGGGAAGGAGGTGTTGCAGTGCATGTAGCGTTTTACGCCGTCATATTCCATGACAGCGCCGTCGATTTGCATGCCGTTGACATGGGCGTAGGTCAGATTCAGGTAGCTGCCATTGGCGTACTCGCCATAGCTGAGCCAGTTGTTGCGGTAGAGCTCGCCCAGCTGCATGCCGCTCTTGTCGTTGACGCCGTCGAGGATGTACCAGCCGTCGTAGCCGCCGTCCAGACCCAGGGCCAGCTCGTCCTGGCAGGGGGTGAAGTTGTAGCTCTGGTTGTTGACGAGCATGGTGTAGTTGCCGTAGCCGTTGGGATGGGCGTTGTCGAAGTTGTACCAGCGGCCGTCAGTGTAGTAGATTTTGGGCTTGTCCCAGGCCTCGGGGGGCAGGTTGTCCCCATCATAGGCAGGGGTGACGAATTCGATGGTGTCCAGATAGATCCACTCGGCGATGTAATCCCGGTCGGTGGTGCCGCAATTGATCCACAGGGGGTCGTAGAGCACCCACTCCCCCTCCAGGTACACGAAGCACCAGGCGTGACCCTCGTAGTTAAAGAGATCCACGGTGCTGGTTTTCATGTCGCCCCGCCAGCCATCGCCCACCACGGCGGGGATGCCCAGGGAGCGCAGCAAAAACTGCATCAGATTGGCGTAGCTCAGGCAGTTGCCGGTGCGGTTGTAGAAGACATCGTAGGCGTAGGCGGAGGTGTTGACATCGTAGTAGAGGTTGCGGTAGAGCCAGCGGTCGATGGCGTTGGCCTTCTCGGTGGGGGTGGTGCAGCCCTCGGTGATGGTCTCGGCCAGGGTCTTCAGCACCTCCTGATCCCGGTGGTCGCCGGTGTTCACCACCAGGGCGGCCTCGGGATGAAGCTGCACATAGACCTCGTCCAGATACCGGAAGTGATCCTCCACCCGCTGAGGGGTGATCTCGTAGAGACAGCCGTCATAGTCAGGACGGACATAGCTGGGCTCCAGCACATCCACCCGCAGGGTGTGGCAGCACTGATCCACGGTCTGGACGATGGGCTCCCGGCCGAAGGCATCAGCGGTGGGGAAGAGGGTGGCAGCCAGCATCAGGCACAGGGCCAGCGCGATGATACGTTTGAACATGATCGTACATTCCTTTCTATAGTATAATAGAGGGGGGCTGTCTTCAGCATATAATATGGATGGGGGCTTGTCAACAAAGAAAACACGGGGCTGTAAAGAAACCAGGATCAGGATTCGGATGATACAGGAGTCAACAAGAAGAACCATCTGTCGTCTGCCGCTGTCATTGCGAGGAGCCGACAGGCGACGCGGCAATCTCCTGGTACTGCGTTACAAATCTGCACATCGTACCAGGAGATCGCCACGGGCTTCCGCCCTCGCGATGACATGGCTGTGGCGGCCTGGTTCTATTTATCCAACATAGAAAACAGCAGCAGTGTCCCACTTGTTTGTGCGGTCACTGCTGCTGTATGTTGTTTGAATACCTATACGTTTCTTTACAGTACCTTTCAATACCAATTGGGCACGACTTCCCGTAAATCATCGTACCATCCCAGCACCCGCCGGGCATTTTCTACCGCAATGCGGATCTCCTCGTCGCCGAAGCCTGCGGCCCAGGGGAGGGAGGAGATCATGTTCTGGCACTGGTACAGCCGCAGGATCCGCCAGAATTCCCCGGGGATGTTCCCCTCAAAATAGCCATCCAGCACACCCCGGGCGAACTCCGGGCCCACCCGGACGTCCCAGATGATCCGGTTGAACTCGTACCAGGGGTCGCCCACATCCTCCCGGTCGAAGTCGATGACCGTCAGGCGCATTTCTTCGTCGAACATCAGATTGCCGCAGTGGAAATCCCCGTGGTGCCAGACCGTGGGACGGTTCTCGATCAGATGCCGCTCGGCGGCGACCAGCTCCAGGAACAGCTCCCCCTTCTCGTATTTCAGGGGACAGCTTTCATAGGCGGCCAGCTTTCCGTCGGCCTTGCGGCACCAGCGGTCGAACCAGGGCTCTGTGGATACGGGGGCAGGGAGGGTGTGGATGGCGCGGAGCATCCGCCCGGCCTCCAGACCGTAGGTGCGGCGCTCTTCGCCGGTCAGCTCCGGCAGCACCGGCTCCGCGTCCCGGCCCTCGATCCAGCCGAGAAGCGTATAGCAGCCCTCGCCGCACCGACCGAATTCCACCGGCTCGCAGACGCGGACGCCCAGATCCCGGACTTGCTCCATATGGGAAAACTGAAGCTTGCGGTTTTCGTACTGTTCCATGGGGCTGATGCGCAGAAAATAGACTGTCCCATCCGCCGTCAGGGCCTTGTACTTGCGGTCGGCAGACCAGCCCCGGTCGATGGGGTGGCGGGAGATGATGGCGTCGAAAAGGCTCATAAGGTCACCATGGTGGGCGTGTGGCCCAGCTCGGGGATCAGCTTCTCCATCAGATCGCGGGTGGAGATACGCAGGGAGGAGGTGTTGATGCAGGGATGGACGCCGATGGATTCGCCCTCCAGCACATCGCTGTCGATCAGCAGCTTGACGCGATGGTCGCGGTCATTCATCAGACCCAGAACGCTCAAGCTGCCGGGGGTGATGTCCAGGAACTGCTCCATATAGGAGCCGTCGGCAAAGGACAGCCGGCTGGAGCCGATCTGCTTGCTGAGGACGCTGGTCTTGAAGGGCTTGTCGCCGGGCATCAGCAGCAGGTAAAAGTCGGTGCACTGGCGGTTGCACAGCAGCAGATTCTTGCACATGACCGCGCCCAACGCCTCGTCCACGGCGATGCAGGCCTCCATGGTCATGGCGGGCTCGTGATCCACCCGCTGATAGTCGATCTCAAGGCGATCCAGCAGCTCATATACCCGCTGCTCCTTGGGCAGACGCTCCGCGAAATTTTCGGGTCTTCCGTTCATCCGTTCCATAAAATCCCTCCGGTTTTCCAAAAAGTATCCGCATTATAGCACACAGAACGCCAGAAAGGAACCCCAAAACAACAAAAAAGCCGTGCTGAAGCACGACTCATCTCATTTCCAACGCAATAAAAAAGAGGCTGCACCGCAGCCCGACCCCACGTACCATATCACGACCAGCGACGCAGTACGACCAGTTTGCCCGCGGGGGCTCCCCGCATAGATGTGACCCTTGACTGTAAGGTTTTCTTTCGAATTCCGCTACAATCAAGGGTCACATCTGTTCATTCTTGGTATCTAACATCATATGGTTAACCTCACTTTCTACAGATTAGATGTTACTTTTCCGATCAGTTTCTGACAATTCCGAAGCACAACATTCATCTATTTCCATTTACATTTCCCTTCAGCGGGACGATCATTCATGTTGGAATTTCTTTGTTGATCTTCTAAGTATCATCTGATTTGGTGCTTTCCAAATGCAACTGTACTTTGGTCATCTGCTGTTCGGATTTCGTTTTCCAGGAGAGATCTTCGTTTTCGCTGATCTGAGGGTGGATCAGTTGATTTTCGATGACCATGGATCATGATCCGATTTGCTGGATGCTGTTTTGGTATCATGATGGATTTTTTCAAACAACCGCAGGCGTCCGTTCAGATCGAGGCCACTTGATCTTTTTGAACTTTTTAAGTTCTTTTTGATCGATCCGGCAGATTCTGTTTACTTCTGTGCCTTTGTATTATTTTGACTTGAAATCCGATTGATTACCATTGTTGACCTTTGCTTTTGGTAGTCCACCAGAGGATTTACTGTTTTTGTATCTCCTCTTTGTGCCTATAAGATATCATGGATTTTCCAACTTTTCAAGACGGAATGTTTCCCAAATACATACATCTGCTTTTGTGCAGAGCACAGATTTTGCCGCTGCGCAGACATTTTGGCGTTGACTTGAAAAGGGGAGTGTGATATGATAAATGTGTTGGGGCGGATTTTTCCGTCCTGTTTTTTTGTCACCGGGCCCAGGCCGGGACGACATGAAAGGTTGTGCTCTTGCCCCCCTCATTTATGAGGGGGGATGGCCGCAGGCCAGGGGGGAGTCCGCATATTTGCAAAGCAAATATGCAAAATGGGGCTGTAAAGAAACCTGAATAAAGATTCGGGTTATACATGAGTCAATCAGAAGAACCATCTGCCGTCTACCGCTGTCATTGCGAGGAGCCGACAGGCGACGCGGCAATCTCCTGGTACTGCGTCA
>SVLP01000033.1 GCA_015067895.1 Oscillospiraceae bacterium | reverse complement strand
GCGCTGGACGCGGCCGGAGCCGTCGCCGCCGGCCAGCTTCTCGACCTCAGCCACGGTCACGTGGTTGTAGTCGCCGCCGATGGAGTGCTTCAGAGCGGAAGCAGCAACAGCGAACTCGATGGCGTCCTGGCTGGACTTGCCGGACAGCAGGGCGTAGATCAGACCGCCGCCGAAGGAGTCACCGCCGCCGATGCGGTCGATGATGTGCAGGTGGTACAGCTTGGAGAAGCAGTAGTTCTCACCGTCGTACAGCATGGCAGACCAGTCGTTGTCGAAGGCGCTCTTGGACTCACGCAGGGTGATGGCGACCTTCTCAAAGCCGTAGTTCTCCATCAGCTGACGGGCGACGGACTTGTAGCCTTCCTTGTTCAGCTCACCGGCGGTGATGTCGGTGTTCTCGGCCTCGATGCCGAAGACATCCTTGGCGTCCTCCTCGTTGGAGATGCAGACGTCGATGTACTTGGCCAGCTCGGTCATGGCCTCCTTGGCCTCGGCACGGGTCCACAGCTTGCCGCGGTAGTTCAGATCGCAGGAAATCTTGACGCCCTTGGCCTTGGCAGCCTGGCAGGCCTGCTTGCAGATCTCAACGACATTGGCGCCCAGAGCGGGGGTGATGCCGGTGAAGTGGAACCAGTCGGCGCCCTCGAAGATGACATCCCAGTTGAAGTCCTCGGGCTTGGCCTCGGCGATGGCGGAATGAGCGCGGTCGTAGATGCAGACGGAGGGACGCTGGGAAGCACCCTTCTCGTTGTAGTAGATGCCCACGCGGTTGCCGCCGCGGGTGATGTTCTTGGTGCCGACGCCGTACTGACGCAGGGAGTTGACAGCCATCTGGCCGATGGAGTGAGCGGGCAGCTTGGTGACGAACTCGGCCTCGAAGCCGTAGTTGGCCAGGGAAACGGCCACGTTGGCCTCGCCGCCGCCGAAGGTAGCCTCAAAAGAGGAAGCCTGGACGAAACGCTCGTAGTTGAAGGGCTGCAGACGCAGCATCAGCTCGCCAAAAGTGATAACCTTTGCCATGATCGAAATCTCTCCTGTAAATAAAAATTTTTAGTTTTATGCGGTATAAAACCACATACCCTCGTTACTAATTGTAACATAAAAAGCGATTCCGGTAAAGGTTTACCAGAATCGCCTTTTGCACAAAAATGTGAAACAAAATTTGAACATTCAGACAAATGAGCCGCAGAATGTTTCTGCGGCTCATGGTGCTATTCATATACATCCGGGTCGTCCCGGTTGAGGAACCGCCGGTAGAGCAGGGCGGAGCCCATGCTGATGAGCCCGAAGGCCATCACGGCGGAGCCCACGCTGCCCCAGGTGGCTGCCATGATCCACACCATGGCGGCGGCCAGCAGTCCCAGCAGGGACTTTTGCAGGGGCGACATTACTTGCCCGCGCCCTCGACGATGCCGTTGGCCAGACCCACCAGCCCCTGCATCTCGCTGGGGATGATGATCTTGGTGGCCTGACCGTCGGCCACACGCTGCATGGCCTCGATGGCCTTGAGCTTTAGGACGGAGTCGTTGGGGGCGGCTTCGTTGAGCATCTTCAGGGAGTCGGCCAGAGCCTGCTGCACCTCGCGGATGGCCTCGGCCTCACCGGCGGCCTTCAGGATGGCAGCCTGCTTTTCGGCCTCGGCTCTCAGGATGGCGGCCTCCTTCTCAGCGCTGGCCTGCAGGATGGCGGCCTCCTTCTCACCCTCGGCGATGAGGATGGCGGACTTGCGCTTGCCCTCGGCCTGGAGGATGGCCTGGCGGCGGTCGCGCTCGGCCTTCATCTGCTTCTCCATGGAGTTCTGGATGTCGGCGGGGGGCAGGATGTTCTTCAGCTCCACGCGGTTGACCTTGATGCCCCAGGGGTCGGTGGCCACGTCCAGAATGGCGCGCATCTTGGTGTTGACCACGTCGCGGCTGGTCAGGGTCTGATCCAGCTCCAGGTCGCCGATGATGTTACGCAGGGTGGTGGCGGTCAGGGTCTCCATGGCGGCCATGGGCTGCTCGACGCCGTAGGTGTAGAGCTTGGGGTCGGTGATCTGGAAGTAGACGACGGTGTCGATCTGCATGGTGACGTTGTCCTTGGTGATGACGGGCTGGGGGGGATAGTCCAGCACCTGCTCCTTCAGGCTCACCCGGCGGGCGATGCGGTCGATGAAGGGAGCCTTCAGATGGAAGCCAACGCCCCAGACCTCCCGGAAGGCACCCAGACGCTCAATGACGTAGGCGCGGGACTGCTGGACGATGGTGATACAGCTGATGAAGATGATGATGCCGATGACGACGATGGCAGCAAGGATATAGGGCCACATAGTATTACCTCCTTAAAAATCTCGTGGGTACGGCGGACGGACGGCCGGGGATCAGACGACGGCGGTCTCCTCCACGGGGGAGACGAAGACCTTGACGCCCTCGATCCGGTCAACTTTGACCATGGTTCCGGCGGGAATGTGGGAGCCGCTGGTGGAGCGGGCAGACCAATCGACGCCGCCCAGTTGAACCTGGCCCAGGGCGGCGATGTTGTTGACGGGGGTCAGGACGATGCCGGTGGAGCCGATGACGCTGTCCACATTGGTGCGGGTGATGCGGGGGGTGAAGTGCTTGCGCACGACACCGCGCAGCATAAACAGGAGCACGATCGCCAATGCCAGGAAGACCGTGACCTGCAGAGCCAGGCCGCCGCCCAGCAGTGCGACGAGGATGGCACCCAGCGCGCCCACGGCGAACCAGATGGACACCAGTGTCACCGTCATGGCCTCAGCGGCGATGAAAATGACCATCGCGATCAGCCAAAAAATTGCTTCCCAATTCATTGTGATACCTCCTTCTTTCGGATGATTGTATGTGATTGGGTCGTATCTATACTATAGCAGAAATGCACAAATCCGTCAATCGGCAGATTCTGGCGATTGGGAACATTTACGAAAAGGATTTCCGGCATTTGGTGTCGAAAGACGGGACAGCGAAAGTTTTGACCCGGAAATTTGCCATAAAAGTAAATTTGTATCGATTTAAGAATTCTTAAGAAAGGTGGTACCCTAATGTGGGAGCCGATCTTGCCCCCGCGTTTACGAGGGGGGCAAGAGACTGAAAAGCCCCCTCCGGAACCGGAGGGGGCTGAATGCGCAGGAAATTACAGGTTGTCCTTGATCTTCTGGATCATGGCGGCGTACTCTTCCTCGGTCAGGTACTTGCGGCCGGGGTTCATGGCGAAGGGCGTGCCCCACTCGAACTCGTCGGACTTGTACTTGGGAACCAGGTGGAAGTGCAGGTGGCAGCCGCCGTCGCCGTAGGCGCCGTAGTTGATCTTGTCGGGATTGAAGGCCTTGTGCAGGGCATTGGCAGCCTTGTTGACGTCGGCGAAGTAGGCGTTGCGATCCTCGTCGGAGATGTTGACCATCTCGGAGACGTGATCCTTGTAGGCCACGATGACGCGGCCGGGATGGCTCTGCTCCTTGAACAGGATGAGCTGGCTGACGCTCAGGTCACAGATCTTGATGCCGAAGCCGGCCAGAATCTCGCCGCCCATGCAGTAGCCGCAGTTACAATCTTTCATTGGAATTACCCCCTATGTTTTTTATGACAAGGTAATCATACCGCATCCATTGTGAAATTGCAAGGGGAAGCCATTGGATTTGGTAAAGTTTTTGTGCAGATTGGCAGAAAACGGGAATAGCCAATGTAGGGAACGGCTACGGCCGTTCCGCAGGATACGCTCACAGGAGCAATGCAGTTCGGCGACGAGGTACATGGTTACGAATTCGCCGGCGCTGCTTCCGCAATGCAGCATGGTACTGCGGAACGGTCATAACCGTTCCCTACAGTGGGATTTAATACAGCAGCAGCGAGAACCAGGTGACCACGTTCTCGCCGTACTGGAAGGTCAGACCCAGTTCCTCGATGATGGGCAGGATGTTGATGCCGTGGCTCTCGATGCACGGGTGCATCCGGTCGGGAAGACGGCAGGGCTCGCCGTCCAGACAGGCGCAGCGGTCACACTCGGCGCAGCTCTCGGTGGAGAGAACGTAGGGCTCGATGCCCTGCTGCCGGAAGAGGTCGCGGACTTCATTGGTGATGGCCTCGTGAGCGGGCCGGGTGGCCAGACCCTCTTCAATATTGGCGATGTCACAGACCTCCGTGATGGTGGAGATCATCAGGGCGTTTTTGTAGCCCAGGCACCTGGCCCTGCACTGGCCCACGGTGCCCACCGCCGGGGGACAGGCCCAGCTTTTGCCGTACATGGGGCACTCGTGCTCACAGATCCAGCGGATCCGGTCGGAGAACTCCAGCTCCTTCGGCTCCAGAAAATGATAGATGTACAATGGCAGCTCACTGAGCTGTGCTTCCAAAAGATCTCGATCCAGCATAGTTCCTCCTTATTTCTCCGGGTACAGGTATTCCAATTGCAGCCGTTTTCTTTCCGCCGGGGGATCTGCATCCGTCCAGGGGACATGGCGGCTGTATTCCCGGCTTCGGGCCATATAGTCGTCAAAGTCAAAGAGCTTTCGGGCGGGGATGCCGCCGTAGACGCCGCCGCTGGGCAGATCCCGTTCGACCAGGGCCCCTGCGGCGATGATGACCCGGTCACCGATCTTCACATCGTAGAGTATCGTGGCTCCGGCCCCGATGAACACATGGCTGCCCACCTCGATGGAGCCCACCCGGCTGGTGTGGCGGTGCTGGGGCTCCATATAATGGAACATCTTGGCGGCCACATCATGGGTGATGAACCGCACATCCGACGCCACATACACATTGTCGCCAAAGGACAGCAGATAGGGCTCTGTGCCGTAATTGTAGGGCACGAAGAAGCAGTGGTCTCCCTGGCTTCTGAAATAGCCGATCCGTTTCAGATACTCCGCCCGGCGGTAGCCATTGCGGCACAGCATCAGGCGCAGGATCTGCAGTTTTCGTTTGAACATCTCTCTCTTTTCCTCCGCAGCGTTCAGAGCTCCGCCAGGATCCGTTCGCAGCCGGTGACGATGTCGTCCCAGGTCTGGCTGAAATCTCCGGTATACCAGGGGTCGGCCACATCCCGCTCCAGCAGGGGACGGCATTTTTTCTGCCACACCCCGGGGAACATCCGTTCCAGCCACCGGGCGTTGCTTCTGTCCATATAATAAATGTAGTCGTAATGCTCCAGATCCCGCTGTGTCACCTGCCGGGCGGTCTTTCCGGCGCAGTCGATGCCGTGGCGCTTCAGCTCCCGCCGGGCCGGCGGATACACGGGATTGCCGATCTCCTCAGTGCTCACAGCCGCCGACGCGATCTCAAATTCCGCCGAAAGGCCGCGCCTGCGCACCATGTCCTTCAGAACAAACTCCCCCATGGGACTGCGGCAGATATTGCCGTGGCAGATGAACAGCACTTTGGTCATGAGTGTTCTTCCTTTCGTGGTTTTTCCCCATTATAGCACACCGGGGCGAAGAATGCCACTGGGGATTTGGGCGGGTGCGTTGCTTTTGGGGCATGGATATGGTAGACTGATAGCAAACCATTCCCCTGTACAGCGAGGAGGAAACCCCATGAAAAAAACCTACGCCACTTCCCTGCCCGACCACATCGGTGCCTTTCTGAAGGCCAGCCGGTGCTTTGCCGAGCTGGGCATCAATATCACCCGGGTCAGCTATGACAAGGCCGTGGATGCCCATATGCTCTTCCTGGATGTGGAGGGCACCGAGGAGCAGCTCCGCAGAGCCGACACGGAGCTGGAGAAAATCGGCTATCTGCAAAATACCGGGGATGATTCCAGCATTGTGCTGCTGCAGTTTGACCTCCAGGACGAGCCCGGCAGTGCCATTGCCGTTCTGGAGCTGATCCACGATTTCCATTTCAACATTTCCTACATCAATGCCCAGGGCAGCGACACGGCCCTCCAGCAATTCCGGGTGGGACTGTATGTGGAGGATCAGGGCCGGGTCACGGCGTTTCTGGAGCAGGCAGAGCGCATCTGTCGGGTTCGGGTCATTGAGTACAACGCCTCCGCCCGGGCCTATGACAACAGCATCTTCTACAGCACCTTCGTCCGGGGTTTGTCCAGCATGCTGGATCTGACCGCTGAGCAGAAGCAGAGCCTGCTGGTATACTCGAACCTGGCCATGCAGACACTGGATCAGCAGGGCCTGCTGCCCTACCGCACCTTTGACAGCATCAGCCGCTTTGCGGAGCTTCTGTCCCGGCACCGGGGCGAGGGCTTCGAGCCGCGGATCACCACCCATAAGATCACGGATCAGACCGAGATCCTGCTCATCGAGCCCCCCTGCGGCAGCAATACCGCCGTGATCCGCAGCGGGGAGAGGCTTCTGTGCGTGGACAGCGGCTACGCCCGCTACCGCCAGGAGACCCTGGCCATCCTGCGCACCCTGATCCCCGATTTCGACACCACCCCCAAGAGCCTGCTGCTGACCCACGCCGACCCGGATCACTGCGGTTTGATGGAGGACTTCGATGAGATCATTGTCAGTGCCAGATCCGCCGAGGATCTCATCGCCCAGGCCCGGGGGGAAAACTGCCTTCGGGAGAGGAATCCCATCCACCGGCCCTATCTGTACATCTGCAAGCTCCTGACGGGATACCGGAGCGTGGATCCCGCCAGGCTGCGGATCCCCTGGCAGCGGATCCCCGAACTCCGGGAGCCCCTGACCCAGATCGGATTTTACGACTTCGGCGACCTGCATTTCGAGGTCTACGAGGGCAAGGGCGGCCACCTGCCCGGAGAGATCGTGCTGATCGATTACGACAACAACATCGCCTTCACCGGGGATGTCTACATCAATCTCAAGGGTCTCATCCCGCCCCAGGCGGAGCATAACCAGTACGCCCCCATCCTGATGACCTCCGTGGACACGGATCCCGCCCTCTGCGCCGCCCAGCGAAAGGCCATCCTGCGCCGCCTGGGTGTGGGAAACTGGCGGATCTTTGGTGCCCACGGCGCCCCGAAGGAGTATTCGGTGAAATAAGCCAACGATCATCGGCCTGCCGCAGCTGCGGCAGGCCGATGCAGTGTGTCGAAAAGGTGTCTTTATACGAATTCTTGGTTAAATGGTTTAAGCGCTTTCCGAGGATAAATTGTGCCAGAAAAGGCCGAGGACGACGGTGGGCTGTCGCCCACCTGGGACGAGAACGCATTATGGCGCAATTTAGACCGGAAAGAATGAAACAGTTTAATCAAGAGTTCGTATTAAGGCTCCCCTGGAGGGGTAAGCGAAGCGCAGACGACTGAGGGGTGGAGGGTTGGATGTTTGGAAATGTCCGTTATTCCCGACATATCCCGAACGTTTACCTTTCAAAAAGCAGTACTAAACGATCAGCCATTCATTTTCCTGCTCGATATATCTGCAGAAGGCAAAGATCCCGCACAGGATCTCAGGGGCGAATCCATGGTCGTCACGGAGCTGCCAGCCGCCTGTCAGTCCGCGGTGCAGGATCTGTAAAATCACGCAGCCGGTTTGGTTCCGCATCGAATAGCTCTGCGTGTTGTGCATGGTCAGTTCATAGTCTTCTTTCCCAATCGTAATCCGGGCATGATCCACCCTTGGAAGTCTGCAAACGGGCCATCCGGCGGTCAGAGAATCCTCTCCCGCAGCGTATCCGGGTCTGCCGAGCATTCTGGTATTTCCCTGATCTGCAAGGATATACTCCCGGAACCGTACATCACTGCTGCGCTCCGGCGGGTTCAGCCTGCGGATATCCGTATGATATTCAGAATCAGCACACGTGATGTTCCTGACAGGGCCTGTCAGGGTGCTTTTGATTCTCGCGAGGATCTCTCCGGATCGCTCCTCGGATAAGCTGCCGGATTTGATAATGTAATTCATACATCCACCTTCCTTACACAATGGAATAGAGGATCACACCTGCGGCGCCGCAGAGCGCCATCACCCAAAGGGGATTCAGCTTCCACTTCCGAAGCACGATAACCCCGGAGGCGAAGAGAAGCAGCGCGATCAGATCCATCCGGTACACATCTGCCGGGATGGAACGCGCTCCATAAAGCGCCAGGATCAGCAGCGACAAGCCTGCGGAGGCAATCATGGCAACCACCGCAGGCCGAAGTCCGACCAGAACCCCCTGCACGATGGTCAGTCCCCGGAACCGGTAGTACACATAGGCCAGCGTCAGCACGATGATGCACGATGGAAAAATGCAGCCGATGGTGGCGATCACCGCTCCGGGAAAGCCTGCCACCTGAATGCCCACAAAGGTCGCAGCGTTGATGGCGATGGGCCCGGGGGTCATTTCTGCAATGGTCATGATATCGGCAAACTGCGCCATGGTCAGCCAGGGGTGCAGATCTACCACCTGATTCTGGATCAGCGGCATGGCCGCGTATCCGCCGCCGATGCTGAACAGGCCGATCTGGAGGAAGCTCCAGAACAATTCCAGATAGATCATTTCCCAAACGCCTCCTTATGGAGTTTCTCCCGCTTCCAGGTCTCCAGACCACCAAGGATGCCGCAGGCCAGAATGACGATCATGATGTTCACATGGAAAAACCGTACCGCAGCAAAGGAACCGGCAAGCACCAGGATCGGCAGCACCTTTTTTTGCTGCACGACGCTTTTTCCCATGTTGATGACCACATCGCAGATCACTGCCGCAACACCGGCCAGCATGCCCGCCATTGCCATGTTTACGATCCCAGTATCCCGAAACTGCTGATAGAAAAACGAGATCACAGAGATGATGAGCAGAGGCGGCAGAACCGTCCCCAGCACGGTCAGCAGCGCACCGGGAATGCCGGCAACATGATAGCCAACCAGTATGGAGGCGTTCACGGCGATGGCTCCGGGAGCGGATTGGGCAATGGCCGTCAGATCCATCATCTCCTGCTCTTCGATCCAGCCCAGCTCTTCTACAAATTTCTTCCGCATCAGCGGAATGATGACAAAGCCGCCGCCAAAGGTGCAGGCACTGAGCTGAAAGGTGGAAAGAAATAGTTTGGTGTATGTTCCCTTCAAACGAATCACCCCTTTGCCTGCATTATAATCCTTGCAATGCGATCATGGAAATAATATAATCAAATCGTAATGATAAGCGATTTTATATAAGGATGTGGGATTATGACGTTACGGCATATGAAAATATTCCGCTGTGTCTGTGACCATGGCTGCAACACCACGAAGGCAGCTCAGGCCCTGCATATGTCCCAGCCTGCGGTGAGTCTTGCAATCCGGGAGCTGGAGCAGTATTACGGTGTTGTGCTGTTTGACCGGATCGGAAGAAGGCTGCAGATCACGGAGGGCGGGCAGCGGCTGCTTCAGTATGCCGCCCATATTTCCTCCATGTTTGATGATATGGAAAAGACCATGCGGGATTGGGACTACTTCGGATTGCTGCGGGTCGGTGCCAGCGTGACCATCGGCTCCCAGTTCCTTCCGGGCTATGTGAAAGCCTTTTACAATCGCCACCCCGGAACAGAGGTTCAGGTTCTGGTGGCACCCTCTGCGGAGCTGGAACAGAAAATATTGAGCAGCGAGCTGGATGTGGTGCTCATGGAGGGGATCCCCCACAGCCGGGAGCTGATCTGTGAAGCATATCTGGAGGATCACCTGAGTGTGGTCTGTCCGGCCAATGGCATGTTCCGGCAGGGACAGCTGCTGCGTATCGAAGAATTCAGGCAGCAGAAATTTCTCCTGCGGGAGCCCGGAAGCGGAACACGGGAGGTGTTCGACCGGGTGATCCAGGATGCCGGCTTCTCCGTTGTGCCGGTATGGGAGGCCATGAGCACCACGGCCCTGGTCAATGCAGTAATCAACGGTCTGGGCATCGCGGTTCTGCCCCACAGAATGATAACCGGGCCCCTGGAGCGGGGCCAGGTCGTTACCGTCGGTGTAGAGGGACTGGACTTTTGCCGACGATTCCAGATCGTCTATCATAAGGATAAATATCTGACCTCCTCCGCAAGGGCATTCCTGGAGCTGTGCCGGAACTACGAAGCAGACGATCCCCACCCCACATACCATGGGCTGTAGGATCAGGGCTTATTGGAAGGAATCTTTCCAAATCCGCCCTTTACTTTTCCGGGGAAATTCCCTAAAATAGACCTATTGATCCCCAAGGAGGAATGACCATGGCAGGCGAATACTACAGATGGCTGGCCCGGAACGAGAAGCCCGAGGAAAAACGGGAGCTGACCAAAGAGGAGAAGCGGCGCAACTGGTGGGATTATCACAAGTGGCACGTGGTCATCGGCATCGTGTGCGTGATCCTTGCCCTGGATCTCATCGGCGATGTGGTGCACAACGCCCGGAACCATCCCGATTACAAGATCGCCTACGTGGGCTTTACCGATCTGCCCGACGATGTGGCCCGGGCGCTGGAGGATGCGCTGGCGGAGCTGGGTGAGGATCTCAACGGCAACGGCCGGGTGCAGGTGGAGCTGATCGAGTATCAGCTCTATGACGAGGCTGCCGCAGAGAATCCGGCGCTGGAGGAGCAGAACGCCGAGATGGGCTACAACAATTCCATGCTGCTGACCATGAACATCGAGATGGTGGAGAGCATGATCTGGATCCTGGAGGAGCCGGAGCTCTTCGCCGCCACCTATCCCATTTTGTGCCACACCGACGGCACCCTGCCGGGCTTCGGGACGGACGCGCCCCTCTATTACGAGTGGGCCGACTGCCCGGTGCTGACCGCGCTGGAGCTGGGCACCTTTGAGATCCCCGTCATCAACGGCACGGTGGAGGGCGACTGCCAAATGGCCATGGAGCACCTGTGCGTGGCCCGCCGGGGACTCTGGGAGGACGGCAGCAATGACATGATCGAGGGCGCGGTGCGCCTTTGGGAGACCATGACGGAGGGCGCAAAATGAAAAAACTGATCGCAATCGTACTCACCATCGCGCTGATGGTGTCCCTGACCGGCTGCCTGGGCGACGGCAGTGTCCGGCTTCCCGACAAAATGGCCGACGGCACCCCCTGGGACAATTCCTGGACGGGGCTCGGCGGCAGGATCGGCGTGGAGCAGCCCGGTGAAGGGTTCCTCCAGCTGACCACCAACGGCAGCCTGGAGGGAGCCGACATCTACTACGCCACCTGGATCGGCGGCACGGAGACGAAGCTGGACAAGGATACCTATGTCTACGACGCCCAGCTCTACCTGATGGCCGAGCCCTGCACCATCAGCACCGACGCCGAGGACACCCTGAGCCTGTGGCGGGAGCAGATCGGCGATGATTTCGCTGTCACGGAAGAGAAACAGATCACCGCCGCCGGGGTGGACTACACCCTGGTCTTCTACGACTGCCTGGCCCAGGATTCCCACTACAGCCAGGGAGTCATGGCCTTGGGCGTCTGGAACGCCACGGCCATCGTGGCGGATCTGGGCAAGGTGGCGGGCTACGACCTGGAGCTGGGGGAATTCATGGAGGCGTTCCTCAGCGGGTTCCATTTTGTATGATGTAGGTGGCCGCCCGCGATAGATAACCTCTTGCCTCCCCTATTTATAGGGGAGGTGGCCCGGTGGCTCCGGGCTGCGCCCGAATCCACCGGGGCGGAGGGGTTCTGCCCGCTTTGTACACAAAGCGGGCTCAGACTGTAGAAAAACCTCAAAATTAGGATGTCATCGCGAACCAGTCCTCAGACTGGTGTGGCGATCCCCTAAAAAGAGCAAATAACGCCGGATTATCAACTGAAAATATTCGAAAATCTGGGAGATTGCCACGCCAGTGTGCGCACTGGCTCGCAATGACACCTTTTTCGACACGCTGTGCCCGCTTTGTACACAAAGCGGGCTTTCCTCATATTTGCATAGCAAATATGAGGACTCCCCCCCTGGCCTGCGGCCATCCCCCCTCATAAATGCGGGGGGCAAGATCAGCACTCTTTGACAGACGGAGATGGATACTCAACTGGCGTTGGGTATCCATTTTTCTATGGGTTTCTTAAGAGTTCTTAAGAAGCCCATATATAATCTGTACAATCGTATCGATATCAAATTGTCGATGTATACGAAGTTGCGTTACGCCCATTGACAATCACGTAACCCTATGATAATATCGGGTTACATCAAACATATGGAGGTGTAAACAAATGGAATGGACGATTCCGGGCACCGTGATCCGCGGCCCGCGCAACGATGTGGAGGCATCCATCCGTCAGATCGAGGGCATGTTTCTGGGCGGCGGTATGATCCGCAGCCAGCTGGCTTCCGTATCCGGCGTGGAGGCCCACGACATCCAGAACTGGGTCAAGCGGGGATTCCTGTCCAGCCCGGTGAACAAGCGGTATTCCATCCAGCAGTTCAGCCGCATCGTCACCATCAACATGCTCCGCACGGCCATGCCCATGGAGCGCATCTGCTCCCTGCTGCGCTACGTCAACGGCAAGCTCGATGATGAAAGCGACGATCTGATCGACGATACCGTGCTCTACTTCATGTTCCTGCGGCTGGCGGCCCGGGCCCGGCATATCGGCGGCACCGACAGCTGGGACGAGGCCATCGCCGAGATCCTGGCCGATTACGACGAGCCCATCCCCGGTGCCAAGGAGCGCATCGACAAGGTGCTGCGCATCATGCTCACCGCCTGGATCGGTGTCAGAACCATCCAGAAGGCCGACGCGATGCTGAGCGAGCTGTATGAGGAGGGATAAACCGTGAAAAACAGCAAAACCTGTCCCAAATGCGGCTGTACGAAGCTCCTGCAGGTCAAGGACACCGGCGGAGACCACGGCATCAGCCTGATCCTGGGCTGGTTCAAGGCCGTCCCCGTCACCCGCCATGTCTGCACCGGCTGCGGCTACGCCGAGAGCTGGGTGGATGACAGGCATCTGGACAAACTAATGGAGCATTACGAGTGGGAGAACCGGTAAGGTTTCGCACACGCCCCTTGCCCCCCGCATTTATGAGGGGGGTGCCCCGAAGGGGCGGGGGGAGTCCACCTCAGAGACCGTATACTCCCCCCCTGGCCTGCGGCCATCCCCCCTCATAAATGAGGGGGCGAGAATAGATTTTTATTAAAGGAGAAATGCAATTATGGAAGAAAACGGCACCTACCGCTGGACACCCCCCGGCGCACCCAAGGGCCCCAAGATGCCCAAGGAGTTCAAGACCCCCAAGCTGCCCAAGCTGAAGCCCGTCGCCATCATCGCCATCATTCTGGTGGCGGCCATGGCTCTGGGTGCCAGCAGCTGCTTCTACACCGTCGATGACAAGCAGCAGGCGGTGGTCACCACCTTTGGCAAGGTCACCGACATCACCGACGCAGGCTTCCACTTCAAGCTGCCCTTCGGCATCCAGCAGGTGGAGAAGGTGGATGTCAACGTCTACCAGCACATCGAGCTGGGCTACCGCTCCGGCTCCAATGAATCCGTCACCGACGAGAGCTCCATGATTACCGGCGACTACAACATCGTCAACGTGGATTTCTTCATCGAGTACAAGATCTCCGACCCCGTCCGCTACCTCTACGCCAGCGACGATCCCCAGGAGATCCTGCGGAACCTGATCCAGAGCCAGGTGCGCAACGTGGTGGGCTCCTCCACCGTCGACTCCGTCCTGACCGACGGCAAGGAGAACATCCAGATGCAGGTCAAGACCCTGGTCACCGAGATCCTGGCCGACTATGACATCGGCCTGACGTTGGTGGATGTGAAGATCCAGGACTCCGAGCCCCCCACCCAGGAGGTCATCGAGGCCTTCAAGGCCGTTGAGACCGCCAAGCAGCAGGCCGAGACCGTAGTCAACGATGCCAAGGCCTACCAGAACGCCAAGCTCCCCGATGCCGAGGCCCAGGCCGACAAGCTGATCCAGAACGCCGAGTACCTGAAGCAGAAGCGCATCAACGAGGCCATCGAGCAGGTGGCCATGTTCGAGGCCATGTACTCCGAGTACGCCCGCAACCCCCAGATCACCAAGTCCCGTATGTACTACGAGGCCATCCAGGACATCCTGCCCGGTGTGAAGGTCTACATCGACACCACCGGCTCTAGCAACATCGACATGATGCTGCCTCTGGAGAGCTTCGTCCCCGATTCCAACAATGGAGGTAACTGACGCCATGAAAAAATCCGGAATCATCATCGTGCTGTGCGCCCTGCTTCTGCTGGTCGCCCTGAACTGCACCTATACCGTGGAGGAGAACCAGTACGCCTGTACCGTCCGCTTCTCCGAGATCATCGGCACCACCGATACGGCGGGTCTCCACTTCAAGCTGCCCTTCGTCGACAGCATCAAGTACTTCACCAAGGCCACCCAGTTCTACGATATCCCCCCCAGTGAAGTCCTGACCTCCGACAAGCAGAACATGACCGCCGACTGCTACGTGCTGTGGCGGATCGAGGATCCCAAGAAGTTCTACCAGACCCTGGGCACCACCGGCGTGGCCGAGCAGCGTCTGGACGCCATCACCTACAACGAGCTGAAGAACGTCATGGGCACCCTGGCCCAGGCGGACATCATCAACATGGAGGACGGCGCAGAGCGCAACACCATCTACGAGGGCATCAACGCCAAGGTGGACGAGCTGGCCAAGGTCTACGGCATCCGCGTGGAGGATGTGAAGATCAAGCGGTTCGACCTGCCCCAGTCCAACGAGAATGCGGTCTACTCCCGCATGATCTCCGAGCGCAACCAGATGGCGGAAAAGTACACCGCCGACGGCAACTACGATGCATCCATCATCCGCAACGATGTGGACAAGCAGGTCAACATCATCATCTCCAACGCCAAGGCAGAGGCCGCCAAGCTGGAGGCCGAGGGTGAGGCCGAATACATGCGCATGCTGGCCGAGGCCTACGACACCGCCGACAAGAAGGACTTCTACGAGTTCACCATCGCCCTGGATGCTCTGCAGCAGTCCCTGACCGGCGACGAGAAGACCATCATCCTGGATGCCGATTCCGCCCTGGCGCAGATCCTCACCGGCAACTAAAAAACCACCCCGTAGGGCGGGGGCATGCCCCCGCCGACCAGGCCGGATGACCGCCCAGCCCAAGCAGAAGCACCACCTGCCATTCACGCATGTCATTGCGAGCCCGCAAGGGCGTGGCAATCTCCTGCGGGAACGTGCGAATCGGTACCCGGTACCAGGAGATTGCCGCGTCGCCTGCGGCTCCTCGCAATGACAGAGGTAACCTGCACATTCCCGAACAAACCAACACACTGCAAAATATAGAAAAACAGAAAGATAAAAAGGAGGAACCCCCATGCTGAAGTACATCATCCCCGCCGTTGTGATCCTGCTGATCCTCGGCCTCGTCGCCGCAGGCTACGTCAAGGCACCCCCCGACACCGCCTTCATCATCTCCGGCTTCCGCAAGCCCCGCATTCTGATCGGCAAGGCCGGCATCCGCATCCCCTTCCTGGAGCGGCTCGACCGGCTGTCCCTGAAGATGTTCAGTGTCGATGTCAAGACCACCGACTTCGTCCCCAACGCCGAGTACATCAACGTCAAGGTCGATGCCACCGTCAAGATCCGCATCGGCCAGAGCGAGGAAATGATGACCCTGGCCAGCAAATTCTTCCTGAACGAGTCCGAGGCCTCCATCATCTCCCGGATCCAGGACACCCTGGAGGGCAACATGCGTGAGATCGTGGGTCAGATGAAGCTGGAGGAGATGGTCACCGACCGCAAGGCCTTCGGCGAGAGGGTGCAGGAGAACGCCATCCCCGATCTGGAGAAGATGGGTCTGGAGATGATCTCCTTCAACGTCCAGTCCTTCGCGGATCAGAACAACGTCATCGCCGACCTGGGTATCGACAACATCTCCCAGATCAAGAAGGGCGCGGCCGTGGCCAAGGCCCAGGCCGACCGGGACATCGCCATCGCCCAGGCCCAGGCCGCCAAGGAATCCAACGACGCGAAAGTCCAGTCCCAGATGGAGATCGCCGAGAAGCAGAACGCCCTGGCCATCCGCCAGGCGGAGCTGAAGCAGCAAAGTGACGTGAAGAAGGCCGAGGCCGATGCGGCCTACTCCATCCAGCAGCAGGAGCAGCGCAAGACCATCGAGGTCACCTCCGCCAACGCCGACATCGCCAAGGCCGAGCGGGAAGCCGAGCTGAAGGCCCGGGAGGTCGAGGTCAAGAAGCAGACCCTGGACGCCGAGATCCGCGCCAAGGCCGATGCCGAGCGCTACCGTCAGGAGCAGCAGGCCCAGGCCGAGCTCTTCAAGCGCCAGAAGGATGCAGAAGCCCGCCGCTACGAGCAGGAGCAGGAGGCCGCCGCTGAGATGAAGATCGCCGAGGCCAAGCGTTTCGCCAAGGAGCAGGAGGCCGAGGGTATCGCCGCCGTGGGCCGGGCAGAAGCCGAAGCCATCAAGGCCAAGGCTCTGGCAGAGGCCGAGGGTATCGACAAGAAGGCGGAAGCCATGCGCAAGTACGGTGAGGCCGCCGTGGTGGAGATGGTCATGGCCGCTCTGCCCGAGATCGCCAAGAACGTGGCCGAGCCTCTGAGCAAGGTGGACAAGATCACCATGTACGGCGAGGGCAACTCCGCCAAGCTCGTCGGCGACATCGTCAACTCCACCACCCAGATCACCGAGGGCATCTCCGCCGGCATGGGCATCGACCTGAAGAGCCTGCTGCTGGGCGCATTGGGCACCAAGGTCGTGGACGCAGCCACCGACGCAGACTGAGCATAAAGCGACCGGGGACGGCATTGCCGTCCCCGGTTTCTTGATATAGATCATGTTGGATTCTACGCCAAAACGCTTCCCCCGGGGGAAGGGTTTGCTTGTACCATGTAACGACCCCACGTACAGCATAACGATCCCCGCCGCACCGATTGCAGTTTGTCAGCGGCGACTCGCCGCAGGAAAAGGGCCCGGGGCTGATGACCAGTCAGCTCCGGGCCTTTTCCGAAAAGAAAAGAGAGGTAAGAAAATGAAAGTGGGATCGAAGTTATCTGCTGCGGAATCGGTTCCGCTGTTCTTTGTATGTACATAATAACCGAAGATTCATTAAAAATCAATAGGGGATTTATTAAATATGTATGAAGCAGCGCCAAAACAATTGTAGCGGTTTTGTGAACTTTTCCGAATAGCCTTGACTTTTCCGGGAAAAGGTTTATGATGAAGACACAGAGAATTAGCACTCTAACGACGAGAGTGCTAAAACCCATCCTTTTGAAAGGAGCATGCATCATGAACTTCAATACCTACACCCAGAAATCCATCGAGGCTGTCCAGCTGGCCCAGTCCATCGCCCGTACGCGGCGCAACCAGCAGCTGGAGCAGCTGCATCTGCTGTCCGCCCTGCTGAACCAGGACGGCGGCCTGACCCCCCAGCTGCTGAAGAAAATGGGCATCGTCACCGAGAGCCTGACCGCAGCCGTGGAGCAGGAGCTTGCGAAATTGCCTGCCGTCAGCGGCGGCACGGAGCAGCTGTACCTGTCTGCCGCCCTGGACGAGACCTTCACCGCTGCCGAGAACCAGGCCGCCGCCATGCACGACGACTATGTCTCCGTGGAGCACCTGTTCCTGGGACTGCTGGAAACCGCCCGGGGCATCACCAAATCCCTGCTGGACACCTACCGGGTGACGAAGGAAGCCGCCCTCCAGGCTCTCCAGAGCGTCCGGGGCTCCCAGCGGGTCACCACCGACAATCCCGAGGGCACCTACGAGGCCCTGGGCAAGTACGGCACCGATCTCGTCAAGCGGGCCCGGGAGCAGAAAATGGATCCCGTCATCGGCCGGGATGAGGAGATCCGCAACGTCATCCGGATCCTGTCGAGAAAGACCAAGAACAACCCCTGCCTGATCGGCGAGCCCGGCGTGGGCAAGACCGCCATCGCCGAGGGCCTGGCCCAGCGGATCGTGAAGAAGGATGTGCCCAAGTCCCTCCAGGACAAGACCATCTTCTCCCTGGACATGGGCGCGCTGATCGCCGGTGCGAAATATCGCGGCGAATTCGAGGAGCGGCTGAAGGCCGTGCTGACCGAGGTCAAGGAGTCCGAGGGCCAGATCATCCTCTTCATCGACGAGCTCCACACCATCGTGGGCGCGGGCAAGACCGACGGCGCCATGGACGCGGGCAACCTGCTCAAGCCCATGCTGGCCCGGGGCGAGCTCCACTGCATCGGTGCCACCACCCTGGACGAGTACCGCCAGTATATCGAGAAGGACGCAGCCCTGGAGCGGCGGTTCCAGAGTGTGCTGGTCAGCGAGCCCACCGTGGAGGACACCATCACCATCCTCCGGGGTCTGAAGGAGCGCTACGAGGTCTTCCACGGCGTGAAGATCGCCGACTCCGCCATCATCGCCGCCGCCACCCTGAGCCACCGCTATATCACCGACCGGTTCCTCCCGGACAAGGCCATCGACCTGGTGGACGAGGCCTGCGCCCAGATCCGCACGGAGATGGACTCCATGCCCAGCGAGCTGGACGCGGTATCCCGCCGGATCATCCAGCTGGAGATCGAGGAGGCCGCGCTGAAGAAGGAGGAAGACGACCTGAGCCGCGCCCGGCTGGCCGACCTGCAGAAGGAGCTGGCCGAGGAGCGGGAGCGCTTCAGCGCCCGCAAAGCCCAGTGGGAGAACGAGAAGGCCGCCATCGGCCATGTCCAGCAGCTGCGGGAGCAGCTGGAGGACTTGAACCGCCAGATCGAAGCCGCCGAGCAGCGCTACGATCTGGAGAAGGCCGCCGAGCTGAAATATGGCCGCCGTCCGGAGCTGGAGCGGCAGCTTGCCGCTGAGGAACAGAAGGCCGCCGCCGCCAGGGAGAACAGCATCCTCCGCGACCGCGTCTCCGACGAGGAGATCGCGAAGATCGTGGAGCGGTGGACGGGCATCCCCGTGTCCCGGCTCGTCCAGGGCGAACGCGAGAAGCTTTTGAAGCTGGACGAGACCCTCCACCAGCGGGTCGTCGGCCAGGACGAGGCCGTCACCGCCGTCACCGAAGCCATCCAGCGCAGCCGGGCGGGCATCAGTGACCCCAACCGGCCCATCGGCTCCTTCCTGTTCCTGGGCCCCACGGGCGTGGGCAAGACGGAGCTGGCCAAGACTTTGGCGCAGGCACTGTTTGACGATGAGAGCAACATGGTTCGCATCGATATGTCCGAGTATATGGAGAAATTCGCCGTCTCCCGGCTCATCGGCGCACCTCCCGGCTACGTGGGCTACGAGGAGGGCGGCCAGCTGACCGAGGCCGTCCGCCGGAAGCCCTACTCCGTCATCCTCTTCGACGAGGTGGAGAAGGCCCACCCCGACGTGTTCAACATCCTCCTGCAGGTGCTCGACGACGGACGGATCACCGATTCCCAGGGCCGGGTGGTGGATTTCAAGAATACCATCATCATCCTGACCTCCAACCTGGGCAGTGAGTACCTGCTCGACGGCATCGACAGCGAGGGCAACATCCTGGACTCCGCGAAAACCGCCGTGAACCAGCTGCTTCGCCGCTCCTTCCGGCCGGAGTTCCTGAACCGGCTGGACGAGATCGTCTTCTACAAGCCCCTGACCCGGGCCAACATCGGCTCCATCATCGACCTGCAGATCGCCCTGCTCAACCGCCGTCTGGAGATCCAGCAGCTGCGCATTGAGGTCACGGACGCTGCAAAGGACTTCATTGTGAATGAAGCCTACGACCCCGCCTACGGTGCCCGGCCCCTGCGCCGTTATGTCCAGCACACCATCGAGACGAAGCTCAGCAAGCTCCTGCTTTCCGGAAAGGTGCTGCCCGGCCAGACCGTCACGGCAGATGCCGAGGACGGACAGATCATCCTGAAATGACCCCCACGGGCGCAGGGAAACCTGCGCCCGTGTTTTCACGCTTGATTTGAAAGATGGATTGTGATATAGTGGGTCTGCTAAAATATTCGCGAAAGAAATGAGGATTAGACCGAATGCCTTTATCAGATTTTATTACCGTCAACGAAGCATCCGGCATCTTGAAGGTTACAACGCAGCATGTGCGGACACTGATTCGAAACCAGGCTTTTCCTGCTGAAAGGCTCGGAAATCAGTGGCTGATCTCCAAAGCCGCCCTGGAAGCTTATATCCGGGACAACGACATTATGATCGAGCCGGATGACCGAAAGCGGGGCGATAAAAAGCTTCCGGAAATTGTTGCTTTGAGCTTCTTCTCCGGCGCGATGGGTCTGGATATCGGCATGAGGAATGGCGGTATTGATGCGATTTTGGCCTGTGAGATCAACAAGTATTGCAGAATGACCATCGCAAAAAACAATCCGGATATCGCGCTGATCGGTGATATCGAGACATATTCTGCCGAAGACATTCTCAAAATGGCAAATCTCCCCGAGGGAACAAAGGTAGATGTGATTTTCGGCGGCCCTCCCTGCCAGGCCTTCAGCACCGCCGGTGCCAGGAGAGGCTTTGAAGATGCGAGAGGAAACGTGTTTCTTCGTTATCTGCAAATCGTGGGAGAGATCAGACCTACCTACGTTGTCATCGAAAATGTACGGGGCCTGCTGTCTGCGGCATATCCTTATCAGGGCTCCGACAAACCGGTGAAAGGCGGAGCCCTTCAGGTGATCCTGGATCAGCTGAAGGAACTGGGCTATGCGGTTTCCTTTAATCTGTATAACGCCGCAAACTATGGCGCACCGCAGATCCGGGAGAGAATCGTTATGATCGGCAAGCTGGGAGAGGAAAAGGTGGCATATCTGACACCGACCCATTCGGAAAACGGTGCCCATGGGCTTGCACCCTGGCGGACATTGCGGGATGCACTGTCTGAGCTCCCCGACGATGTGGAGCATCATTACATCGAATTCCCCGAGAAACGGCTTCGCTTTTACCGTATCCTGAAGGAAGGTCAATACTGGAAAGACCTTCCTCCCGAGCTTCAGGTCGAAGCAATGGGAAGCAAATTACAGCTGGGCGGAGGAAAGACCGGGTTCTTCCGGCGACTGAAGTTCGACCGTCCCTCGCCCACCCTTGTCACGAATCCGACGATGCCGGCAACGGATCTCTGCCATCCCACGCTGAACAGACCGCTCAGCGTGGAGGAATACAGCCGGATCCAGGGCTTCCCCCTTGAATGGAAGATCTGCGGCCCCGTGCTGGAGCAATATAAGCAGATCGGCAACGCAGTCCCCATCAAATTGGGCGAAGCGATCGCCCGTACGATCATAAACGACAGGAATGGCACCCCGGATATGTGTGATGCGAATTTTGAGTTTTCCAGATACAAAAACACCAGCGACCAGACCTGGTGCAGACAAATGGAAACAGCCATCAAACACCAAAATGAGCAGATTTCCCTGTTTGAGTAAAACGAAACTGCGCGGTGCCGACCACCGCGCAGTTTTTTATGATTATACGTCTGTAATCAGATTATGATTGGCACTTGCAGCCTGGAACAAGAAAGCCTGATAATCGTCCTCGCTCATGGCACAGGGCGGAAGATGGTACCCATCCGTTTTATGGTCATTGATGATCTTGTTCAAATCAGACCATTTGTCAACAGGGACTTTCATGCCGCCCTGTGTCCGTGTTCCCAGGCGGTACCACTTTTGAATGGGAGTGTTCGCACGGATCGCACTGCTGGAGCTGTTTTCTGTGTTGGACTTGTTTTTGATCTGAAGCAGAAAGCTTCCTGTGGTATTGCAAAAGTCGGTCGCGTGCAGCACATTTCCTGCGCACCACAAAAAGCCGTAGGGTCTGACCTTGTACGCAATGTATTCTTCCAGCAAATTGCCCTGGATGTTTTCCGCAGACATGAACAGGTTATGGCTTCTTTCACTTTGTGCAGCCTGTAGATTGGTCAATCCCTGCGTGGCCTGGACGATCACCCGGATCGCGGGATCCGTACAGGCGGACTTGGGATTTGCCCTGCGCCTGCTCGGCAGACGGTTCATTGCATCCTGATAGCTTTTGACCCAGCGAACCATGTAGCTCTGTGCATCCAGTGTCCCCGTTAATTTGATATTGGGGAACAGGGAGCGATCCCGTTCGGCAACCTCAAAGATCCAGTCGAGGTCGAACGTTCCGGGGATCAGATTGATTCCGTTGGCACTTTTGGCTAATGCATAGTATGTATGCAGGTGCCGTGTCGGAATCGCTGCATTGGCGATCGTATAGCTTGGCATGATAGAACCTCCCTAAGTATGATAATATGTTATTTTATCATATAATGACGAATAGTTCCACTGTTTATGCAGGCGTGATACAATCCTGCTGTTTGCCACCAATTTCTCCCTCCGCCGGTATTGCCAACCATACCATATTTGTGATATACTGTTTTAGCCTGCGGGCATTTTTCAAATCATACTTTCAGGAGACACTTATGCGGATTCTTTACGACAGCAAATTGCTTGCCCACAAGGACCCCTTCGGTACCCTTACCCCCGGTCAGAAATGCAAGCTCAACATCCACATCCCCTCTGCCGTCCAGGCCACCAGGGTGGTCTGTCTCGTATCCTATGAAAATGGCGAGTCCTACCGGGAGTTCCCCCTGGAATACCGGATGAAGAAGGGCCCCTACGAGATCTTTACCGGCGAACTGGAGCTTGAGGAGCGGGGACTCTATTTCTACTATTTCCACATCACCCACAGATCCGGCTCCTTCCGGCTCTTCAAGCAGGGCGATGACACCAATATGGAGGATGGCGACCTGTGGCAGGTCAGCTGCATTCCCGCCGACTTCACCACCCCCGACTGGGCCAAGGGCGCGATCATCTACCAGATCTTCCCCGACCGGTTCCACCGCTCCGGCAAGGTGGACTTGACCGGCAAGCTGGAGCCCTACACCATCCACAACTACTGGTACGACGAGGTTCAGTGGCAGCCCGACCGCTGGGGCAAGGTGCTCAACAACGATTTCTACGGCGGCAATTTCAAGGGCATCCAGGAGAAGCTGGACTACATCGCCTCCCTGGGCACCACCATCATCTATCTGAATCCCATCAGCAAATCCTTCTCCTCCCACCGCTACGACACCGGCGACTACAAGACTCCCGACCCCATGCTGGGCACCGAGGCGGACTTCAAGGCTCTGTGCGACGCCGCCCATGAGCGGGGGCTCAAGATCATCCTCGACGGCGTCTACTCCCATACCGGCTCCGATTCCCTGTATTTCAACAAGAACCGCACCTTCCCCGGCATGGGCGCCTTCCATTCCCAGACTTCTCCCTACTACGAGTGGTATACCTTCTATGATTACCCCCACAGCTACAACTGCTGGTGGAATTTCGATACCCTGCCCACCGTCAACAAGCTCCATCCCAGCTTCCTGAACTACATCATCGACGATGAAGACAGCGTCGTGGCCCACTGGCTGAAGCTGGGTGCCGACGGCTTCCGGCTGGATGTGGTGGACGAGCTGCCCGACGAGTTCGTGCTCCGGCTGAAGAACCGAATTCGGGAGATCAAGCCTGACGCCCTGCTCATCGGCGAGGTTTGGGAGGATGCCTCCAACAAATCCTCCTACGGCACCCGCCGCCGCTATTTCGTCGACGGCGAGCTGGACTCCCCCATGAACTATCCCTTCCGCACCGCCATCATCAACTTCATGCGCAAGATCGACGATGGCCGGGGCTTCAAGGACACCGTCATGTCCATCGTGGAGAACTATCCCCCCCAGGTCATGGCCTGCACCATGAACCTGCTGGGCACCCACGACACCAGCCGCATCCTGACGGCTATGATCGACGATTTCCAGGGCGACCGCTACGCCAAGGCCAGCCGCCGCCTGACCCGCACCCAGTGGGTCACCGCGCTGGATCGTCTCCACGCCGCTTCGGTGCTCCAGTTCACCCTGCCCGGTGCCCCCTCCATCTACTACGGCGACGAGGCCGGTATGGAGGGCTACGGCGATCCCTTCTGCCGCCGTCCCTTCCCCTGGGGACGGGAGGAGCGGGAGCTGCAGAACCACTATCGCCGTTTGGGTCAGCTGCGTACCAAGTACAAGGCTCTGCGCCTGGGCGATATCCAGTTCCAGCAGGCGGTCAACAATCAGATCAGCTTTACCCGCACCCATCAGGAGCAGACCATCCGGGTCTATATGAACCGAGGCTCCGATGACTGGGAGATCCCCATGGGCCGGATCCTGCTGGCCAGAAACCTGCTGACCGTGGCAACTGACCAGCTGGTGCTGGGCCACAACGGCTACTGCATCGTGGAGGATGAATGAGCACGGAGCATTATCTGACCGGCTACTGCGGTGCTTAGACGGCAGCCGCATGGTGGAGGTCATCACCGGGGACGGGAAGGTCGAAGAATGCGACTGCTCCTACGGCAATTGCCAGTTCCAGCCCCAGTGCACCATCGCTAAGGGGATCGAGGAATTGACCGAAGCCTGAAATCTTACTCTGCAGGGCGTGGGGCATTGCCCACGCCGAGCAGGTTGGATGATTGCCGGTGTTCGACAGAAGTACCAGCTTCAAGCTACATCTGTCATTGCGAGGAGCGAAGCGACGTGGCAATCTCCTGGTACACTGTTAAAATTCGGACTGCGGTTGCAGGAGATTGCCGCGGCCTGCGGCCTCGCAATGACAGTGGTGATCCTGGCTTCTCTTTCTGAATATGGCCAGGTGGTTATCCAACCTGGTCGGCGGGGGCAGTGCCGCCCGCCCTACATTCCTAATATTAAGGAGTGCATAAAAACCATGGAAACGAACAAACTATACTACGCCGACTGCCGTCTGGCACAGTTTTCTGCCGTCGTTGTGGATTGTGTGGAAACGAAGAAGGGCTATGAGGTCGAATTGGATCAGACCGCCTTCTATCCCGAGGGCGGCGGACAGGCTGCCGACAAGGGCACCTTGAACGGCATCGAAGTCCTCCACGTCCGGGAGGAGGGGGAGCGGGTGCTGCATCTGCTGGAGAAGCCCCTGCCCATCGGCGAGAGCGTCGAGGGCGTCGTGGACTACGACCACCGGTTCGATCTGATGCAGCAGCACACCGGCGAGCACATCGTCTCCGGCATCATCCATGCCAAGTATGGCTATCATAACGTGGGCTTCCACATGGGCTGGGAGTCCATCACCATCGATTTTGACGGTGTCATCCCGCCGGAAGACCTGCCCGAGCTGGAGCGGCTCGCCAACGAGGCCGTCTACCAAAATATCCCCCTGAAGATCTGGACGCCCTCCCCGGAGGAACTGCCGAATGTCTTCTACCGCACCAAGCGGGCCCTGCCCTGGCCCGTGCGGATCGTGCAGGTGCCCGGCTGCGATTCCTGCGCCTGCTGCGGCGTCCATGTGGAGCGCACCGGCGAGATCGGACTCATCAAGCTCTTCTCCTGCGTGAAATTCCGCAGCGGCGTGCGCATCGAGATGCTCTGCGGCAAGCGGTGCCTGGACTTCCTCAGCCGGAGCCATGAGCAGAACCGGCTGGTCAGCGCGGCCTTCTCCGCCAAGCTGATGGAGACCGGCGAGGCAGCAAACCGGATGAACGAGCTGCTGGAAAGCTGCAAACACCGCATCGGCCAGCTGGAGACCAGGATCTTCGAGGCCCTGGCGGATCGCTGCACCGGAAAGGGCGACACCCTGCTGCTTCACGGGGGCCTGGACTCCGTGGGCGTAAGGAAGCTGGCCGACCTGGTGGCTGACCGGTGCGGCGGCATCGCGGCGGTGTTCTCCGGCTCTGACGAAGCGGGGTACAGCTACTGCCTGATCCAAAAGGGCGGTGACCTGCGCGGGTTCAATAAGGCCATGACCACGGCCCTGAATGGCCGGGGCGGCGGAAAGCCCGAGTACCAGATGGGAAGCGTCCGCTGCGGGGCTGAATCGATTTTGAAACACTTTGTATCCTTTTATATCCCGGAATAATTGGCCGAGCTGGGAGTGCAAACGGTTGCGCACGATTATTTGAAATATTGTTTCAGAAAAAATATGGAAATTGAGCAACTTACCACTTTACATCTCGCCAATAATGGGCTATAATGTAATCGTTCGGGAAATATCGATTGATCCGGACGAGAAAAATGAAATACGCTGCCAGAGGCAGCGATAAAATGGAGGTAATTCCCATGTCTGTTAAGGTTGCTATTAACGGTTTCGGTCGTATCGGCCGTCTGGCTTTCCGCCAGATGTTCGGCGCTGAGGGCTTCGAGGTCGTCGCCATCAACGACCTGACCTCTCCCAAGATGCTGGCTCACCTGCTGAAGTACGACTCCACTCAGGGCGCTTACGCTCTGCCCTTCGGCACCCACACTGTCGAGGCTGGCGAGGACAACATCGTTGTCGACGGCAAGAAGATCACCATCTACGCCAAGGCCAACGCCGCCGAGCTGCCCTGGGGCGAGCTGGGTGTTGACGTCGTCCTGGAGTGCACCGGCTTCTACACCAGCAAGGCCAAGGCTCAGGCTCACATCGACGCCGGTGCCAAGAAGGTCGTCATTTCCGCTCCCGCCGGCAACGACCTGCCCACCATCGTCTACAACGTCAACCACGAGTCCCTGACCAAGGATGACCACATCATCTCCGCCGCTTCCTGCACCACCAACTGCCTGGCTCCCATGGCTAAGGCTCTGAACGATCTGGCTCCCATCGAGGCCGGCATCATGTGCACCATCCACGCCTACACCGGCGACCAGATGAC
>SVLP01000032.1 GCA_015067895.1 Oscillospiraceae bacterium | reverse complement strand
TACAGGACGTTCTCCTGGGCGGTCAGGAGCGGGAAAAGGTTGTAGCTCTGGTAGATCACCGCCGCATGATCCCGGCGGTAGAGGTCGCAGTCCATGTCCGCGGTGGCCTTGCCCTCGAAGAAGACCGCTCCCTCGGTGGGCAGCTCCAGTCCCGCCAGCAGACTGAGGAGCGTGGTCTTGCCGGAGCCGGACTTGCCCACGATGGCGTAGGCGCGCCCCTCGTCAAAGGAGCAGGTCACGTCCTTCACGGCCCGGACGGTCTGGGATTTGTTCTGATAGGTAAAGCTGGCGTTTTCAACATTCAGTAATGCCATGGTATCACTCCTGTTCTCTCAAAATGGCGGTGGGCGGTACGCGGACGGCCTTGACAGCCACCAAAATGCAGCCTACACAATGGCAGCACAGATAAGCGGCGGCTGGCAGCAGCTTCCCCAGCAGCGCACCGGTGGTGAGGGCCGCTGCCAACGGGAGCACCGTCTGCTCCACAAGCACAGAGATCAGCAGCCTGCCGCGGGTCAGACCCTGGGTTCGCATCAGGGCGTAGCTGCGCTTTTCGCCCCGGGTGGCCAGGAAGCTGATGAGGAAGCCCATGCCGAAGCCCACCAGCAGGAGCATGGGCAGCAAGATCCGGGTTCGGCGGATGTTCTGCTCCAGGGTCGCCAGGGTCGCCCGGTACTGTTCATCGTGGATGGTCAGGGCAAAGGGCGGGTCGGCGTAGAAGGAACCTGCGGGGACCACCTCGCCGAAGAATTCCGACGCAGCCTCAGCCAGCTCCTCCAGCTTCAGATTGTCCGCGGCGGTGAAGGCGATGGAATCGCAGGACAATCTGGCGGAAAACTCCTGGGAAATATCCATTGCCACGCCAAAGGGAATGAAGACGGTATCACCCTTGCCCAGGTGGTAGCCCGCCACGGTCAGGGTGACCGTTCCCCTGCCCCGATCCGGCTCGAACTCCGGATCGATCATCGGATCAGTGGTTCTGATCTCCAGAATATAGGGGGCGGTGCGCATTTCCTCGGTAATGGGGATGCCCGCATTCTCCAAGTCCGCCAGCTCCGACTTACGGGTGCTGTTCAGTGTACGCCAGAGTACCTCCGATACGATGCAGACCGGCTCGGAGCTGTCATAGAAGCTGTCTCCGCCGAGCATCACCACCTGGGAGCCCAGGGCAGCATTCAGCGAATCGTGGCATTTTTCGTCTGACACGCCCAGCACCGTCACATCTTCCCTGTAGTTGTCATACGGACTTGGACGCATTTCTGTGAGAATCAAGCCGGTAAATTCCTTGGTGATCTGCAGATTTCTGATGAAGGGATGCAGCCTTGAGCCATCTTCGATCGCGCCGATGTATCTTGAGGACATCCGCAGCCCCGTGGCCCGCGCGCCGTCACGGGTGGTGACGACACAGGAAATGTCGAAGCTGGTTCTGGTAACTTCCAGCTCCTGCTCCTGGCGTTCCAGGTATCCCGTCAGAAAGCACAGCAGGAAGCACATGGCACCCGTGAGGATGATGCTCAGAATACTCAGCCAGGGTCTGCGAAGGAGTCTTTTTATCGTATAGGGATTCATCATGTTCCTCCTTGTTTCTCAGGATTTGCTCAGCAGCTCCCTGGGGGATCTGCGGGAGATGGAATAGGCATGGAGCCAGAGGGTCAGGGCGATGACGGTGAGCTGCGCGGCGGTCAGGAGCAGAAGGGTGGATCCGGGAAGGGACGCACGGGAGAGGATGTCCGCCATGGTCTGTGCGCCCAGCTCCATGCCGCCGCTCATGGCCTGCATGGTTCCCTCGCTGACCATGAATTCCGCCAGATAGGAGCTTACCAGTCTCGTGGCCGTGGAGCTGAACAGGGTACCCGCCAGGATGCCCACGCAGGCGATCAGAAGTCCGCTGGAGAGCAGGTATCTGCATCCCTGGGATGGAGAGCCGCCCACCGAGCGCAGGATGCCCAGGTTGCTCCGCTCCTTGTCCTGGTACAGCAGGACATAGAGGGCCAACAGCAGCAGCCAGCCTACGGACGCAATGCCGATGAGTTTCTGTGCCTCCTTTTCCACGGCAGCGACGCTTTCCACGGCCTTTTCATAGCCCTGGTCGAAGGTGTAGAAGGGATTGGAAATGACCTCCCCCGCCTGCTCCAGAAATTCCGCAGCCCGTCCATTCTCGATCTGAATGGACATGAAGATGCCGTAGCTGCCGTTGACTCTGGGGCCGTCGCCATTGTCAGAGCCGTTGATGGTGGATGCACCGCCGTAGCCGCCGGGGATCTGAGCCTTCAGAGGGATGAAGACCGTATTGGGCGTAAAGGCAAAGGAGCTTGTGTCCCAGGTGCGGGAGAGCTTGTAGATGCCCACCACGGTAAACTCCTCGTCGTGGGTCACAAGGCCATCGCCCAGGGGGAACCGTCCCACGCCGGGATTGATGAGCATGCCGTTGTCCTCCGCCGTTTCCAGAGATGTATTGCCATCCCATACACCGTGTCCGCAGATGAACTGGGAGAAGGAAACGGTATCACCGGCGTGGATGCCCGCATCGACAGCCAGCGTTTCCTCGATCACGCAGACCTTCGCGCCGGTGTCGTATTCCTCCTGGGTAAAGCTCCGGCCCTCGACGAAGACGGCATCATTGCGGTTGAAGGCGTACATGGTCTCCAGCGCGTCCGTGCCCAGCACCGGGAAGGTGTGCTGGGTCATTTCAAAGAGCTCCACGGCGTTGGCCCAGATGGGGTCAGTGGATAAAAGCTCGTCCACCGTGCCGGTCAATCTGGTGGCACAGGGAAGAACCTGGTCACCGGGATAGCGGACTCTGGGGATCTCCCAGGCCCACTCCGTCAGGCACTCCGGATAATACAGTAGGGTATCACCGACAACAAGCGCGTGCGTGTATGTCATTTTCTCGCCCGGAACTGCATGGGTCGTTCCCAGCTCCAGTGTCGGCACATACAGCTCTCCGGCTTCTGCCGGGAATGGGTTTTCATCGTCACCGCCCCGGATCCAGGGGTTATAAGTGCCGCTGAAAATGTAGTCCTCGCCGGGCTGGAAGAAGTTGTAACCCGGCTCACCCTCGACCTCCATCCCGGCGAACTGGTGATAAGCCCAGACCGAGACATGGATCTTGCAGGAATAGCTGGGGAATTCCTCCGTAGGGAAGAAATGGTACTGCTCATTGGCAACAAGCACCTCATCGATCTCCACGATGGCGTTGTATTCACGCAGGATCACCGGCTCCTCGAAGCCCAGTTCTGATATGTCGTAATAAGTCCAATCCTCGTCCCGATACCAGCTGTGGGTCACAGTGCCGGTGAGGATGACCTCATTGTAGCTCTCGTTCATGGTGGTATCCCAATTTGCGAGATCATAATTTCTCTGACCTCCGTTGGCCTTTGCGAGAGCTACCCGAGCGGAAAGCTCCGGAATATACGCACCGGTCAGCATTCGCATATCCACCCGCTCCACGGGGTCAAGAGATTCCAGCTTCCGGATCTCCCGTTCGCTCAGGGTAACGCTGAGCTTGTTCCAGTGCCCCTCCGGGGTCAGTCCGGGCTCCATGGTATGTACCGCGATTGTGGTGTGGTGCTCGTCAATGATGCCGAGCAGGCTGTCCGCCGAGTGGAGCAGATTCGCGCCGATGCCCAGCAGCATCGCCATGGCCGTCAGCACGACGACCCAAAGCGCCGTGGTCAGCGGCTTTCTTGTCAGTCTGATCTTCGTATTCATACCCTTACCTCCTATATCTAGCATTCCAAGGTATTATGCATCATTTATACCACAGCCGTCTATATTTGTCAATGCTACATATTGACTTTGTAAAAACAAGTGTGTTATAGTAGGGACAAGAAAGCACGGAAAGGACGCTCTGCATGAAAAATACCGGACATTCCTTCATCTCCTATTTCAAGCGGGCCACCTCTCCGCTGGTGGTGCTGAAATTTCTCACCGAGCGGCCCATGTACGGCTACGAGATCACCGAGGCGCTCAAAACCCGCAGCGAGGGGAAATATCTCATTTCCATCCTCTACCCTGTTCTTTACCGTCTGGAGGAACAGGGGTTCATCGAGATCTCCTCCACGGAGGTAGCAGACGGACGGGCCCGGAGCTATTACTCCATCACGGACAGCGGCCGGGCCCACCTGGAGAAGACCTGGCAGGAATATCAGGAGATCACCGACATTTTTGAAAAACTCATGGATAGCTGATTCCCGCCGGGTACCCTGCTGACGCTGTATTATCTGGCGAAGCTGGCTGTTATGATACTGATTGCCCAAATTGTCTCCTTCCTCTCCGGCAAATGTACCAAGAACCGGGACGCCTTCCTGCTCTCCTGCAGTGTCCTCCTGATCCCGGCCGGACTGGCCGCCATCGGCTCCGATGTGGGCGAATGGCTGTCGCTGCTGCTGCCCCTGGACGGAAGCGAGCTATTGCACATTCTCAAGGAATGGATGCTGCTTCCATAAAACGGATAGAGTCCCACGACCATATAACCAGTCGTGGGACTCTTGCATTTGTACAAAATCTCAGAATGCGAAAAATCGTAAATTTATATCAAAAAAAATCTGCCATGCCGTCCGTTTCAGCATCCCGCTGCTTGTGCTTCAGCATCTCATTGAGCCTTGCAGTGCGCTTTCGGATGATGGAATAGATGATCGCCCAGATCACCAGATATCCGAGAACGAAAACACCGGTAAAAACCAGGATCGGCGCCGTTCCCCATTCCAGCCACCCGTTGACCAGATAGGTGGCCAGATAGCTCAGATACAAAGCACTGCCATGGATCGAGATCGCCGCCATCAGAGGCAGCCGTTCGATCTGATACAGGGCATTCATACCGCCTGCCACGAAGGCCAGGGCCGACATGGAAAAGATCCCCAGACAGACCTGATCGACCGTCAGCGTCTGAATGCCCCCCTGATGCTGCAAGATCAGGTAGAGCACCGCCAGAACCACGGGGCCCAGGCCACAGGCGATGGATCCCCGGCGGAGAAATTCCAAAACGACCTTTTTCATATCCCTTCGTACCTCCTTCTGATCTGTGCGAAGCAGCGTCTGGAAACATACTCCCGATAACCGCACCGGAACACCGCATCCACCCCGCCGCTGAACACGGCATCAAACCGCGCGATGCGGTGTTCGTTGGCCAATGTCGACTTGTTGATACGGATAAAATAGGAGGGCAATCTGTTTTCGAGCTCCCGAAGCCTGTCCTGGATGCGGTAGTGGGTTCCACCGGTATCGATGGCAATGACTTTTCTGTCGATGATCGTGATGCACTCGATCTCGGAAAAGGCCAATTTGCGCATCTCATCATCCCGATACCCCATCAGGCTGTGCGCCCCGGAAAAGCCGCAGACAAGCTCTTCGATCTGCTCTGTCAAGGCCGATGGTGCATGGACGACCGCAATGATCTCTTCCTCTGCATCCTTGTCGATTATGAGTTTATATTTCATCGCTTCCAATCCTTACTGTCTTTTCATTTGCCGCAGGAAGCAGAGCACCGCAGCCACAGTGACCGATGCGCTGTACAAGACGACCGGCACCATGTGCTTTGCTGCAAGCCCAAGATCTCCGAGAAACAATGCTTTCTCCATTTCAACTGCATGCACGAAGGGGAGCGCATCGGCGACCCTTTTGAAGGTGCCGCCCACGAGCTCCAGATCGAACCATACGCCCGAAAGCCACGCGGAGAGATTGGTCAGCAGGGCCCCGCAAACGCCGCCGACCTGCTTCACCCCCAGCATACTGCCGCACAAAAGGCCCAGCGCAATGTTGAACATCGCCATGGGGATGATCCCAATGACAGCATATACGATATTGCTGCTGACAGTCAAGCCCAAAGGAATGGCAAACAGATAGCAGATCAGCGTCTGTCCAAGGGCGATGGGCAAGATCGGCACCATATAGCCGACGACAAAGTCGAGGCCCGTAAGGGGCGTTGTGTACAATCTCTGAAGAAACGCGCTTTCCCGGTCTTTGGCGATCAGGGTCGCAGAAAACAATGTCATAAAAGAAAGCCCGAATACGGTGATGCCTGGAGTCAGCGTGTCGATTGCAAACAGGGTCACCGGAATATTGGCCTGGAGCGTGGTCAGGAGCAGGAGCAAAACCAAAGGGAACCCCAAACCGAAACCAAGATTGATCGGATCGCGCAGGATCTCCTTTGCGCATCGTTTAGCAAACGGGAACAGTTTCATACCGCATCCTCCTTCACGATCGAAACGAAAGCAGCTTCAAAATCCTCGGTTCCGGCCTTCCCGGTCAACTCCTCCACCGTTCCCACCACAAGCAGTCTGCCGCTCTTCATGATGCCAATGCGGTCAGAAAGCGCCGCAGCTTCCTCCAGGTAATGTGTTGTCAGAATCATCGTCACATTGCCTTTCAATGCGCGGATCACATCCCACAGCTCGTGCCGGGCCAGCACATCCAGACCAAGGGTTGGCTCGTCCAGGAACAGGATCCTCGGCTCCCCGATCAGCGCCATAGCGATGCTGACTCTGCGCTGCCAGCCGCCGGAGAGCCGACCGGCTTTCCTTGAAAGAACACCGTCCAGGTCAAGCTTCTGTGACAGCTCCCGGATCCTCTCCCTGGTTTTCTCCCTGGAAAAACCGCAAATGCCGCAGATCAGCTCCAGATTCTCCCGGACGGACAGATTCGGCGCCACCGCCGTCTCCTGGGGTGAGACCCCGATCAACCTCTTGACAAGCTCCGGCTCAGTGGTAACGCTGTATCCGCCAACGATGGCATCGCCGCTGGTCGGCTTTGTCAGACAGGTCAGCATTTTGATCGTCGTGGTTTTTCCGGCACCGTTGACACCCAGCAGAGAAAACACCTCCCCCTGCCGGATCTCAAGATCAAGGCTGTCCACGGCAGTCAGGTTTTTATACCGCTTGACGAGCCCCTTCGTTTTGATGGCCTGCATAAGCATCTCCTCCTTTTGCCAGACCATCATAGCAGATCAGAAAGAAGAAATGGGGAATTTTGTCTGTTCGGTCGTTTCCCGTGTCTCAACGGTGCCGCCGACCCGCCAAAAAAGGAACGCACCCGCCCGGGTGCGTTTCCTATTTGGGGCGATCTTGTCCATCTTATCCCTTCAGCAGAAAACAGCTGGTATAGGCCATCTTGTCGGAGCCGTAATAATATTGCAGCCCATTGGCCTTGCAGACCTCCAGCACGATCATGCCGTAGGCTTCCATGGAGGAGATCATCTTGTCCGGGAACCGGCAGGGCTCCCCGGGATAGGTGCATTTTGCGCACTGGGTGCAGCAGCCCGCGCCGATGGCCAGCACCGGTACTCCCGCTGACCGGAGGGCGTCATACATTTCGGTAAAATGCTCCCGGTGGTCGGACTCGATCTCCATCATGGCCTCGAAATCAAAGCCATCCTCCACATCGCCGTAGGTCTGCACCAGGATGCCGTGGGTGCATTCTCCGATCCGCTGTCCGCATTCGGCCAGGGTGCCGCAGCCGGGCGGGCAGCTCCAGCGCTTATCATACTGGCCGCAGGAATTGACGGCGCACATGTCCCGCACCTCCGGCTTCAGTTCGATGGTCGCCGGATCCAGGGCGGCCCAGGCGGAGAAGCCCGCCTCCTTTGCCATCTGCGAAAGCTGTTCGTATGTCATGGTTCTTCCTCCTCTTCAAATTCCAATGCGTCTACGTAGCAGTCCTGAAATTGGGGCAGGCTGGCCAGCTCCAGAAATTCCGTCTTCTGAGCCAGTTGTTTGCTGTATGCAAACGCATCCCGGCTCAGGGCACAGAGCTTCGCACCCTCGCCTGCGGCGTTGCCGATGGCTTCGATCCGATCCTCCAGCACCGGCGGGATCATGCCGATCCGGCAGGCCGAGGCCGGGTTCAGGTAGCTGCCAAATGCACCGGCCAGGTAGACCTTCCGGATCTCCTCCACACGAACACCCAGCTTCTGGGCCAGCAGCTCGATGCCCGCCCGGATGGCCGCCTTAGCCAGCTGCACCTCCCGGATATCCTTCTGGGTCAGCACCACATTGCCGCAAAGCCTGTATTCCCTGTCCTCCAGATAGCCGGATCCATCCAAAAGCTCCGCCTCCAGAAGCACAGCCACCAGATCCAGCAGACCGGAGCCGCAGAGCCCCACCGGCGTTCCTTCTCCGATCACATGATATGTGATCGCACCGTTTTCAAGGAAAACATGATCCACGGCACCATCCGCGCCCCGCATGCCGCAGGATATCCTGGCTCCCTCGAAGGCGGGCCCGGCTGCGGTGGAGCAGGCGATGCGCCGCTCCCGATTGCCAAGCACCATCTCGCCGTTGGTGCCGATGTCGATGAGCAGGGTCAGCTCCTCCAGCTGGTCGAATCGGGTGGCGACCATACAACCCACGGTGTCGCCGCCGACGAACCCGGCGATGTTGGGCAGGATCCGGGCGCCGTTTCGCTCCAGGGCTTCGGAGACACCGGGCATATAGGGTGGCGTCACCAAAGGGCTGGGATCGATGCCCAGCAGCAGATGGTGCATGGCCGTGTTGCCCACGATGGATGCCGCCGTGATCTGCTCCTGCGCGATCCCGGCCTTCGCCGCCACCTCAGCAGCCAACTGCTCCATGGCAGCGCGGATACAGCCGGAAAGGGCCTTGCTGTCTCCCTCCAGCGCATACTGGATCCGGGAGATCACATCCGCGCCATACTGGCTCTGGGGATTCATGCAGCTCCCCTGCGCCAGGAGCGCACCCGTGTACCCATCCAGCAGATAAGCCACCACGGTGGTGGTGCCGATGTCAAAAGCCAAAGCATATTCGTCGGCGCCATCGGGCTTTGCCTGCACGGCCTGTCCGGCGGTTAGGATCCTGACGCCTTCCTCCCGGGCTGTGATGACCACCATATCCCGGTCGACCGGAGTCTGACAGGCCAGCACCTCCCTGCCCTCCAGCGTCACACGGCATTTCCCGCAGGTGCCCTTTCCGCCGCAGGGCGCATTCGGGCGGAGTCCCGCCGCGATCTGGGCCTGCAGCAGCGTCGTGCCTGCATCGACCGTTACGCGACGGTCATGCGGCTGAAAAGTTACCGTAAATCGATCCATCAGGGCACCTCCGGGAAATGTCGTATGGGGGGCCGATGCGTTCATCGGCCCCCCTGGGAAATCAGATATTAAGCAACGAGCTCCTTGGCCTTCTTGGCAGCAGTGGCGGCGTCGGGGGTATAGGCATCGGCACCGACCTTGTCAGCGAACTCCTGGCTGATGGGAGCGCCGCCGACCATGATCTTGTAGTCCTTACCGGCAGCCTTCAGGGCGGCCACGGTGGCCTCCAGGGCGGGCATGGTGGTGGTCAGCAGAGCGGAGCAGGCGACGATCTTGACGCCCTCCTCAGCAGCGGCAGCCACGAACTTGTCGGCGGGAACGTCGACGCCCAGGTCGATGACCTCGAAGCCGGCGGACTCGATCATCATGGCGACCAGATTCTTGCCGATGTCATGCAGGTCACCGGCGACGGTGCCGATGACGACCTTGCCCAGGGCACCGGCGGCACCGGAGGCCAGATGGGGCTTCAGAACCTCGACGCCCTTCTTCATGGCCTTGGCGGCGATCAGCATCTCAGGGACGAAGATCTCACCGTTCTTGAACTTCTCGCCCACCACGTCCATGGCGGAGATCATCTTGTTTAGGATCTCCTCGGGAGCGAAACCGGCCTCCAGGGCCTCGGTGACGGCGGCGGGGGTCAGCTTGGCCTTGCCCCGG
Source organism: Oscillospiraceae bacterium (assembly GCA_015067895.1). The sequence goes on along the minus strand of SVLP01000032.1, from coordinate 16,920 downwards.
GAAACCAGATCATAAACTTTTTCGATAGCCATAAGTAGAATTCTCCTTTATATGTTGTAGGTAATGGAATTTTTACTTAACGGGGCCGAACAGACCCTCGCGGTAGGCGCCGATGTACTCCATGCAGTAGTCATCCAGACCCAGCAGTGCCTCGGTGGCGAAGATGACGCCCATCATGTCCCGGTTGGTGGGATCCAGGATGGCGGAGTCCAGACCGGCGTTCATGGCCAGCACCGTGAAGCCCAGGTTAATCATCTTGCGCACGGGCAGATTGAAACTGATGTTGGAGACGGCTGCGGTGATGTGGATGGAGGGGTACTGCTCGCGCACAGTGGAGATGACCTCGATGTTGGTCTCGATGCCGTTCTCGCTGGTGCAGAGCATCTCGACCAGGGGATCGATGTGGATCCTGGAGGGGGCGATGCCGTACTCTTTGGCCTTGGCCATGATCTTGTCGAAGACCTTCAGCCGGTCGGCGGCATTCTTGGGGATGCCGGTGTCGTCACTGAGCAGGGCGATGACCTGCCAGCCCTTGTTCTCGGCGAGGATGGGGAAGATCTTGTCGATCTTGTCGCCCTCACCGGAGACGGAGTTGATGAGACCGGGACGGGAGCAGAACTTGTAGGCCTGAGCCAGCACGTCGGCAGAGGGGCTGTCCACGGCGATGGGCAGATCGGAGACGGACTCGATGCACTCGATCATCCACTTCAGGGTCTCGACCTCCACCTCCTCGGGGACGGAGGCGCAGCAGTCGATGAAGGTGGCACCGGCCTCCTCCTGGGCGATGGCGCGCTTCTTGATGAACTCCGCGTCCCGTCTGGCGATGGCTTCCGCCACGGCGGGAATGGAGCCGTTGATCTTTTCACCAATGATAATCATTCGATGGGATTCCTCCTTTGGAACTCAGTAACTCAGAACATCACAGCCATGGGCGGACGCTGAGCCTCCAGCTCCTCCTTGGTGAAGCCGTAGGTCTTGCAGTTGTACTCGTCGATGGCATTCCACAGACCCTCATAGGTACCGGCGTACAGGGAGCCGGGGCCTCCCTGGGTGATGCAGGGGATGTAGTACTTGGTGCTGTTGCAGCGTTTGATGGAGTCCAGGGCAGCCTTCTCGCAGTCGGCCTGGGTCCAGCCCTCGAAGTCAACGGCCTTGTTGTCGATGTCGCCCATGAAGGTCATCTTGCCGCCGTACTTCTCGATCAGAGCGGGAACATCATTGGAGGTCATGCAGCCCTGCCAGACATCGATGCCCATCTCGATCATGGTGGGAACCAGGTTGGCGCAGAAGGAGTCGGAGTGGTGGACGACGAACTCAACACCGTGGGACTTGTAATAGCCGTAGATCTTCTTATAGGGCTCCAGGAAGAATTCCTCGAACATGGCGGGAGAGATGAAGGAGTTCTTCTCGCTGCCCCAGTCGTCGTGGTGGAAGAGCATATCGGGGTGCAGATTCTCACAGATGCCCTTGGCCAGCTCCAGCTCCCACTCGGTCAGGTAGTCGATCAGCTCGTGCATCTCGTCGGGATACTCGTAGTAGGCCATCAGAGCCTCCTCGATGCTCATCAGGTGGTGGCACTGCTCAAACAGGCCGGGAGCCACGAAGACGGCCTTGTAGGCATTGTCGCTGGCACCGGCGTACATGCCCTTGCAGACATTCCACAGCTCCTCGGGGAAGTCCAGGGAGGGAGCCTTGACATAGTCACGCCAGTTCTCGATGTCCTTCAGAACGATCTTTTCAGGGGTGTGGACGGGGAATGCGCCGGGGACATTCTCAGGGAAGGAGTTGGTAACGCCCCAGGCGTTGACCACGTTCTCGTCGCCCTTCTTCAGCAGGGGAGAGGAGAGCATGAAGGGGTGGAACAGAAGCTGGATGGCCTCATATTGGTTGACCAGACGGTCGGGGTTGCCGCCGAGGATGACCTGGCGCATGTTTTCCTTTGCAGTCAGCATAATATCGTCCTCCATTTATCATTTTTATCTGCACAACACAGTCAGCTCTGTGTTCCGCAAAAATGTGTTTTTCCGGAATGCTTATTTTTTGTGCAACACATCTATATTAATCCTACCATCTGCGATATATTTTGTCAATTCGCTGGTGCACAATCGCTGATTTTCCACAATTCGAATATTTTCGCACTTTACATTCCGCGAAAATGCGGATAAAATAATCATCAAGAACCAAACCAGGAGGGCCAACAGATGGATACACTTCTCCCGCTGCGCTTTCTTCCCACCCTGCCCATGCTGGCAGAAAGTCTCACCCTGGCTGGTTGGGACTGTGACATGTTCCTCACGGACGAGGGCCTCAGCTATCGCGGCATCCGACTCTACCACCGGAACCAGAAGCTCCAGAAGGATGTGCTCTACCTCCTGCGTCCCACGGAGACGGATTTCCCCTTCGACGAATATTCCTTTGTCTCCGCTGCCCCCCATCCGGGCCATGCAAACCACCTTGTCTGTCCGGGCCACCCCGATGAGGTGATCCTGGATCAGCTTCTGGAGGTGTTCTCCCAGTTCCGAAGCTGGGAGGAATCCATCGACATCCTGCTCTACCGCAGCGCCAGTCTCCAGGAATTGTGCGACCTGGGCAGCCGGCTCCTGGAGAATCCGGTCTGCATCCACGACGACTGGTTCGTCATGATGGCCATGACGGCGGAATTCGCACAGATCATGGAGCCGGAATACTGGACGACCTCCACCAACGGCTTCATCCCCAGAGCTGTGGTGGAGGATTTTCAGAACGACAGCGACTATCTGGAGACCTACGCCCACCACAATGCCCAGATCTGGCATCACACGAAGCACCAGACCTCCCTGTATGTAAACCTGTGGGACGGGTCGGTCTACAAGGGACGGCTGCTTGTGGCCCGGATGAACCGGGATTTCCTGCACCGGGACTTCCTCCTGGCGGAAGTCCTGACCCAGCGGGCGCTCTTCCTCCTGCGGCGAAAGCACCCGGACGAGGAAAGCGCCCATCAGAACATGGACACCATCGTCTTTACCCTGCTCCAGGGCCGTCAGCCGGAGACGCCGGATCTGAATCACCTGCTGACGATGCTGAACTGGCAGATGACTGACCGTTTCCTCTGCCTGCGGCTCAGGCCCCAGTACACCGGCGCCTCTTCCGTGGCCGAGCACCTGCTCCACAGCGATCTGCTCCAGCTCTTTCCGGGGAGCTACATCTTGCTCGGGAATCAGGAACAGACGATCATCTGGGATCTGACCCGACTGCCCATCTCCGCCGCCCAGCTGCGGCACCGTCTGGCACCCATCTGCCGGGACTACTGTCTGTACTGCGGCATCAGCTCGCCGGTGACAGGCATCCGGGAGCTCCACGCCGCCTACTATCAGTCCGGAGCCGCCCTGGAGGAAGCCTTCCGCCTGCGCAGCGAGAAATGGATCCTGACCTTCTCGGAGTGCGCCATGAGCCATCTCGCCAGAAATCTGCCCGCTCCCCTGAGCCCCAATCACATCATCGCTCCGGAGCTGTTCGCCCTCAAGGACTACGATGCCCAAAACGGAACGCCCTATTTCGAGACCCTGCGGGAATACCTCCTCCATGAGCGGGATATCCCCAAAACCTCGGAAGCCCTTATCATCCACCGCACCACGCTGCTGTATCGGCTGAAAAAGATCCATTCTCTGATCCAGCTGGATCTTGAGGATCCCTGGCAGCGGCTGTACCTGACACTGTCTCTGTGGCTTCTGGGCAAGGAAAGCGAAAATTGAGTCATTTGGCCCATTCCTTGCATATCTGCCATGGCTCCCGCTCCTCGGAGCGGGCGAAGTACTGCGGGTTCACGCAAATCATTTTCCAAAACATTTCAAGACATAATCGCGGCCGAAACCCAAGATGCAACCAATAGTTGACAGGTTTCTTCCGCGAAAAGTTCAAAGCGCCGCACCCAGTCGGGTGCGGCGCTTTCCAATGTAAATCAGTTATTCTGATCCAAATACATGCATGCTGCCATTGCTGCCACGGCGCCGTCAGAGGCTGCGGTGACCACCTGACGGATCCGCTTGCTGCGGCAGTCGCCCGCAACGAACAGTCCCTCGGTCTCCGTGCGGCAATCCTCAGCGGAGTCGAAGTAGCCCCAGGCGTTGAGCTTTGCAAAGGGCGCGAAGGCGTCGTTCTCGGGCATCAGACCCACCGCCAGGAACGCGCCGTCCACGGCGATGGCGGCAGCTTCACCCGTAACGGTGTTCTTGAGCTCCAGGCCGGTCAGAGAGCCGTTTTCCGCCAGATAGCCGGTGACGACAGTATTGAAATGAACGGTGACGTTCTCCTTCTCCAGCAGGGCCTGAGCGAGCTTCCTTTCGCCGGTGAAGTCGGACAGGTTCTGGATCACGGTGACGGATTTGCTGGTCTCAGAGAGCAGCAGAGCCTCCTGGAGGGCGGAATTGCCGCCGCCGATCATGGCCACATCCTGCCCGGCGTAGAACGCACCGTCGCAGACGGCACAGAAGGAGATGCCGCTGCCGATGAGCTCCTCCTCCCCCGGAAGGTTCAGCATCCGGTGCTTGACGCCCAGGGCCAGGATGACGGTCTTACCCGCAAACTCCGCGCCGTCCTCGGTGTGGATCAGGAAGGCGTCCTCACTCCGCTCGATGCCTGTGACGGTCTCCAGCTCCATGTCTGCGCCCAGGTTCATGGCCTGCTCCACCAGCTGGTCAGCAAACTCCGCGCCGCTGATCTGGATGGTGCCGGGGATGTTCTCCACCTTGGGAGAATAGGCGATCTGGCCGCCGAAGCCGTTCTTCTCGATGACCACCACGGACTTACCGGCCCGAAGACCGTAGACAGCGGCAGTCAGTCCGGCGGGGCCGCCGCCGACGATGACGATATCATGCATAATGTTTCCCTCCAAGGAAAAGAGCCGGGACGATGCCCGGCCCCTTTGCAAATTTTTAATGGCTTAAATTTCAACAAGTTCCCATGCACGTACGCCCTTGCTGGTATCAAGTCGATATTTCTGGCGACATTCCGCACACTCCAGATAAACTGCGTGGTCACGGAAGCCAGGAATGTTGTCATGCTCTTCCACAATCATCCCCTTACCACAGGGGCATTCGTATTCATAACGTTCGGTGTCACCACTTCCAGCACCCCAGCCAGAGTGGTACTCACAATTTGAAGATATTTCCTTAGTACGCACGAAAGATACCTCCAAAATAATTACATATTGGTCAGATACTTCTTGATCTCGGGGACGGAGTAGTGGGTCGTGAAGCCCGCAGGGCCCTCGATGACCAGGGTGGGAGCCCCCTTGATGCCGAACTTGCGGCACAGCTCCAGGTTCTCCTCGGCGATATACTTCTCGAAGGCCACGCCCTTCTTGGTCAGCAGATTCTCGGCCACCCGGCAGTTGGGGCAGGTGGTGCGGGAGATCAGAATGGCGCGGGCGTCACCGGCGGCGGGGATCTCGTAGGAGGGGGCAGCCTCGGCCATGACCTTGGGCTGGGCCTCGATGGCGGGGGCAGACTTCTTCAGCACGGAGGTGCCCACGTTGTAGACCTTGCGATCCTTGAACTCCTGGCTCTTGCCGTCGTTCCAGTTCTGGACGGGGCGGTAGTAGCCGGTGATGCGGCTGTAGACCTCGGTCTTCTGGCCGCAATGGGGGCAGACATACTGCTCGCCGGGCAGATAGCCATGGTCAACGCACACGGAATAGGTGGGGCTCATGGTGTAGTAGGGCAGCTTGTGGTTCTCGGCGATCTTGCGCACCAGAGACGCGGCAGCCTTCCAGTCGGGCAGCTTCTCGCCCAGGAAGGCGTGGAAGACGGTGCCGGAGGTGTAGCGGGTCTGGAGCTCATCCTGGATCTCCAGGGCGGAGAAGATGTCCTCGGTATAGCCCACGGGCAGATGGGAGGAATTGGTGTAGTAGGGGGTGCCGCTGTCATTGGCGGTGATGATGTCGGGGTACTGCTCCTTGTCGTGCTTGGCGAAGCGGTAGGTGGTGGACTCAGCGGGGGTGGCCTCCAGGTTGTACAGGTCACCGTAGAGCTCCTGATAGTCGCTCAGACGCTCGCGCATGTGATCCAGAACTTCCTTGGCGAACTCCTGGACGCGCTCGTCGGTCAGGTCGGCCCGCAGCCACTTGGCGTTCAGACCCACCTCATTCATGCCGATCAGGCCGATGGTGGAGAAGTGGTTGCCGAAGGTGCCGAGATACCGCTTGGTGTAGGGATACAGACCGTTGTCCATCAGCCGGGTGATGACGCTGCGCTTGACCTTCAGGCTCCGGGCGGCGATGTCCATGAGCTTGTCCAGGCGCTGGTAGAAGTCGGCCTCGTCGGCAGCCAGGTAGGCGATCCGGGGCAGGTTGATGGTGACGACACCGATGGAGCCGGTGGACTCGCCGGAGCCGAAGAAGCCGCCGGACTTCTTGCGCAGCTCGCGAAGATCCAGACGCAGGCGGCAGCACATGGAGCGGACGTCGGAGGGCTCCATGTCGGAGTTGATGTAGTTGGAGAAATAGGGGGTGCCGTACTTGGCGGTCATTTCGAAGAGGAGCTTGTTGTTCTCGGTCTCAGACCAGTCGAAATCACGGGTGATGGAATAGGTGGGGATGGGATACTGGAAGCCGCGGCCGTTGTAGTCGCCCTCGATCATGATCTCGATGAAGGCCCGGTTGACCATGTCCATCTCCTTCTTGCACTCGCCGTAGGTGAAGTCCATCTCCTTGCCGCCAACGATGGCGGGCAGATCCTTCAGGTCGTTGGGAACCGTCCAGTCCAGAGTGATGTTGGAGAAGGGAGCCTGGGTTCCCCAGCGGGAGGGAGTGTTGACACCGTAGACGAAGGACTGGATGCACTGCTTGACCTGGGACTGGGTCAGGTTGTCCACCTTGACGAAGGGAGCGAGATACGTGTCGAAGGAGGAGAAGGCCTGGGCACCGGCCCACTCGTTCTGCATGATGCCCAGGAAGTTGACCATCTGGGAGCACAGGGTGGAAAGGTGCTTGGCAGGGCCGGAGGTGATCTTCCCGGGAACGCCGCCCAGACCCTCCTGGATCAGCTGCTTCAGGCTCCAGCCTGCGCAGTAGCCGGTGAGCATGGAAAGGTCATGCAGGTGCATGGCGGCGGAGCGATGGGCCTCCGCGATCTCGTCGTCGTAGATCTCGTGGAGCCAGTAGTTGGCGGTGATGGCACCGGAGTTGCTCAGAATCAGACCGCCGACAGAGTAGGTGACGGTGGAGTTCTCCTTCACGCGCCAGTCGTTGATCTGCAGGTAGTTATCCACCAGATCCTTGTAGTTGAGCAGAGCGGAGTTGACGTTGCGGATCTTCTCCCGCTGGCGGCGGTAGAGGATGTAGGCCTTGGCCACATCGGCGTAGCCCGCGTCAGAGAGCACCTTCTCCACGCTGTCCTGGATGTCCTCCACGGAAATCAGTCCGTCCTTGATCTTGGACTCAAAATCGGCACTGACCTGCAGAGCCAGCAGATTGATGACGCTGGGGTGGTAGTTCTTGCCCTGGGCCTCGAAGGCCTTGACCATGGCACCGGAGATCTTGGAAATATCGAATTCGACCTGTAAGCCGTCTCTTTTTACAACTTTATACATAGATACGTCCCCCTTTTGGAATCGATAAAGGCGATGCGCAGGAGAAGCGCATCGCCCGTATTATATAATGCAAAACGTGTGAAGTCAATATCTCGTAGAAAGTTTGGAGGAAAGCACAATATCTTGTGGGTGTTATGTTCCCCTGAGCTCCACCGTTTCGGCAGCGTCCGCCAAAATCCCCGCGAATTGTTCCAGTTCTTCCCGCTCCGGCGCGGAAAGTCCCCCAACAGGCACGGTATCCCGATCCACAAAGGGTTGTACAAAAAGGCGAGGAACCGGTTTACCGTCTGTGATCTCCAGGAGCCACCGGCCCATGTCCGCAATGGTCTGGGCGGTGTGCAGCGGCTTGACCACGGTGGTGCGCAGCTCGAAGTCCACGCCGCTCCCCAACAGGATGCGGATGCTCTCCCCCACCCGTTCCAGGTTCGGCCCGGACAGGCCCACAGTGGGCCCGTAGGCGGCGGGGCTGTTCTTCAAGTCCATGGCAACGTAGTCCAAAAGTCCCTCCCGCAGGAGCGCAGCCAGCACGTCAGGACGGTAGCCGTTGGTATCCAGCTTGGTGGCATAGCCCAGCGCCCGGATGGCGCGGAGCAATTCAGGCAGCGACCCATGGATGGTGGGCTCGCCGCCGGTGATGCAGACGCCCTCCAGGATCCCCTGCCGCTTTTTCAGAAAGGTCAGAAGCGCGTCCACGGACATGACCGGATCCGCATTCTCCAGAAGCTCTGCGTTATGGCAGAAGGGGCAGCGGAAATTGCAGCCGTCCAAAAACACCGTACAGGCCACCCGGCCGGGATAATCCAGCAGGGTCAGCTTTTGCAGTCCGACGATCTTCATGGCGCCCCCTCAGTCCCGGCGGAAGATGTCCCGGGTGTAGACCTTGTCGGCCACATCCAGCAGGTTTTCATCCATGCGGTTGGCGATGATGACGGTGCACTCCCGCTTGAACCGCTCCAGGTCGTTGACCACCAGATTGCCGTAGAGCCGATCGCCATCCCGGAGGGCGGGCTCATAGATGCAGATGGGCACCTGCTTGCGCTCGATGCGCTTCATGACGCCCTGGATGGAGCTGCTGCGGAAATTATCGGAGCCGGACTTCATGGTCAGCCGGTAGACGCCGATGACAATACCCTCGTTGTCACCGCCCAGCCGCCAGCCCGCCTTCTCCAGCACCCGGTTGGCGATGAAGTCCTTGCGGGTACGATTGGACTCGATGACAGCCTCGATCAGATTCTCAGGCACATCCCGGTAGTTGGCCCGGAGCTGCTTGGTGTCCTTGGGCAGACAATAGCCGCCGTAGCCGAAGGATGGATTGTTGTAATGGGTTCCGATCCGGGGATCCAGACACACGCCCCGGATGATCTGGGCGGTGTCCAGACCCTTCAGCTCGGCGTAGGTGTCCAGCTCGTTGAAATAGCTGACCCGAAGGGCCAGATAGGTGTTGGCGAAGAGCTTGACGGCCTCGGCTTCCGTGGAACCCATGAAGAGGACGTCCACATCCTCCTTCAGGGCGCTTTCCGACAGCAGCCGGGCAAACAGCTCCGCCTTTTCCCGCAGGTCACCGGACGCCTCATCGATGCCGATGACGATGCGGCTGGGGTAGAGATTGTCGTAGAGGGCCCGGCTCTCCCGGAGGAACTCCGGGCTGAAGAAGATGCGCTCGCAGCCCAGCTCCCTGCGGATCTTCTTCGTGTAGCCCACCGGGATGGTGGACTTGATGGCGATGGCGGCATCGGGATTCACCGCCATGACCTGTCGGATGACCCGCTCCACCAATGTGGTATCAAAGTAATTCTCCTCGGAGTCGTAGTTGGTGGGCACCGCCACCACCACGATCTCGGCATCCCGATAGGCGGAAGCTCCATCGGTGGTAGCCGTCAGCTCCAGCTCCCTGGTTTTCAGGTATTCTTCGATCTCCGTATCCTGCAAAGGTGAGATGCGGTCATTGACCAGTCTTACCTTTTCCTCCACCACATCCACAGCGGTGACATGGTTCCTCTGGGACAGGAGCACGGCCATGCTCAGGCCCACATAGCCCAGACCGGCCACAGCGATCTTATGTTTCTTCATGGGACGTTCTCCCCTTCCATTTTTCCCAAAATGCGTTCTCAGGATCCTTCAGCTCCCGCAGACCGCTGACAGCAAAAACAGCGCCGGCCAGCAGCACCATCATAACGAAGGAATCATTGACCCGCAGCAGATAAGCCGCCGCCACCGCAGCGCCCGGCAGCAGCCACCACTTGAGATAGGTGACCAGGCCCGTAGGAGAACGCTTCATCCAGCGGCAGATGTAGATATATTTCGCGGCAGCCTCCGCAGCCATCTGGACACACAGACCATACAGCACAAAATAGGCGTCCTTCACGGTCACAAGCATCACCGCCGCCATGAGCACCAGAGCCCAGAGGCGGATGCGGTTGTCCATTTTCTCATTGCCGGTCATTTGCAGGATGCCGCCGCAGGGGCCCAGCGTCGCCACCAGCAGGAAGATGACGGCGCAGCCCATGAATAGCCAATCGTAGCTGACCAGCTCCTTCGCCAGGATCCCAAGGATGACCCTCGGAAAGCCCAGCAGCACCACCGCCAGCGGGCCCACCACCAGCATCTGGATGCGCATGATGGAGCCGTAGACGGTGCGGATCCTGTCATATTCCCCGGCGTGGTACAGCCGGGAGAACTCCGGCAGGAAGATCTTCGCCGTGGGGCCGGAGATGAAATTGATGAGCTTCTTCACCAGCAGCACCACGCTGACCACGCCGGCCTCGAAGGCGCCGGAGAAGAAATACTGCATCACCACCGGCATCTGCTCGATCATGGCGTGCATCAGGTCGGAACGCTGGTAGATGCTCCACTTGCTCAGGGACACCTCATGGGAGATGTCCTCATAGACCCTGCCCCTCCCCTGCCGCACCAGGAAAAAGCCGATGACCAGGCTGTATTGCAGCACATACAGCAGCAGCAGGCTCTGGAGCCCCAGAAGCCCCAGCCAGCCGAGGAGCACCACGCCCAGAACCAGCGTCAACCGGCCCAGCACATACTCACCGATCAGGGACACCGCGCTCTTTCCCCTTGTAATGAGGGTGCTGCTGCGATCCATGACCAGCAGCTCCAGCATGGTGATGACGGGCACGAAGGCCAGCATGGCGTTCCGTCCCACCGTCACACCAATGACCGCGGCACAGACCAGCACAGGCAGAGCATAGCGCAGGAAAAACTTTCTCTTGAAGCCCCGGATGGTGGTCTCCCGTCCGGACAGGTAGAAGGTATTGCACTTGACCAGTCCCGAGAAGAAGACCCAGAACAGCAGATCCGCTCCGTTGATCCAGGCGGAATAGGTGCCGTAGCCGCTGACGCCGAGATGGGCGGTGATGAGGATCTGCAGCAGGATCTCCAGTACCGCGCCCAGGCCCTTCAAAACGACACTGAACAAAAAGACAAGATTCATAGTTGTCCTCACTTACCAGAAAAATGCGTAGGGCAGTGTGCCGCCGATGTTGTTGATGCACATGCGCAGGACATACTGCAAGCCGCTCAGCACCACGATCAGTGCCGCCGCCTCGCTCCGCCGCCCCCGGTTCTCGATCAGGGTCAGCATCCGTGGGATCAGGATGACCAGATACGGGCCAAACAGGGCGGCCATGCGGCTGGCATCGGCCAGGCCGATGTTCAGACCAAAGAAGCACAGATTCATGACCAGCAGCATCACACCCAGCCGCTCCCGCCGGAAGACCCGTCTTCGCTTGCTCCGGGGCAGCAGCAGGTAGGTCAGAACGAAGAAGCCGCCATTGAGAACGCCGACGATCAGGGATCCCAGCTTCTCGTTGTTGCCCTGCAAATACTTCGCAAATCTCGCCGGAACCATTGACGACAAAACAGGACTGATGAACGGGAAGATCACACCGATGACACAGGAAACACCGATCAGCACCAACGCCCGATCCTCCGTCAGCCGCACACCCCGCACCAGGAAATAAACCGGGATGAAGATCAGCGCAGCCACATGGAACAGCGACGCAAAGACACAGGCCGCCAGATACTTTGGGAAATCTCCCCTGCGCAGATACGGAAATGCATTGTAGACCATCAAAATGGCGATGGCGTTTCTGGTCACGTTCATCTCCGTCTGGTACACGCCCAGGGTGATGAACAGCCAGACACTCAGCAAAAAGCAGGGGGAATCCCGCTTGATGAGGAAATACCACAGCACCATGATGAGGGTGCTGTTAAAGACGGTGATGGCCTCGGGCCCGGTGAAAAACAGGCTCAGGAGCTTGTTGGCCAACCGGTAGCCAGGCTCAAAGTCGAAGGCCCAGGTCTCGCTCTCGTTGGCGTAGGTCACCGCCGTAAAGACCTTACTGAATGGAATGTCCTCAAACTGGGTAAAGACGTATGCATAGTGCTTGGTGTCCACGCCAACGCGGATCCCCCGGAAGGCCATAAAGAACCAGAGGATCGTGCAGGCAAAAAACAGGGCAATATGCTTGGTCTTTCGTCCGGAAAGGTCACCGGCTCGGGCAATGGCATAGGGATAGAGCATCATCGCGCAGATGACGAGATACCAAAGCATACCGGTCACTCCTTTCCGTTCATGATTCCCGATCAGAAAACCTTCATCCGGATGCCGAATACAAAGCGGTTCACCGCCGCAGGCATGAGCTTCGCGATGCGAAGACCCGTGCGCAGCAGCCGGTTGGTGGTGCTGCGTTCGCCCTTCCACTCCTTCAGGGCTTTCGATGCCCGCTCCTTCTCCCCGGCCAGGATGGCGGTGAAGATGAAGACGGTCATTTTCTTGTCGTACTTGTGCTGGATGGAGGCTTTTTCCTCGGGGGTGCGCTGGGGATTGACCAGCTCCTCCTCCAGATCCTTGAGGAACGCGCCCGCCCAGGCGACTCTGACCCGGGTACGTGCATTCTGCTCGGCGGCCCGGTTGTAGTTGACGCAGATGTGGTTGGAATAGGCCACCCGGGGGTTGATCCGGGCGACACGGGCCCACATGTCCAGATCCTGGCCGATCTTCTCACCGGGCTTGAACAGACCCGCATCCATGAGTGCCTGCCGCCGGATGGTGGTGGCAGAGGTCCAGACGAAGTCATAGCCCTTGGCCAGGGTCAGCCAATAGCTGGGCAGACAGCCGGTCTCCGGCTCCAGCCGGGTGGAGATGTTGATCTTACCGCTGCCCATGTTGACGGCGTAGGCGGTGACGAAGATGGCACTTTCGGGATACGCATCGGTCAGACCGGCGATGGTCTGAAGATACTCCGGCCGCCACTCGTCATCGGCATCCAAAAATGCGATAAATTCGCCGTTAGCGTTGAGGATTCCGGTATTTCTTGCCACGGAAACGCCCTGGTTCTCCTGAGCAATGACCCGGACGCGGTCGCTTTCAAACTTCCGGGCCAGGGCCAGAGAGTTGTCCTTTGACCCGTCATCCACCACGATCACCTCGTAATCGGTGCAGGTCTGATCCAGGACGCTCCGGATGGTCTTTTCGATGTAATGTTCCTTATTGTAAAGGGGGATCACGACGGAAAACTTCATCGGGTACCCACCTCCTCTTTCTCATTTTTCATGGCAGTCTCCTGTCCCGCAGCCACGCCCTCGGTGCTCTCGGGCAGGAACAGGATCTTGATCGTTGCGAAGATGATGCGCAGATCCTCCCAGAAGCTGGGATGGGCGATGTACATCAGATCCATCTGGAGCTTGTCATAGGGAGTCGTATTGTATTTGCCGTAGACCTGGGCGTAGCCGGTCAGGCCCGCCTTGGCCTGGAGCCGCAGGGAGAATTCCGGCAGCTCCTGCTCGTACCGGGCAGCGATCTCCGGCCGCTCGGGCCGGGGGCCGACGATGGACATGTCGCCCTTCAGAATGTTGATGAGCTGGGGCAGCTCGTCGATGCGCACCTTGCGGATGAAGCGGCCCACGGGGGTGATGCGGTCGTCATGCTCCGCCGCCAGTCGGGCCACGCCGTCCTTTTCGGCGTCCACCCGCATGGAGCGGAACTTCAGCACGTCGAACCGCTTGCCGTCCTTCGTCAGGCGGCACTGCCGGTAAAAGGCCGGGCCGCCGTCCCGCCTGATGGCGATCCCCACGATCAGCATCACGGGGCTCAGGACGATCAGGGCACAGGCAGAGACGATGATATCAAAAAGCCGCTTGACGAACAGGTATTCGGGCGCGGGATCGTACCGGCCCACCCGCAAAAAGGGCAGGTGGAACAGGTGCATCTGCTTCGCACCCGACATGATGATGTCACCGATCTTGGGCAGGACGTAGACAGTGATGCCCCGCTCGACGCACTGCTTCAGGATCAGGTTCCGGTCATGGCTGCTGATGCCGCACAGGAAGACGGTCTGCATCCCCTCCAGGGCCCGAAAATCGCCGCTCAGGCACTCGTCCAGGGGTACGGTGCGGCGGACGTCAAATTTCTTGCTCAGACCATAGGTATTGATAAGGTCACCCACATTCCGGCCCCGGTCATGGATGACCGCCGTCCGTTTTGCGGAAAAGGTGGCAAAATACCACTTATGGGACGCTACAGACCACAGCACGGACAAAACCAGCTGCACCGCAAACAAGCCCAGAATGGGCGTCAATTTCACCAGTCCGTGCTCCATCAGGCACAGAACCACATATAAAATGCCGTCTGACATCAGCAGCGCCAGCGCCTGGCTGTATACCATTTCGGTGATGCGCACCAGAGAAATGAGAAAGCTCTCATAGATGCGTCCATAGGTCATATACAGCACGAAAAAGACAAGTCCGATCAGAAGACCGGTCTCAAACACCGCTGCTTCGTCCGCATAGCAAAGGCGCCAGCAGACCATCGCGGCCACCGTCATCAGAGCCATGTTCAGCAGCTTCACCATCCGAAGCACCGCTCTGTAGGCAACAGATTCCATTTCTCTCTCCTTACTTCATCAAAACCAAACGCCCAGGATCTTTTTCGGGGTCTGGTGTGTCCCCGCCGGGCAGCCCCTGCCGGAAAAGATCATCGCGGCATTGCGCTCCAGTTCCCGGGCCTTCGCCGGGCCCACAGCCTTCGCCACCGCATCCATTCCCCTTCTCAGGTTCGGGGGACGATACTGCAGCGAATGGGCGTCACTGGCGATCACATGGGCGAGTCCCCATTTCACCAGCTTCCGGGCCAGCCTGTGTCCTTCGATCAGGGATCCAGCATTGACCTGGATCCGGGCCCCGAGGGCGATCCAGTCCAATAGAAGGGTCGGATCCTCAGCCACATAGGCATACCGCTCTGCATGGGCGATCAGGGGCAGGATCCCCCGGGACACCAGTCCCGTCAGCACCTCCCGCAGAAACGCGGGCTTTTGCAGAACAGGCAGCTCCAGCAGAAGCACCCTCGTCCCCTCCAGACACAGCCGCTCCGCCTCCAGGCCCAGCAGCTCCGGGGAATAGTAGACCTCACAGCCCTGTTTGAGCTCGATCTGCGGCGGGCAGACCTGGGCCAGCGCCCGGAAGGACGCCTCCCGCCGGGCGAGAAAGTCGTCCAGGGCTTCCAGCTCGCAGTGGTAGTGGCTCGTCAGTGCGATGCGCGCCACCCCCTGACCGGCCTGATGCTCCAGCATGGCCAGGGCCGAGCCCAGCTCCTTCGCTCCGTCATCCAGTCCGGGAAGGATGTGGGTGTGCAGGTCGGTCATCGCTTGCTCCGGCCGTAGCCGTAGTCGTAATGCTTGTAATCATAGCCGCCCCGCCAGCCGGACTTCTTCACGTTGAAGCGGGTCAGGACTCCGCCCAGAACACGGATGCCCACGTTCTCCAGCCTGCGCTTTGCCAGCCGAACGGTACGGGCCGAGGCGAATTTGGAGCGCACCACCAGCAGTGCACCATCGGTCATGCGGCCCACCACCGCCGCGTCGGTGACCACCGTCACGGGAGGCGCATCCAAAAGGACATAGTCATAGCTTTGCTTCAGCAGCTCGATGAGTTCCTGCATCCGGGCGGTATTCAGCAGCTCCGAAGGATTCGCAGGCGCGATGCCCGCACCAATGACGCTGATCCCCAGCTCCGGCACCTCCGCGATGCACGCCTGCGCGTCAGCCACACCGGCCAGATACGCAGACAATCCCGCCTGGCCCAGCTCCCGCTTCAGATACTTGCGCAGGATGGGCTTGCGCAGGTCGCACTCCACCAGCACGACGCTGCTGCCGCTGCTGGCCAGGGTGGCGGCCAGATTGATGGCCGTGGTGCTCTTGCTTTCCTCGGGCACGGCACTGGTTATCACGATGCAGCGTACGCCGGTGGTGTTGGCCAGAAAGCCCAGGTTGGTGCGCAGGGCCTTGAAGGCCTCCGTATAGCCGAAGGGCGTATCCTTCGCCGCCACGGAGAGGAAGCGGGCGCCCCGACCGGTCTTCTTGTTCTTCATATCCATGTCATCAGCCCTCCACGTCGGGAATCACACCAAGAACAGGGATCCCCAGCTTCTTCTCCATGTCGCTGTCGTCAACGATGAAGTCATTGAGCAGTTCCTTCAGCACCACGACCGCACACAGCAGCACGAAGACCGCCGCGCCCGCCATCATCGCGCTGCGCGTCCCATTGGGGCTCACGGGCTCCTGCCTGGTATAGACGTCGCTGACGACCTTGCAGGAGCCGGCTTCCACCGCATCCGCCACGATGGCGGGAGCGATCTCGGAGATGGTCTGCACGATCATCGCAGCCTGCTCCGCACTGGGACACTGGGCCGCGATCTTCATGACCTGGGTGTTGTTGATGTCATTGACGCTTACCTGCTCATAGAGCTCCTCAAAGGTCATGGTCAAGCCCAGCTTTTCGATCACCTGATTGAGCACCTTGTTGCTCTTGATGATGATGGCATAGGTATCCACCAGATTCTCGGCAGAGGAGATGCTGTCGCTGGTAACGACACCGGTCAGCTCCGTCCGGGCATTGACGATCATATTCACAGAGGCTTCATACCGCTTCGGCATCACGAAGGCGGAAAACGCCCAGCCAAGAGCCGATGCAAGGATCGTAGCCGCCAGGATCAGTGCAGCCTTTTCCTTCAAAGCCTGCAGCAGCTGCAGGATCACAAGGCCGTAGCCCTGCTCATAATTATCATCCATAATGAAGCCTCCCACTCTCTTTCATCGCAAACAGTCTGCCAATGAACAGACCTTTACTTGTACAGTATACCACATCGGTCGGATTTTGCAAGCATTGCGTGAAGGATTGCAGATCATGAAACAAACGCCGGGAAGATCCCGGCGTTTGTTTCAGTCTGTCAAAGAACCCCTGTTTTCTCGAAAGGAAAACAGGGGTTTTGGTATAGAAAATTGGAAAACAGTTGTCCAGAAATAAAAATAAGGAGTTCTTCCAACTCCAATTTGCCAGCTTTTT
>SVLP01000063.1 GCA_015067895.1 Oscillospiraceae bacterium | reverse complement strand
TTTATTCACGTCCGGTCCAGCAGTAGGTGCAGACCTTGTCTTTGTCGATGCCGATGGCCTCCAGCACGCCGTCGAGGGACTGATAGCCCAGAGAATCGAAGCCGAACTTCTCGCAGATGGTCTTGAGCATACAGGCGCCGCGCTCGGTTTTGGCGTCGGCGTACTCGTCCAGATGCTTCTGACCCTCGTCCCCCTCCAGCTCCTGAATGGTCTTGCGGGTGAGCAGCTCCATCTCGGACTTGCTGCTGGAGAAGTTCAGATACTTGCAGCCGTACATGATGGGGGGGCAGGCAGAGCGCATATGCACCTCTTTTGCCCCGGATTCGTACAGAAATTCCACCGTTTCCCGCAGCTGGGTGCCACGGACGATGGAGTCGTCGATGAACATCAGCTTCTTGCCGTTGATGAGCTCCTGCACGGGGATCTGCTTCATCTTGGCGGTCTGATTGCGCAGACGCTGATCGGCGGGGGTGAAGGAACGCGACCAGGTGGGAGTATATTTCACGAAGGGGCGGGCGAAGGGCTTGCCGCTGTGGTTGGCGTAGCCGATGGCGTGGGGGACGCCGGAGTCGGGGATGCCCGCCACAAAGTCCACGTCGGGCATGATGCCCTGCTCCTTCTCGTCCCGGGCCATGATGGCGCCGTTTTTGTAGCGCATGAGCTCCACGTTGCTGCCCTCGTAGTTGGAGTTGGGGTAGCCGTAGTAGGTCCACAGGAAGCCGCAGATCTTCATCTCCTCCCCGGCGGGGGAGACGGTCTCGAAGCCGTTGGAGGTGAGGGCCACGATCTCCTTGGGACCCAGTTCATAGGCATCCTCGTAGCCCAGCTTCTGATATGCGAAGGCCTCGAAGGAGACACACAGGCTGCCGTCGGGGTGCCGGCCGATGAGGATGGGCAGACGGCCCACACGGTCGCGGGCCACCAGAATGCCGTCTCTGGTCATGATGAGAATGGTGATGGAGCCCTGAATGACCTCCTGGGCATGGAGGATGCCGTCCACCAGATTTTCCTTCTGGTTGATGAGGGCGGCCACCAGCTCGGTGGCGTTGACGCTGCCCGAGCTCATGGCCATGAACTGGTGACCGTGGTCGGAGAAGTAGTTCTCCACAAGCTCCTCGGAGTTGCTGATCAGGCCCACGGTGGAGATGGCGTACAGGCCCAGATGGGAGCGGACCAGCAGGGGCTGGGGATCGGTGTCGCTGATGCAGCCCATGCCGATGTGGCCGCTGAACTCCTTCATGTCCTTCTCGAATTTCGTACGGAAAGGGGTGTTTTCAATGTTGTGGATCTGGCGTTTAAAGCCATTGTCCGCGTCGTAGACCACCATGCCGCCCCGCTTGGTGCCAAGGTGGGAGTGGTAGTCCACGCCGAAGAAAACGTCAAGCGACACGTCCCGGTGGGAGACGGCGCCAAAGAAACCTCCCATGATTACTCTCCTTAAAAATCAGGGGATCAAGCGAAAAACAGCTTGTTCAGGGTCATGGGATCGATATACTCGCCGTCCTTATACACGCGCATGTTGCCGGAGGCGACCTCGTCGATCAGCATGACATTGCCGTCGGCGTCATAGCCGAACTCGAACTTGATGTCGTACAGGTCCAGACCCTTCTCGGCCATGTCGTCGGAGACGATCTTGGTGATGGCCTGAGTCTGAGCCTTCAGGGAGTCGTACTGCTCGGCGGTCATGACGCCCAGATCCACCAGACCGTCCTTGGTGACCAGAGGATCGCCCAGTGCGTCGTTCTTGAAGGTGGTCTCCACGTAGTAGGGCAGGTCCTGACCCTCGGTGCAGTAGTCCTTATAGCGGCGCAGGAAGGAACCCACGGCCTTGCGGCGGCAGATGACCTCCAGACCCTTGCCGAAGACCTTGGCGGGCAGGACCTCCATAGTGGTGTTGGCCAGATCGGCGCTGACATAGTGGGTCTTGATGCCGGCGGCATTGATCTTCTCGAAGTAGTAGATGGACATGCGCAGGTTGACGTCGCCCACGCCCTCGATGGTCAGGCCCACAGAGTTCTCGCCGGGATCGAACACGCCGTCCTTGCCGGTGCAGTCATCCTTGAACAGCAGCAGGCAGTTGCCGTTCTCCAGAGCATATACGTTCTTGGTCTTGCCGGTATAAAGCAGCTTCTTTTCCATGATAAATTCCTCCAAATTTAAATCAAAAGTGCATTAAAAGCGAATGAAGATGGCGGATCAGGCCAGTTCGGCCTGCAGCTTGGCTTCCTTGGCGGCGATCTGCCGGGCCATGTCCTCGCGGGCGGCGTCCAGCTTGGCGGCCAGCTCGTCATCAGCCACGGCCAGGATCTGAGCGGCCAGCACGGCGGCATTCTTGGCGCCGTTGATGGCCACGGTGGCCACGGGGATGCCGCTGGGCATCTGAACAGTGGCCAGCAGGGCGTCCAGACCGTCCATGGCGCCCCCCTTCATGGGGATGCCGATGACGGGCAGAGTGGAGTTGCCGGCAAAGGCACCGGCCAGATGGGCGGCCATGCCGGCAGCGCAGATCAGCACGCCAAAGCCGTTCTTGCGGGCGTTTTTGGCGAAATCGGCGGCCTCGGCGGGGGTGCGGTGGGCGCTGAGGATGTGAGCCTCAAAGGGGATACCGAACTGCTTGAGCTGTTCGCAGGCACCCTTGACTACGGGCCAATCAGAATCAGAACCCATGATAACAGCAACTTTTTTCATGTTTCACACACTCCTTAAAAATGATGACAGGCTATCTGTGCGCACGGACGTACAGATAGCCTGATTTTGCATTATATGGTACAAGGGTAGGAGGGAAGAGACTGCACAGCGGCGCAGCCGGAAAGACGGATGTTCTGCAGACAACGAGCGGACACAAAAACCCCTCCAAGCATAAAAGTATTACCTCGACAATTTTATCGAAAAACAGACGGATTTGCAAGTGGTAAATTTTAATTTCACACCTGCTTTGGAACAATATACAAGAGAGGATGAGGAGAAAAGGAAGAAATTTACATCCCGACAGAAATCCGTTACAGCAGACCGGCTGTGCTGAGGATGCGCAGCACTTCTCCGGCCCGGTTGGACCAGGAGGCTGCAGCTCCGTAGCCCTGCCGGCGCTGGCTGACAAAGCCGGGGGCCTCGTCCAGTGCGCTGCGGCACATGGAGATAAATTCCCGGTCATTGTAGGCGCCGTACACCACATCGGGGAAGAGCTCCACCTGATCGGGCCAGAGCATGGAGACAATGGGTTTTCCGGTGGAGAGATACTCATACAGGCGGGGGGACACCACGCCGTCGTCGGTGCGGTCCTGATGGAGCATATCGATCAAAACATCGCAGCGGAAGAGCCAGTCGGGCACCTCGTTGAGGGAACAGGGACCGGCAAAGACCACATTGGGCTGGCGGTGAAGGCGGTCCAGCAGGGGATTCCTCTCCCGACGGCCCAACAGGAGGAAGGTCCATTCGGGGTATTCCCGGGCGGCGGTCAGGACGGGAGAGAGCTCCACGTCAGGGGTGATGGTTCCGGCCCAGCCGAAGACAGGACCCT
>SVLP01000031.1 GCA_015067895.1 Oscillospiraceae bacterium | reverse complement strand
GGGTTATACATGAGTCAATCAGAAGAACCATCTGCCGTCTACCGCTGTCATTGCGAGGAGCCGACAGGCGACGCGGCAATCTCCTGGTACTGCGTCACAAATCTGCACATCGTACCAGGAGATCGCCACGGGCTCCCGCCCTCGCGATGACATGGATGTGGTCACCTGATCCGATTGATCCAACATAGAAAACAGCAGCAGTGTCCCACTTGATTGTGTGTCACTGCTGCTGTATGTTGTTTGGATACCTAGGTGTTTCTTTACAGCCCCTTTTAACTGCATTTATAGGCCCAAAATCAGCTTCGCGAACAGGAAGTAGACCAGCAGGGACACGGCGTCCACGATGGTGGTGATGAAGGGCGACGCCATGACCGCCGGGTCTGCGCCCAGCACCTTTGCCACCATGGGCAGCACCGCGCCAACGGCCTTGGCGATGATGACCGTGACGCACAGGGCGCAGCAGACCACCAAGTCCACCATCAGGGTGATATCGGGGTTGTGGAACAGCATCCGGTCGATGAGCCAGATCTTGACGAAGCACACCGCTGCCAGACCCAGACCGCACAGCAGGGCAGTCCGCAGCTCCTTCCACAGCACGGTGCCGATGTCCTTGAACTTCAGCTCGCCCAGGCTCAGACCGCGGATGACGGTGACGGAAGACTGGGAGCCGGAGTTGCCGCCGGTGCCCATCAGCATGGGGATGAAGGAAGAAAGGGCGATGACCTTGGCCAGGGCATCCTCGAAGGAGGTCATGATAAGCCCCGTGAAGGTGGCGGAGACCATCATCATGGAAAGCCAGGGGAAGCGGTTCTTGAACAGCTCGAAGGGGGTGTTCTTCAGGTAGGGCTTCTCCGAGGGGGTCATACCGGCCATCATCTCGATATCCTCGGTGGCCTCCTCCTCCAGAACGTCCATGGCGTCGTCGAAGGTGACGATACCCACCATGCGGCTCTCGGAGTCCAGCACGGGCATGGCCAGGAAGTTGTATTTGCTCAGCATCTGGGCCACCTCCTCCTGGTCGGTGGAGGTGGAGGCGAAGATCACGTTGGTGAGCATGATGTCCCGGATGGGGGTGTCGTCATCGTCCGCCAGCAAAAGATCCTTGACGGTGACCATGCCCAGGAGCTTCCGGCTGGAGTCGGTGACGTAGCAGGTGTAGATGGTCTCCTTGTCCACGCCCTGGCGGCGGATGCGCAGGATGGCCTCGCCCACGGTCATGTGGGGGCGCAATGAGACATATTCGGTGGTCATGATGGAGCCTGCGGAATTCTCCTCATAGCGCAAAATCTGGTTGATGGCGAAGCGCATCTCCGGGTCTGCATGCTTTAAGATCCGCTTGACGACATTGGCGGGCATCTCCTCGACCAGGTCTGCCGCGTCGTCCACGTAAAGCTCGTCCAGGACTTCCTTCAGCTCATTGTCGGAAAAGCCCTTGATGAGCAGCTCCTGGGCATCGGGCTCCATCTCCACGAATACCTCGGCTGCCAGCTCCTTGGGCAGCAGTCGGAACATGACCGGGATCCGCTGCTCCTCCAGAGCGTCGAAAATACCTGCGATGTCGCTGGGGTTCATCGTCACCAGCATATCCCGCAGGGTGGTGTACTTCTTGCCGTCCAGAAAGCTCTGCATGGCCTTCTGCACGATCTCAAAACGTTCTGCCATGTGTTTTCCTCCTATGTACGATTGGAATAAAACACATCGGGCCGATCTCCTGTTATTCAGCCAACCACGAATCGTGGTCTATGCTACTTCGGCCGGATGTGCCGCTGCTACTGCCAGATTCCATGGTCGTCCTCCTAAGTCGTAAATTTGCCCATAGGCTCTTTTATTTTAGCTCTAATTTTGATTGATGTCAACCGTTTTGAGGGAGATTGGAGAGTGAAGAGTGGAGAGTGAAGATTTTTCAGAGCCTGCTTCAGAAGAAAATGCTGCGTTGACACAGATGCGTTTTTTCTATAAAATATGAAATATCTGAACCGTGCAAAATCCTGCCGATCTCCACTCTTCACTCTCCAATCTCAACTCTTACCAGGAGGTAACTCATGATCCGTTTCGCAACTGACCGGGATCTGCCTGCCATGCTGGCGATCTACCGCCCCTATGTGGAGAACACCACCTATTCCTTTGAATATGACGTGCCCTGTCTGCGCACCTTCACCCAGCGGTTTTACGACCACATCGCCCAGTTCCCCTGGCTGGTCTGGGAGGAGGAGGGCGAGGTGCTGGGCTACGCCTACGCCGGTGCCCCCTGGGAGCGGGCGGCCTACCGCTGGTGCGCCGAGGTCAGCATCTACCTGCACCCCAGCATCCACGGCAGGGGCGTGGGCCGTCAGCTCTACCAGCGGCTGGAGGAGATCCTGACCAAGCAGGGCTACCGGGTGGCCTATGCCCTCATCACCACGGAGAACCAGGGGAGCGTGGCCTTCCATGAAAAGCTGGGCTACCGCTATCACTCCACCTTCGAGGACTGCGGCTTCAAGATGGGCCGCTGGCTGGGGGTCATTTGGCTGCAAAAGCGGCTGAACGACAACGGTATGCCCACCGCATTCCCGAAAAAGTGGACGGAGGTCGTGTAAGATTCCAGCAATGTCCATGTGATCGAACCAGGTAACCACTACCACTGTCATTGCGAGGCCGCAGGCCGTGGCAATCTCCTGGTATAACCTGTCATCGTGGAATAACGTAGTAAAAGAAATATTGCGGTTATGTCCTCGTTTGCAACTGCGTTGATTATCGATAGGCTGTTCCAGGAGATTGCCACGCCCCTATGGGGCTCGCAATGACAGTGATAGACGGAAGCTGGTCACAACATAATAACAAATGCAAAAAGCACCGGAAATCCGTGGATTTCCGGTGCTTTCGCAATCTTACAGATCCAATTCCCGAACCAGCATGGGGGTGAGCTTCGCCCTTTGGAAGCGATCCATGAACCGCTTGCACTTGACGAGGAAGGCGTAGTAGATGTTATAGCCGTGGCCGGTGTCGAGCAGGGTCTCCACGTTGGCCTGACCCTTGGCGATGGTCACATCGGCTTTTTCCAGTGCCTCCTTCAGCTCCCCGCTGGCCAGCTCCAGGACGGTGCCGGGGATCCGGGTGCCGTTGTCGATGATGGGGAAGGGGAGACCCACGACCTTCGCATCGGCCCGGGTGGCGTCGTTCTGGGTGGGGCCGCCCCGGACACAGACGGTGATGGACAGATTGGGGAAGGTATCGGCGATGACCTCCAGGAACACCCGGTCGAAGCCGATCTCACCGGCGTTGTCGGTCAGGTAGAGGAGCTCTTTTCCCTTTTCCAGATCGTCACGGAGCTTGCCGAAGCTCTCCTGGTCGACGTTGATGGTATACAGAATATCCAGCATCTCGTCCAGCTTCTCAAAGCTGACCTCCCCCTGAAGGGCGGAAAAATCGATGTAATTGCCCAGAATCGCCGCCTGGAGTCCCGCATAGAGGGGATCGGGGGCGGAGCGCACCATGCCGGTGATCTTCTCCAGCCGCTCCAGGGCGTAGCGGTTGCTTAATTCCTTTTCCTCGGCGAACCGGTCGTCTGCCAGACCGAAGTGCTCGGTGAAGAGCTTCGTGATGCCGGGGGTGTAAAAGGGCGCGGACATTTCCACAGGGCCGTCGCAAAGAAGGCGCATAAGATCCCGGGTGAAGGCCGTCACCTGGGCTTCATCCCCGCATTTCGCCGCCGTCTCGCTGTGCCGCTTCAGCAGACACAGAATACACTGGGCGTCCAGTCTCATACGCGGATCAGCTCGTAGCTGTCCTCGCCCAGGCCGATCTTCTTGCCGTGGGAGATCTGGGTGCGCCAGTTGGTGTGGGCGAAGTTGGCGGTCAGGTTGTCCAGACCCTCACGGCCGGGCTTGCGGCGGGAGCGATCCAGCTTGGAGCCGGGGATCACGGGCTGTGCGTTGACGGCATCGGCGCAGGCCAGATCCAGAGCCACGGGATCGAAGGAGGCGAACATGCCCACATCGGGGACGATGGGCAGGTCGTTGTCGGCGTGGCAGTCGCAGTAGGGGCTGACGTCGCAGACCAGGCTGATGTGGAAATGGGGACGGCCCTGGACGACGGCCTTGGCGTACTCGGCCATCTTGTAGTTCAGCAGCTCCACGGCCTGCTTGTTGTCGTGGTAGATGGCCTGGGTGGGACAGACATCGATGCAGCGGCCGCAGCCCATGCAGTTTTTCTGGTTGATGAACATTTTACCATCCCGGAGCTGGGGGCCGTCGTGGGCGCAGTTCTTGGCGCACTGGCCGCAGGCCACGCACTTCTCCGGGTCGATGGAGGGACGGCCATTGGAGTGCATGTCCCGCTTGCCCTCGTTGGAGCCGCAGCCCATGCCCAGGTTCTTGATGGCGCCGCCGAAGCCGGCCTCCTCGTGGCCCTTGAAGTGGTTCAGGGAGATGACGATGTCGGCGTCCATGACGGCTCTGCCGATCCAGGCCTTCTCCACATATTCGCCGTTCTCCACGGGAACGGCCACATCGTCGGTGCCCTTCAGGCCGTCGGCGATGATGACGTGGCAGCCGGTGGAGAAGGGAGAGAAGCCGTTTTCATAGGCGGTGTCCAGATGATCCAGGGC
Source organism: Oscillospiraceae bacterium (assembly GCA_015067895.1). The sequence goes on along the minus strand of SVLP01000031.1, from coordinate 24,539 downwards.
GTTCTTCCGGGAGCCGACGTACATGGTGTTGGCGTCGGTCAGGAAGGGCTTGCCGCCCAGATCCTTCACAAGATCGACCACCACCTTTGCATAGTTGGGCCGCAGGAAGGCCAGGTTGCCCTTCTCGCCGAAGTGGATCTTGATGGCCACGTATTTCTTCTCAAAATCGATCTGATCGAAGCCCGCGCTCATGATGAGCCGGGCCAGCTTCTGGGGCAGGCTCTCCCGGTTGCCGGTGCAGAAATCGGTGAAGTAAACTTTGGATGCCATGGGGTCTCCTCCTTGGTATGCATGATTTTATGGATATATGCTCATTGGCTTGAAACAGCAAAATGGAAGCACGATCTCTCGGCCCTCCCTCTTGGAGGGAGGCAAGAGGTACGCTGCTGCACGAAGCAGATAAGTCTCTTTCAGTTTACCTGACGAAGGGGCCGCTGTCAAGTCTGTCAAATGACCATTGTCTTGACAAATCCTCCGAAAATTGGCGGAAAAGGGGGAGAAAATCCGGGATTGTGTCTCTTGAAAACGGAGGGATCCCTATGGTATTATATTGTTTAGAGCTATGCGCAAAAATCTATCAAATTAAGAGATCGGGTTGATTTTTATGATAAACAAACGAAAGGATCTGAGCCTGAGCAAGAAGGCCGTCATCATCGCCGCAGTGGATCTTCTGGCCATCTGCATCGCCTTTTTTGCGGCCCTGTGGCTCCGCTTCGATTTCCGGTTCAACGCCATCGAGGAGCAATTCCTGCTGACCTATGTCCGGATCATTCTGCCCTGGTGCGCCATCAGCATCGTGGTCTTCACCCTCTTTGGTCTCTACAGCAGCATCTGGAGCTTTGTCAGCACCGACGAGCTGATGCGCATTCTGGAGGCCTATGCCGTTCTGAGCGTCGTGGCCTTCATCCTGTGCCATGTGCTGGACATTCTGATGCCCAAGTCCTTCTACGTGGTGGGCATGGTCTTCAGCGCCGTTTTCACCGTGACCATCCGCTTCGGCTACCGGATGCTGCGCTACGTCCGGCTCCATTTCCAGGGCCTGACCCATGCCAATTACCAGGAGAACGTGATGATTATCGGCGCGGGCGAGGCCGGCAAGGCTCTGGTCAACGAGTTCACAACCTCCGCCTATGTCAAGAGCCGGGTCTGCTGCCTGATCGACGACAACCCCGTCAAGTGGGGCAAGCGCCTGGGCGGCGTCCTGATCGTCGGCGGCCGGAACGAGATCTGCGCCGCCGTGGAGAAGTACAGCATCCACCGGATCATCTACGCCATCCCCTCCGGCTCCGCCAAGACCAAGAAGGAGATCCTGGCCATCTGCTCCACCACCGGCTGCCAGGTGCAGGTGGTGCCCGGCATCTACCAGCTGGTCAACGGCGACATTTCCGTCAGCAAGCTGCGCCAGGTGGACGTCCAGGATCTGCTGGGCCGTGATCCCATCAAGGTCAATCTGGACGAGATCCTGCATTTCATCTCCGGCAAGGTGGTCATGGTCACCGGCGGCGGCGGAAGCATCGGCAGCGAGCTGTGCCGCCAGATCGCCAAGTCGAACCCGAAGCAGCTCATCATCTTCGACATCTACGAGAACAACGCCTACGACATCCAGATGGAGCTCAAGCGCACCTACCCGAACCTGAATCTGGTGACCCTCATCGGCTCCGTGCGCAATACCGCCCGGGTGGACTATGTATTGGACACCTACCGGCCCGACCTGGTCTTCCACGCCGCCGCCCACAAGCATGTGCCCCTGATGGAGGACAGCCCCAACGAGGCCATCAAGAACAATGTCTTCGGTACTTACAAGATGGCCAAGGCCGCTGCGGCCCACGGCGTCAGGCGCTTCGTGCTGATCTCCACAGACAAGGCCGTCAACCCCACCAACATCATGGGCGCCAGCAAGCGTCTGTGCGAGATGGTGGTGCAGATGATGAACCGCCAGTCCGACACCGAGTTCGTGGCCGTCCGCTTCGGCAATGTCCTCGGCTCCAACGGCTCCGTCATCCCCCTGTTCAAGAAGCAGATCGAGCAGGGCGGCCCCGTCACCGTCACCCACCCTGACATCATCCGCTATTTCATGACCATCCCCGAGGCGGTGAGCCTGGTTCTTCAGGCCGGCTACTATGCCAAGGGCGGCGAGATCTTCGTCCTGGACATGGGCGAGCCCGTGAAGATCGACGACATGGCCCGCAACCTCATCCGCCTTTCCGGCTACGAGCCCGACGTGGACATCAAGATCGAGTACACCGGCCTGCGCCCCGGCGAGAAGCTCTACGAGGAGCTGCTGATGGAGGAGGAGGGCCTGAAGGAGACCGCCAACAAGCTCATCCACATCGGCCGTCCTATCGTGATGGACGACGAGCTCTTCAAACGCCAGCTCGACCGTCTGGACGCCGCCTACCGCGTCGAGGATCCCAATATGAAGGAGCTGGTGGCCGAGATCGTGCCCACCTACCATCCCCAGATCGCTGTGAAATGAGTTTGAGCCGCCCGGCAAATGTCGGGCGGCTTCGCTGTTTCGGAAAACATACGCCTGTAGGGGACGGACATGAGCGTTCGCCATTGATCTTGCCCCCCTCGTTTACGAGGGGGGATGTCCAAGCGAAGCGCAGGACAGGGGGGAGTATTGCGGTACCCTGTTCCATCTATATCAGCACGTCGGCGAATCCGCACTGCGGTTGGACTCCCCCCGCCCTTCGGGCACCCCCCTCATAAATGCGGGGGGCAAGAAAGGAACGGTTCAGCCGCCCGTCGTGCGATGGGCGGCTTTTTTGAAAAAATTTTTTCCAACCCCTGTAACATTTTCCCGAATCGTCTGGTATTCTAAGTGAAAGGATGTGATGAAGATGAAGCTGCTGTGCCCCGACTCTGAGCTGGAGGAGGCCATGGATCACTACGAGACCATGGTCTTCCGGCTGGCCTATTCCTATACCCGCTCCCGCTCCGATGCCCAGGATATCTGCCAGGAGGTGTTCCTGCGCTACTTCTGCAGCCGCCCCATCTTCGCATCCGAGGAGCACCGCCGGGCCTGGCTGCTGCGGGTGACGGTGAACCGGTGCAAGAGCCACCTGAGCTCCTGGTGGGTGCGCCGGACGGTGCCCCTGGACGACCGGATCCCCATGCCCCAGCAGGAATATCTGGAGCTGGACTTGGCTCTGGAGCAGCTGAACCGGCAGGATCGTCTGGTGCTCCATCTGTTTTACTACGAGGACTGTACCACCCGCCAGATGGCGAAAATTCTGCACTGCACCGAGGGTGCCGTGCGCACCCGGCTGACCCGGGCGCGGCAGCGTCTGGGTGACCTTCTGAAAGGAGGATGACCCATGTTCCGTACATTTTTTCACGGAGCCAATGACTATGTGGAGATGACCGACGGCATCGACCGCTCCATGCTGGCGAATCTGGGACGACGGCGCAGACGCTTAGTCCTGTCCGCCGTGGCACTGGTGCTGGCGCTGCTGGTGCTGGCCCCCTGGGCCGCGTCGGATCCGGCGGTGTTCCAGTGGCTCAGCCGGGTGGCTCCGCCCGTGGCCCACTTCCTCCGTCCCACCGCCGGAAGCGGGGAGGAAAGCGGCATCCTGGCCCGGGTGGTGGAGACGACCCGGGAGGGCGATACCCTTTCGATCCACCTGACCATGGAGGATCTTCAGGGCGACCGGCTGAAGGGTCGGACGAATCCCGAGCACTGGTATTATGAACAGGGCCGCACCCGCGGCTCCGGCTCCTGCGTCCCCTACTACGACGATCAGACGGGGCTGCTGCACCTGAATCTGACCTGCCAGCCCACCGGGGACTTTGACTGGGAACGCTGGGTCACGATCACCATCGAGGATCTGCGCTCCATGTCCGATGGGGAGCAGAGCCGGATCCCCATTCCCCTGACCCTGGGCGATGAGCTGAACCACGCCATCCGGTGGGATCTGACCGTCACATCCATGGCAGTGGTCGAGGATGAGCTCCGGGTCTTCGTCCGGGATGGTGGCCAGATCTACCGGCTGTTCCTCACCGGCCCCAACGGGGAGATGCTGGCACTGCAGCAGGAAGGCCGCGCCGACGGCACCTGGTGGAGCTCCGACCTGCGGGGGCGGGATATCCGGGAATGCACCCTGACCGCCTGGGTGGAGCCCTTCGAGCACATCGAGGGCTCCTGGCGCATCCAGGTGAGCCCACTGACAGAGGAATAAGTAAAACCGTACCCTTGCCTCCCCCATTTATGGGGGAGGTGGCCGAGCGAAGCGAGGTCGGAGGGGGTCTGCCCGCTTTTCTATGAAAAGCGGGCATTTTCGCATATTTGCTGTGCAAATATGCGAACTCCCCCCTGGTCTGCGGCCATCCCCCCTCATAAATGTGGGGGGCAAGGACTCGTGCTTCATCAGGATTCCATCTGCTTCCCCAGAAACTCCGCCACGGTGGAGACCAGCCGCTGGTCGGATTCGGAGAGGGGATCGCCGTTCTCCTCCAGGAGCATCATCACGCAGCCCAGGATGTCCCCCTGGCAGAGGATGGGGGCCGCCAGCCCTAAGTGGTATTTCTCCGTGTGGTCGGTGGGCTTGAGCTTCTCCCCGCCGGGGCTGTAGCGGTAGGGCTTCCGCTCCTCCATGAGCTGCTCCAGCTCCGGGGAGTTGGGCTTGTCCATCAGCTCCCGCTTGGCTCCGCCGGCCTGGGCAATGATGGTGTCCCGGTCGGAAACGGCGGCGATGCAGCCGGTGTTGCGGCGGATGGAGTCGCACATCTGGGCGGCGAAATCCTGCAAGTCCCCCAGGGGCGAATATTTGCGGAAGGTCACGCCCCCGTCCTTTTCCGTGTAGATCTCCAGGGGCGAGCCCTCCTTGATCCGCAGGGTGTGCCGGATCTCCTTCGGGATCACCACCCGCCCGAGGCTGTCCACCCGTCTGACGATTCCTGTTGCTTTCATATCGGTTCCCCTTTTCTGTTGTGTTTTCAGCCCTCCTAGTATCTCTCAAATCTTGCAGGTTATGAGGGGAAGCGCCAAATATTCCTTTGGGGCTGTATTCCATTTCTGGATTTTCATGCTATAATGGTGGAAACAAGCTTGCGAAGGAGCATGATCTATGAACGATCCCAGATCCGCCGGGCGGCCTGCCCAGGCCCCGAACCGATCCCGGCGCAGAAGACGCAGACGCAGAAGACAAAACCGACAGTTCCGGCTTTTCCTGCTGATCCATCAGGTCATTCTGATCCTGATCGCCGTGGGCCTCGGCTATTACATCGGCGCCCACGCCGCACACCCTGACGCTGAGCCCCCCCTTCCTCCGGAGCCCACTGCCAATCAAAGCCAGCTTCAGGAACCGGCAGACACCCAGCCCCAGCTTCCCCAGGAGCCCGGCGACACCACGGCCCCACAGATCCTGGGCGTGAATGAGCTGTCCGTGTTCCTGGGCGGTACCGTTGCCTATCGCAGCGGCATCCTGGTCACCGATGACACGGATCCCGCACCGAAGCTCTCCGTGGACAGCTTCCTGGTGGATCTGACCCGTCCCGGCACCTATCCGGTGTTTTACACCGCCACCGACAGCGCGGGCAACGCCACCACCGTGGAGACCAGCATCACCGTGGTGGAGGCCCCGGAAGGCTATGTGGACGAGGCCCTCATCCAGGAGAAGGCCGACGAGCTTCTGGCGAAGATCCTCACCGACGGCATGACGCCCGAGCAGCAGGTGAACGCCATCTACGACTGGATCGAGACCCACTGCTACTACATCGCCAACTTCGACAAAAGCGACTACATGCAGGCGGCCTACCTGATGCTGACCAACAACCGGGGCGACTGCTACGGCTTCTACGCCGTCTCCCGGCTCCTCTTCGACCGGCTGGGTCTGCCGAACCTGACCGTCACCCGGCTGCCCAACGACGTGCGCACCACCAACCACTGGTGGAACATGGTCAGCCTGGACGGCGGCGAAAGCTGGTACCACTTCGATTCCACTCCCCACATGACCCATCCCACCCGCACCTGCCTGGTCACGGACGCGGCACTGGAGGAGTTCAATGAGCTGATGCCCAACTACTACTTCTACGACCACGCCAGCTTCCCGAAGACGCCTGCTGCGTGATGCAGAATGTTTGTTGTTCCGCTGTACCGGGGCACAATTACCAAATACGTTCCGGTGGGGTTCCGCACGGAACGGTCAATGCCCGTTCCCTACATTTGGTATTTTGTTTCGATCACACGCAGGACGTAAAACATTTTGCCAGTGTTCGACAAGTATGTCAGCGGGCACTGCCCGCAAAAAACGCCCCTGTTTCACGTGAAACAGGGGCGTTCGTATTACCTTAAGGAGATGTGCTTCCGCACCCCGATCCCACGTACCATGGAAAGACTACCACGCACATGCGATCAGTTTGCCCGCCGGGGCTCCCGGTTTAGTACATGCCGCCCTGGGCTGCGGCGGCAGCGGCTGCGTCGGCGGCGGGATCGGGCTTGTCGACCACCAGAGACTCGGTGGTCAGCACACAGGCGGCCACGGAAGCGGCGTTGATGAGGGAGGAACGGGTGACCTTGGTGGGATCGACGATACCGGCCTCGATCATGTCCACGAACTCCTCGGTGTAGGCGTTGTAGCCGTAGCCGACCTTGCCGGAGTTCTTGACCCGCTCGTAGATGACGGAGCCGTCCACACCGGCGTTCTGGGCGATCTGGCGGATGGGAGCCTGCAGGGCAGCGGCGATGATCCGGGCGCCGGTCTTCTCGTCGCCGTGCAGAGTCTGGATCAGCTCCTCCACAGCGGAGATGGCGTTGACCTGGGCAGTGCCGCCGCCGGCGACGATGCCCTCCTCCACGGCAGCGCGGGCTGCGTTCAGGGCGTCCTCCACCCGGAGCTTCTGCTCCTTCATGGCGATCTCGGTCTGGGCACCGACCTTGATGACGGCAACGCCGCCGGTCAGCTTGGCCAGCCGCTCCATCAGCTTCTCCTTGTCGTACTCGGAAGTGGTGGTGGCGATGGCGGAGCGCACCTCGTGGGCGCGGGCCAGGATGGCCATGGGATCACCCTGACCATCGACGATGGTGGTGGTGTCCTTGGTGACCACGACCTGATGGGCGCGGCCCAAATCGTTCAGGCTGGCCTCGGCCAGCTCCATGTTCAGCTCGGAGGAGATGACGGTACCGCCGGTCATGACGGCGATGTCCTGCAGCATGGCCTTGCGGCGGTCGCCGAAGCCGGGAGCCTTGACGCAGACCACGTTGAAGTTGCCCCGCAGACGGTTCAGCAGCAGGGTAGCCAGGGCGTCACCCTCCACGTCCTCGGCAATGATAATCATCTTCTTACCGGCCTTGACCACAGGCTCCAGGATGGGCAGGATCTCCTGGATGGAGGAGATCTTCTTGTCGGTGATGAGCAGGAAGGCATCGTCCAGGACGGCCTCCATCTTGTCGGTGTTGGTGACCATGTAGGGGGAGATGTAGCCCCGGTCGAACTGCATGCCCTCCACGACCTCCAGCTCGGTCTCGGCGGTCTTGGACTCCTCGATGGTGATGATGCCGTCGGTGCCCACCTTCTCCATGGCCTCGGCGATCAGAGCACCCACGCTCTCGTCGCCGGAGGAGACGGTGCCGACACGGGCGATGGCAGAGGAACCCTCCACGGGGACGGAATTGGCCTTGATGGCGTCGACAGCCACATCAACGGCCTTCTCGATGCCCTTGCGCATGACCATGGGGTTGGCACCGGCACTGAGGTTCTTCAGGCCCTCCCGGGTGATGGCCTGGGCCAGCAGGGTGGCGGTGGTGGTGCCGTCACCGGCAACGTCGTTGGTGCGGGTGGCGACCTCGCGGATCATCTGGGCACCCATGTTCTCAAAGGGATCCTCCAGCTCCACCTCCTTGGCGATGGTGACGCCGTCGTTGGTGACCTGGGGTGCGCCGTACTTGCGGCCCAGGACAACGTTGCGGCCCTTGGGGCCGATGGTGACCTTGACGGTATCGGCCAGCTGGTCGATGCCGGACTGGAGCTTCTTGCGGGCTTCCTCGCCGAAAACGATCATCTTAGACATAGCGGTTCCTCCTTACTCCACGACAGCCAGGATCTCGTCCTGCTTGACGAACTTGTAATCGATCTTGTCCAGGGTCACATCGGTGCCGACGTGCTTGGAAACGACGACCTTGTCGCCGGCCTTCACCAGCATCTCGATGTCCTTGGTGCCGGGGCCGACGGCCACGACGGAATAGATGGCGGGCTTCTCCTTGGTGGCGGTGGCCAGGATGATGCCGCCGACGGTGGTTTCGTTGGCCTCATTCTGCTTCAGCAGAACATTGTCAGCCATGGGTCTCAGGGTCATGGTGATTCCTCCATTTGAATATAGATTGGGCGGTTTTCCGCCTCTCTTTTTACGAAATCATTTAGCACTCTAGCCTTACGAGTGCTAACACGGATATGATACCGCACTTGCACAGAAAATGCAAGTCCATTTTGTGGAAGATATGTAAATAATTTATTTCATAGACTTAGTTGTATTGAAAGTAGTACTTGATAATACTGCGAATTTATGCTATATACTTAGATGTATATAGGAAGGAGTTGTAAACTGTGGGACAAAAGGGAAAGAACACATCAGAAATAGTTGCAGATCGAAAAAACATCCTTGATGTCTACCTTGCGGAATGGGCAATGCTCCTTCCTGAGCAACAGGCAAGTGTTGATAAGCAGGGAACCATTTTGTCACTTGCAATTACCGAGGTTTTTGTATTGGTTGGTTTTGTTGGAGCTGTTACAAATTTTGAGACAATCAACGATCTCTTTCTTGCCAGCCTAAACTGTGTATTAATTCCTTGCGTTTTTATGCTGACTGGCGGGCTTTGGATTGACGCAGTATTTCGTCAGATGTCACTTGCGACATACCTGCACGAAATCGAATGCAAGGTTAATGAAATATTATCCTTGAGCGGAGAGAACGTGATTGGTCGAGAACATTATATCGGACGAATGAATAAAGGAATACCGTTTGTTTTTCGCGCAAATCATTGGTACCACTATGTTTGTTTGTTCTTTTTTATCTTTTGTCCGTGGGCCACGATTGTATTCCATTACTTTATTTTTAGCAAGCCTTGGTACAATTGGTGTTACATTACTTTTGTAATCTACATTCTATTTCTTGGCTTTTTCGTTTCCTACTGTGCTAGAATATACCAAATCAAGTCTGTTATTAACCACTAAATCATTATCGATGTTCCCTGGCAAATATGTTTTGCCAGGGAACTTTTGTTTTCTTTCCACCGGATGCACTGCTTTTCTGTGCTATTTTTACTTGCCCTCGGCGGCAGCGGCGCGACGCTTCATGGTCTCGCGCATGCGGATGCCGTGATCCAGCTCCCGCTTGCGGATGCGCAGGCTCTTGGGGGTGCACTCCAGCAACTCGTCGTCGGCCAGGAACTCCAGGTTCTGCTCCAGGGAGAAGATCCGGGGGGTCACCAGGCGCAGAGCCTCGTCGGAGCCGGAGGCGCGCATATTGGTCAGCTGCTTGCGCTTGCAGACGTTGACGGTCATATCCTCGTTGCGGCTGCAGATGCCCACGACCATGCCCGCATACACGGGGGTGCCGGGGCCGATGAACAGGGAGCCGCGCTCCTGGGCGGCGTGAAGACCGTAGGTGACGGCCTCGCCGGACTCGAAGGAGATCAGGCTGCCCACACTGCGCCGCTCGATCTCGCCCTTCATGGGGGCGTAGCTGTCCAGCACGGAGGACATGATGCCCTCGCCCCGGGTGTCGGTCAGGAACTCGCTGCGGTAGCCGAAGAGGCCCCGGGAGGGGACAAGGAACTCCAGGCGGTAGCGGTTGCCCACGGGGGTCATACCCAGCAGATCGCCCTTGCGCTTGCCCATCTTCTCGATGACCGCGCCCATGCACTCCTCGGGCACGTCTGCAACCATCTTTTCAATGGGCTCGCAGAGCTTGCCGTCAATCTCCTTGGTCAGCACACGGGGGGTGGACACGGAGAACTCATAGCCCTCCCGGCGCATGGTCTCCATCAGGATGGAAAGGTGCATCTCGCCGCGGCCTGCCACGTTGAAGGCATCGGTGCCCTGCTCGCTTACCCGCAGGGACACGTCCTTCATCAGCTCCTTCTCCAGGCGATCGCGCAGGTTGCGGGAGGTGACGAACTTGCCCTCACGGCCTGCGAAGGGGGAGTCGTTGACGGCGAAGGTCATTTCGATGGTGGGCTCGGAGATCTTGACGAAGGGCAGGGGCTCCACGGCATCGGGGGCGCAGATGGTGCGGCCGATGGTGATGTCGGCGATGCCGGAGAGGGCCACGATCTCACCTGCGGTGGCGGAGGGGATGGCCTTCTTGCCCAGGCCGTCGTACTCGTACAGGGCCACGACCTTGGCCTTCTGCTTCACGTCAGCGTTGTGGTAGTCGGCGATGACCACCTCCTGGTTGACCTTGATGGTGCCCCGCTCCACCCGGCCGATGGCGATGCGGCCCACGTACTCGTTGTAGTCGATGGAGCTGACCAGCAGCTGCAGGGGCTCGTCCTCGTCACCCTCGGGGGCGGGGATATAGTTGACCACGGTCTCGAAGAGGGGGATCAGGTCGGTGCCCAAGGTGTCGGCATCATAGCTTGCGATGCCGTGGCGGCCGGAGCAGAAGATGGTGGGGGAGTTGAACTGCTCGTCGGTGGCGTCCAGATCCAGCAGCAGCTCCAGAACCTCGTCCACCACCTCCTCGGTGCGGGCGTCGGGCTTGTCGATCTTGTTGACGGCCACGATGACCTTGTGACCAAGCTCCAGAGCCTTCTGGAGCACGAACCGGGTCTGGGGCATGGGGCCCTCGGCAGCATCCACCAGCAGGATGACGCCGTTGACCATCTTCAGGATGCGCTCCACCTCGCCGCCGAAGTCGGCGTGGCCCGGGGTGTCGACGATGTTGATCTTGGTGTCCTTGTAGTAGATGGAGGTGTTCTTGGCCAGGATGGTGATGCCTCTCTCGCGCTCTAAGTCGCCGGAGTCCATGACGCGGTCGGTGGTGGCCTGATTCTCACGATAGATACCGCCCTGCTTCAGCATCTCGTCGACCAGGGTCGTCTTGCCGTGGTCAACGTGGGCGATGATGGCGATGTTGCGGATGTTTTCCTTACGTGCCATAAATAATGTCGTCTCCTTTTTGACGGAATATAAAAAAATAGCTCTCAACTTTTATTTATACCATATTACCAAAGAAATTGCAATATTTTTGTGGAAAAAGATTAAGAAAATTTACTTGACGCGGCGTATAAAAATTCCCTCTTTACCTTTCCCGCGCAATCTGCTACATTATATATAGTATCCCTCAGAAAGGAGATCCACCATGCAATGCTTACGCTGCGGTCGTGAGACCGAGGGCGATCATGTTTTCTGCTTCCTGTGCGAGACGGTCATGGTGAAGCACCCGGTCAAGCCCAATACCGTCGTCACCATCCCCGAGCGGAGCGTCCGTCTCCGGAACAACCTGCCCCGGAAGCAGCAGCGGGTCGAGGAGGACACCGAGCTCCTCCACCGCACCATTTTACAGCTGCGGCTGTGGGTGTGCATGCTGATGGCCGCGCTGATGCTCTGCGTGGGCGCGCTGACCTGGCAGGAGCTCAACCGGGAGGAAAAGCCCGCCATCGGCCAGAATTACACCTCCATCATCGACTTCGGCGGCGGTGGACGATAAATTGTTTCACGTGAAACATCCAGGTGGAAACGCCCGGATGTTTTTCTTTTTTGTTTCACGTGAAACAAAATCAAAACCTCTATTGAATTCCGTGGGGGAAACTGCTATAATGACCGCGTATACAAGGAGGTTTGACATGGGTAAACTATTCGCGATCGTCAACCAAAAGGGCGGCGTGGGAAAGACCACCACCGCCGTCAATTTATCCGCTGCCCTCCATGAGCTGGGACTGAAGACGCTGCTTTGCGACTTCGACCCCCAGGCCAACGCAACTTCCGGCCTTGGCATCGAAAAACGGCAGATCAAACGATCCATCTACGATGTGATCCTGAACGGCGTCAAGACCAAAGACGCCATCGTCCATACCAATTTCGGCGACGTGCTCCCCTCATCTTCCGATCTGGCGGGTGCCGCCGTGGAGCTGATCGGCGCAGACCGGCGGGAATATATCCTGAAGGATGCGCTGAATCAGGTGAAGGAGGACTACGACGTCATTTTCATCGACTGTCCCCCCAGCCTGGAAATGCTGACCCTGAACGGCCTGTGCGCCGCAGAAGCGATTGTGGTACCTGTCCAGTGCGAGTATTTCGCCCTGGAGGGTCTGAGCGATCTGATGGCGACCCTGCGCATGGTGAAGCGGAAAATGAACCCCACCCTGGAGCTCTTCGGCGTGGTGCTGACCATGTTCGACGGACGCACCAATTTCAGCAACCAGGTGGCCCAGGAGGTTCGCCGCCACTTCCCCGGCAAGGTCTTCGCAAACGTGATCCCCCGCAACGTCCGCCTGGCCGAGGCCCCCAGCCACGGCATCCCCGTCATGAACTATGACAGATCCAGCCGGGGCGCGAAGGCGTATAAAGAGCTGGCAGAGGAGTTTAAGAACAAACTATAAGATATGAGATATAAATTACAAGATATTAGATACACCTTCAAACACGTGTATCTAATATCTAATATCTCATATCTACTATCTTATATCTTCACACGAAAGGGTGATACAATGGCACAACCCAAAGGCCTGGGCCGTGGCCTGGGCGCGCTTTTGGGTGATTTCCAGGAGCCCGCCCTGGAACAATCCAATTACCGCACACTGCCCCTGCACCGGATCGAGCCCAATCCCGACCAGCCCCGCAAGGACTTCGACGAGGAGGAGCTCCAGGAGCTGGCGGAGTCCATTTCGTTACACGGCCTGATCCAGCCCCTGACCGTCCGGGAGACCGCTCCCGGCTATTATCAGATCATCGCCGGTGAACGCCGCTGGCGGGCCAGCCGGATGGCGGGCCTGAGCGAGGTTCCCGCCGTGGTCATGGAGGCCGACGACTGCAAGGCCATGGAGCTGGCCCTGATCGAGAACCTCCAGCGCAGCGATCTGAACTGCGTGGAGGAGGCCCTGGGCTATCAGGCCCTCATCGAGGACTTCGGCCTGACCCAGGAGGATGCCTCCAGCCGGGTGGGCAAATCCCGCTCCGCCGTGGCCAACGCCCTGCGGCTGCTGCATCTTCCCGAGAAAGTCCTGGAAATGCTCCGAAACGGCAGTCTCACCGCCGGTCATGCCCGGGCGGTGCTGACCCTGAAGACCGAGAAAAAGCAGCTGGAGGCCGCCCAGAAGATCTCCGCTCTGGGGCTCTCCGTCCGGCAGGCGGAGCTGCTGTGCCGGAACCTGAGCCAGGAGAAGGAGCCGGAGCCCCCCAAGGCCCCCCTGGCCATCGACTATGTGGCCGAGTGCGAGAAGAGCCTGTCCCGGGCCCTGGGCCGGGGCGTCAAAATCGTAAATGGTAAACGCAAGGGAAAATTCGAGCTGGAATTCTACGGCCAGGAGGATCTGCAGAACCTGCTGGACGCCCTGATGACCCTGAAAGGAGCAACCAAACAATGAGCGAAAACAATATGCAAAATGAGCAGGAGCTGTGGGACGTCCTGAGCGAGCCCGTCACCACTGAGCCCAAGGCCGCCAAGGCCCCCAAGTCCGAGGGCAAGTTCCTCAAGAGCGAGCCCAAGCCCGCGCCCGCCGCGAAGCCCACAAGCGTCCCCGCCGAGCCCAAGACCGGCAGGAAGCTCGACGGCTTCTTTGTCGCCTGCATGGCCGGCGTCGCCGCCGTGTCCGTGGCGGCGACGCTGGTGGTCAGCAGTATGCTGGGCGGCGGCAGCACCCCCGCCCCCTCTGCCAAGGATCCCGTGGCCGATGAGACCGCTTCCGCCGTCGTCGCCGAGCTGGAGCTGGAGAACGCCGAGCTGCGGGCCCAGCTGGAGCTGCAGAAGGAGCAGATCAAGGATCTGCAGAGCGACCTGATGACCCTGATGGGCAGCGAGGAGTATCTCGCCACCCTGTCCACCGACCCCAACGAGAGCAACGAGGTGCTGGACGCCCAGGTCAAGGCTCTGGACACCCTGGCCCAGATCCAGGAGGCCTACGCCGACTTCGACCGGGAGAAGCTGGAGGAGCTGATCCCCCAGATGGATGCCCAGCTGAGCTACCTGACCCCCGAGGCGCTGAACAACTACTACCTGATCCTGGAGTACGTGGAGCAGCCCAGCAACGGCTGAGATCCCCAAATAGAATATGTCATTGCGAACCAGTCCGCAGACTGGTGTGGCAATCCCCGAAATCTTCGTATTGCCGCGATGGTGCGCCCCTCTCTTGAGGGGATTCCCACGCCAGTGTGCGCACTGGCTCGGAATGACGTGCTATATTTCACGCGAAGCACCAATTTAGAACAAAAGGAGAACCAATCATGCTTGACATCAGAAAGATCAAGGAAAATCCCGACGCAGTCAAGGCCGGTCTGAAGGCCAAGGAAGTGGACTGCGATGCCATCATCGACAAGATCCTGGAGCTGGATGTCCAGGTGCGCGGCCTGAAGACCTCCACCGAGACCAAGACCGCCCAGAAGAACAAGATCTCCAAGGGCAACGGCAAGCTCTTCGGCATGAAGAAGGGCCTGGAGAAGAAGGGCGAGTCCACCGCCGAGGTCGATGCCCAGATCGCCGCCAACGTGGCCGCCGTGGCTGAGATCGACGCTTCCATCGAGGGCGACAAGGCTCTGCTCCGTGAGAAGGAGGCCGAGTTCTACACCAACATGCTGGCTCTGCCCAACCTGCCCGACGCGGATCTGCTGCCCGGCGGCAAGGAGAACAATGAGCCCCTGCGCTATGTGGGCGAGCAGGTCACCTTCGACTTCGAGCCCAAGCACCACGTGGATCTGTGCACCAGCCTGGGTCTGATCGACTACGAGCGGGGCGTCAAGCTGGCAGGCGGCGGCAACTGGATGTACACCGGCATGGGTGCCCGTCTGGAGTGGGCCCTGCTGAACTACTTCATCGACACCCACACCGCCGACGGCTACGACTTCATCCTGCCCCCCCATATGCTGGAGTACCAGTGCGGCCTGACTGCCGGTCAGTTCCCCAAGTTCGCCGACGAGGTCTTCAAGATCGCCAACCATCCCACCGAGGGCGGCACCTTCTACATGCTGCCCACCGCCGAGGCCGCCCTGGCTTCCGTGTATCGCGATGAGATCCTGACCGAGGCTGACCTGCCCAAGAAGTTCTTCGCCTACACCCCCTGCTTCCGCCGGGAGGCCGGTTCCCACCGTGCCGACGAGCGCGGCATGGTGCGCGGCCACCAGTTCAACAAGGTGGAGATGTTCCAGTTCACCACCCCCGAGACCTCTGACGAGGCCTTCGAGGAGCTGGTGAAGAAGGCCGAGAACCTGGTCGCCGGTCTGGGTCTGCACTTCCGCACCGTGAAGCTGGCCGCAGGCGACTGCTCCGCCTCCATGGCCCGCACCTACGACATCGAGATCCTGATCCCCTCCATGAACGGCTACAAGGAGGTCTCCTCCGTCTCCAACGCCCGGGACTACCAGGCCCGCCGGGGCAACATCCGCTACCGCCGCGCCGACGGCAAGCTGGACTTCGTCCACACCCTCAACGGCTCCGGCCTGGCCACCTCCCGCATCTTCCCCGCCATCGTCGAGCAGAACCAGCGCGCCGACGGCTCCATCGTCGTCCCCGAGGTGCTGCGTAAGTATCTGGGCGGCATCGAGGTCATCGAAAAGAAATAAGAGTGGAGAGTTGAGATTGGAGAGTTGAGATCCGGTGATCTCCACTCTTCACTCTCCAATCTCCAATCTAATAAACAGAAAGGAACTACATACTATGAGCAAGATTAAGCCCTCCTGGTGGGATGAGTTCGTGGCCTTTGCCGTGAAGGGCAACGCCATGGCACTGGCTGTCGGTACCATCATCGGTGCCGCCTTCTCCACCATCACCAAGTCCCTGACTGACGACATCATCATGCCCGTGGTTGCCATCTTCATGGGCGGCATCGACTTCTCCGAGCTGAAGATCGTCCTGCCCCGCCTGTTCGGCGAGCCCGTGCTGGATGAGAACGGCGTCGAGATCCTGAACACCCTGAACTACGGCAACTTCATCTCCGCCGTCATCAACTTCGCCATCCTGGCTCTGGTGGTCTTCTTCCTGGTCAAGGGCCTGAACAAGATGGCCGAGATGGGCAAGAAGAAGGAGGAGGAAGCACCCGCCGAGGAGCCCGCTCCCCCCGCCCCCTCCGCCGAGGAAGTCCTGCTGACCGAGATCCGCGATCTGCTGAAGAACAAGTAAGCTGCAAACGAAAAGAACCTGCCGCAGGGCAGGTTCTTTTTGAGCGCAGTGAAAAAAAATCTTGCCTCCCCCATTTATGGGGGCACCCCAGGGTGGCCTCTCTTGCCCCTTCGGGGCAATTCACCTTCAGGTGTCGCGATGGATTCGGGCAAAGCCCGGAGCCATCGCGACGAAGGGGGACTGCCCGCTTTTCTGTGAAAAGCGGGCAGTTTCGCATATTTGCAACGCAAATATGCAGACTCCCCCCTGGCCTGCGGCCATCCCCCCTCATAAATGCGGGGGGCAAGAAAACCATCGTTCCCATTGTTTTGCCTATAAAAATGCCGCCCATCGTCTGATGGGCGGCAAAAACAATATCCTTATGCGTTGAACACGTACTTATCGAGTCTGTCGAAGGCCTCCTGCACCCGGCTGAGGGGCAGGGCCAGGTTCATGCGGATGTGGGTCTTGCCATGGAAGGCCCGGCCATCCTGCCAGCAGACGCCGTAGTCCCAGCCCTTCTTCAGCAGCTCGCCCACGTCCATGTTGTGCGCTTCGCACCACTTGCCGCAGTCCAGGAACAGCATGTAGGTGCCCTCGGGCTTGCTCACCTCCACGCCGTCAAAATGGGCATTGATGTAATCCACGGCCCAGTCCACGTTGCCGGTGATGACCTGGTTCAGCTCGTCCACCCACTCGTAGCCCTCGTCCTGGTAGGCACCGATCAGAGCATGCATGGACATGACGTTCATGGAGTTGTAGTGGCCCAGGGAGGATTCCTTGTCGTGGCGATCCTTCAGCCGCTGGTTGTAGATGATGTGGTAGCTGCCCACCAGGCCCGCCAGATTGAAGGTCTTGCTGGGAGCGTAGATGGCGATGGTGCGCATTTTGGCATCCTCGGAGACGGACTGGGTGGGGATGTGCTGATGGCCCACCCGGATGATGTCAGACCAGATCTCGTCGGAGACCACGAACACATCGTGCTTGCGGAACAGCTCCATGGCGGCTCGCAGCTCCCAGCGCTCCCAGACGCGGCCGGTGGGATTGTGGGGGGAACACATGACCGCCGCGTGGATCTTGTTCTCCACGATCTTTTTCTCCATGTCCTCGAAATCCATGCGCCAGATGCCATCCCCATCTTTCACAAGCTGGCTGTGGACAATGTCGTAGCCGTTGTTGGTCAGGGAGCCGGTGAAGCCGATGTAGGTGGGGCTGTGGAGCAGCACCTTGTCGCCCCGGGAGCAGAGGATGTTCAGGGCCGTGACCACGCCGCCCAAAACGCCGTTCTCGTAGCCGATGTGCTTCGGTTCCAGGCCCTCGACGCCGTTGCGGAGCTTATGCCAGCGGATGATGGCGTCGAAATACGCGGCGGTGGGCTGGAAGTAGCCGTAGGCAGGGTGCTGAGCCCGCTGGATCATGGCGGCGGGGATGGTGGGCACCACGGGGAAATTCATGTCCGCCACCCACATGGGAATGGGGTCGAAGCCGGGCAGGGGCGCACCGGGGGCAAAGCCGCCGGGCTGACCGACCATGTCCACGGCAATGGCATCCTTGCCCCGGCGATCCATGATGGAGGTAAAATCGTATTTCATAATGCAGGCTCCTTTTCGTTTTTCTTTTATTATAGTGCCGGGACGGTGGAATGTCAAATCATCCCAGTATTTGTCAGCAAAAAGGGCGGCCCTTGCGGGCCGCCCGCAGCGTGTCGAAAAAGGTGTCATTGCGAGCCAGTGCGCACACTGGCGTGGCAATCTCCCAGATTTTCGAATATTTTCAGTTGATAATCCGGCGTTATTTGCTCTTTTTAGGGGATCGCCACACCAGTCTGAGGACTGGTTCGCGATGACATCCTAATTTTGAGGTTTTTCTACAGTCTGAGGGCGGCCCTTGCGGGCCGCCCGGTGCTTAGGGGGTATGGGGATCAGGGATTCATGGAAGCGTAGGGGGTCTTGGAGAAGGCCCAATCCTCGATGGTCACGTTGTCAGCGAAGGTCAGATCCTTCAGCGCGGAGCAGCCGTAGAAGGCACCCTCGCAGATGGTCTCCACGACCTCCAGATTGATGCTCTGCAGAGTGGTGACGTTCTTGAAGGCGTAGTTGCGGACTTCCTCGATGGACTCGGGCAGGATCACGGTGGTCAGGTTGGGCAGCTCGTAGAAGGCCATCTGACCGACGGCATGGACACCCTCCTCGATGACCACGGTCTCGATCAGCTCGGCGTAGTCGCTCCAGGGCAGGGTCAGGACGCCACCCACCTTATGGTAGTTGGCCATGTTGCACTTGCCGTTGTAGCGCTCCTCGGTGGGGGAGACGGTCAGGACGCCGTCGCTGGTCAGCACCCAGGTGGTGTAGCCGCTCCAGCCCTCAGCGATGACGGTGGGCTCGGAAGCGCCGACCTTGATGCGGCCCTCGCCGTAGACGCTGGCGTAGCGGGCATCGTCGGCGGGGATCTCATGGAGGCCGTCCTCATTGACGGGGAAGGACTTGACGTAGTTGGCCAGAACCATGTAATCCTCCATGACGTAGTCCAGGACATTGACGGCACCATCGAACATGGCGAAGCCGTCGCCCAGATCGCGGAGGGTGTAGTTGTAACCGGCCAGGTTGTACTGGGCGTTCAGATCCAGGTCAACGTACGCACCATTCTGCAGGATCTTGACGTTCTTGACCCGGTACTCGCCGGTGGGGCCGCCGATCCAGACGCCCTTCTCATCGGCCTGGACGGTGGAGGGGATGGAGGTGTCGATCTGGTAGGTGATGCCGGAGACGTGCAGGAAGCCGCCGTTCTCGGCGTCGGGAGCAGCCTTGGCACCCCACTCCAGGGCGTCCAGCAGCTGCTGGCCGGTGATGGTCTGCAGGCAGGCCACGTTGCCGAAGGTGTGGACTTCCTTCATGGTCTTGTAGCTGAGCTCGCCGGTGATGGCCTTGTTGCGGACGCCGCCGCCGTTCATGATGGCAACATCGACGTCCAGACCCATGTTGTCGAACAGGTAGTACAGAGCATCGGCAGCCAGGTTGCCGGTGTTGGTCTCCATCTTGCGAACCAGACGGCCAGTCTCATCGTAGTTGTCGAAGACGATGTCGGTGTAGCCGAAGACCTCGCCCAGCTGGGTGTCGATGGCGGTCATCCACTCGTCCTTGATGGCCTTGACGGTCTCGTCGGAGCCTGCGATCTCGGTGATGAGCTCGGTGGAGATCTCGCCCTCGGCAGAGATGGTCATCTTGCCCACGGCATCGAAGTACTCGCCGGTCTGGGTCAGGATAACGGTGTTGCCGTCCTTGTCCAGGACTTCCTTGCCGGGAACGGTGGAATGGCTGTGGCCGTCGATGAAGGCATCCAGGCCGGTGGTATTGGCGATCAGCTCCTCGCTGGTCCAGGGCTGGGAGGCGGGATCGTCGCCCAGGTGACCCAGGGCGATGACGATGTCAGCTTCCTCAGAAGCGGCATCGATGGCAGCCTGGGCGGCGGCGTACAGGGCTGCACCGTCGGTGCCGCCTGCGATGCCGTAGATGTAGTTGCCGTTCTCGTCCTGGAAGTAGGCGGGAGTGGACTTGGTGAAGGACTCGGGGGTAGTCAGACCCACGAAGGCGATCTTCAGGCCGTTTGCAGTCTCGAAGACCTTGTAGGCGTCCAGAACGCTGTCGCCCACGATGCCGTCCTTCTCATGATAGAAGTTGGCGGAGACGTAGGGGAACTGGGCCCAGGCAATGGCGTTCATGGCGCCGGTCATGCCGTAGTCGAACTCGTGGTTGCCCAGGGTTGCCACATCGTAACCGGCGGCGTTCATCAGACGGATGATGGTCTCGCCCTTGTCCATGGAGCCGTAGGCGGTGCCCTGGATGGCGTCACCGGCGTCCACCAGCAGGACGTCGGCGGCGTCGGTGTTCTGCTTCAGCCATGCCAGATTGTCATAGCTGATCTCGCCGTCGATGTAGGTGTGCACGTCGTTGGTGTAGTAGACAACGGTGTCGGTGCTGCCCATCAGGTTGGCCTTCAGCTGGGCGATCTCGCTGTTGGACAGGCCGATGGAGAGCAGATAATCCTCGGCTCTGCCGACCAGATCCAGACCATAGATATCGGAGGCACCGAAGGCGGTCTCCAGGGACTTGACGATGTTGGAATTGGCAATGGCCTCGTACTTCTCGGTGCCGGGCTCGATGCCGTAGTAGTTGTAGTAGGTGACCATGTAGTCGGCCACGACCTCCTCGGCGGAGGCACCCATCAGGCACTCCAGCACGGCGGTGACGAAACCGGCGCGATCCTTGCCCTCGTTGCAGTGGACGAGGTAGGTGCCCTCATTCTCGATGAAGTGGCGCAGGCCCTTAGCCAGACCCTGCCGGAAGGACTCCTCAGCGAAGTCCACGCCCAGGCCCAGGTAGATGACGTTCTGATTTGCGTAGTAGGAGCCTGCGAAGCCCTCATAGGCAGCGGCCTCCTCGGCGGTGTCGGCCAGGTTCATGACGACAGTGACACCGGCCTTCTCGACCTCGGTCATGGCGTAGGTGTTGCGGCCGATCTCGGGGTTGATGGGGGAGGAGGAGCGGTACAGCTTGCCCGCGCCCATGCCGGTGGTGGTGACAGCCCGGAAGTTGGCGAACTGGGCATCGGTCAGGTGGGCATAATCCTCACGATTGTTGGTGCGGGAGAGCTCATGGAGCAGATACTCTGCCATGTAGCCTTCCTTCTCGTACAGCTCGAAGGTGACCTCGATGGGGAACTCCACGCCCTCGAAGGCGACCCAGTACCAGTTACCGGCATCATCGGTCATCTTCTTGGCGATGCCGTAGGTTTCGGCGAAGTTGCCCATGTTGATGGCCAGGGAGACATAGCCGGTGGGGTTGCCCTTGTCGTTGGCACCCAGGATCACGGCGGGCTTGCCGGAGTCCACATAGGAGTAGGTGGGAACCACAGGCAGAACCAGCTCCTGATCCAGGAACTTGACGGTGACCAGGTCGGCCCAGTTAAGGCCCAGATCCTCGGTGAAGTTCTCGGCGGCACAGTCGGTGTAGACATTGCCGTACTTGGTCATCCACAGGTTGTTGTCCAGACCGCCGATGGTGACCTTGCCGTCCCAGACGGATTCGCCGGAGGAAACGGCGATGCGGCCGGAGCCTGCGGTGGTGGAGTAGTCAGCACCGAAACCGGCATACTTGGCATTCAGGGGGGAGTTGGTGCCCTTGACGGTGGCGTTCTCGAAGGCCTTGACATAGTTCGCCAGAACCATGTAGTCCTCCATCACGTAGTCCAGGACATTGACCGCGCCATCAAACATGGCGAAGCCGTCGCCCAGATCCCGGAGGGTGTAGTTGTAACCGGCCAGATTGTACTGGGCGGCCAGGTCGATGGGCTCATAGGCACCGGTCTCCTTATTGAAGACCTGGACATTCTTCACCCGGTACTCGCCGGTGGGGCCGCCGATCCAGACGCCCTTGTCGTCGGCCTGGACGGTGGAGGTGATGGAGCCGTCCACGTCATACTTCAGGCCGGACACGTGCAGGAAGCCGCCGACCTCCACCTCGGGAGCCTGGCGGGCGCCCCACTCCAGGGCGTCCACGATCTGCTGACCGGTGACGGTCTGCAGGCAGGCCACGTTGCCGAAGGTGTGGATCTCCTTCATGGTCTTGTAGCTCAGCTCGCCGGTGATGGCCTTGTTGCGGACACCGCCGCCGTTCATGATGGCAACGTCCACATCCAGACCCATGTTGTCAAACAGGTAGTACAGGGCATCGGCGGCAAAGTCGCCGGTGTTGGTCTCCTGCTTGCGGACAAGACGGTTGCCGTCGGCATCGTAGTTGTCCAGGGTAACCTCGGCGGTGCCGATGACCTCACCCAGCTGGGTGTCGATGGCGGTCATCCACTCGTCCTTGATGGTCTTGACGGACTCGTCGGAGCCTGCCCACTCGGTGACCAGGGAGGTCTCGATGGTGCCGTCGGCCTTAATGACCATCTTGCCGATGGCATCGAAGTACTCGCCGGTCTGGGTCAGGACGACAGGCTGACCGAAGTCGTTGTAGACGATCTCGGAGGTCACGGTGCTGTGGCTGTGACCGTCGATGAAGGCGTTGATGCCGTAGGTCTTGGCAATGACCTCCCGGGAAGTCCAGGGCTTGCTGGACTCGTCGATGCCCAGGTGGCCCAGAGCAATGACATAGTCGGCATGGTAGATGCCGCGGGCATCATCGACAGCCATCTGCACAGCGTCGTACAGGGCTCTGCCATTGGTGCCGCCGTGGATGCCGTAGATGTAGTTGCCATCCTCGTCCTGGAAGTAGGCGGGAGTGGACTTGGTGAAGGATTCGGGGGTGGTGATGCCGATGAAGGCAACGCGGGTCTCACCGAAGTCGGCGGTGTAGACAGAGGGCAGAACGGTGGTGCCCTCGATGCCGTTGACCACATGGTGGAAGTTGCAGGAGATGTAGTCATACTCCGCCTTCTCCACCAGCTCCAGAGCCCGCTCCATGCCGTAGTCGAACTCATGGTTGCCCAGAGTGGCCACGTCATAGCCTGCGGCGTTCATCAGATCGACGATGGTCTCGCCCTTGTCCATGGAACCGTAGGCGGTGCCCTGGATGGCGTCACCGGCATCCACCAGCAGAACGCCCGCCGCCTGCTTGGCGGTCTCGGTCTTCAGGTCAGCGAGGTTGTCATAGGACAGCTCGCCGTCGATGTAGGTGTGGACGTCGTTGGTGTAGTACACCACGATCTCGTCCGCATTTGCAAGCACGGGCGCGTCTTCCGCATGGGCCACAGGGAACAGTCCCAGAACCATGATGAAGCTCAGCACCAGAGCCAGCATTCTCATGCTTTTTTTCATCTTCGTAACTCCTTTGCACAAAAATTAGCCCTGCCCATCCGGGCAGGGCTGCGCATTATCATTATAGCATTTCGATTTGTTGGTGCAAATTGGAGCTTCGCACAAATCTGAGGGTTAGGAATTGGAAGTAATTACAAATTTATAGGAGATTGAATCAGGTGACCACTACCACTGTCATTGCAAGGAGCGAAGCGACGTGGCAATCTCCCGGTACGACCTAACTTCACAAAATGCGGTTCAAGAAGTCGTATTACGTTCCCTTCTACTATAACCTCATTGCTTGTTTCTGCGCTGTACCGGGAGATTGCCACGGGCCTATGGCCCTCGCAATGACGGCGGTAGTGGGAACGTGATCCTACCACCTCATCATTTTCTTATCATCCTCGGTTTCCAACCACCGGTCGGAAACCCGATCCCCCCGATTCAACCAACATTCCATTGCCTTTTTCCCCGAATTCTGCTACTGTAAAGCTGCGGCCGACAAATAAATTACAGGAGGTAACGACCATGACCTTTGAAGATATCATCATCCGATACAGAAAGAAGCTGGAGCTGACCCAGGAGGGGCTTGCCCAGAAATTGGGGGTCACCAACCAGGCGGTGAGCAAGTGGGAGTCCGGCCAGAGCTGCCCGGACATCGCCCTGCTGCCCCAGATCGCCGACCTCTTCGGCATCACCATCGACGAGCTCTTCGGCCGGGAGGCACCGAAGGCGGAGCCCGCGCCCCCGGAGCTGCCCTGGCCCGATGACGGCACACTGCGCATTGTGCTCTACGCGGGCCATACCCACATCGGCAGCGGCCATCCTGCCAGAAATATCAACTTCTGCTATGAGGGCCCCGCACTGAACGTCCACAGCGAAGTCAATGTGACCTGTGAAGCGGTCAATGGCAATCTGACCGCCGGGGGCGATGTGAACTGCGATGATGTCTACGGCAGTGTGCAGGCCGGGGGCACCGTCAACTGTGACGAAGTCTACGGCAGTGTCACCGCCAACGGCAGCGTCAACTGCGACGATGTCAACGGCAATGTGGAAGCAGGCGGCAGCGTGACCTGCGACTGCGCCGAGGGCGACATCCACGCAGGCGGCAATGTCCAGGTGGACGAGGCCAGCGGCAATATCACCGCAGGCGGGAGCGTGTACTGCGACCATTGGGAGCATTGAACGAAATGAAGTATTGCCGGCGCAATATGAAGTGTCCTGCGGACATGAAGCAGCTTCGCTATGAAGTGAAATTTGCGCATCATGTGCGTCAGCACACTTCATTGCGTCAGCAACTTCATACACCGTCAGGTGTACTTCACTTGCCGCAGGCAAATTTCATTGAAAAAAGCTCCAAGCCAAAGGCTTGGAGCTTTTCAGTCTGTCAAAGAACCCCTGTTTTCTCGAAAGGAAAACAGGGGTTTTGGTATAGAAAATTGGAAAACAGTTGTCCAGAAATAAAAATAAGGAGTTCTTCCAACTCCAATTTGCCAGC
>SVLP01000062.1 GCA_015067895.1 Oscillospiraceae bacterium | reverse complement strand
AGCCGTGGATAATAAGGTGCTCAATTATCTGGCCCTGGCCCGGAAGGGCGGCAGAGCCGAGCTGGGCGAGGAGCCGGTAGGCGCCGCCGCCCGGGCATTGAAGGCCCACCTGATCCTGGTTGCCCAGGATGCTTCCGACCATACCTGGCGCAGAGCCAAGAGCTATGCCGCCGGTACGGATCAGCAGTGTGTCCGCCTGGCGGTCACCAAGGAGGAGATGGGCTTTGTGGTGGGCCGTCAGAGCCTTGCCATCGCCGCCATCACCGACGCGGCTCTGGCCCTGGCTCTGGTTCAGTCCCTGGGCGCTCCCGAGAAGTACGCAAAGGAGCTGACCGTTCTTGCCGACAAGGCGGAGCGGGCGAAGCAGCGTGCCAAGGAAGCCAAGGCCCACCAGCGGAACGTCCGCAAAGGCAAGAAGTAAGTAATTTGCAGTCATCGCGAACCAGTCCTCAGACTGGTGTGGCGATCCCCCGGATAGCGGGGGGATGTATAGATCCATGAGTTGAAAATGTTGCGCTGATCGGGGAGATCCCCACGCCAGTGTGCGCACTGGCTCGGGATGACGGTCCCCGTGACGCGGTCGCTATTACCAACCTTCAACTCGCCAATCACATGGAGGTGCATTTCATATATGAGTTTTGTGAAGTATCGTCTGAAGGAAGTCGCCACTGACTTTGGCACCACGCCGAAGGCTATTGCCGACATCATTTCCCGGTATTACGAAAAGCCCAAGTCCAACACCCAGGTCCTGAACGATCAGGAGCTGAATGCTGTGTTTGACTACATGACCCAGCACAATCAGATTGATTCCATTGAGCAGGTCTTCGCTGTGAAGGCCGCGCCCAAGGCAGAGCCCCCCAAGCAGGAGGCACCCAAGGCCGCCGCTCCTCAGCAGAGCCAGCAGCCCAGCCGTCCCCAGCAGCAGGGCCAGCAGCCCCGGCAGGACCGTCCCCAGGGCCAGCAGCAGCGTCCCCAGGGTCAGCAGCCCCGGCAGGACCGCCCTCAGGGTCAGCAGCGTCCTCAGCAGCAGCCCCAGCAGCCCAAGGCCGAGGCACCCAAGCCTCAGGAGCCGGAGCGGAAGCGGGAGCGCCGGGTGGTGGATACCTCTGCTGTCCAGGTGAACGCCAACCGCTTTGCCGATGTGGATAATCTGGTGGACCAGCGGGTTCAGGATTTCCAGGGCGGCAAGCAGCGCATCGGCGGCAAAGGCAAGCAGCAGCAGAATAAGAAGGACAATAAGTTCAAGGGCAATAAGTCCCGCAACGAGGAGCAGGAGAAGATGCGCCGCCTCCAGATGGAAGTGGCCCGGAAGGCTCCCCTCACCGTCAAGATCCCCGATGAGATCACCGTGGGCGAGCTGGCTTCCCGGATGAAGAAGACCGCCGGTGAAGTTATCAAGCTGCTGATGCGCAACGGCATCATGGCCGGCATCAACCAGACCATCGACTTCGACACCGCCGAGTTCGTGGCTACCGAGCTGGGCTGCAAGGTGGAGAAGGAAGTCACCGTCACCATCGAGGAGCAGATCATCGATGATCACATCGATACCTCCGAAGAGCTGGAAACCCGCGCTCCCGTCGTCGTGGTCATGGGCCATGTCGACCACGGCAAGACCTCCACTCTGGACGCCATCCGGAATACCTCCGTCACCAAGGGCGAGGCCGGCGGCATTACCCAGCACATCGGCGCTTACACCGTGGATGTGAACGGTCAGATGATCACCTTCCTGGATACCCCTGGCCACGCTGCCTTTACTTCCATGCGTGCCCGCGGCGCCAAGTCCACCGACATCGCCATCCTGGTGGTTGCCGCTGACGACGGCATCATGCCCCAGACCATCGAATCCATCAACCACGCCAAGGCCGCGAACGTGCCTCTGATCGTGGCCATCAACAAGATGGATAAGCCCACCGCCAACCCCGACAAGATCAAGGAGCAGCTGACCAAGTATGACCTGATCCCCGAGGAATGGGGCGGCGACACCATCATCGTGCCCATCTCCGCCAAGACCGGCATGGGCCTGGACGACCTGCTGGAGATGGTCCTCATCACCGCCGAGGTCCAGGAACTGAAGGCCAACCCCAACCGCCGTGCCAAGGGTACCGTCATTGAGGCAAGACTGGATAAGAACCGTGGCCCTGTTGCCACTCTGCTGGTCCAGAACGGCACCCTGAAGCAGGGTGACATTGTCATTGCCGGTACTGCCGTGGGCCGTGTCCGTGTCATGACCAACGATAAGGGCCGCACCGTTAAGACCGCCGGGCCCTCCATCCCTGTTGAGATTACCGGCCTGGCCGAGGTTCCCGCTCCCGGCGACGAGTTCAATGCCGTTACCGATGAGCGTATGGCCCGTGAGCTGGTTGAGCAGCGTAAGCAGGCCGCCAAGGATGCCGCTGCCAACGCCATGAAGAAGGTCACTCTGGATAACCTCTTCGCCCGTATGCAGGAAGGCGAGATGAAGGAGCTGCCTCTGATCGTCAAGGCTGACGTCCAGGGCTCCGCCGAAGCCGTCAAGGCCTCTCTGGAGAAGATCTCCAACGAGGAAGTCCGGGTTCGGGTCATCCACGCCGGTGTCGGCGCCATCAACGAGAGCGATATCCTGCTTGCCACCACCGCAGGTGCCATCATCGTCGGTTTCAACGTCCGTCCCGACGCCGCCGCTGCCGCCAACGGCCAGCGCGCCGGTGTGGATATGCGGTTCTACCGTGTTATCTACGACGCCATCGACGAGATTGAGGCCGCTATGAAGGGTATGCTGGCTCCCAAGTTCGAGGAAGTGGTCCTGGGCCACGCCGAGGTCCGCCAGACCTACAAGGTCTCCGCCATCGGTACCGTCGCCGGCTGTATGGTTAAGGACGGCAAGGTCACCCGTGACGGCCAGGTCCGTATCCTCCGGGACAACATCGTTATCTACGAGGGCGAGATCGGCTCTCTGCAGCGCTTCAAGGACGCAGCCAAGGAAGTCACCGCCGGCTACGAGTGCGGCATGACCATCGCTGGCTACAACGATATCAAGGAATTCGACGTCTTCGAGTGCTTCACCATGCAGGAAGTTAAGCGATAAGATGATTTTCGCCGTACCGCGACCGGCGGTACGGCGAAAATTCTTATCGCAATTGACAATGGACAATGAACAATGGACAATTAAGGTATGCGCAAAGCGCATTTATTAATATCATTTCCGAAGGAAATACCACAATTGTCAACTGTCAATTGTCAATTACCGATCCCGCTACTCTATTCCCACAGAAAGGAACGAATACAATGGCTACCAAACGCATCGACCGGATCAATGAAGAGATCCAGAAGGAAATGGCTTCTCTTCTGCGGACCGTTAAGGACCCCCGGGTCCAGGATACCATGATCTCCATCACCCGTGTGGAGACCACCCCCGACCTTCGCTATACCAAGGTCTATGTCAGCTTCCTCCAGGAGGACCGGGTCAAGGACGCCCTGGCGGGTCTGAAGTCCGCCGCCGGGTATCTCCGCCGGGAGCTGGGAAGAAATCTGCAGCTGCGCTATGCCCCCCAGATCGTCTGGGAGCAGGATGATTCCATCGTCTACGGCGCGAAAATGCTGAAGATCATCAATTCTCTGGAGGTCAGCCACGATGACGCTGACGAGGAATGATACCGCCCGGTGGCTCCGGGAGCGGGATAATTTCTGCCTTCTGACCCACCGCCGCCCCGACGGAGATACCGTGGGTTCTGCCGCGGCCCTGTGCCTTGGCCTTCGGAGCCTGGGCAAGACCTGCTTCATTCTGGAGAACAGCGAGGTTACTCCCCGGTTCAAATGGCTCCATGAGGGCCTGACCGTGAAGGAGCCTCAGGAGGGAGCGATCCTCGTGACCACGGACGTGGCCTCCCCCCAGATGCTGCCCGAGGACTTCAAGAAGCACCTGGGGAATATCGCCCTTCGCATCGACCATCACGGGGCCGCCACCTCTTTTACAGAGCAGGAGCTGGTGGATCCGGACAGCGCTTCCTGCGCGGAGCTTATCTGGGACGTGCTGGAAGAAATGGGCGTGACCATGGATGCCCCCATCGCCGAGGCGGTGTATGTGGGCACCTCCACGGATACGGGCTGCTTCCGCTTCTCCAATACCACCGACCATACCTTCGCCACAGCGGCCAAGTGCGCCGCCG
>SVLP01000030.1 GCA_015067895.1 Oscillospiraceae bacterium | reverse complement strand
CTCCGGCGAACGCATGGAACGGCAGCAGGCCAATAATCAGCACCGCAGCCAGCAGAAGGGATACGATACGCTTTTTCATAGTTCTTCCTCCTTTGTGTTTTGGATTCATAATCATTATACGCCAGGGCTGTCTTCCGGTCAACGACAAACGGGCGCATAGGTGCGTATATGGTAGAAAAACTACCAAATCTGGTAGGGGTGACAGCTTTTTATGCGCCCGGCAAAGGGAAGCTATCAGTAAAATCCTGTAATCGAAGATATGAAGAAACCAGGCAGGAAAGCATTGCTTTGACATACGGAAATCCGAAATGTCGAGCACAAAGGCAGGTAAGTAATACATGACAAACTCAAATATAGTAGTCAGCCTTGAAAAGAGCTGACCGGAGCAGACTCTGTGGTTGAAGCAGAAATAGAACTCGTGCAAATTCACCAATGGAATCAAAGTATTAGTGATAATATAACATGAGATTGGAAATAGAGTTATGATCTCACATCAAATAGCTCTCTGCGAGCAGAACAAAAACTAGAGAATATCCTCTTGCTGAAAGCGATTCTGAAAATGATAAGAGCGAAGATATCAAGATTGTCAACAGAATCGCTGACAGATGGTTACTGAAATTCATAAAGGCGATAATTGGATTATGGAGGAATGCCAGTTCAGGCGGGGTCCTCCATATCAAGACAAGAAACATAGCGGTTATGAGATGTTAGCCTGAGTCTGGGAGCCATGTAAATTCCAGAGATCTTTTCAAAATAATCGCTTGTGTTCTATGGGAGAGTATGATAAACTTTGAAGAAAGTGCCACCAGTAAAGCAAATCTGGGTATTTGTCGAAACTTGCGAACGAAATAGAAGTAGCTGACGCTATGAAGTACGCTTCGCGTATGAGGGATTTATTTCACTTCATTGCGAAGCTACTTCATGTCCGGAGAACACTTCATATTGCGTCAGCAATACTTCATTGACATGAGAAGCGTAGAGCACATCGACGGTATAGAAAGAATATCTATCGTGTCTAAATCACACAATACGAACTCCCACCCCCATTCGGGGTGGGAGTTTCCATTATTCCAACCAATACTCCACCATCTGGGCATTCGGCGCGTGGTAGCCGCCGTATTCCTCGTTGGTCAAATCCTCGAAATAGCTGCGCACCATCCGGCAGACACCGCCGTGGCAGACCAGGAGGACGGTTTTGTCGGCGTAATTCCGTTTCACATCCTCCAGCAGGCTGTAGACCCGGTGGGCCAGGTCGAAGGCGGATTCGCCGCCGGGGTAGCGGGTGGGCAGCTGGGCGCGGGTGAACTGGAAATCCGGGTCGAAACGGGACTGGCCCTCAAAGATGCCGAAATCCAGCTCGATCAGGCGGTCGTCAATCTGAATGGGTATGCCGATGGCATCGGAGACCGCCTGGGCGGTCTGGCGGGCCCGGAGGAGGGGTGAGCAGAGGATGACCTGGATGCCCTTCCCTTTTGCGTTCTCAGCGAGCAATTGGGCTTGCTCCAGTCCCCGGTCGGTCAGGGGGATATCGGTGCGGCCGCTGACCTTATTGTCCACGTTCCACGCTGTCTCGCCGTGACGGGCGATGTAGAGCTTCATCAGAATCCCAGCTCCTCCCCCACCAGCACCACCTTGATGCGGCCTGCGGGCTTGCTGTTGCGGGTGATGAGCAGCTGGTTGCAGATGCTGCTCTCGCTGTGGCAGTCGTGGCAGGTGCCGGTGGCGGTGCAGGGATTGTTCAGGCCGAACCGCTGCTGGTTCATGGGGGCAGCCACGGTGCGGGCCCGGGTGACGGCATCGTCCAGGGTTGCGCAGACCTTGTTCATGCCCGCCACCACGATGATATACTTGGGGCCATAGACGATCATGCCCACCCGGTTGCCGTTGCCGTCGATGTTGACCATCTGGCCGTCCAGGCTCAGGGCGTTGGCGCCGGTGATGAAGTAATCGGCATCGAAGCAGGCGCGCATGCACTTGAGCTTCCCGGCGGGATCGGAGACGGCATCCCGGTCGATGGTGGTGTAATTGCCCGCGTTCAGAGCGGCCTGAACGCCCACCTGGGCCGCGCTGATGGCTCCGCCCCAGCCGACCGTACTGCCCTCGGGGATCAGCGCGAGCACCTGCGCCAGCGCATCGGCTTTGGTGGCGCAGTAGTACGCCTCAAAGTGGTGCTTCTGCAGATTCTTCACGAGGATCGCGCCCCGCTTGTCGTAAAAATCTCTTGTTGCCTTTTCCATGGAAAGACCCCCTTTTTCTTTTCAGTTTACCATAGCTTACCGGTCGTGTCAAACCCTTCGGGCATCTTGCGTTTTTGGCCGAAAGGTGGTACAATCTCCACATCGATACGATCAGGAGGGATATCCCATGACCTATGAAGAAGCTTTGAAAAACGCCCGGGGCAATATGGGCCACTGCCACGCATGCCCCGTCTGCAACGGACTGACCTGCAAAAACAACATCCCCGGCCCCGGCTCCAAGGGCACCGGCACCGTCGCCCCCCGGAACTTTGAAGCCTGGCAGAGGATCTATCTGAATCTCGACACCATCGCCCCCAACCTGGGCGTGGACACCTCCATCGAGATCTTCGGCGAGAAGTTTGACCTGCCCGTCTTTGCCGCTCCCATCGGCGCGGTGACCAATCATTACGGCGACAAGTACAACGAATACGAATACACCGAGATCATGGCCCGGGGCTGCCGCCAGGCGGGCATCGCCGCCTTCACCGGCGACGGTCTGAAGGAGATGTTCTTCGAGGCGGGCTGCACCGCCATGGAGAAGGCCGGCTTCGCCGTGCCCACCGTCAAGCCCTGGCATAAGGATCTGGTGTTCAAAAAGATCGACTACGCCAAGGCACACGGAGCCAAGGCCATCGCCATGGACATCGATGCCAGCGGTCTGCCCTTCCTGAAGGCCATGACGCCCCCCTCCGGCTCCAAGAGCGTGGAGGAGCTGCGGGAGTTCATTGAATACGCAGGCATCCCCTTCTACATCAAGGGCGTGATGACCGTCAAGGGTGCCAGGAAGGCGCTTGAGGCCGGTGCCGCCGGCATCATCGTCAGCAACCACGGCGGCCGTGTGCTGGATCACACCCCCGCCACCGCCTCTGTGCTGCCCGCCATTGCCGAGGCCGTGGGCGGGAAGATGCAGATCCTGGTGGACGGCGGCATCCGCACCGGACACGATGTGTTCAAGGCGCTGGCTCTGGGTGCCGACGCGGTGCTCATTGGCCGTCCCTTCGTGGTGATGGTCTACGGCGGTGCCGAGGAGGGCGTGGCGGCCTATGTGGGCAAGCTCAGGGCCGAGCTGGCCGACTGCATGCAGATGACCGGCTGCGCCACCCTGAAGGACATTACGAAGGACACGATCTGCCATGAGTAAGGCATTGATCGCCATGTCTGGCGGTGTGGACAGCAGTGTATCCGCCGCGCTGATGGTGCGCCAGGGACACGAGTGCATCGGCGTGAACATGAAGCTCCACGCGGGCAACACGGAGGACGAGGTCGGCGGGAAGACCTGCTGTTCTCTGACGGACGCGGAGGATGCCCGGAGCGTGTGCCATCGGCTGGGCATGAAGTTTTATGTGTTCAACTTTACCAAGGATTTCGAGAAGGAGGTCATCGGCCGCTTCGTCTGCACCTATGAGCGGGGCGCGACCCCGAACCCCTGCATCGACTGCAACAAATACATGAAATTCTCGAAGCTCTACGACCGGGCGAGGATCCTCGGCTGCGACACCATCGTCACGGGCCACTATGCCCGGATCGAGTGGAGCGAAGAACGGAACCGCTGGCTGCTGAAGAAGGCGAAGAATGAGCCCAAGGATCAGAGCTATGTGCTGTACTTCCTGACCCAGGAGCAGCTGGCTCACACCCGGTTCCCCCTGGGGGATTTTGCCCATAAGGATGAAATTCGCGCCATCGCCCAGGAGCTGGGGTTCCTGAACGCAAAGAAGCAGGACTCCCAGGACATCTGCTTCGTCCCTGACGGGGATTATGCCGCCTTCCTGGAGGAATACACCGGGAAGACCTACGCCCCCGGCGAGTTTGTGAACACTGCCGGTCAGGTCATCGGGCAGCATCACGGAGCCATCCGCTACACCATCGGACAGCGGCGGGGCCTGGGCCAGGGCTTCAACGGCCGGGTGTATGTGCTGCGCAAGGATATGGAGCGCAACCGGGTGGTGCTGGGCAGCAATGCGGAGCTCTTCTCCGACCGGCTGGTGGCAGACAGCTTCAACTGGTCGGCCATTGACACCCCCTCTGAGCCGGTGCGCTGCAAGGCCAAGACCCGCTATCAGGCCAAAGAGACTCCCTGCACCGCCACTGTGTTTCCTGACGGACGGGTGGAAGTGAAGTTTGACGAGCCGGTGCGGGCACTGACAGTCGGACAGGCGGTGGTGCTCTATGATGGGGACATCGTGGTCGGCGGCGGCGTGATCCGGGAAGTTGAAAGTTGAAAATGAAAACGCGATGCAGAAGCAATTTCCGCATCGCGTTTTTGTTGTATTCGGTTAATCTCTGCGTCTGCGTCCGTAGATGGAGATCAGGCGCAGGAGCTGGGCCAAGGCCGTTGCGGCGGCGGCCACGTAGGTCAGGGCGGCGGCCCGGAGGGTCTTTCTCGCGCCCACCAGCTCGTCGTCGGTCAGCAGGTTCCCCTCCTCGATGGCCACCAGGGCACGGCGGCTGGCGTTGAACTCCACGGGCAGGGTGATGAGCTGGAACAGCAGGCTCAGGCTGAAGCAGGCGATGCCCACGTAGACCAGATTGTAGAAGGCGTAGCTCATGGAGGACAGCAGGATGCCCAGCAGCATCAGGGGCCAGGCCAGCTTGGTTCCGAAATTGGTCAGGGGGATGACGGCGGCCCGGAGCTTGATGGGGGCGTAGCCAACGGCGTACTGGACGGCGTGGCCGGCCTCATGGCAGGCGACACCGATGGAGGCGGTGGAGGTGGAGTCATAGACGCTGTCACTGAGGCGGATGACATTGGTGCGGGGATCGAAGTGGTCGGTCAGATTGCCGCTGACCCGCTCGATGCGGACACCGTAGACACCGTTGGCAGTCAGGACACGCTGGGCGGCCTGGGCACCGGTGATATGGCGGATGGAGATCTGCTTGGAATACTTCTTGAAGGTAGAGTTGACGTTGTGGCTGGCCCACATGGCAAAGATGGCACAGACCAACACCAGCAGCAGGCCGCTGGAATTGTAGGAATAGTAGGGGCTGTAGTAGTAGGGCATAGGATCCTCCTTAATCAATGGGTTCCATGGCGTCATGGAGGTCGTCGGTGATGGCGTCCCGGAAGATGCTCCAGGCCTGGGCGTGGAGGGTCTGCAATGCGGGCGCAGACAGGTTGGGGGCGATCTTGCCGGGCATGTAGAGATCCTGGTCGAAGATAAACTTCACCTCGCCGTCGGACTGGCCGCTGCGGCGCACCTGACCGGGGCCCGCATGGAGCTTGACCCGGCAGCCGCCGCGAATGGCGATCTCCGCGTCCACGGTGGCTCTGGCGGTGCTGGCCTCGGGGATCTGCTCGTCTGCCAGGATGCCCAGGTATTTTTCCGCGATCAGCTCCCGGAAGGGGGTTCCCTCCAGAGAGAGGGCCCTGCGGGAGAAGAAATTCACATAGCGCAGGCCGATGCGCTCAAAATAGGCGGGCTTGTAGGTCTGGATGAAGGCCGCCAGAGGCTTGTCCAGTCTCGCGGCGAAGTCCTCCCAGCTGGTATAGCGGGAGCAGGCCAGGGAAATGAATTTTGCAGTCAGATTCACCCGCCAGATGCCGTCGGCGGAGACGAACTGGTAGTTGATGACGGCGGGCTGGTTCTGAAGGCTCAGGTTCCCGGGGACACCGGCGAGCTTGGGGGCGGGAGCCTCCATCCGGGAGCTGTACTGGGGGAAGTCCGCCCGGATGGCCTCCTGAAAGTCCACGGGGGGCTTGGCGGAAATCGCCAGGATCTCCGGGAAGCGGAGCTGGCAGATGACCTCGCCCAGCTGGTTTCTGCGGTAGGTCACACGCGGTTCGGTGGAAAACATGGGATCAATCCTTTCCATTTGCTTTCCGTTATTATAATTCCAACGGAAGAAAAAGGCAAGCATGGTCAAGAATTGTTTACACTCCTAATGGACATTTTGCGCAGGTCTGGTATAATTGATTCATTCTGAACCAAACTGGAGGTATCACATGGATTTCTTATATTTCCTGGAGGGCCTGCGGATGCCCTGGCTGGACGCCATCGTTTCGGTGCTGACCGAGCTGGGCGGCGAGACCGTGTTTCTGGTGGCCGCGCTGGCAGTATTCTGGTGCGTGGATAAGCGGCAGGGCTACTATCTGCTGAGCGTGGGCTTCCTGGGCACCCTGGTGAACCAATTCCTGAAGATCACCTGCCGGATCCCCCGGCCCTGGGTGCGGGATCCCAATTTCACCATCGTCGAGTCCGCCCGGGCGGAGGCCACCGGCTACTCCTTCCCCTCCGGCCACTCCACCAGCTCCGTCGGCACCTTCGGCGTCATCGCCACCGAGGCCCGGAATGTGTGGGTGCGCTCCGTCAGCATCGCCCTTTGCTTGCTGATCCCCCTGACCCGGCTTTATCTGGGCGTCCACACCCCCGCCGATGTACTGGCGGGCAGTGCCATCTCCCTGTTCTTCATCATCGTGCTGCGGCCCGTGATCTACCGGGAGAACGGAAAGCACCTGCCCAAGCTTCTGGGGGTGATGCTGGCACTGGCTGCGGCATTCGTGGCGTACATGGAGTTCTTCCCCTTCCCTGCCGATGTGGATGCTGAGAATCTTCAGCATGCCCTGAAGAACAGCTATACCCTGCTGGGTGCTCTGCTGGGCATGATCGTGGTGTACCACGCGGACAGGAAGCTGGACTTCCCCACGGAGGGCGTCTGGTATGCCCAGGTGCTGAAGACCGTGCTGGGTCTTGCCATCGCGCTGCTGGTGAAGGAGGGTC
Organism: Oscillospiraceae bacterium; assembly: GCA_015067895.1. The sequence continues at coordinate 25,279 of SVLP01000030.1, read as the reverse complement.
TGAAGGCTCCCCTGGATGCCGTTTTCGGCGGTCACATGGCCGCCCGGGCCATCCGCTATTTCGCGCTGGTGCTGGTGGCGGGCATCGCCTGGCCCCTGACATTTCCCCGGTTTGCGAAGCTGGGGCGAAAGGATGAAGCATAAATGAAAAAATGGCTGCTGGCCATCCCCGCCGCCGCCCTGGCGGGCGGTTACTGGGGCTTTCAATACGCCTGCAGGCGCGCTCCGGAGCCGGACTGGGAGGATGAAGCCGGTCTGCGCTCCGGGCCCTATGCCGAGTTCGCCGAGTCCCTTCCCGCTGCCTGCCAATGGCTCCGGGAGCATAACGCCGTGGACGTGCAGACCACCAGCTTCGACGGGCTGACCCTTCGGGGCAAGTGGGTTCCGGCAAAGGAGCCCAAGGCCACCATCCTCCTCTTCCACGGCTACCACACCCACTATATCCACGATTTTGCGGGGATCTTCAGCCTTTACCACGCCATGGGTCTGAACCTGCTGGTGGTGCGCCAGCGGGCCCACGGCGAGTCTGAAGGCAGGTATATCACCTTCGGCGTCCGGGAGCGGAAGGACGCGGTGAGCTGGGTGGAATTTCATAACCGGGCGCACGGCATGGACAACGTGTTTCTCGGCGGCATGAGCATGGGAGCCAGCACCGTCCTCTTCGCCGCAGGTGAGGAGCTGCCCCCAAATGTCCGGGGCATCACCGCCGACTGCGGCTTTTCCTCCCCCGCCGAGATCATGGCTCACATCATCCGAAAGGACTTCCATCTGCCGCCGAAGCTGGTGCTGCCGCTGATGGAGGTCTGGGCAAGACTACTTGGCGGCTTCAGCCTTTGGGCATGCAGCAGCCGGGAGACCCTGGCCCGGTCGAAGACGCCTGTTCTCTTCATCCACGGCAAGGCGGACACATTCGTCCCCTGCCATATGAGTCAGGCGGGGTATGATGCCTGCGTCAGCGAAAAGGAGCTGCTTCTGGTCGAGGGTGCGGGACACGGCAAAAGCTACCTGTATGAGCCTGACCGGCTGACCCGGGCCCTTGTGGACTTTTTCAACCGTCATCTTTCTGACGAGTATATCCTGGAGGACAAAACATGAATTACGCGACCATCAAGCCCCGGGACATCGCCAACGGCCCCGGCGTCCGGGTGAGCCTTTTCGTCTCCGGCTGCACCCATCGGTGTAAGGGCTGCTTCAACCAGGAGGCCTGGGATTTTGACTTCGGCCAGCCCTTCACCCAGGAGGTCATCGACAAAATTCTGGACGACCTCTCCCCTTCCTTCGTGAAGGGGCTGACGCTGCTGGGCGGCGAGCCCTTTGAGCCCCAGAACCAGAGGGCCATTGTGGAGCTGCTGCGGCAGGTGAAGGCAAAATATCCGGAAAAGAGCATCTGGGCCTTCTCCGGGTATCTCTTTGACAAGGACATTCGCTCCGGACGGCTGGGAGATCCCGCTGTCACAGAGGAATACCTGAGCTATCTCGATGTGCTGGTGGACGGCCCGTTCATCGAATCGAAAAAGAATCTGACCCTGCGCTTTCGCGGCAGCGAGAACCAGCGGCTCATCGATGTGCCCGCTTCCCTGAAAAGCGGCACCGTGGTGCTCTGGCAGGACTGGCAGGGCGACGGAAGGGGACTGAAATGATGGAAAAGATCAAGGTAAAGAAGCTGCGAGCTGGGGCAACGCTGCCCACCTACGGCACGGAATTCTCCGCCGGTGCGGATCTGTATGCCTGTCTGGAGGAGGATGTGGTCATCGCCCCCGGTCAGACGCGCAAGATCCCCACGGGCCTGGCCATGGAGCTCCCCGTGGGCTGCGCGGGTCTGATCTACGCACGGTCGTCCCTCGGCACCAAGCGGGGTCTTGCCCCTGCCAACAAGGTGGGCGTGGTGGACAGTGATTATCGGGGTGAGTTCATGATCTTCCTGCACAACCACGGCACCGAGCCCCAGGTCATCTCCCACGGCGACCGGGTGGCCCAGCTGCTCATCACACCGGTCTACACCCCCGGCTTCGTGGAAGCGGAGGAGCTGTCTGACACGGTTCGCGGCGCAGGCGGCTTCGGCTCCACCGGAAAATGACATTTTCGGCACATACATCAAAGGCTCCCCAACCCTGGGAGCCTTTTTTCACACCTGTAGAGAAAGGGGTCTGCTGTCGGATTTTGGTCTTTACTTTTACCCATTTTTTACTTATAATAGATGAGGCCTTAACAGGCCGTTCAAGTGAATCAAACATACTGAAAATTAGGAGAAACATTTATGGAGATCTTAACTGCCATCGTCCAGCTGCTGGGCGGTCTTGCCATGTTCCTCTACGGCATCGAGCTCATGGGCGACGGCCTGAAGAACAGCTCCGGCGCAGCCCTGAAACGGGTGCTGGAAAAAGTCACCGGCAATGTGCTCATGGGCGTCCTGACCGGTGCGCTGGTCACCGCCGTGATCCAGTCCTCCACCGCTACCATCGTGCTGACCGTGGCTCTGATCGGTGCCGGCGTCCTGAACCTGAAGCAGGCCGTTTCCATCGTCATGGGTGCCAACATCGGCACCACCATCACCGCCCAGATCATCCGTCTGGGCTCCATCGAGTCCGACGGCAGCTTCCTGCTGTGGCTCTTTGACACCGACACCCTGGCTCCCATCGCTCTGGTCATCGGCATCATCCTCATCATGTTCATCAAGAAGAAGAACACCAAGGCCGCCGGTGACATCGCCATCGGCTTCGGTATCCTCTTTGTCGGTCTGAACCTGATGACCGACGGCGTCAAGCCCCTGATCGGCACCGATGCCTTCACCGCCTTCGTTCAGTTCCTGACCAATCCCATGTTCGGCATTCTCTTCGGTCTGATCCTGACCGTCATCGTCCAGAGCTCCTCCGCCACCGTCGGTATGCTCCAGACCGTGGCTCAGGTTCCCGGCTCCGGCATCACCTTTGCCATGGCCTACCCCGTCATCATGGGCATCAATCTCGGCACCTGCGTCACCACCGCCATGGTCTGCTCCATCGGCTCCAGCCGGGATGCCAAGCGCACCGGCATCGTCCACATCGCCTTCAACACCATCGGCACCATCGTGCTTCTGGTCGTGATGCTCATCATGCAGAAGATGCAGGTCTTCGGCGAAAGCTTCTGGCTGGCAAATGTGGACTCCGGCGGAATCGCCAACTTCCAGACCGTGTTCAATGTGATCACCGCCGTCATGCTGCTGCCCTTCACCAACCAGCTGGTCGCCCTGTCCAAGGCCATCGTCAAGGACGAGCCCGAGAAGGCTCCCCGCCATCCCGAGCTGCTGGGCCTGAGCGACAATCTGATGATTTCCCCCGCCATGGCTCTGGGCGAGGCCACCAAGGCCATCGCCTACATGGGCAACCTTGCCCGCGAAAACTTCGCCAAGGGCTGCCAGATGCTGGTCACCTACGACGAGAAGGTTCGTGCCGAGATGGATCTGGACGAGGAATGCCTGGATCAGTTCAACGAGCTGTCTGACAAGTTCCTCATCAACCTGAGCAAGGAGATCGAGTCTGAAGCTGAGGATCGTCAGCTGGATATGCTGATGCAGGCCGCCCCCAACTTCGAGCGCGTGGGCGACTACGCCATCAACCTGGTGGAGCTGAAGGAGCGGCTGAATGCCGAGGAGTCCAACTTCTCCGAGAACGCCATCAAGGAGCTGGGCATCATCTCCGAGGCCGTTCAGGAGATCCTGACCCTGACCGTGGAGGCCTTTGGCGAGGATGACGACGACAAGGCAAGATCCGTCGAGCCTCTGGAGGAGGTCATCGACGACATGGTGCGTATCCTCCGGGATCGCCACACCAAGCGTCTGAAGGCCGGCTCCTGCTCCGTGTCCTCGGGTCTGGTGTTCATGGAGTGCCTGACCTATCTGGAGCGCGCCAGCGACCAGTGCTCCTCCATCGCCCTGCTGATGCTGGCACGGCACAACGAGGAGATCCTGACCAACCATTACGACTACGTCCGCCACCTGCACGAGGGCACCGACAAGCACTACGCTTCCGAGCTGCGCCGCCGCAGAGCCGAGTATGTCGACCGGCTGTATCACATCTAATGTACATAACGAAAGCCCGGAGCGATGCTCCGGGCTTTTTTCTTGTTTTGCTCCGCTGGATGTGCTATAATACAACATATTTCGTCTGGAGGTGTGGTTATGCAAAGTCGGGAATCCGGGGTCGATCTGTTCCGGTGTCTGGGGCTGCTCTTTGTCACAGGGCTCCACAGCTTCTTATACAATGGCTTTTACAGCGAGCTCCAGGGGCTTTCCATGTTTGGATCAAACATGGCCCGGTGGCTTTTCTCCGCCTGCAACGGAATGTTCATGCTGCTGACCGGTTACCTCAAGACCACGAAGCGATGGGATAAACGCTACTATCGGGGGCTGTGGACAGTCCTGACGGGCTATGCCCTGACCTGTCTGATCTCCTATCCCATCCGCTTTTTCCTGCTGGGCGAGCGCGATGGTCTTTCCGTTTGGATCGACCGATTCTTCACTTTTGACGGATATGGCTGGTACATCGGCATGTACATCGGGCTGATCCTGTTCAGTCCGGTGCTGAATCTGGCCATGGGACAGCTCACGGATCGGCGGCAGCTTTTGATGCTTGCTCTGACCATGGTGCTGCTGACGGCTCTGCCCTCTGCCACACCGGCTCATTTGCTTTCGGAATACTGGACGGGACTGTATCCGCTGACCTACTACACCCTTGGTGCAGTGATCCGACGGATGGAGCTGCGGCTGCCGTGCGGGGTCGGTCAGCTCGGTGCCGTCCTCACCGCCGCGCTGATGGGACTGCTGTCCTCGCTGACTGCCGCAGGCGGAGTCTTCACAGACGGCTTCGTTCAGGGCGGCAACGGCGGCTTTCTGACCACGATCCTGGTGGTGATGCTCTTCCTTGGCATCTATCGCCTTCCCCTTCCCGGGGGCACGGCGAGGCTCCTGGCGTGGCTCAGCGGAGGTGTGTTCGAGGGATATCTGCTGTCCCGGCTTCTGGATGTATGGGTCTACGACCTGTTTCCCCAGTGGCACAGGCCGTCGTGCTATCCCCTGCTATTCCTGCTCGTCACGATCCCTGTGTTTCTGATCTCCATACTGGCCGGTAAGGCCGTCCATACACTTGCTGTAAGGTTCACGAAATAACGAGAGCCCGGAGCGATGCTCCGGGCTTTTCCTTACTCTTTGTTCTTGTCGTGGTGCTCCGGGATGTGGAGCTTTTCCTTCATCATGGCAGCCAGCTCGGCGGCCCGTTTTGCTTCGCGCTTGCGCTTGGCGTGCTCCCGCTTTTCCTTGAGCTTGGATTTGATGACAGGGGGCTGATCCTTCAGCTTTTCGGGATCGATGCCCTTGACCCGGACACGGTCGGCGGTGAACTCGCTGAGGAGGGTGTACAGGACAGAGCAGATGGGGATCATCAGCACCATGCCGGCCACGCCCATGATGTCCGCGCCCACGGTCACGGCGGCAAGCGTCCACATGGAGGGCAGGCCCACGCTGGTGCCTACGACTCTGGGGTAGATGAAGTTGTTCTCGATCTGCTGGAGGATCAGGAACATGACGATGAAGGCAACCGCCTGCATGGGGTCGTTGACCAGGATGAACAGCGCACCCAGGCCGCAGCCCACCCAGGCACCCACGATGGGGATGAAGGCGGTGACCGCCACCAGGACGCTGACCAGGGGCACGTAGGGCATCCCCAGGATCGTCATGGCAATGGCAAACATGGAGCCCAGGATCAGCACCTCGATGCACTGGCCGGAGAAGAAATTGGAGAAGGTGGAGTTGGACAGGCGGCCAATGCGGATGATCTCGTCCGACCAACGCTCAGGCAGGATGCTGTAGAGGATCCTTCTTCCCTGCCGGGCCAGACGCTCCTTGTTGCCCAGACAGTACAGGCTGAACACCAGACTGACGAAGAGACTCCAGATAGAGCTGATGAGATTCTTCACCACATCGACGGTGTTGCCCACCACCTTGCCCAGGGAGTCGCCCACCACATCCACGACCTGCTGGGCAAGTCCCGCCCAGTTTAGGTTCTCCCATTCGGTGTTCTCCTGCACCCACTGGGCCACCTCGGGGTTCTCCTCCAGGAACTGGCGGACATTCCGCTCCATCTTGGCGAAGAAGGGCGGCAGCTGCTGGGCGATGATGTCCACGGTCTCCTTGACCTGGGGGATCAGCAGATGGACAACGATGCCAAAGATCAGAACCACCAGAAGGATGGTCAGCAGGATGGAGATGGTACGGTCGGCGGGCATGTTCGGGATCTTGCGGATCTGCTTTTCGATGGCGCGCATGGGGACATTCAGCACGAATGCGATACAGGCACCCACCAGGAAGGGCTGGATCAGACCCAAGACATTGCCAACGATGGTCTTCACCCGCTCCATGTCATTGAGGAACCAGTAGAGCAAAATGCAGCTCATGGCTCCCAAGACCAGTGTTTTGATCTGTTTTTTGTCGATTTGCATGGGTACCTCCTATGTATGCTTACAAAAAAGTTTTCAGGTCGGCGCAGAAGGCGCGGACATCCTCCTCCCTGGTGGCCCAACTGGTGCACAGGCGGATGCAGCTGCTGTGCGCATCCACCCGGTTCATGTAGGTGACCGCGTATTTTTCGCGGATCCGCTCCAGAACGGTGTCAGGGACGATGGGGAAAAGCTGGTTGGTGGGGCTGGACACCTGCATGGGGAAGCCCGCTTCCGTCAGGGCATCCCGAAGGATGTCCGCCAGGCCCAGGGCGTGGTCGGAGATGCGGTAGTACAGACCGTCCTCAAAGAGGGTCTCAAACTGGATGCCCAGCAGACGGCCCTTGGCCAGCATGCCGCCGTGCTGCTTGATGAGGTAGCGGAAATCCTCCCGCAGGGCGGCGTGGGTCAGCACCAGGGCCTCGCCGAAGAGGGCACCGACCTTGGTTCCGCCGATGTAGAAGGCGTCACACAGCCGGGCCAGGTCGGCCATGGACACATCGTTCTCCCGGCACCGGAGGCCGTAGCCCAGCCGTGCGCCGTCCACGAAGAGGAACAGGCCCAGCTCCCGGCAGACCGCGCTGAGCTCCTCCAGCTCTGCCAGGGAGTAGATGGTGCCGTACTCGGTGGGGTTGGAGATGTAGACCAGCTTGGGCTGGGCGGTGTGCTCCATGCTCTCGTCGGTGCGGTGCAGGTGCACCAGCTGAGCCACCTGGGAAGCCCGGAGCTTGCCGTCGGGGCTGGGCAGGGTCAGGCACTTGTGGCCGGTGGCCTCCACCGCGCCGGTCTCGTGGACATTGATGTGGCCGCTTTCGGCGCAGACTGCCGCCTGATGGGGCCGCAGGGCCGCGTCGATGACGGTCAGGTTGGTCTGGGTGCCGCCCACCAGGAAGTGGATGTCGATATCCTCCCTGCCGCATTCGGCCTTGATGTACCGGGCGGCGTTGGCGCAGTGGTAGTCGGTGCCGTAGCCGGGGGTCTGCTCCAGGTTGGTCTCGACCATTCTCTGCAGGATCCGCTGGTGGCAGCCCTCGCAGTAATCACTCGTAAAGTATACCATAAATTACCTCCTGAAATGTTTCGCAAGTATAAACATTATAAAGGAAAGTTCCGGACTCGTCAATGGAATATCTGCCCTGCCCAGGAATAGGCTGTAGCGTCACGACACAGCTCGGGAGGTATGATTATGACTGACGACAAAGAAGACCGCGCCCGCAGATTGGCTGTGTACATGATCGAAAGCGGCGGAACCGTTCGCTCCGCCGCCCAGAAATTCGGGATCTCCAAATCCACGGTGCACAAGGATCTGTGCGAGGTATTGCCCCGGGCCTCCCCTGCCCTCTTCGCCCAGGTGCGGCAGCTGATGGATCAGAACAAGGCCCAGCGGCACATCCGGGGCGGGCTGGCCACCAGGAGGAAATACACAGGTGCATAATGAAAACGGCCTGGAAATCAGGCCGTTTTTCCATTACAGATCGTCGGCATCCTGCACAGGCTTTTCAAAGGGGTTCTCCGGCACACCGGTGTACATGCCGTTGGGGTCGGTATTGCTGGGGTCGACCACCTCGCAGGGACGCTCGTTCGTCCATTCGGTTCGTCTGTTCATAAAAACACCTCCGGGCTTAGTCTGCCCGGAGGTGTCAGGATTATCAGATGAACAGAGCGATGATACCGAGGATCAGCAGCAGCGCGGGATAGAAGGCGTAGTTGAAGGTCTTGTTCTGCTCACCGCGCTCCTCGTTGTAGCGGTGGAGCATGATGCAGCTGAGACAGGAGCCGATGTAGTACATATTGAACAGGGTGCTGACCATGGAGCCGCAGAAGCCATACATGGAGCGGACATTGCTCTTGCTCCGGGCTGCCCACATGAAGCACACCAGCACCACCAGGCAGACGCCCTCGTCGATGTGGAGCATCAGGCACCACAGGAAGGCGGCGGTGAAGATCAAGGTCTTCATGAGGATATTCTTGATGCCCTTCTCCGCGTAGCGGTTGAAGAAGTAGAGCATGATAAGGCAGATGAACAGGGCGAAGACCGGATTGCGGCTATTCAGCTCCAGCAGCTTGCCGCCCACGGCCAGATTGTAAGGCAGCTCACTGATAAGGGCAACACCGCCCACCCGGAGCAGGTACCTTTCAAAGCTGGAGGTGCGCAGGAAGCCCTCCACCAGCAGGAAGGAAAACAGCGGTGCGGCACAGGTCTCCAGGACTTTGCAGACCAGAGCCACGGTCAAAATCGCCATGAGGGATGGATTCTGCTCCATGGAGGCGATCAGCTCCTCGCCGGAGATGCTGTTCATGCCCAAAAGCTGGTTCTGGAGGATGCTTCGGCCGATGGTGCCGATGGTCAGGAAAACGAAGGCCCACTTACGGATGGAAGCGGCGTCACGACCCTTGGGGATCCTTCTGCTGGCAAGACGTACAGGCATATTGGGATACTCCTTACATGGAAAAAGTTAAATATGATGATAGCACATTTTTCGGGAAAATGCAAGAAAATCCGCCCTGCCCCAGTGGGACAGGGCGGAAAAGCTTATGCGTTAGGGATCAGGACGGCCACGCCGAAGGCGGGCAGCTCCAGACTGGTGCCGTTCTGGGTGATCTCATTGCCGTCGGCACTGAGGGTGGCGGCAAGGGCCCAGTCGGCGTAGGCGCTCAGGTCAGCCTGGGCAGCGTCGGGAGCGATGTTCATCAGGATGATGACGCTCTGATCGTTCCAGGTCTTGCGGAAGGCGCTGACGCAGCCCACGTTCAGGTCGGTCTCACAGGTGACCCGGCCCCGGGCGATGGCGGGCAACGCCTGGCGGATGGCGACAGCCTGACGGTAGTAGTTGTACAAGGAGGCGTCGTCCGCTCTCTGGGTCTCCAGGGAGCCGAAGGGGTACTCCTCCGGGATCTCGCACTCAGGAGGCGGGTTGGTGGTGCCGTTGTCCCGGGCATCGTTCCAGAAGAAGGGGGCCCGCTTGCTGGGGTCGTTGCCGGAGCCGGGCATGCCGATCTCCTCGCCGTAGTAGATGAAGGCGCAGCCACCCATGAACAGGTTCATGGCACCGGCCAGCTTGGTCTTCAGGGGATCATAGCCGCAGAAGCCGGCGATACGGCCCACATCGTGGTTGCTCAGGAAGGGCGCGTCGATGTAATTGGGGTTGGCGCCCAGGTATGCGGAGTCAGCCTTCTCCAGGGCGGTGGCGAAGGTGGAGACCTGGTTGGGGTTGCCCGCGCCCCGAAGCACCTGCATCAGCTTGCCGCTGGTGTTGCCAAAGGCGAAGTTGAAGATGGAGGTGATCTGGGACTCGTAGTAGCGGGTGATGACACCGAAGTCCTCCCAGACCTCAGCGACCAGGTAGGCATCGGGCTTGAGCTCGGTGGCGGTGGTCTGGATCCAGTTCAGAACTTCCACGTTCCTGGAGATGCTGCCGGAGTAGAACTCCTTGGCGGCATCCAGACGGAAGCCGGAGACGCCCTTGTCAAACCAGAACTGCATGATGTCCCGGATGTCAGCGAGGACGTTCTCGTTGTCCAGCCGCAGGTCGGGCATATGGGGAGAGAACATGCCCTCGTAGTACCAGTCGCTGCCCTCGACAGCATGCCAGCCGGAGCCGGGCTCCCGACTGAAGGAGTAGTACTCCACGTACTTGCACTCCTCGGCGTTGGGCTCTGCACCGGCGGGCAGGGACTTCAGATACTCGCAGGCGGTGGTGAACCACTCGTGGTCGTTGCCGGTGTGGTTGAGCACCAGATCGGTGATGACATGGATGTCCCGCTTGGCGCACTCGGCCATCAGCTCCTCAAAGTCGGCCATGGTGCCGTACTGGGGATCGATGTCGTAGTAGTCCCGGACGTCATACTTGTGGTAGGACTGGCTGGGGTGGATGGGCATGAACCAGATGCCATTGACGCCCAGCTCCTGGAGGTAATCCAGCTTGGAAATGACACCCTGCAGGTCTCCGATGCCGTCGCCGTCGAAGTCGCAGAAGGAATAGACGAAAATTTCGTAGAAGGTGCGGTAGTTATCATCAGGAGATGCGCCGAGCTCGGCGATCTCAGCCAGGGCTGCTTCGGTCTTTGCGGCTTGTCCGGATTCCAAAGCCGCCCCCGTGGAAACGGGGGCGGTGGAAGGAGTATTTGCGGAGCATCCGAACAGCAGCGCGAGAGCAAGCAGCAGGCTCACAATTCGTACTGCCTTTTTCATGATATCAACCCTTGACAGCGCCGCCCATGGCTTCCTGATAGCACTTCTGGGTAATCATGAACAGGATGGAGATGGGAATGGCGACCACAACGGCACCGGCACAGAAGCGGGTGAACCAGTTGTTGACGAACTCCATTTCCAGCATCTTGTACAGACCGATGGAGACGGTGTAGTACTCAGCCTCGGCACGGACGATGACCTTGGCCAGGATGAAGTCCATCCAGGGGCCCATGAAGGAGGTGATGATCTGGTAGACGATCATGGGCTTGCACAGAGGCAGGGTGATCTTGGTGAAGGTCTGCCAGCGGGTGGCACCGTCGATGGTGGCCGCCTCATCCAGGGCCTTGGGGATGGTGTCCATGTAGCCCTTCATGATGTGGAAACCGGTACCGGCACCGGAGGTGTAGCAGATGATCAGAGCCAGAGGCAACTTGTTGCCCTCGGTCAGGCCCATGGCCTTCAGCAGGAAGTAGACAGCGACCATGCCCATGAAGCCGGGGAACAGGTTGATGACCATGCCCATGTCCATGTAGCTCTTACGCAGCTTCCACTTGACGCGGGACAGGCAGTAGGAGACAGCCAGCACGAAGAAGGTGGAAATGACGCAGGCACAGATGGAGATAAAGAAGGTATTCATGAAAGTCCGGGGGAAATTCATGGAATCCGTCTCAGTGAACAGCTTGATGTAGTTATCAAAGGTGTACTCAGTGGGGAAGAAGTTGGGGGTGAACTGACCGGTGGACTCACCACGGAAGGAGTGGGCAACCAGCCAGATGAAGGGGATCAGCCAGACGATCGCGACAATGGTCAGGAAAATATGAACCACGGTATCGACGATCATCTTCTGAGTCTTAACAGAAGCAGGTTTCTTAGCCATTATTTGAAGCCCTCCTCATTCTTGTAGGAACCGGAGCTCCGGTAGGTGATAAGGGACACAGAGGCCAGAACGATGAAGGTCAGGATGCCGATGACGGCGGCGAGGTTATACTGCTGGTTGTCGATGGTCAGCTTGTACAGCCAGGTGACCAGAAGGTCGGTCTGACCTGCGGAGTCGCCAACATAGGTGGGGCCACCGCCGGACAGCAGGTAGATGATGTTGAAGTTGTTGATGTTGCCGGTGAAGGAGCTGATCAGGGTGGGGGTCATGACGAAGATCATGTAGGGCAGGGTGACATTCATGAACTGCTGGAAGGCGTTGGCACCGTCGATACGGGCGGCCTCGTACTGCTCAGCAGGAATGTTCTGCAGAATGCCGGTGACGGACATGACCGTGTAGGGAATACCGACCCACATGTTGATGACGATGATGGTGACACGAGCCCACATTGCATCGGTGAAGAAGGGCAGTGCAGTCTCGATCCAGCCCATGTCCATCAGGAAGGAGTTGACAGCGCCCTCGCTCTTGAACATGGTGCGGATAATCAGCAGGGAAACGAACTGAGGCACGGCGATGGTCAGAGAGAAGACGGTACGCCAGAAACCCTTCAGACGGGTGCTGGGACGGTTGATAATCATGGCCATCACAGTACCGGCGAAGAAGTTCAGGAAGGTTGCGAAGAAGGCCCAGATCAGAGTCCAGGTCAGGACGGGCACGAACTGGCGGCCCAGAGCGGAGCTGGAATCGAACAGGGAAATGAAGTTCTCCAGACCGACCCAGTCGAACAGAGTCAGATGGTCGCCAACCTTGGAGTAGTTGGTGAAAGCCATCAGCATCATGTAGACCAGAGGCACGATGGTGAAGATCATCAGCATCATGAAGGGGGGGAACATCAGGAGCTTGTGGATGTTGCTGTCCAGCAGCTCCTTGCAGTCGTCGATGAAGGTGGGAACCTTCTTGCCGCTGCGCTTCAGGCTCAGAGCCGCGAAGCCGGAACGGATGGAGGCACGCCAGATGACGATGAAGGCCACGATGGCGACCATGGTGGCGACGGCATACAGCAGGATCTGCTGGGAGTTGTCGCCCTGGATGTACTCGTAGATGAACAGTTCCTCATTCCAGACTTCCTGGGTGGGGGTATCACCCAGGCTGGGCAGCAGACCCAGCCAGTGGAAGCCGCCGTTGGGGATGACCATGAAGGCCACAAAAGCAATCTCGATGAGCAGGAACAGCAGAGCCTTGAAGCCCTGACCGGCCATCAGGTTGCCAAGACCCATGATAAGAGCAGAGGCCCAAACCACGGGACCGCCGTTTTTCAGTGCGTAAGAGAGAGAACCCTTGTCCACGTTCTTCCGACGCACGTCGGCGGCTTTGGTCAATTCATTAGTAGACACGCTACCGACTCCCTTCGTTTTTGGTAAACGGCTGCCAAATTCTGGTGGACAACCGGTTCCAAAAAATCGTTTTGAAATGGCGGCGACCTTTCGGCCGCCGCCGGATTATGTTGCTTTCAGCTTAGGACTGTGAATTACAGGCCGCCGCCGGACAGCTGGTTCTGCAGATCATCGACAGCTTCCTTGTAGTTGTCCATGGTGATCATGCCGTCCTTGATGTTGGCGCCGAAGGTGCCGACGGGGCTCCAAACAGCATCCATCTCGGGGATCTTGGGCTGGAAGGCGGACTTGCCGTTCATGGTGTCCATGATGGCCTGGGCGCAGATGGAGTTCTGCAGAGCCTCCAGGGACTGCAGCTCGGTGGCAGCGGGAACGATGCCGCGCAGCTCGAAGCGCAGCTTCTGGGACTCAACAGAGGCCATGTAAGCGGCGAACTCCATAGCAGCCTTCATGTTCTTGGCATGGGGGTTGACACCGACGACCTTGGAGCCGGCGTAGGGCAGCAGCTGCTTGGCCTCGCCGCCGATCATGACGGTGGGGCAGGCGGCAGCACCCAGATCCTCGCCCAGCTTCTCGTACAGACCGGCGTAGTCCCAGTCACCGGAGAAGTAAGCAGCGATGGTACCGTCCTTCAGGGAGTTGTTGCCGTAGCCGTCGCCGTCCCACTTGAAGTTGGGGTTCTCCTGCAGGGTCAGCAGAGCCTCAGCGGCGTCGTAGCCAGCCTGGCCGCCGAACTGAGCACCGGCAGCGGCGTCAACGCCCAGGTCGCCGAACAGAGAACCGCCGGCAGCGAAGAAGAAAGCGGGCATGTTCCAGGAGTTGGCAACGTCGAAGGTAACGATGCCCTTCTCCATGATGGACTCCAGGGAGGTGATGTCAGCATCACCAACGATGGCCTTGTTGTAGAACATGAACCAGGTGTTGGGAGCCACGGGGAAGCCGTAGACATCGCCGTCAGCGTAGGTGACAGTGCCGACGAAGGTCTCGTTGTTGTCAGCCAGAACCTGCTCCAGGAAGGGGCCGCCCAGCTTGGCAACAGCGCCAGCCTGGATCAGGCCGCCCAGGTGGTCGTTGGCGTACATGTAGACATCAGCACCGGCAGCGGGGTCGGCGGTGATGAGGGTCTTGGCGTCGCCCTCGGGGCAAACACCGTTGTCCCAGGTGATGGCGTACTCGGGATGGGCAGCCTCGAAGGCAGCCTCAACCTGCATCAGCCAGGAGTTGGCGTCGACCTGATCCTCCTGGGGGGCCCAGACCTTCAGGGTGATGGCCTCAGCCTCGCCGGAAGCGGCGGGAGCAGTGGTCTCGGGAGCGGGGTTGGTTTCGCCGCCGGCGTTGGGAGCGGTGGTCTCAGCAGGCTCGTTGCCGCAGGCAACCAGACCCAGAACCATCACGCAAGCCAGCAGCAGAGCGATGAGCTTCTTCATTTTGTTTCCTCCTTAGAAATTTGGGGTTTATATTGCGATCACGGACTGTTTTGCCGTAAAAGCCAGATGTTTATGATGTTCCCAGACATGGGAACATCGCAAAAAGGGACGTCCCTTTTTGCAGTTTGCGCAACCTTCGATGCGCAATCGGTTGCTCTTAATCGATAGTTTACCACTTGTTCATATTTCTGTCAACGGTTCTATTTACCGATTATTGGGTCTCCAATTTGTGCGCTTTTCACAATTGGTAACGATTCCATTCGCCAGAACAACCGATTATTCATCCGGGATATTCGACAACGGATTGCAATTTGCTTCTATATATGATATAGTATCAAGCGTTACACAAGCAAAAGAAAAGAGGACTCATTTTTATGCTGGAACTCAAAAACCTGCATTTCACCGTCAGCGACGAAAACGGGGAAAAGCATATCCTGAACGGCGTTGACCTGACGATCCCGGACAAGCGGTTCGTGGTCATCACCGGCCCCAACGGCGGCGGCAAGACCACCCTGGCCCGCACCATCATGGGCATCAACGAGGCCACCTCCGGTTCGATCATCTGGAACGGCGAGGACATCACCGCCCTCAGTGTCTCCGAGCGGGCCAGAAAGGGCATCAGCTACGGCTTTCAGCAGCCACCCCGGTTCAAGGGCATGCGTGTGCGCGACCTGCTGGAGATCGCCGCAGGCGATAAGCTGAGCCACAACGAGGCCTGCGCCTATCTGACGCAGGTGGGCCTGTGCGCCAAGGACTATGTGGATCGGGATGTGGACGCCTCCCTCTCCGGCGGCGAGGTCAAGCGCATCGAGATCGCCACCATTCTCGCCCGGAAATCCCCCCTGATGATCTTCGACGAGCCCGAGGCCGGCATCGACCTGTGGAGCTTCGCCCGTCTGACCGAGACCTTCAAGGCCATCCACGCCAAACGGGAGAGCACCATCATCATCATCTCTCACCAGGAGCGGATCATCCGCCTGGCCGACGAGATCATCCTGATGGCCAACGGCAACGTTGCCGCCCGGGGCGACGCCGACGAGATCTATCCCCAGCTGATGGGTATGACCATCGCGGGCTGCAATATGCTGGAGGTGAATCAGGAATGCTGAACGAGATCCAGAAGCACATCCTGGAGGTGGTCTCCGGTATGGCAGGCGACGCCAAGGGTGCGGTGAACATCCGGGCCAACGGCAAGCGGGCCTACCACTCCAACTGCGAGGGTGTGCGCATCGAATCCAAGACCGACAAGGAGGGCATCGACATCATCATCGAGCCCGGCGTGGTCGCTGACCATGTGTATATCCCCGTGGTCGTCACCGAGGAGGGCTTCCACGATGTGGTCTACAACGACTTCTACGTGGGCGAGGGTGCGAAGGTCACCATCAACGCAGGCTGCGGCATCCACAACTGCGGCTCCTGCGACTCGGAGCACGACGGCATCCACACCTTCCACATTGGCAAAAACGCCCAGGTCACCTACTCCGAAGTCCACTACGGCGAGGGTGAGGGCGAGGGCAAGCGGATCCTGAATCCCCAGACCATCCTGTATCTGGAGGAGGGCGCCAAGGTCACCCTGGAGACCACCCAGATCCGGGGCGTGGACGACACCAAGCGCTACACCAAGGCCGTGCTCAAGGGCGAAAACGCCGAGTTCATCGTCCAGGAGAAGCTGCTGACCCACGGAAACCAGAGGGCCGAGTCCATCATGGACGTGTTCCTGGACGGTGAGAACTCCTCCACCCGGGTCATTTCCCGCTCCGTTGCCCAGGACGAGTCCAACCAGGTCTTCTACCCCAGAGTGGTGGGCAACACCGCCTGCTTCGGCCATGTCCAGTGCGACTCCATCATCATGGGCACCGCCAAGGTGCGCTCCATCCCGGAGATCTCCTGCAACCATGTGGACGCAGGCCTGATCCACGAGGCCGCCATCGGCAAGATCGCCGGTGACCAGATCCTGAAGCTCCAGACCCTGGGTCTGAGCTACGAGGAGGCCGAGGAGAAGATCCTGGAGGGCTTCCTGCGATAATGTTTGACATCACCCTGATCGTCATGGGCAAGCTCAAGGAGAAGTTCTACCTCTCCGCTGCCGCCGAATATGAGAAGCGGCTGCGCGGGTACTGCTCCTTTAAGCTCATCGAGCTGCCCGAGCATCGGCTTCCTGATGACCCCTCCCCTGCCGAGATCCAGGCGGGCCTGGACAAGGAGGCGGAGCTGATCTTCTCCAAAGTCCCCAGGGGAGCCTGGCTTTGCATCTTCACCCCCGAGGGCAAGATCCTGTCCTCCGAGGAATTCGCCCAGAAGCTTGCGGATGTGAAGAACTCCGGCAAGTCCAGCGCATGCTTCCTGATCGGCTCCTCCTTCGGCATCTCGCAGCGGGTCAAGGACAAGGCCGACTTCAGGCTGTCCATGGGAAAAATGACCTTCCCCCACCATCTGGCCCGGATCATGGTGCTCGAGCAGATCTACCGGGCCGAGGCCATCCAGGCCGGAAGCAAATACCATAAATAAAGGAGCCAACGATATGAAAGACGAACGCGTAAAGCATTTCCTGATTATGGCCGGCATCGTCATCGCCGCAGCGGCTCTGGCTGTCTACAGCTGGATCACCCTGCCTGCCATGGTCGCCACCCAGCCCGCCGGTTTTGCCACCGGTGCCCCCGCCATGCCCAAGCTCGTGGTCGTGTCCCTGTGCACGGTGCTGATGGTTCTGTTCGGCCATCTGGGCAGCAAGGATCAGAAGATGTACTGGGGCAGCCTCATCGGCGTGGCCCTGCACATCCTGCTCTGGATGGCCAACTGATGCGAGAAGCTGCGTGGTGCTCCACGCAGCTTTTGACTTTTTATGAACTATGTGTTATGATAAATTCATTCCTAAGAAAGAGAGGTGCAAACCATGGTCAATATTCTCGATCACTATCTGGATATGTGGCGCAATTTCGCCAATTTCTCCGACCGCACCACCGTTCCCGGCTACTGGTGGGCCGTCCTGGTGGATTTCATCGTCAGCTGTATCCTGACCTTCATCCCCTTTGCGGGCACTGTCTATACGTGGGTCTCCCTGATCCCCGGTCTGGCCATCACCGTCCGCCGTCTCAACGACGCAGGCAAGCATTGGGCCTGGATCTTCATCAGCCTGGTGCCCCTGGTTGGCTGGATCATCATGCTGGTCATGCTCTGCAAGCCCAGCAAGGATCCCCACATCATCGACGCACTGTAAGTAGACACGAAGGCACCGCCCGGATAGGCGGTGCCTTTCTATGTTTGAAGCTCCAGCAGGAGTTGGACTCCCACTCGGAGACCGGACAGAAAAGCCAACCGTTCATGCTGGGTACAAAGCTGACAGACCACAGCAAAGACTCGGTCGTTGTCCTGTACAGACAGATTGCGGATGATTTGGTCGATCTCCCGGAAACCTCCGCGTATTTCTGTTGTATCAATGGGATTCAGCTCTGTATAGCAATTGTATAGAAGCTCTGCAATGGTGTGGATGTCCTCATGTCCGAATCGGGGTTGATGCTGTTCGATGTAGGTTTGAAATTGCTGCATATAAAGGTTCATGATATCTCCTCCTCGAAAATAAGGATATCATATAATCCTTGTATGATTAAGGGGATATGACCCCCAGATACTCAGGAATTGAGCAGCAGAACCGCGTCACGACCACTGCCGTTATTGCGAGGAGGGCACAGCCCGACGCGGCAATCTCCTGGTACTGCGTCTAAATCAGCACATTGTACCGGGAGATCGCCACGGGCTTACGCCCTCGCGATGACATACTAACTTAAAGGTAGTCCGTCTGTATAAACGAGGCAATTATCCGGGTTGGTCGGTGGGGTCATGACCCCACCCTACATAAAAAATCGACGCACCGAAGTGCGTCGATTTTTATTACTGGGAATTGCGCACGGTCATGAACAGCGCCTCGACCAATCTGGTGGTCTCGGGGTTCAGGAAGGAGTAGCTCGATGCCTTGATGAGCTTCTCCTGGGCAGGATAGCTGACCTCGGACGCGGCCACCTCGGGATCCAGGTACTGCTTGGCCTCGGAAATGGGGGTGGAGTAGCAGACCCAATCCATGTTGGCGGCGGAGATCTCGGGATCACAGAGGAAGTTGATGAAGGTTTCCGCTGCCTCCTTCTCCTGGGCGCAGGTGGGGATGCACATGGCGTCGATGAAGAGGTTGAAGCCCTGGTGCTCGGGCAGGTAGAACTTCAGGTCGGGATTCTCCTCGGCCATGGTCAGGTAGTCGCCGGCGTAGTAGGGGGCGATCCAGGCCTCCTCGTTCTGCATGGTGGCGAAGATCTGATCCATGACGTACTGCTGCAGGACGGGCTTCTGCTCGGCCAGCTTGTCGGCGCAGTGCTGCAGCTCATTTTCGTCGGTGGTGTTGACGTCGTAGCCCAGCATGTACTGGGTGATGCCGAAGGCATCCCGGGAGTTGTCGAACATCAGGATCTTGCCGGCGTACTTCTCGTTCCACAGCAGCTCCCAGCCGGTGACGTCGGCTTCATCCACGTACTTGCCGTTGTAGATGATGCCCACGGTGCCCCAGGTGTAGGGGACGGAATACCTGTTCTCCGGGTCGTAGGAGGTATTGCGGAAGGTCTCGTCGATATACTGGTAGTTCGGGATGTTGTCGAAGTCCAGCTCCAGGAGCATGCCCTCCTGCCGCATACGGGCGATCATATAGTCAGAGGGGATGATGACGTCCACGGTGATGCCGCCGTTGACCAGCTTGGAGTACATGGTCTCGTTGGAGTCGTAGGTCTGGTAGTTGACCTTGATGTTGGGGTACCGGGCCTCGAACTCGGCGATGATGTCCAGGGAATCGTCAGAGCCGTCGGCAATGTACTGACCCCAGTTGTAGACATTCAGGGTCACCTGCTCGTCGGAGCCGCCCAGGCGGGCGAAGAAGATGAAGCCGCCAACGCCCACGATCAGGCAGATGGACACCGCCACAGCCACCACCTTTTTGAAGGTACGCATGGCCCTGGACTCGGTGACCGCGCTGCGGTTTTTCTTCTTGTTCTGCTCGCCCCGCAGCTGCAGCAGGTTCATGGCCACCATCAGCACAAAGATCAGCGCGAAGAGCAGGGTGAACATGGCGTAGATCTTGGGCTGGATGGGCTTCTTGACGTAGGAGTAGATCTCGACGGGCAATGTGGTGAAGCCCATGCCGGTGACGAAATAGGAGATGACGAAGTCGTCCAGGGACATGGTGAAGGCCATGATGGCACCGGTGATGATGCCGGGCATGATCTCATGGATGGTCACCTTGAAGAAGGACTGCAAGGGGGTACAGCCCAAGTCCATGGCCGCATCCACCAGGCTCGAATCCATCTGGTGGAGCTTGGGCATCACGTTCAGCACCACGTAGGGCAGGTTGAAGGTGATGTGGGCGATCAGCAGCGTCCAGAAGGTCAGGCTCTCCCGCTGGCCCAGCAGCTTGGTGCCAACAAAGACGAACAGCAGGCTCAAGCTGACACCGGTCACGATGTCCGGGTTCGTCATGGGGATGTTGGTCAGGCTCAACGCTACCTTACGCAGCTTCGGATTCAGGTTGTGGATGCCCACAGCCGCCACGGTGCCGAAGACGGTGGCGATGCCCGAGGCCAGGATGGAGATGATAAGGGAGTTGGCCAGCAGATTCAGGAGCTTGTCGTCCTTGAACAGCTCCAGGTACTGGTTCAGGGTGAAGCCGTCGAAATGGGTGATATCCTTGCCGGTGTTGAAGGATGCAACGATCAGCACCGCCATGGGGATATACAGGAAGACGAAAATCAGCACCGTTAAGGCGCGGTTCGCATGCTTCATACGATCACGCCTCCTTCCTCATCGTCGGCAAACTTGTTCATGATGCCGGTGCAGACGAAGACCAGCAGCATCAGGATCAGGCTGAGGGCCGCACCCAGATTGGGGTTGTTGCCCTGCTTGAACTGACGCTCGATGACGTCGCCGATGAGCACGGTGTCGGTGCCGCCCAGCTTCTGGGAGATGTAGAAGGTGGAGACGGCGGGGACGAAGACCATGGTCACACCGGAGACGATGCCGGGCATACTCAGCGGGAAGATGACCTTGCTGAAGACCTGGACGGCGTTGCAGCCCAGATCCTCGGCGGCCTCGACCAGGCGGTGGTCGATCTTGACGATGGTGGAGTAGAGCGGCAGGATCATGTAGGGCAGGTAGTTATAGACCATGCCCAGGATCACCGCGCCGGAGGTGCGGATCATCCGCACGGGCTCAAAGCCCAGAGCCATCAGCAGCCGGTTGATAAGACCGGTATCCTGCAGCAGGCCCACCCAGGCCATGGTGCGAAGCAGGAAGCTCATGCACATGGGCAGCATCACCAGCATATACAGGAACTTCTGGGTGATGTCGCTGGTATGGGCGATGAAATAGGCCACGGGATAGCCCAGGATCAGGCAGATGACGGCAGCGCACAGGCTGTACCAGATGGACTGCCAGAGGACGGGCAGATACATGCCCAGGTTTTTCAGATTGTCAAAGGTAAAGACGCCGGTGGCCGGGTCGGTCAGGGCGTAATAGCCCACCACGCCCAGGGGGATCAGCGTGAAGGCGATCATCCACAGGATGTAGGGCGTGGACAGGAGGACGGAGTTATTCTTCTTCATCGCCGGCATCCTCCGTCAGCTCGTCATACTCCGCGGAGTAGGAAGAGTAATCGCCAAACATACCGGAGTATTCACTCTTATGCATGATGTGGATATCCTCCGGGTTCAGACGGATGCCAATGACCGATCCCTCCGGATGGAAGTCCGTGGTCTGGATCAGCCATTTGAAGCCCTTGACCTCCACGATGATGTCGTAGTTCAGACCCTTGAAGGTCACAGATGCGACGGTGCCGGTCAGGCTGCCCGCGCTGGGCTCGACGATGTCGATGTCCTCGGGACGGATGACCACATCCACGGGCTCATTGGGCTCGAAGCCGGAGTCAACGCACTTGAACTGCTTGCCGAAGAAGCGCACCTTGTAGTCCTCCAGCATGACACCGTCCAGGATATTGGATTCGCCGATGAAGTCGGCGACAAAGGCGTTCTTGGGCTCGTTGTAGATGTCCTCGGGCTTGCCGATCTGCTGGATGCGGCCATTGTCCATGACGACGATGGTGTCGGACATGGAAAGAGCCTCCTCCTGGTCGTGGGTGACGTAGATGAAGGTGATGCCGGTGGCCTGCTGGATGCGCTTGAGCTCGTTCTGCATATCCTTGCGCAGGCGCAGATCCAGGGCGCCCAGGGGCTCGTCCAGGAGCAGCACCTTGGGCTCGTTGACCAGAGCACGGGCGATGGCAACGCGCTGCTGCTGACCGCCGGAGAGATTGTTGATGCGGCGGTTCTCATAGCCCTTCAGGGACACGATCTCCAGCATCCGGGTGACCCGCTGGTGGATCTCCTCCTTGGGCACCTTCGCGACCCGCAGACCGAAGGCGATGTTGTCGTAGACATCCAGGTGCGGGAACAGGGCGTAGCGCTGGAACACCGTGTTGATCTGTCGTTTATAGGCGGGCACATCGTTGATCCGCTGACCGTCGAAGAGCACATTGCCGTCGGTGGGTGTCAGGAAGCCGCCGATGATGCGCAGGGTCGTGGACTTGCCGCAGCCGGAGGGGCCCAGCAAGGTTAAAAATTCGTGATCGTTGATGTAGAGGTTGATGCCGTCCAGGATGCGCTCACCGTCAAATTCCATGGTGAGGTTCTGGAGGCGGATCAGTTCTTTGGACATTTATCCTCCCCCGTTTCTGTATGTACTGAGAAAAGCAGGCGCAGCCCACGGACAATAGTATGCCCGAGATACACCCACTTTAATTAGTATACATATATACGAAAACGCCGGGAATGTCAATAACAAATGTCGAAAAAAGCCGCAGTGTTTTCCTTTACCATGGGTACGATCGGGATTACACGCTCCAAAAGAACACGTCATTGCGAGGAGGGCAAAGCCCGACGTGGCAATCCCCCCGATTTTCCGGACACCAAATTGGTGCATCCTTCTATCCACGGGATTGCCACGGGCTGCGCCCTCGCAATGACGTGCTGTAATGATACATATTGCATTATTCCCCAAAGATCCGCTTCCCGGCCTCGGGGAAATATTCGGTTACGAAGTCCACGTTCTGCACCTGATAGGTCTTACCGTTCAGGCCTTCCAGGCTGCCCGCCTCGGTGGTAAAGGTGAAGCTAAGCTTATAGGAATAGAGGGCCTGGTAGGTGCGGTCGAACCGCTTGTCCAGCTTGCCGTATTTGCCGTCGCCCAGCAGCGGATGACCGGCGTGGGCGAACTGGGCGCGGATCTGGTGGGTTCGGCCGGTGATAAGCTCGCATTCGACCAGACTCAGACCATTTCGGGAGTCCAGCACCTTGTAGTTGGTCTGGGCGGTCTTGGCTCCGGGCTGGGGCTTGTCGGAGACGAAGACCCGGTTTTTCTTGGCATCCTTGAAGATGTACCCCTTCAGGCTCCCCTCTTTGCGCTTGGGTACGCCCTCGACGATGGCCAGATACCGCTTGTCCAACTCCCGATCCTTGATCTTCTGGTTCATGACCCGCAGGGCTTCGGCGGTCTTGGCGGCGATGACGATGCCGCCGGTGTTCCGGTCGATGCGGTTGCACAGGGCGGGCGTGAAGGAGTTCTCCCCTCTCGGGCTCCACTCCCGCTTCTGGTAGAGGTAGGCCTGGATGTGGTCGATGAGGGTGCGGCCGTACTCCGCGCCGTCGTGGGGATGGACGGCAAGCCCCGGCCGCTTGTCCACCAGGAGGATGTTCTCGTCCTCGTAGACAATGGAAAGCTTGGGAGCCGCCACGGTCAGGTAGGCGTTGTCCTCCCGGGGCTTGTCGAAGAACTCGTCATTGATATACAGCTGAAGGACATCGCCCTCTTTCAGCCGGGTGTCCCGGTCGGCGCGGGCGTTGTTGAGCTTGATGCGCTTGATGCGGATATACTTCTGGGCCAGAGACGCAGGCAGCAGGGGCACGGCCTTGGCTAAAAACCGGTCCAAACGCTGACCGGCGTCATTTTTTTCGATCCTAAATTCTTTCATGTTTCATTAAGTCACTTAAACTGAGATAGTTCCACAAGATATTTTCGACTATAATTCTTTTGTTTCAACGTGCTAAATGCTTTTTTCAACTCGTCGAGTCTCTCAGGCATGTCTGTCGCAGTTTCAAATGCTCCTAATCCAAATTCTAAGCATCCAGGCATGGTCTGTTCGTTCTGTAGCGAAAACCATCCCAAAACAGTTAATGCCACCGGAGTTGCTGCTTTAAAAGTTTTATAGATACAATCAGCAATTTCAGCATGAATATAGCTAGTTTCCGATTTGAAACCAACTTTTTCTCCGGACACCTGCTTATTAACAAACTGCTGCAAGTGATTCATAAATGCTTTTCTGAGATCCTGAAAACTCTTTTCATTTCTCAATGCGACAATACTTTTAAGTGGAACATCCCGAAGATTAGAAGGCAGGGTAAATTCGACCACACTTCTCGCCAATGCAATTTCGTACGCCTTCATCTTTAATCTATTCATATCCGAAGAATGAAGCAATTCAACTTCTCTCCTGCTATCTGTAATCAAACCAATCTCTTTTTCCGACGCAATACTATTGGCCAAAAAACTCATATATGTAAATGATAAATCTTTTGACATCAACGCGCCACCTTCGCATTTTCGGGCCAATTTTTCATCAACACACAATTTCATGAATTCTGAAGTATATTTTTGCTTTCTCACCTTCACACTTTGTTTCTCAGGTATCTTCCACCGCGCTATCATAGCATCTCGTTCTTTGGTTTTTTCAGAATCATTTAATAAAGAGGAGAAATAATCAATAGCATCATTTGATGCATTTATGACCTCTGGATCAGTAGGTGAATAATATTCAATAAGATCCGACTCAGCCACTACATATTTCATATGCGGAGACTCTATTTCTCGTTCGGCAATATACCCACTAGGAACTATTGGATGTAGTTTTTCCAAGTATAGTAATGCAAATTTCAGCCAATTTTCATCGACAATCTCAAAACCCGGAAAATAAACCAATTCATTCACAACTATACCCCCGTTTTAATCTATGATTTAACACTATTTAGCATTATATATAATAATGTAGCGAAAGTCAAATCATGGTTTTCAACGGATTTCTAAATGCCAAAAAAAACGAAATTTTCAGAAAAAAGTGTTTGACAAATGGGCTATAGGTCGCTATAATGTCTAGTGCATGACTGCGAGGAGGTTACCACATATGCTGCTGGATCTGTCGAAAATCATTGATATGCCCGGCGCGAGCATTGACTTCTCCGTCAGTCTGGATCTGAGTGATCTGGAGTTTGGCTCCTGCGCTCCTCTGAAGACTCCCGTGACCTGTGAGGGCACCGTGCGAAACACCGCCGGTGTGCTGATGACCACGGGCACCATCCGCGCCCACCTGAACGCCGTGTGCGACCGGTGCGGTGAGGATTATGAGGACGATATCAGCTACCCCCTGGATGTGGTGCTGGTTACCGAGCTGGCCGACGAGGATCACGAGGACGAAGGGATCTTCCCTCTGGAGGGCAACTTCGCCGATATGGATGAGATCATCCGTACCGTATTCATCCTGAACATGGAGACCAAGTTTCTGTGTAAGGAGGACTGCCTCGGTCTTTGCTGCGGCTGCGGCGTGAACCTGAACCACGAGGTCTGCCGCTGCAAGAAGGAGATCGATCCCCGATTCGCTGCTTTACAGCAGCTTCTGAACAAGTAATCCCAATTATTGAGGCTGTTTGAAAGCAGTTCGACCAAGGAGGTGTCACCATGGCTGTTCCTAAGTGTAAAGTGTCTTCCGCCCGCCGCGATAAGCGCCGTGGCTCCAACTGGAAGCTGAGCGCTCCCAGCGTTGCCGTCTGCTCCAAGTGCGGCGAGCCCGT